>CAZFEC010000004.1:0-117707 GCA_964517435.1 uncultured Bacteroidia bacterium | reverse complement strand
CGTTTTCATTAGTGGCATAATTCCCCGTTGATTGTTAACTTGCGCTGGCATACTTCTTGCCTGTTCTGTTAGCAGCTAATACACATTCAGAGATACAACAATATTGGGGGTTCATGATGAAAACGCGTATAGCTCTAATTTCGTTTGCAGTGATCTGCATTTGTACTTCGCAGCTGTTCGCCAGGGTGATGGTGCCAGAGCAGGATGCCAAGGTGTTACCTGTGACTCAGGGTGAAATAATCCCGTTGACCGTAATCCAACCGATCGCCGATCGCAACGCCGGGGCGGTCTGGGGGGAGGTACAGGGTACGGAACCGATTCCCTACTACTGGATCGATGGCGAGGTGATCGCCTACCGGTTTAACTATGCCCGGGGGAAGGCTTTCCCTGATGCCAGTGAGTTGAAAGCGCTGTGTGCTGGCCGCGGTGCAGCCGGTGATTTCCAGGGGCAATGGGGCGACGGCGAATACGCCAGCATCCTGATGTCGGCCCGCAGCGATATGCCACCGTTCCTGGAGCGAATGGAGGGGCTCTCACCTGACTACGCCCTGGGCACGGAGATCAAGCAGCAGGCGACTACAGCCCTTGCGGCAGATGGCAGTTCAGGTAGCACCTATCTACTCGGCCTCAATGATATCTGGTATGAATTCACCACTCCCGGTAAAACGGTTGTGGTTAATCCCACACCACCTGCACAATCAAAAACAGCTGCGGAATTCCAGGCTCACCTTCAGGCGCAAAACAGCTTCTTTGTCGCAACGGAGGACTTCCAGGCGGAATGGGACGCCTTCGCCAACGGCACCCGCACGCTTTCCCGTGACGATGTCTTTATCCCCTGGGAGGATCACATGCCGTACATCCAGTGGACATACGGCTGTTCCCCCTGCTCCGGCTCAATGCTGCTGTGCTGGTGGGACAACATCAGTGTGGAAAGACCCTGGAAATACGGCAACCTGGTCAAGTATCAGTTTTCCCGCTGGGATGACATCCAGGATCATGACGATCACCACGTACCTGATTCGGCTCATGATTTGAAAGTGGCGATGGACACCAATAGCGAAGGCTCTACCTGGATTCAGGACATCGCTGACGGCATCATCGAGGTGGCGGACGACCGTGGATATGGAGCGACCGGTGACTGGTACTATTTTCATGATTACGACTGGTTCTGGGATTACCTGCGTGACACGGTCGACGATGGTCATCCTCTGATCAGCGGCATTATCGGTCATTCCATGACCTGTGTCGGTTACAACAACGCCAACAACGAATTTCTCAACCACGATCCCAATAGCGGCACCCTTAATCGCCGTCATAAGAATGTTCTCGATCATGTGTGTGTGGCTTTCCTGAACAGCTCCTGGGCACAGGAAGGAGTTAAGCTGACAGCGCCACATGGTGATACCGGCTGGCACGGCTGGGCCGGCGATGCCGAAGTCATTTCCGACGGCGATTTCTGTTCCATTACCTGGGATGGCGATTACAGTGCGGATACGTATGCAAGCATCTACCTTTCGCTGGAGGGGGGAATCGCGGGAAGCTGGATAGAGATTGTCGACTATACAGAAAATGACGGTGTCTACGACTGGCAGATACCGAACGGAACGAATTCACGAGATTGTCGCATCAAGGTTCATGTAAACGACAATGGCACTCACGAGCTGCTGGGAGCCGATGGCAGTTGGGGAAGTTTCATTATCTACCAGGGGGGTGGCCTGCCGGAGCTTTCGAATGATGTCTGGAGGGAAAGCGATTCCGATCCTGACTACTTCAAATTCAAACAGGCCGACACGACCTGGTGTGCGGTAGGAGTGCGCAATTTCGTGGGTGATCTGTGGACCTTTGAGCTTTACGGAGACACCTCCTTTGTCGATCCGGTGGTTACAATGCCGGGCTGGTACGATACCCCATATGTGGTTCTGGATGGACACTCGCTGCCGGAAGAGTATCGGGGTATCAAGGTGATCGGTCCGGAGGATGGAGATCCGGCACTGGTGGAATTTGAAGGAGGGACGGAAATCCTGGAGGTGGGAAACGCTTACGATGTGATCTGGGACTTCTTTGAAGTGGTGGAGACGTACGATGTCTGGTTGGAACCAGGTGAGTACTCATTCTTTCTGGAACGAATGGAGACCGGAATCGCAGATTTGTTCATGGCGCTGTATCATTTCGGGGAAACTCCGTACTACAGGGCTCGCAATGAATTCTACCAGACTGCCGCCTCAGGCGGAGGGGGAGCATAGGACGATCTGTCCTTCAAGTGTGAGGTTTCAGAGGCGGACTGGTTTGGACTCTGTATAAGCTCTTCAACTGACGGCTATGGTGAGTTCAGACTCCACATTTACCCCTCCGGCAGCTGGAGCGGCGCTGTTTCTACCGATTGGCACGATCCCGATAACTGGCACAGCTTCATTGTGCCCGATTCAGATACGGATGTCATCATCTCTACCGGTTGCCCCAATTACCCTATCATTGAAGATTCACTCGCCGAGTGCAATGATCTGGATCTGAAACCGGGCGCTTCCCTGACTCTTAATCACGATCTGGATGTTCACGGTCACGCTCGTGTCGCCGGCGATCTGCACATGGCGGATGAGTTCTCTACATTCGATGTCATGATGCATTTCTACTGTGAGCCGGGTTGCGACCTCGATATGGGCGATAACACTCAGGTCCGGGTCTCCGGCAACCTGATTGTCGAGTCAGGCGCGCTGGTGGATCCACAATCCGGATCCTTCATATTCGAGGGTCCTGAAGGCGCTGGTATCCAGAACCACGACAGCCGTACCTCCCTTCATAACATAGAGAACCACAAGGATGACTATGGCCTCCAGTTCAGCAGCTTATGTACAGAGGATTTCACCATCACCGGTAATCTGATACTTCTGAACGACACCGAGCTGGAAGGGAACTCCTCATACAGAGTCACGCTGAACGGCGGTATCTACAAGCTGCCCGGCTCCTATTTCAACTTCAACGCTGGTGAATTCATCTTCGAGAACTCCAACTCGAATCTGACCACTACCGAGATGGACTACTTCAATGACCTGACGTTGATCAACAGCGATATAGAACTGATGAGCGATCTGTATGTGAATGGCGATCTCAGTACCATATCGGGGTATCTCAACCTGTGGTCTTACGACCTCTACCTGCAAGGCGATTGGAATAATCACGCCGGCCCGGGGGTACTGGGCACCAGCACTGGTACAGTGCATTTTTACAGTGTGTCAGAGGATCAGGCACTTATCGGCGACACCGATATTCCTACCCTGCACCTGCAGAACTGGTTCGGCGAGTTGTACTGTCCTTCCGGGACGATCAACTGTGAGAACTGGCACTGGAGCATCGGCACGCTACGTATCAACGGCGCGGTCTTTACCGCCGCCGACATCGTCACCTCCACCATCCAGGGTAGCTATATCGTCAACGCGGGTGAATTGAATCTACATCAGGACGGCCTAAATTGGGTGGACCTCAACGGTGGGATCACCATTACCGGCGGTACGATGAATATCCACGGCGGCTATCCGATCGACAGCTACTGGCCCTACACACAGAATGCCTACATCACAATGAGCGGTGGTGTGCTCGACTTCAAAGACAACGGAATCTGTCTCTATGACTGTGAATACACTCTGACCGACATCATTACAGGCGGTACAATCCGAACCTCCGGCAGCTTTACCGGGCTGCGGCATGACTTCAACCCGGCAGGTGGTGCGATTGAACTCTACGGTGGCAGCGATGTCGTTCTGGGGCACGGTATCGGCAGCAGCTTCCACGACGTCAGGATCGACAAGACAACCAGCAGAGATAGCAGGGGCGACCGGCCGGTCGCCCTGCCAGAGCTGGGAAAAACCGGTCGCAAGGGGAAGCGTGCCGCCGGCGAACAGACTCTCCGTTACCGTCACGACGGCACCTCCTATCCGGTGTCGCGGATGAACAGCGTCAGCGTTGTATCGACGCTGGATCTCGATGGTGATTTGATCTTCAGCAGCGGCTTTTTCAGTCCGGACAGTCATGTGGTTGACATGGATGGTGATTTTGATATCACCGGTCAACTGTTGATGGACGCGGACGATTATGTCAGGGTAGGCACGGACATGCTCTGGCGGGATGGCTCGCTGTGCAGCGGTTCAGGAGGCGGCGAGATTCACTGCGAGGGCAGGTGGATCTTCTATGAAGGTTGCAATGTTCCACTGCTACCGGGAGGAACCGTTGTCTACATGGATGGCATGAATCCGGGGGAGATCCACAACTACAGCCACAGTCTCAATGCCCAGTTCGGCGATCTGTATATCGACAAGTTCCAGGGGAATCAGGTTACACTTGATGACAACGGCTACTCGCATGAAGTTGTTGGAACACTTCATGTTAATCCCGGTAATACTCTCAACGTACAGAGTGCAAATCTGCTGCTGGAGTCTCCTCTCGAATTGCCCGCCAACGCGACGATCACCGTAGATGCGGGTGGGTACATCGAAGGCACCAACGTCACGATCAACGGCAATCTGGCTCTGGGTGAGGGGTGGCTGACGGTGCATGACAACTTCATCCTGGACACCTACGGGTCACTGACCCTGGTCGGCGGGCAGGTGCTGTGCGACCGCGCCTACACCGGCAACTTCATGAGCATTGCCGGGGCGCTCTACATGAGCGACGGTCTGTTCGAGGTGACAAATGACGGGCTGCAGTTCGGTGGTTCCAATGGCAGTCTTATCTCCGGTGGTATCATCCGGCTGGGAGGACATTTGTTTGCACTTTACGAGAACGGTCTGCAACCCAGCGGCGGTCTGTGTGAGTTCACAGGCGGTCTCTATTCCTCCCTTGAATGCGCAGCCGGCAACTACCTTCACAACTTGACCATCGACAAGAGCGGAGGTAACGTTTCTACCACAAACCCGCTGACAGTTAACGGCGAGCTGCATCTCATCAACCGTACCCTCGACCTGAATGGGAATGCTCTGACCGTCGCCGGTGACCTGCTGATCGAGACCGGCGGACAACTGGACCCGGACGAGGGTAGCGTGTCCGTGGGATTGAACTGGACCAACCTGCGCGGTGCCCTCGGGTTCCTGGAGACGAACTCCAGCGTCACATTTTTCGGCGATATGCCGGCCTCGATCCACAACGACGAATCGTTCTTCGACCTGACCGTGACCAAACCGACGACGACCGGCTATTTCTTCGAGATAGAGGATTTGCTTACGGTAGATGTACTCGGCAACCTTTGGATCAGCTCCGGACCGTTGATGCTGAACGAAGGAGTGACGCTGGATGTGGAAGGTAGTATTGAGATCTACGGCGGCGCCGGGCTCTGCGCGTATCCACTCTTCAACGGTATCGAGATCGATGTCGGCGGCAGCTGGTTCGACTACAACTCCACCTATGACTACAGGGTGGGATTCAATCCCGGCACCTCGGTAGTTACCTTCGACGGCACCGGTGAACAGTGGATCGAGACCTGGCCTACCGCCGAGTTCTGGGATCTGACCATCGACAAGGCAAGCGGCACCCTGTACTATCAGTCCAACCTCTGGATCCAGCACGATCTGAACCTGCTGGCCGGCAGCCTGGAGGGCTTCAATGAACCGGTGGAGACCCACTACTTCGAGGGTGATATCTACCAGGCTCCCGGAGCTAACTTCTACGATCCCAATTCCAGTCTTTGCCTCACCGGCGCGGCGGAACAGCTGGTCGACCTGCAGGGGACCTACCAGTTCTACGATCTGCTGGTACAGAAGGCTGAACCGGAGGCACAGGGGGAAGTGACACCCTCACCTGCAGTCAAGGAAGCGGATCAGACCCGGGAAGAACGGCTGGAACCGGCGATACTACAGAACGACCTGGCCCTCAGCGGCGGCCTGCAGGTGACCTCCGGTACGCTGCAGCTCAACGGACACACGTTAAGCCTGGCTGACTATTACGAATGCTCGATCGGAACCAATGGAATACTCAACCTCTCGCCCGATTCGCAGCTGCTGCTGGGTGACATGGGCGGCGTGTACGTGATGGGCCGGCTGGAACTGCTGGGCGCTGATACGCACCCGGCGATCCTCAGCCGCAGCGGTAGCGGCCATTACTACTGTAATGTCAGTGAAGGTGGTACCCTGAGCGCCGAGTACGCGTTGTTCGAGTACATGGACACCCAGGGTATCAACATTGGCAATTATGGCAACCTGGATCCGGTGCACACGCTGCATCACTGCACCTTCCAGCAGGGCCCGATGTTCGGAACGCTGCTGCAGATCAACAGTACTCAATCCGGTCTGGTTATCGACGGAGCTCACTTCCCGGACAATACCTGGAACGGAATGTTCAATGTATCGCGCTACATCCCCCAACCACCTTTTGAGACGGTAACCTTTGCCGGCGCCACAGGGGGCTTCTCCGGCGAAGCATGGGAAGACGATCCCGACGGTATCATCAACTGGATCGCGGGCGGTGATCCCGACCTCTCAATCAGCGACCTCTACTGGAGTCAGGCCGAGGCCTACCCGCACGACTATGTCGAGCTCTACTTCACCGTGGAGAACCTGGGAGCGGGACCCAGCGGCCAGTTCACGCTCGGATTCTACAGCGACCTTGCCGTGCCGCCCACGCCGCTCGACACGCCGGATCAGACGCTGATCGTCGGCAGCATCCCGGCCGGGAGCACCTACGACGGTTCCTTCTGGGCGACTTCCGAAACGGCCGCCGCCTGGTCCGCCTGGCTGCTGGCTGATTGCCTGGAGGAGGTAGCCGAAAGCGACGAGGGGAACAACCACGGCGGACCGGCACCGTTCACCTGGCAGCCGCTGCCGGCTGTAACCGATCTGCAGATCGATTACGAACCGAGTGACGAGGTAGTGACTCTGACCTGGAGCTATCCGATCTGGGTTATGCACTTCAACGTCTATCGCGACACTACGCCCTACTTCACGCCGGGCCCGGGGAATCTGATCGCGAGCCCATGGGAAACGATGTACACCGAAGACGCGACCGGAGAATACTATTACCTGGTGACGGCATACCGGGAGATGGTGATCACCGCTGGTGAGGAGGAAAAAGCCAACGGCACGGCGGTACCGAATCGATGATGATCGATGATGATTTGTGTAAGGCGATCAAGGGGGTGCTTCGGCGCCCCCTTTTCAATTTCACGCGAAAATGGCGCAAAATTGTGCGATAATGGGTGGGAAACGGCCGTTTTCGTCAAGAACTCGATGATTTTCGCGTTTTTTTACTCATTCGCCTTGAGGGTTCAGCAGGTTGTCGAACGGGGTCGGACCATGACCAGACGTTGAAAAACAAGGAGATACTGAGGTAAATCTGCAAATTGACGATGTATGCTGTTGTTTATTATGTAGCTAAAGTCGGTATTATGTAAACTCGGCAATATTTCACTTGTCATTCGTCACTCACCAACAGTCTCGGCCTGAATCCCGCATAGTAACTGGCGTGTTCCGGTTCGACATAGCCGCGGCTGGCTGACTGGAGGATCTCCGCCGAGAAGAACCAGAAACCCCCGCGCATGATTCGCTCAACTCCGGTGACGGGACCGGGCGGATCGACCGGCGGGGTGGAATAATAGTAATCGTTGTCCCACCAGTCGTTGCACCATTCCCAGATGTTTCCCGCCAGGTCCTGAAGGCCCAGCTGGCTGTTGCCGGCGGGGAGGACGCCCACCCGCCGCGTCCAGCCGACGCAGAAGTAGTTGTTCCAGAAATTGGCGTAGTTGCAGTTGGGAGGATAATCGCCCCAGGGATAGCGGCGGCCGTCATGATAGCGTGCCGCATGCTCCCATTCCGCCTCGGTGGGAAGGGTGTAACCCTCCGCCTGGTAGGGATCGTGCCCCGGTCCAACCGACCAGTCGCCGTTATAGAAGGGAGTCAATCCCCCCTGCAGGCTCAGCCAGTCGCAGTAGCAGGCGGCACCGTACCAGTTGGCGTACTTGACCGGGTGAGCGGCCGGATCATATCCCCCCGGAAAAGCCATCCCGGGGCCCCAGCTGCCATGATCGGCGGTGGCGGCCTGCAGATAGAACTGCCCGGCGTCGGCGTCGAAGAGCAGCTCGCCATGTTCCTGATCGCCCAGAAAGAAGATGTCGACCCCATGCGCCCGCACCCAGTCGCCGGCGACCGTGACCAGGCCGCCGTCATAAGCCCATTGCAGTGCGTCCCGGTATTCCGCGTTGGTGACTTCGTGCTCGGCCAGGAAGAAGGAGCGGGTCAGGGTTATGGTGTGCTCCGGCATCGCGGCGCCGTTCTGCCCCATGGTGAAGGTCCCGGCGTGAACGAGACAAAAACCGGCCGGCGGCTGTGGAGCCGCCTCCGCGGTAACATAAAAGAAACCCTGCTCGCTGCCGCTGACCTCACAGGAGAGCTGGCCGCTGTCGATGAAGCGCAGCGGTAAACCGGCCTCGTCACAAGCCGTACTGCAGGAGTAGATGCCGTAATAGTCCGCCTCCGCTACCGCCGTCCAGGTCAGCATCATGGTGAGTTCCTCACCGTTCTCCACCAGATGAATCGCCGCGACCGGAGGATCGATCGCCAGGAGGGGAGTAAGGCAGGTCAACGTTAGCGTGAGGGTGACGACAATGCGTTGCATACGAAACATTCATACCTCCTCTGACTCCGACCACCGGCTGTAAAGCCCTCCGTTCGCGCAGACCGTAGTTCGGCGCCGGCGGAATTCCGCGCCTGCGGGTTTGCCGATGTTTGCGTGATCAGGTCAGATAGGTAGGATAGCGATTTACTATTTACTGCTACTGTTTACTCGTTATTCGTCACTTGAAAGTACTGATTTGCGCCATTTAAAGCAATGACGCGGCTGGTGCGGATTCATTTAGGCAGAGGTGAGGCTGACGGCTTCAGGGGAATTCCGTGCACGAGTTGGATATACGGATGGCGAATGCTAACTTTCAGAATAACATCAACAGAGGCGCCAGGTGCCGAAATCTGGTGGACCGATCCCGAAACAGTGAGGTGATTCTTGATTCGATCCGGCGGCGGTTGCCGCCCTTTACTCTACGGCCTGTTCGGAGCACTGCTCTGGAGCGGTTGTGCTCGAGATGACCCCGACGACGGCAACGGCGATAACGAACCGGAGTACGCGGTAAAGGGCTTCGGCCTCTCCTGGCCGGGGCATCCGGGGAATCCGGGCGCCGTCGGGACCTTCTTCGAGCAGATCGCCGCCATGGGTGATGCCGCGGTCATGTCCAACTGCGCCTGGCGGGATGATGTCAGCGGAGGCAGCGACGCCGGCGCCATTCCCAGCGCCGCGCTGCTGGTCGTCGCCAACACCGCGACTTACGACTACACGCCGGTTCAGGTCTTCGGCTGGCGGAGCGGCACCACGCTGCACCTGCGGGTACCGACCGACACGACCGATAACTGGACCAACACCGCGGCCCGGGAGCTGTTCGCCGCCATGACGGTTCAATTCGCCATTGAGCATTCCCCGCCTTATCTCTTCCTCGGCAATGAGAACAGCAGCTACTACGAGCAGAATGCCGCCGACTACGCCAACTGGCTGGAGTTCTACGAAACGACCTACCCGGCCGTGAAGGCGGCCTCACCTGAGACGCGGCTCGGCGTCGTCTTCAACTACGAACACCTGGCGGGTATCGCGCCCAACGCCGGTTACGACGCCCCCTGGTGGGAGGCACTGACCGACCACAACCTGGAACTGCTCGACCTGATCGGTATCACCACTTATCCCTTCCTCGTCTACGACACACCGCAGGAGGTGCCGCCGGATTATCTGCAACCGCTGTTCGACCGGATCGGAACGCTGCCAATCGTCATCACCGAGACCGGCTGGCCGGCGGCAGCACTCGGCTCACTCGATCCCCCCTGGCTGGCCACGGAACAGGCGCAGGGGGATTTCGTCGAACGGTTGCCGGAGTGGCTGGGAAATCGCGGTATCCCGCTGTTGAACTGGCTCCATCTCTACTACTGGCACGGATCGGGAACCGCCTGGGAGGTCTTCGGCAGTGTCTCGTTCTATGATGAAAACGATGAACCGAGACCGGCGCTGCAGACTTGGTTGGATTTGATTGTGGAGCAGTAGACAAGTGGCGAAGGGAGCTGTCGTGAGGTGTGGGCGGTTAAGAAAAGAAAACGGATTGAAAGTAAATAACTCTGACAGTCTAAAGTTTTTATCAACCATCTTCCGGGTCAGCTTGAACCCGTACGGTGGAGTGGAGTTGTAGCAACTGTCGTAAGTCGTTTATTTTCTGATATATCCGATCGCGTTCCAGTCTGTTCCAGCCGGGTGTTCCAGGTTCACTCTTTTCGAATCGATCCGGCATATTTTTTGCATTGATAATGTACGTATCTTTTATTTCAGGTTGAACCGTTTCGAAAGCTTGAACAGCTGGCAGCGGCCAGAGGATTCGCCTTCGAGGTGTATCAAGCATTACGGGATTCAACCCGTTCTTCGATTCTGTTTCAACCGCCCAACCTGGTCACGAATCTGGGAAAAAGGTTTACCGTTCTGGATAGGAGGTTCCCCATGTGGAGACGTAAACGCAGCAGTTTCAAGGCTCGCCACCGGTCCGGCGTCACACTCGCGATGATCGCGCTGTCGATCCTGACTCTGTCATCCGCGTTCGTGACCGCATTCGCGGCACAGCAGACCCTTCCCACCGTCAGCACCACCGGCATCAGAGTTATCGACGGCACCTGGGGCGACAGCCGGCTCGAATGCACGATCGCCGGCTTTGACAGCGAAGAACTCGTCATCGGGGGTGAAACCTGTCACGCCATCACCCTGGCCGGCGCTCCCCGTTTCCAAACCGCCGGCGCTCCCGCCCTGCCCCACCTTACCGCCAGTATCGTCATTCCGGACCGGGGAGGCTCCGTCCTGGAAATCCTGGAGCTGGAGTATACCGACTTTCCCGGCCTGACACCGGAGCCCTCCAAGGGGATCATCACCCGTGACACCGATCCGGCGACCGTCCCCTACACTTTCGGTCCCGCTTACCAGGATCAACCCTTCCCCTCCGCGCCGGCCCTCCTGGACGCGCCCTACATCCTGCGCGACTTCCGCGGCCAGGTGGTTCACTTCCAGCCGTTCCTCTGGCTGCCGCAAGCGAATATCCTGCGGGTTTTCCACCGGATTCAGGTCGCGGTGAGGGCGCAGGAGCGCAGCGGCGCCAACGAGATCATCCGGACGGCTCTGCCGGCGACGGTGGACGGTGAATTTCACCAGGTGTACCGGCGTCATTTCATCAACTTCGAGACAAATGAACGCTACACTCCGCTCGACGAGGTGGGCGACCTCCTGATCATCACCCACGGCAACTACTGGGAGACGATGCATCCGCTGCTCGAGTGGAAACTGCAGAAGGGTATCCCCAGCCAGATGGTCGACATCGCGGAGATAGGTTACAGTGCCACCCAGGTGTTCAACTACGTGCAGGAGATCTACGACAACCAGGGACTGACCTTCCTGCTGCTGGTGGGTGACGCTGAGGATATCCCCAGTCTCACCGCCAACGGCGGCGCCTCCGATCCCAGCTACTCGTTGCTGGCCGGCTCCGACAATTATCCCGACATTTTCGTGGGCCGTTTCTCCGGTGAGACGCCGGATCAGGTCGCGACGATGGTGGAACGCACGGTGGAATACGAGCGGGATGCGGCTACCGCCACCTGGTATCACAAAGGTATGGGAGTCGCGTCCAACCAGGGGCCCGGTGACGACGGTGAGTACGACAACGAACATGTCGATAACATCCGCCTGGACCTGCTGGCCTACACCTACACCGAAGTGGATCAGATCTACGATCCCGACGGCACCGCTCAGATGGTGTCGGACGGGCTCAACGACGGCCGCTCCATCATCAACTACTGCGGCCACGGCTCCACCACCAGCTGGGGATCCACCGGTTTCAACATCAACAATATCAATGCACTGGTGAACATCGACATGCTGCCGTTCATCCAGAGCGTGGCCTGCGTCAACGGGCAGTTCGTCGGCGGCACCTGCTTCGCCGAAGCCTGGCTGCGCGCCACCGATGCCGGTCAGCCGACCGGCGCCATCAGTATGTACGCCTCCACGATCAGCCAGTCCTGGAGTCCGCCGATGTCGGCGCAGGATGAAATCGTCGACCTGCTGGTGCAGGATCTGAAACACACCTACGGCGGCCTCTGCTTCAACGGCTCCATGCAGATGATGGACGACTATGGTGGCGACGGGGTCGAAGAGTTCCTCGCCTGGACCATCTTCGGCGATCCCACCCTGCTGGTGCGTACCGATTCGCCGGCGGAGTTGACCGTGCTGCACGACGGCGCGCTGTTGAGCACACTACCGACTTACGAAGTGACTGTCAGCGGCGTGGAAGGAGCGCTCTGTGCGCTCTACGCGGAGGGGGTGTTCTACGGCAGCGCCCTGACCGACGCCGGCGGCAACGCCGTCATCACCCTGCTGGAGTCACCGACGGTCGGCGCTATACTGACGCTGACGGTGACCGCTTACAATCACATGGTCTATCAGGGCGAGGTCAGCGTCATTCCGCCGGACGGTCCCTACGTCGTTTTCGATCAGTGTTATGTCATGGATATCAACGCCCAGTTGAATCCGGGGGAGGAACCCTATCTCTCCATTGTCGTCTACAACCTCGGCGTGGAGACCGCCTACGATGTCACCGTCACACTCCAGACCGGGGATGAATTCGTGACACTGCTGGACGCCGAGGAGTTCTATGGCGATATAGATCCGGAAGCCTCCGCCACGGTGGAAGCCGGCTTCCAGGTCGCCGTGTTCCCGGAAGCACCGGACGGACACGTCGCTTACTTCACGCTGACGGCCACCGCGGGTGAGGAGTTCTGGGAATCCGGCTTCACGCTGATGGTGTACGCACCGCAGCTGATCCTGAACGGCATCACTATCCTCGATGGGGAGGACGGCATACTTGATCCGGGAGAGACCGCGGGACTGGCCATCACGATACTCAACGAAGGCAGTGGTGATGCCGAGGACATCGGCGGGATGTTGATAACGACCGATCCCTATATCTACATCATAGTAAACTCAGCCTCTCTACCGGACCTGGCGCCGGGGGAAGCGGGAGAGATTACCTTCTCCGTTATGGTCTATCCGGAGACTCCGATCGGTCACGCCGCCGCCATGCAACTACTGCTGAGCGGCGATTATTACGAACAGATGGAGGAGTTCTTCCTCGGAATCGGTCTGATCGAGGATGGCTTTGAAACCGGCGACTTCAGTCTCGCCCCCTGGGAGATGGCGGGAGTCGCTCCCTGGCGGATCGACGACACCGAACCCTTCGAGGGCACTTACTGTGCGTGTTCCGGTAGCGTGCAGAGTGATGAGTCCAGCGCACTCGAGATGCAGGTGATTCTGTCCACAGACGATCTGATTACTTTCCGGGTGCGCACCTCTTCCCAGGGCGGTGATGAACTGACCTTCAGCGTGGATGGTGAAGCGCTGGGCGCCTGGAGCGGCGAGAACGCCTGGCAGGAAACCGACTATGAACTGACCGCCGGCCCCCATACGCTGAGCTGGATTTTTACCCGGGACGGCAGCGGGGGCGGCGGTGAGAACTGCGCCTGGCTGGATGCGGTGGTATTTCCGCCGCTCGGATTCCCGCCCGATACCGCCCCGCCGGTGATCTTCCACGATCCCCTGGGAGACAGCCAGAACTGGACCGGACCCTGGCCGGTCAACGCCTCGATCTGGGATCCCTCCGGATTAGAGGCGGAGCTGGAATACCGCTTTAACGATGGTGCCTGGCACTCCCGACCCCTGGCCTACGCCTCCGGGGACTGCAGCGCGGATATCCCGGGACCGACGCCCGCCGGCACCCAGATCGACTACCGCATCACGGCGACCGATGCCAGCGAGAACCTGAACAGCGTCACCAGCGAGACCTGGTCCTTCCAGATCCTGGAACCACAGGATCTGGCCTACTTCCATGACTTCGAAAACGGTTTCGAGGACTGGACCATTGAAGATTGGGGTCCCGGCAACAGCTGGGAGATCTCCATCTACAACGGGCAAGGCAACACCGCGTATATTCACTATGGCATGCCGCAGGTCGAGGAGCATGCCGCCCTGATCAGCCCGGTGTTCGACTGCAGCAACCAGGCGATCCTGGAATTCGGTTTCTGGCACTGCCTGCGTATGGGTTTCAGCGGTTCCTGGACCCTGGCCTATGTGCGGGGGTCCATCGACGGTGGCGACACCTGGCCCATTATGTTGGCGGAGTGGGATTCGGATGAGTATGGTGATGTGGAGATCATCACTGACGAACTGGTCGACATTACCGAGTGGGCGGCCGGAGAAGAGCAGGTTCGCTTTATGTTCGAGTACCACGCCGACTACGACTGGTACTGGTATCTGGATGATATCTGTCTGAACGGCGTGTTGATGGAGCAGCCGCCCGGCATCGAAGACCTGCAGGTGATATACACGCCGGTCGACGATGCGGTGATGCTCTGGTGGAGCCCCCAGGCGGGCGCGGACCGCTACAACATCTACCAGGCGGCGGCACCCGACGGTCCCTGGGAGTGGATCGCCACGGTCACCTATCCCATTTTCCACCACCAGCTGGCCGGCGAGCCGGGCGGTTTTTTCCAGGTCACCTGGGTGAGCGACCGGGTCACCGGCCAGGCGCCCGCCAGCATCGATCCGACGCTGGGGATGCGTCCGGCGCCGCCACTTGAGAAGTGAAACCTGCAGCATCTCTATCTTTAAGAGACAAACTGGATAGTGGGAGTGCAAACGATGGACAATTCTCAGGATCTGGTACCGGTGCTCCAACTGGAAAACCTGGCGGCACTGGAAGCGGCGCGTGATTTTCTCACTCGGAAGGGTTACCAGTGCCGGGTAGGCCCCTTCCACGAACTGCCGCCGGACCAGCAACTTAGATGGATGAAACCGGTGCGTGGGGGGTATCTGCTCTACCTGGAGCAAACGGACCGCTATAAGAGTGGTATGGAGCTACTCGAGGAGTTTTTCGGCTGCGACGAGTAATCTCGGTACGCCGAGTAATCTCGGTACGCCGAGTAATCTCGGTACGCCGAGTAATCTCGGTACGCCGAGTAAACTCGGTAGGCCGAGGAATCTCGGTACGCCGAGCAATCTCGGTAGGCCGAATCAACTCGGTGCGCTGAATGAGCGACCCGCCCTGCAGGTGACAGTCGTGCAGCGTCCTCCACGAGATGTCGAGCCAACAGAAGAAACAGTGTTCAAGTTCTGGACATTGCAGGCGGTCGGTGGCTGCCGAAGTGCGACCGAATCCAGTTATACGAGTCAATATCTGAACCCTGATGCGATTCGGGCCGGCCGGCGACCTGGACGGAACTGATCATCAGATGAATATCTTTTAGGTTCATTTATTTAAAAACAAAATGTTACACTTGATGCGGAAAGAGGCGACCCAAAGTTCCGCCGCAGAGGGCAAAAACGCATCTTGGAACGATTTTTGCCTGTATTAATGGTTGCTTTATACGATCTTGCGAACCAGCTTTCTAACGGATCGATGCCCAACCCGATCCCACTTCCAGAAAGCTGCCGACAGGCTGAACATTGCACTGAGATTGTCCGATCATAATTGCATCGAATTTGACATCAATATAATAGCAGGTGTATTTCCTTTCGCGGGAGTCCGCCTCACCCAACCATAACAGGAGTTACAGATGCGCAAATCTATCAGTTTAGTCACGATCCTGCTGGCGACTGCGACCGCGCTGGCGTCAAGCCATTCCCTCCCGTCCGGCGCCACCGGCATCACGGTGATCGACGGCAGCTGGGGCAACACGATACTGGAGTGTAACCTCGCCGCTTTCGACAGCGAACTGCTGTCCATCGCCGGCGATGATTACCACGCCATCACCCTGATGGATGCTCCCCGTCTGGAGCTGGCCGGTGCCCCCGCCCTGCCGCACCTGGCGGCCAGCATCGTCATCCCCGACCAGGGCGGAACCTCATTGGAGATCCTGGCCGGCGAGTATACCGATTTCCCGGGACTGACTCCGGAGCCTTCCAAGGGAACCATCACGCGTAACATCGATCCGGCGACGGTGCCCTATACCTTCGGTGCCGCCTATCGCGACCAGGTTTTCCCCGTCGTGATCGCTCAGCTGGACGACCCCTACATCCTGCGTGATTTCCGCGGCCAGGTAGTCCACTTCCAGCCTTTCCAGTGGCTGCCGCAATCCAATACACTGCGGGTTTATCACCACATTCAGGTGCGGATTTCCAACGACAGCCGTTCCGGTCTAAACGAGATCCTGCGGACGCAGTTGCCGACCGCTGTCGACGCTGAATTCCACCAGATCTATCGCCGTCATTTCCTCAACTTCGACGCGGCCGAGCGCTACACTCCTCTAGACGAACAGGGCAATCTGCTGATCATCACCAACGATGCTTTCTACAACACGATGCTGCCTTTCTACGAGTGGAAACTGCAGAAGGGTATCCCGACCGAGATGGTCAACCTCTCCTCGATCGGATCCACCTCCTCCCAGGTTCAAGCCTATGTCCAGACCTATTACAACACCAACGGCCTGACCTTCCTGCTGCTGGTGGGTGATGCGGCCGACGTGCCGACCCCTTATGCCGCCGGCGGTTCCTCCGATCCGACCTATTCGCTCATCGTGGGCGGTGACACCTATCCCGACATCTTCGTGGGCCGCTTCTCCGGCGAAACCCCGAGCCAGATCGCTACCATGGTGGAGCGCAGCGTCGAATACGAACGGGACGCCGCCTCCTCAACCTGGTACCACAAGGGCACCGGCATCGCTTCCAACCAGGGCCCGGGCGATGACGGCGAGTATGACAACGAGCATATGGATGTCATCCGCGTCGACCTGCTCGGCTACACCTATACCCAGGTGGACCAGATCTACGATCCTTCCGGAACCGCCACCCAGGTTTCCAACGCGCTGAACAACGGCCGCTCCATCATCAACTACTGCGGCCACGGTTCCACCACCAGCTGGAGTACCACCGGTTTCAGCAACTCGCATATCAACAGTCTGGTCAACAACAACATGCTGCCTTTCATCCAGAGCGTCGCCTGCGTCAACGGCCAGTTCGACGGCTACACCTGCTTCGCCGAAGCCTGGCTGCGCGCCACCAACGGCGGCCAGCCGACCGGCGCCATCGCCATGTACGCCTCTTCGATCAACCAGTCCTGGAACTCGCCGATGTGCGGTCAGGATGAGATGATCGACCTGCTGACGCAGGACGAGAAGCGCACTTACGGCGGCATTACCTACAACGGCTCCATGCAGATGATGGACGAGTACGGTTCCGACGGCCAGAACATGTTCAAGACCTGGCACATTTTCGGCGATCCTTCGATCGAACTGCGTACCGACTCCCCGGCTGCGATGACCCTCTCTCACGCCGGTTCGATGCTGAGCACCGCAACCACTTACGACGTGACCGCTGTGGGCGTCGCGAACGCGCTCTGCGCACTCTACTACGACGGAACTCTTTACGGGTATGATTACACCAACGGCGGCGGCAATGCCACCATCGTCCTGACGGCGACACCGCCCGTCGGCGCCACCCTGACCCTGACCGTGACCGCCTACAACCGCTTGACCTACCAGGGCGGCGTCAGCGTCATTCCGCCCGCCGGACCCTACGTGGCCTACTACGATCATACTGTCAACGATGCCAACGGCCAGTTGAATCCGGGTGACACCCCCTACCTGACCATCGATGTCCTCAACAGCGGTGTCGAGACAGCCTATGACGTCACTGTCACCCTTGCTACTTCCGACAGCTATGTCACCGTGACCGACGCCAGCGAGTACTACGGCGACATCGCCGCCGGCAACATCGGCTCGGTGCCGAACGGCTTCCGGATCGCGGCCAACGCCAGCCTGCCGGACGGCCACGCGGTGCTCTTCACGCTGACCGCTTCCACCCCGACGCGCGAGGTCTGGGAATCCAGCTTCACCATCATCGCCTACGCGCCACCGGTTATCGAAGTTTCCCCCGCCGCGTTCAACGTCATTCTGGATCCGGGCGCATCCACCACCGAACCGCTCTACATCAACAACCTCGGCTGGAGCAACTTGACCTACAGCGTTCAGTTGTCGACCGACAGCCGGGAGACCCGCGTGCCGGAAATCACCCTGGCCAAGGGTGAGCCCGATCCCCGCACCGGCGTGGCTCCCCGCGACCAGGGCGGACCGGACAGCTACGGCCATTTCTGGATCGACAGCGATGAGTTGGGCGGACCAGCCTACAGCTGGGTGGAGATCAGCGGTGTCGGCACCTCCCCCGGCAGCAGCGACGACGCCAACTACGGACCGTTCAGTCTCGGCTTCAACTTTGATTATTACGGAGTCACCTACAACGCGGTCCGCATCTGCACCAACGGTTTCCTCAGCTTCACCGCCACCTCCAGTCCCTACACGAACCAGGGGATTCCGAACAGCGGTGACCCGAATGCGCTGCTCGCACCGTTCTGGGATGACCTCAATCCTTCCGCCGGCGGGACGATCTACTACTATGCCGACACGGCCAACGACCGCTTCATCGTCGAGTGGTACGGCGTCCATCACTATCCCAGCGGCAGCCCGGAAACCTTCCAGGTGATCCTGAACGCCGACGGGTCCATCCTCTACCAGTATCAAACCGTGTCGTTGAACAACAGCTGCACGGTCGGCATCGAGAACCAGTCCGGCACCGACGGCCTGCAGATCGCCTTCAACACCAATTATCTGCACAGCGGCCTGGCGATTCTGATCACCGACAACCTGGCCGATCCCTGGCTGGATATTTCTCCGACCAGCGGCACGGTGACGCCGGGCGGCAGCGATGTACTGACCGTCACCTTTGACGCCGGCGAGCTGGAGGTTGGCACTTACACCGGCAGCATCACGGTCAATTCGAACGACCCGGGCAACGGCACGGTCGTGGTGCCGGTGACGCTCGAAGTGGGCGGTACGCCGCTGAATCCGGTGGACGACCTGACCATCAGCGCCGATTTGGACTTCGTAACCCTGACCTGGAGCGCCGTAACGGGCGCCACCGGTTACAAGCTCTATGTTGCCGGTGAACCATACGGTACCTACAGCTACATGGGGACCACCACCAGCACCAGCTGGACCATGCTGCGGGATGCGGACAAGAAGTTCTACTATGTAACTGCGATCAACTGACCTGGGGCTTACTCCGGTTTCATACCGGTTTACATAAAAAGCCACTCCGTCTTCGCGGCGGGGTGGCTTTTTTCATCCGGGGCCTATATTGGTTGAGTTAATCTCTGAAAAAACAACAGTTCGATCTCTGTTTTTGCCTGTTGATGCGATTATCATATTGATATTATTGATGCTATCGTGGTCCGACCCCGATAAGATGCTGTGAGATCGTGATTTAGCGATGTTTCTTGCTGTTTTTTCGTCGTCATTCGTTAGATTTCAAGAACATAACCAGATCCAGCCTGAGGAAGTCATGGAGATCACCCCCACCGCAATCGCAGCCGTTAAACTGATACAGCCCAGGGTCTGGGAGGATGGCCGCGGTTTTTTCTTCGAAGCCTGGCGGGAGGATGCTTTCCACGCGGCGGGAATCGAGGAGCGGTTCCGGCAGTTGAACCATTCCCGTTCAGTGCAGGACACGCTGCGCGGCCTCCACTTCCAGGTGACCCATACGCAGGGCAAACTGGTGCGGGTGCTGGCGGGTGAGATCTGGGATGTCGCTGTTGACCTGCGTCCCGGCTCTGACAGCTACCGGCGCTGGGTCGGGATGCGTCTGAGCGCGGAGAACAGGCGACAGATCTACCTGCCTCCCGGCTTCGCGCACGGTTTCTGCGTGCTCAGCGCCGTCGCCGAAGTGGAGTACTTCACCACCGATGTCTACGATCCGGCCGGGGAACGCTCGCTGTTGTGGAACGATCCGGCCATCGGGATCGAATGGCCGGTGGCGGAGCCGCTGCTGTCGGAAAAGGATCGCGCCGCCCCCCGCCTGGCGGAACTGGAGACGGAGCTGGAGGTCTTCAGACAGTACCTGTGAGCTCCCGCGGTCCTGCAATGATTCATCGCGTAATTCCGGGGTATCAGGAACAGGTCTTCTACTCCCGCACCCTGGAATTCCACGACGAATTCCTACAACTCCCGCTGTTTCTGGAAAATATAGTGGATAATGTCCTCGCGGGACTCGGGGTCAAGGTCGACGAATTCGCAGTGGAAAGAGGTGTAGTCGCTGCTGCTCTTGTCGAAAAACTGCCTAGTGATGTTGCCGGTCAGACGGGCGAGGAATTTCCCCGCCAGGTTGAGATCAAAGGTGAACATCCCCCCTTCCACATTCTGCAGATGCGAAATGAGGGTGAATCCTCCGCCTGAAAGTTCAATCAAGGTGCCTTCGCTCTCCTTAACGATCGCTTCACCGTTCGGCAGCCGCTTGAAGTAGCGGAATTCAACCGGCAGATGTACCGGGTGACGGTAGTGCGCGCGCAGCTGGATGGCCCGCCAGTCGCGGGAGTGGCTGATCCGGATGCTGCCGGCCTGGCCCGGCACCGGCCCCAAGTACTCCGCCTCGAAATTGTACATCCCCTCCGGCTGGGCCAGCGCCCCGACGACGGTAGTGCCGACCGACGCCGGAGGCGTACCGATGCCGCCGGTCATCAGCAGGGTCAAACCGAGATCGTCCAGCTCGACAATGGCGGCGTTGTAAACCGTCAACAGTCCAGCCACCTCTAAAGAAAGGGTCTGATTCGGTTCCAGATCGCGCGAGGAGGCGAAAGGCCGTTGTGCGCGTTGGTTGAAGAAGACCGAATCTCTGATTCGTTTGATATCCAATACGATGGAGGTGCCGGCGGTGACGACCTCCCCCAGCTCCTGACGCTGCCGCAGTTTCCGGTCGACCCAGAGATTGAAGGCGGACAGCGACTGCTGGATGTGCTGCGGTTTGCCGTGACAGGAATCGCGGATGAAAAGATTGATGAGGCGCCGCTGGTTGCCGCTCAATTCGTATTTCTCGAGAAACTCCGATGCCTCCCGGAACTGCTTCCACTGCCGCAGGTAGTTGACCAGCCAGAAACTCGCGATCAGGAGGAACAGCGCCGCCAGCAGCCACACGACGAACTCTTCGCGCGGTATGGTGATCTCCATCCGGTTGCGGAAGGAAGCGGCGATTTCGTGCCAGGGTCTGTTCATGGTTCAGCGGTCCGCTATACACAGGATTATGCCGCTTGAGCAGCGATGAGATATCGTCTGCTCAAAGCGGCATTGGGAACGCTGCTTCTGGTCAGCGTTCCCAATTAATATCGGCAGATCCTGGAAATAGTCAAATTACCTCACCAACACCATCTTCGGCTTAGCCACCCCTGAAGCGAAGCTTTCAGCTTCGTATGCGGTGGCACGCTCAGTAGTTTCGCTGAATCAAGAACAACATCTAACGAACCAGAATCATCTTTCGCGAAACTGCACCGCCTTCAGAAATCAGTCGGTACAAATACACACCACTGGCGGCTTCACTGCCATTGAAACGGACCCGATGCACCCCCGCAGTGTGCACCCCCTCCGCCAGCAGCACCACCCGCTGTCCCAGCACATTGTAAACCTCGAGCCGGATCTCCTGCGGATGTGGCAATGTGAACTCGATCGTGGTCGTCGGGTTGAAGGGATTGGGGTAGTTGGCCCGCAACTCCACGCGCTCCGGCAGGGCCTGCTGCGGCGCCACCGCGTCGTAGTAGACCTCGATCGTCTCCGAGGGCTCCGATTCCATACCGAGCTGGTTGACGGTAGTGACGCGGAACCAGTAGGTGCCGGTGTCGTTCAGCTCGCAGAAGTACTGCACTCCGATCGTCGCCTGCAGCAGTTCGAACCACTCGCCGTCCTGCGACAGCCAGAGGTTGAAGTGATCGAAGTCGTTCAGTTCCGGCATCTCCCAGGCGAGCAGCACGCCGCCCTCCGCCGCGAACCAGGTGAGCCAGGCGGGCGGCGGTGGAACCTGCGGCTCGGCGCCGAAGGTGAGCGTGCCGTACTGGCCCGGATCGAAGGGGTTGAGGGCAGCGGCCGGCCACCAGCCGTCGAACTCGTCCGGGTCGTCCAGCGTGAAGTTGAAGAAGCCGGATTGACCGTTAGCATCGGGATCGATCTCCCAATCCTCCTCACCGAGCGGCAGCACGAACTCGTAGACCAGGTAACCGGCGTCGACGCTGACGGCGATCTGCGGGTCATCGAGATAGAAGACGGTTCCCGCGCCGCCGCTGTCATAGAGCGGGCGGTACTTGATGACCGAGCCGCTCGCGTAGTAGGCCGCCCAGTAGTTACCCTCCGAATCGTCGAACAGGTCGGCGGGCGGGAAATGCCCGTCGTTGTTGTCGTCGATGTAGAGACCGATCTCGTCGTGGTCCTCCAGCACGGTGTCGTTGAGGTTGAAACAGGCGACATACAGCTCCGTCAGTTCTTCGTTACACTTGAAGAAGCCCTGCACCGAGCCGACAGGCGCCTCGCTGTTGTCATAGGTGCCGAGGAAATCGGAGCATTCCAGGCGGTAGGCGTCATCCCATTCCCCCTCGCTGATAATCCCGTCGATCACCGGGGCGGGTCCGTACCAGACGGGGACTTCGTCGGTCAGGAAACCGCTGCTGGCCCAGCCGGCGGCTTCATTGGAGAAGGGGCTCTGCAGGTCGCCCGGCAGGATGCTGGTGACGACATAATAGTAGACGCGGGTCGGGGCGACCTCTGTGTCGACCCAGCTCAGTTCTGAAGCCTCCAGCGTGACCAGCGGTGTCTCCGGGTAGGGATCGGGTGGATATCGCTTACGATAGACGTTGAACCCAAGGTAGTCGTCGGTGGGCGGTTCCTGCCAGCTCAGCACGATTTCCAGGCCGGCCCCCTGGGTGGCGGTCAGACCGGAGGGCGGGCAGCCGTTGGCGTAGAGGGTGAAATCCTGTTCCGTGGTTTCGCCGGCGGAGATCGTCACCGGTGCCGTCACCGTACCGTAGCCGATCCGCGATGCTTGTGCCGTATAGGTGCCGGTTGGAATATATTCGATGGCATAGTCACCGTCACTGTCGGTGTAGGCGAGAAAGTCAACCAGTTCCAGCAGTGAGACCCGCGCACCCGCCTGGCTGTCGGCCCCATCACAGAGTACATTTCCGGCCAGGCTGCCGCCGCCGGGATCGGACTCGACGCTGAAGAGCAGGCCGCCGTTGCCCATCTGGCGGGCGTGTACCGCCTTGCCCCCCACGGCGCACAGACTGGCGTCGGGCGACAGGTCCACCGCCATCATCGAACCGGGCGTGTCGATGGTGTAGATGGGCAAGGCGCTCTCACGGCGGAAAAGCAGGAAGTCAGCCGTACTGTGGTCAAGCGGGCCCCAGCTCGCGGCGGCCAGGATCCCGCCCTCAGCCGACAGGTCCAGGTCGACGACGGCATCTCCCACATTCTCGTACACCCAGAGCGGTTGCGGCGACTGGGTGTTGAACAGGTAGATCTCCCCGTCATAGCTGCTGGCAAAGAAGACCAGCGTCCCTACGGCGATCGTGCTCCCGTCGGCGGCAACCGCCACCCCGCAACACCAGACGGAGGTACCCCCGCCCCCGACATGGAAGTGCCAACTCTCCTCGTAGGTGCCGTTCTCCTCATCGAAGAGATAGACGAACAGGAAGCCGGAGTAGTCCCCCCGCGCCATCACCGCGCCGTCGTGTGACAGAACCGGCGCGAACTGAGTGCGATTCGGACCTTGGTAGAGAATCGCGCCGGCCGCGGTGTCCAGAGCCCAGAGGGCGCTGGACGGACCGCCGTACTGTGTGAAGAGCAGCCGGTTGCCGTCGCCGCTGAGTACCAGCGTCTCCGAACCGCCCAGAAAAGAGCGGGTCCAGACCAGGTCGCCGCCGTCGATCTCCCGGCAGGAGACGGTGGAGCTGTCGCCGTTATCGTAGCTCTGTGCCGTGTAGACCAGCGCGCCGTCGGGACTCAGCGCCATGCCGTTGGGCTGGGTGGAGTAGACGAGTTCGCAAGTCGGCACCGGCGAGTCCGGCGTGTAAATCCGTACCAGCGCGCCGTCCACCACTGCCATCAGGCTGCCGTCCGGCACCATGTCCACGATAACGTCCCAGTCACAGTTCTCGACCGGGTCCTCCCAGAGCGGCACGGCGCTGCCGCCGTAGAGCGAAACCCGCTCGTCGTTAAGTTCCCAGCCGATGAAGGTGTTGCCGGTGACTTCGGAAAGCGCCGCACCGGATACGATCGCGTCGGGATCCTCAAAATCCCAGAGGGTGCCGAGACGGCTGTCCCAGCTGTGAAAATCGCACTGTGCCGGTGGCCGGGAGGCTGGATCGAAGTCACCGCTCAGCTGCACCAGCCCCTGATCGGGATCGGTCGCCGTCTGCACCGCCGGCAGCGCCCGGGCGCCGGTGATCGCGAGGAGAACCGCCGCCATGACGGTTGCGATACTTATCCATTCATTTCGTGCGGACATCCTTCCCTCCGTTGTCGAAACAATACGTCCCGTACTTCCAGCGGCAAGTCCATTTCGACAGACTTACGAGCATAAGGTAAAACGACCGCAGCGGTGTCTCAAGGGGAAGTTGGCTTCAGTTCTTAAGGTTATCCCGGGGGGACAGGCGGGGCATAAAAAACCCTGTCCCGCAGAACGGGACAGGGCCGACGCGAACAGAGGGCGACACTACATTCACGAGTAGAGCAATGCCACTCTGTAATTCGATACCTCAGGTGGTTGCCGCGTTGCACGGCACCCGGGTATCGTGTTTAATTATCCTGATACAACTAAGCCTAATAGAGCCGTTCATGTTAATATTCCTGATACAACTAAGCTGATAGTACCGTTTAAAAGGGCCCCGCCCGTACGGACGGGGCCGACGCGAACAGAAAACGGCACTATTGTATCAGGGTCATCTTCCTGGTAAGCCATTGCTCACCGACACGCAGGCGGTAGAAATAGACACCGCTCTGCAGACCGTGAGCATCGAAATTGACAGTATGGGTCCCGGGAGCAACCTCTCCCTCGACCAGCGTGGCTACTTCCTCGCCGATCACATTGTAAACGCTGAGCTCCACATCGCTGGTCCGGGCGACGGAATAGGAAATCTGCGTTGTCGGGTTAAACGGGTTGGGATAGTTCTGACTCAGGGTGAAAGCCAGCGGACCGCCCTCGTAGATGGCGGTGCCCAGAATGTTCTCCTCGCCGGAGGGGAGCAAGCGGGTCAGGGTGTATTCAGCGTGCGCAACCGTCTCATCCGTATAGAAATAGACGGCGCCGGATTCGTTGGCGGCCGGAATAAAGCTATCCAGCAGAGGTTGATTGTCGCGATAGAGCTTGTAACCGACGATTCCGTATTCTTCGAGCATCTCCCAGCGAAGACTGATACCGCTCGGGCAGTTCTGGGCGGTGAATTCACCCAGTGCGATGACGGTCTCGGTTTCGGAACCGACAACCCAACCTTCCCATATTCCCTCCTCCGCGTGGATCAGATAGCCGATCTCTGTGGGTGCCAGAGTGGAGGAGTAGAAGAAACCGAAGATGTTATCGTTGGGGGGAACCGGTACCGGACCGATCAGGGAGCTGAATTCAACCGTTTGCATATCGGGGTAATAAACGCCGACCCAGTCCATGGGTGCATACACATAGTAAACACCTCCAACCGGCATCAGTGAGAAGTCAAATACGTTACGGGTTAATTCGGGGTTGGCGTTGTGCAGCCAGTAGTTGTAGGTCCAGGATCCATCAACTTCGTTCTCTACCGCATCGCCCAGAACTTCAATGTCCGGCTCAACAGCGTAGATAACCCATGGAGCAATCAGAATGAATGCTCCTACCATACATCGAGCGAATCCACGTTTCATAAGTCCCTCCTAATCATATAAGCCAAAGTGTAATCAGTAATGTAATTTTCTTCTTCGATCCCGTCGGATCTATGAGCTGTGTACTCACAATTTTTGCAAAACTCGTGCCAACATAATAGAAAGATACAATTTTTCATATCATTGAGTTATTATGCCACTTATGCGACTTGGAGTTTTTTTCCGGCGTTCTCTTTCTGGCTGAAGTGTACATTTTCTCGACACGGTTTCTGCGGCTGAACTGTGTTATTCCACCTGCGGTTCGCACTATCTCGATAGTATTTCGTCCAACATATTTGATCATGACGACGCACCCCGCCATTCGATTCAAAACGACGAACGAGTTTTGAGCTTTTTGTTCAATTATGGTCAGTGGTGCTGTTCACCGGTTGGCAGGGTTTGATTTCGCATCGTCTGCAGTCAATACTCACGCCATGTATGCCGATGCTCGTAATGAATGTCCGTTTGAATACCTCATCCAGCATCGGTTTATAGTATTGCTACCGAAAGTATGAAATGATTCGACCATTACTTCCTAACAATACTATATACAACCGGCGCTATGGAATCATCTCGTCCACCGGAAATATGTTGACATTGGCACCCTCCCCGGCTATCGTTATTTCCTCCAGCGGTAACCGGCGCTGCCAGAAGCGCCTCCAGTACTGAACAGAAGGATCTCGCATGAGCAAATCACTGATAATCGTGGAATCACCAGCCAAGGCGAAGACGATCAGCCAGTATCTCGGCAAGGATTACAAAGTCATCGCTTCCGTAGGTCATATCATCGATTTGCCCCCCAAGGAACTGGGTGTAGATCTGGAGAACGACTTCGCGCCGACCTACAGCGTCATACGCGGTAAGAATCGTATTCTCAATCAGTTGAAGAAAGAGGCGGCGGCTGTCGACCAGGTGTTGCTGGCCACCGACCCGGACCGGGAGGGGGAGGCGATCGCCTGGCACATCGCCAACGCCATCATCGGGAAGAACAGCAATATCGCCCGCGTCCGCTTCTGGGAGATCACCAAGAAATCGGTGCGGGAAGCGGTAGCGCACCCTGAAGAGCTGGATATGAAGCGGGTGAACGCCCAGCAGGCGCGCCGCGTTCTGGACCGGCTGGTCGGCTACAAGGTCAGTCCGGTGCTCTGGAAGACGATCGCCAAGGGACTCTCCGCCGGCCGCGTGCAATCGGTGGCACTGCGTCTGATCTGCGAGCGGGAAGCGGAGATCGAGAGTTTCCAGCCGGAGGAATACTGGTCGCTGGAGGCACTCTTCGCCAACCGGCAGGAGCTGCAGCTGCGCGGCACGCTTTTCCGCCTTGACGGCGAAAAGGTAGCCATCGGCAGTGAAGCCGAAATGGAGCCGGTGCTGGCCGACGCCCGCCGCACCGATTACCAGCTGGAATCGATACAGAAACGGGAGACCAGCCGCAAGGCGCCGGCCCCCTACATCACAAGCACGCTGCAGCAGGATGCCGCCCGGCGGCTCGGCTTCTCCGCCCGCAAAATCATGACCCTGGCACAGCAACTCTACGAGGGACAGGACATCGGTGACGGCGAGACTGTCGGTCTGATCACCTACATGCGTACCGATTCACGCCGGGTGGCTCCGGAAGCGATCAGCGAATTGCGCGACTGGCTGGCGGAGCACCATCCCGACAGCCTGCCGGCCAAGCCGCTCACCTACGCTTCCGGCAGTAAGGCACAGGACGCACATGAAGCGATTCGTCCCACTTCGGCGCTGCTTACGCCGGAATCGTTGCAGCCGTATCTCAGCCGCGATCTCTTCCGTCTCTACCAGCTGATCTGGAGCCGTTTCGTCGCCTCCCAGATGACACCGGCCCGTTTCGATCAAACCACCATCGATATCACCGGCGGCCGTTTCACCTTCCGCACCACCGGCTCCATCCTGCGTCATCCCGGTTGGCTGGCGGTCTATCCGGATGTCAAAGCGAAGGATGGTAAGCAGGAGGCGGGAATCCCGGACGGCCTGGTCGAAGGGGAAGCGCTCGATCTGCGGGAACTGTTCCCGGATCAGCACTTCACGAAACCGCCCCCCCGCTTCAACGAATCATCGCTGGTCAAGGAGCTGGACGAGCTGGGCATCGGCCGGCCTTCCACCTATGCCAGCATCATCTCCACGATCGAAGTGCGCAACTATGTGGAAAAACAGGACAAGCGCTTCACACCGACGGAGCTGGGCCGCACCGTCAACAAGATCCTGGTGCGCTTCTTCACCGATTTCTTTAATGTTGATTTCACCGCCCGCATGGAGGAAGGACTCGATTCCATCGTCAACGGCGGTGACTGGGTCGACATCGTGCGTACATTCTATACACCGCTGGAGCAGAGGTTGACCGAGGTGATGGAGCAGCGCAGCGCCATCAAGGAGAAGGTAACCGAAAAGACCGGTGAGGACTGTCCCGAATGCAGCTCCGAGCTGATCTACCGCTGGGGGCGCAACGGCAAGTTCATCGGTTGTTCCGCCTTCCCGAAATGCCGCTACACCCGCTCGCTGGAGCAGAACAACCGGGCCGCTCCCAAGGAGATCGGCATCGACTGTCCCCAGCCGGACTGCGACGGACAGGTGGTGGAGCGGACCACCCGCCGCGGCAAGATCTTCTACGGCTGCAACCGTTATCCCAAATGCGATTTTGCCGTGTGGGATAAACCGGTCATCACGCCCTGCCCCGCCTGTTCGCATAGTTACATACTGGTCCGTGAGAACCGTTCCGGAACCGTTTATCTTTGCCCGGAATGCAAGCAGCGCTTCAAACCGGAGGAGATCGCTCCCGATCAGGCCGAATAGGCCGAATCGGCTTGATATTCACAACTGTTACGATTACATTAAACTTGGATGCCGACTGAGGCGGCATCCAAGATGGTATTTCAAGCAGATGATGTGCCATCACTGCTTAAATACCATTCACCACAGCAACACCTCTCACGGGCGGTGTTGATCTCCTCTCTGGAGAAAGGCCCTGGATGACGGAACACGGCGTCTCTGTCGAAACTTTCCTCGATTACCTGCTTTACGAAAAACGCTGCTCACAGCACACTCTCTCCGCATATCGACACGACCTGCAGCATTTTCTGGCCTGGACCGACGATCGCGCGGCCGACCCCGCCGACAGTGATGTCATTCGCAACTATCTGGCCTTCCAGCTGCAGAGCGGTCTGCGCCGATCCACCGTCGCCCGCCGGCTGGCCGCCATCAAGGCTTACTATCGTTTTCTCTTCCAGCGGGAACTGATCGCGATAAATCCCGCCGCCGCCGTCGCGCCGGTCCGGGAACCGAAACAACTACCGCCCTACCTCAGTGAGGAAGAAATGCGCGAACTGCTGGACGGCGCTCCCCGCGGTACTTTCTTCCAGATCCGCGACCTGGCCATCCTCGAGTTGTTCTACGCCACCGGTATGCGCCTCTCGGAACTGGCCGGTCTGAAGCTGGGCGATTTCTACCGCGGGACCCTGCGCGTAACCGGCAAGGGCAACCGTGAGCGGATGGTGCCGGTGGGCAGACAGGCGCTGACCGCCCTGGAAGCCTACCTGCCGCTGCGTCAGAGCCACCTGCTGAAACAGGGACAAACCACGGACCGGCTCTTCCTCAACCGCTTCGGCCGGCCTTTGAGCAGGCGCTGGATCCAGAACATGGTCAGCCGCCGGCTTTACGAACTGTGCGGACGCCAGCAGCTGTCGCCGCACAGCCTGCGCCACAGTTTCGCCACCCACATGCTGGACAACGGCGCCGACATCCTGGCGATCAAGGAACTGCTGGGCCACGCTTCGCTGGCGACCACCCAGCTGTACACCCACCTTTCACGCCAGAAATTGAGAGAGATCTACCGAAAAGCACACCCCCGATCCTAGCCGGACGGCTGGCGGGGACAAACCGATATCTGGAAAGGAGTCAACATGAACATCACAGTGACGGCACGCCATTTCAAGGCCAAGCAGGAGCTGCAGGACTACGTGCGTAACGAAGCCAAATCGCTGGAGAGACAGTTTGACCGCATCATCTCCATTGAGTGGATTCTCGCTTATCAGAAGAAGGACCAGATCGCTGAAATCGTGCTCCAGGTCCCCAAGGAGACCCTCCGTGCCGAAGCAATAAGTGATGACATGTACAAGTCGATAGACCAGGCCGTCGACAAGATGGAGAGACAGTTGAACAAATATAAAAACCTGCTCAGGGGGACATGAGCCCGTGCCGGAAATAACCATAGAGAAGTTTTTCCGTGAGAACCAGACCGATTGTGCGCTGAAGCTGCTCAACCGGGAGGACGGTTTCAACCGCGCAGTCACCCAGCAGGATCTGCATCGTCCCGGCCTGGCGCTGGCCGGTTTCGTGGAGCTGTTCGCCTACGAGCGGATTCAACTGCTGGGGAACACGGAAATTAAGTACATGGAGTCGCTCGAACCGAAACGCCTGCATACAGCGCTGGAAAAGCTGTTCAAGTTCCCGATTCCCTGCCTCATCATCAGCAGCGGCAACCAGGTGCCGGACGAGCTGCTGGAGTTGGCCGACGTCAGCGGGGTCTGCGTATTCTCTTCGCAGATGCAGACGACCGCGCTGACGCAGCGGGTTTCCGCCTGGCTGGACAGTGCTTTCGCACCCACCACGACACTGCACGGCACTCTGGTGGATGTTTACGGCACCGGACTGCTGTTGACCGGTAAGAGCGGCATCGGCAAGAGCGAAATCGCCCTGGACCTGGTGGAGCGTGGACACCGGCTGGTGGCTGACGACCTGGTGATCCTGCGCCGGGTGGGCGACAACCTGCTGATGGGCAACAGTAAGGAGATGTTCCATCAGTTCATGGAGATCCGGGGGTTAGGTTTCATCGATGTGAGACAGCTCTTCGGCATCCGCGCCATCCGCCTGCAGAAGCGGGTGGAGGTTCAGATCCAGCTGGTGGAATGGGACGAGCGCCGTCATCGCGACCGGACCGGCCTGGATCATCAGAGCACGCAGGTGCTGGATGTCGAACTGCCGTTGATCGAGTTGCCGGTTTTCCCCGGCAAAAACATCACCGTCATCTGCGAGACGATCGCGCTCAACCTGCACCTGAATGTGTACGGCTATGATGCGGCGCAGCAGGTGGATGAGATCCTCAAGAAGTCGCTGGAAGACAAGCGCATCTCGCGTTACCTGGACCATGACACAGAGTGACCTTCCGCGCTGCCTGCTGATAACCCACGCCAATCTGGGAGAGGGATTACTGGCGGCGGCCAATCAGATACTGGGACCACTCACCGAGGTCTCCATCGTCAGCAACAGCGACCTGGCACTCCCGCAGTTGCTCACCGTAGTGGAGGAACACTGCTCCCCCGGGACCGATACCTTTCTCTTCTCCGATTTCAAAGGCGGCAGCTGCGATCTCGCCGCCCGTAAAGTCGCCGCCGCCGCCCCCGGCCGCTACAGTGTCAGCGGCGTAAACCTGGCGATGCTGCTCTCCTTTTTCACCAAGCGGGAGAAGCTGAAGGGCGGCGAACTGCAGCAGACGGTCGCCGATGCCGGACAGAGGGGGATTCAGATATGATCGCGAGCGGCGGTTTCGAGAATCCGATTTACCGCGTGGATGACCGGTTGCTGCATGGCTGCGTTATCGTCGGCTGGGGTGAGACATTGCCGGTGGAGGAGTTCCTGCTGGCGGACGACCAGATCAGCGGCGATGAGCTGGAACGGGAACTCTGCCTGAGCTGCATCCCGCAGGACAAACAGGGCCAGGTGATTTCGCTGACGGCTGCGGCGGCCTATCTGCGGGAAGCAACCCTCGAGGTCCGCACGATGCTGGTGTTGCGCGACTGCGCGGCGGCCCGATCGCTGTTCGAGGCGGGAATCCGCTTCGAGCGGCTGAACCTGGGCGGTATCCACCATGTGGAAGGCAGCCGCCGGCTGCTGCCGTATATCTATCTGGGCGACCGGGATGAGGTCATTCTGCGGGATCTGGCCGCGCAGAATGTCGAGATCTATTGCCAGGACCTGCCGGGCAACCATCGCTACCTGCTGGAGGAACTCCTGCATGAATGAACCGCGACGACAAGCCAGTCTGCTGACCACGGGGCTGCTGGGACTGATCGGACTCCTGATTCTGGTCGGCGGCCTGCTGTGGGGGCAGCGTCTCAATCCCTGGCGCGACACCCAGGACATCCGGGTCGCTTTCAGTACCAGCGACGGTATCGGTATCGGCGACGCCGTCTATCTGAACGGAGTGGTGGTGGGCAGCGTCAGCGATATCGAACTGGAACGGGACCGCGTGCTCCTGGAACTGCGCCTGCCCCGCGAGCTGCCGCTGACACAGGACGCCAGCTTTCAATTGGGAACGCTCGACCTGATGGGGGGTCACGCCGTCTTTATCCTCAACGGCAGCGGCGGGCCGTTCCATTCCCCCGACAGCCTCCGGCTGGGGGAAAACAGACCCGGTACAAACGAGCTGCTGCAGCAGGCGCAGGGTATGCTGACCAGCCTCGACCGCCTGGCGGTCAAACTGGAGGGGCTGCTGCCGGCTGCCACGGAGCCGCTGCCGCTTCACCGGATCGCGGCCGACATCGAACAGCTGACGGGCGAGGCGCGACAGCTGCTGGGCAATCTGGAGCGGGATCGCGCGCGCCTGAGCGGACAACTGACCGGACTGTTGACGGACGCCGATACCCTGTTGGCCGAGACCGGACCTTCGCTGCGGGAATTGCTGTCGACCGCTACCGGCAGCGCCGCGAATCTGGACCTGCTCCTGGAGGAGGTCCGCGCCGCCCTGCAGCAACCGGGAACGCTCCAGAAGCTTGCCGGCGACTCCACGCTGTATATTCAGACGCTCTCCGCCGTCACGGAGCTGGATTCACTGCTGCGGGCAATCGCGGAGCATGGGCTGTTCAGGTTTCATAAGAAGAAGGATGAGTAAGAAACGATACCGAATTCCGATACCGAGGCCGAACAATCTCGGGATTCGGAATCGGGATCGGAATCGGTCTTAGAGCTTATTTATGGCTTTCAGTCACGAGACATTGGATGTCTATCAAGTGTCGCTCAAGTATAACTCATGGGTTCACTCCCATTGCGGCACTCTGGGTGGAACAGATCGTCATGCAAAGGATCAACTATTACGTGCATCACTATCGATTTCGCTAAACATCGCAGAAGGAAACGGACGTGTTACAGAAGGAGACAGACGTCGGTTTTTCGAGATCGCTCGGAGTTCTGCGTTAGAATGCGCAGCGATTCAGGATGTACTGGAAATCTATAACGCAATCAGTTCGGAGAAGAACCATGAAGGGAAAAAGCTTCTAGACAGGATAGTTGCCATGTTGACGAGACTGGGCGGAAGAGGTTATTCTGTTCGTGAAGCTAGTGAAATCCTTTATGGCGAAACCAATCCTGATCTAGAAGAAGGATGAGTAAGGAACGATACCGATTTCCGATACCGAGGCCGAACAAGTCGGAATAGGGAACGGTACCGAATTCCGATACCGAGGCCGAACAAGTCGGAATAGGGAACGATACCGAATTCCGATACCGAGGCCGAACAAGTCGGAATAGGGAACGATACCGAATTCCGATACCGAGGCCGAACAATCTCGGGATTCGGAATCGGGATCGGAATCGATAACGCAACATAGCATATGATAAAAGCTGTCATATTTGACCTCGACAATACACTCGTTGACTTCATGGCAATGAAGGATACAAGTATCAAAGGCGCCGCGCTGGCCATGATCGACGCCGGGCTGCAGATGAGTCTGCAGGAAGCATACGACAAGATCTACGGGATCTACAACGAGACCTACATCGAAAACCAGGAGGTCTTCGACCATTTTCTCCAGCAGGAGCTGGGAGAACTCGATCATCGGATGCTGGCGGCGGCGATCATCGGTTACCGCCGGGCGCGTGAAGCCAGTCTGGTATTGTATCCGCATGTCTGCTCCACCCTCAGCTGGCTGATCAAACGGGGGCTCTCGCTCGCGATCCTGTCCGACGCGCCCGCCCGGCAGGCCTGGCTGCGCCTGACCGCGCTGGGGTTGCCGCACTTCTTCGACACCGTAATCACCTTCGAAGATACCGGCTACCGCAAGCCGCACGCCGCGCCGTTCCTCAAAGTGCTGGAGCGGTTGGAGTTGACACCGGAGGAAGTGATCATGGTCGGCGACTGGATGGAACGCGACATCGCCGGCGCCGCGCTGCTCAACATTATCACCGCCTACGCCAGGTACGGCGATACCATGGACACGCCGGAGTCGCACGCCGACTACATCCTGGACGATATCGCTGATCTGTGCGACGTGATCAAAAAGATCAACGCCGATACGCAGCCCGCCGGTTGAAACCGGAACAGCTGCTTGAGAAATCGACCACAGATACCTATAGTATTTCCCTAAAGGAAATGGCACCACGTCTCGCAGCAGCTAAGAAATACTACAAGCCGATTCGTGAGTGATCGTTTTAAAGGAGAATTCTTTTCGAGAATCGGCACATACTGAGCACTCAATCCCGAATCGACACGGTAGCGACTCCCGACAGCGAGTTCGCCGCGGTGGAGCTTGACTACTTCGCCCGGCTGCGTAATGATGCCGGTTCACGAGCGGCGCGCGCGCTGGCGAAGCAGCTTTTGCGCGAGTGGCTGCAGCAGCATATCGGGACGGCGCCGGCGGCCAGGGAGCTGGCGATTCTCTCCGGCGGAGAACCGCCCCGGCTTATCTGCACGGCCTTGCCGCCGCACCTGACGATCGCAATCAGCCTTTCGCACAGCGCTACGCATGCCGCCTGTGTTGTGCAGATCGAGGAGCAATCATGAAGACTGTACTATCCGTTGAGCAGATGCAGAAGCTGGACCGGCAAGCGGTCACCGAACTGGGCATTCCCGATATCGTGTTGATGGAGAACGCCGGTCGCAGCACCGCCGCGGCCGTCATCAACCTGCTGGAGGAGGAGGGGTCCGCTTCCATCATCATCCTGGCCGGTAAGGGCAACAACGGGGGGGACGCATTCGTAGTCGCCCGGCATCTGTACCACCAGGAGATCCCCGCGACCGTCTTCGCTACCGCGCCGCCGGAGGCTTACAACGGCAGCGCCGCGACCAACCTGCAGATCCTGCTGAATCTCGGTATCGAGATAACGCTGATCGAAGACTCCGACGTGATTCCGGACCTGCGGGAATGGGACATCGTCATCGACGGTCTGCTCGGCACCGGCATCAAGGGCGCCGCCCGGGGACTCGAAGCGGAGGTGATCAACGCGATCAACGACAGCGGCACCACCGTGATCGCCATCGACATCCCCTCCGGGGTGTCGGGCGACACCGGTCTCTGCGAAGGACCGGCCGTCATCGCCGATCTCACGGTCACGATGTGTGCACCCAAACGCGGTCTGCTGCTGCCGCCTGGCCGGGAGCGCTGCGGCCGGCTGGAGATCGCCCACATCGGCTACGACCCGGAAGACCTGGCGGCGGAAGATTTCTGGCTCGAGCTGGAACCGGAGGATATCAGCTATCTGGTCCCGCTCCGTTCGCCGTCGGCGCACAAAGGCACCGTCGGCAAGGTGATCGCCGTCGCCGGTTCGCGCGGCCTGACCGGAGCGGCGATGCTGGCCTGTCGCAGCACGCTGGTCAGCGGTTGCGGCATGACCATGCTCTTCTGTCCCGCCTCGCTGAATCCGATTTTCGAGGGTCGCCTGGCGGAGGTGATGACTTCACCCGCCGCGGAGACGGATCAGCAGTCGCTGGCACACGACGCACTGGATTCCATCCTGCAATTCCAGGAGTGGGGCGACCTGTTGATGGTCGGTCCCGGTATGGGGCGCCACCCGGAAAGCGTACAACTGGTGCAGTCCCTGCTCACCCGGGCGGAATTGCCCCTGGTCATCGACGCCGACGGACTCTGGGCGGTGGCGCAGGAACCGCAGCTGCTGACGGAGTGCAAGGTGCCGGTCTGCCTGACGCCCCACCACGGTGAGTTCATGCGATTACTCGGCGCGGAACCGGACGAGGTTCCCTATCATCAATTGATCGAGCCGGCGGTCGAGTTCGCGCGGGAGATGGGCGTCACCCTGGTGCTGAAGGGAGCACCCACGGCGGTGATCTCCCCCCTGGGCGAGGTCATCCTCAACTCCAGCGGTAACGCCGGCATGGCGACCGCCGGCAGCGGCGATGTGCTTACCGGTATTATCAGCGGCCTGGCCGTACAGGGGATGGAGCTGCCGGACGCAGCCACGGCGGCGATCTGGCTGCACGGATATGCCGGCGACCTGGCCGCGCGGGCGTTGACGGCGCTGGCTGTAACCGCGCCGGACCTGATCGAGTTTCTGCCCATGGCCCTGCGCGACCTGCTGGCACCAGAGGAGCCGGATGACTCACACGAGCATTGATTTCCGCTCCCGGCTCTGGCGGCTGCGTCTGTGGCGCACGGCTGTGATCACCGGAGCGCTGGCGATTTTTATCGGTTCCGCCATTCCAGGCGGCAGCTTGCCTGCCATGAAGCTGTTTACGATGGATAAGCTGCTGCACTATGTGGAATTCGCCCTCTTCGGCTGGTTGCTGTGCGGCTGGGTCCGGCTCGAATTCCCGCGCCGTCGCCCGGTCTGGATTGTCCTGCTGCTGGGAGCGCTGTATGCCACGAGCGACGAAGTGCATCAACTGATGGTGGCGGGACGCAGTTGCGATATCTACGATTGGCTGGCCGATGTGGCCGGCGTGGCAACGGCGTTGATTGCGACCGGAACGCTCTGGCCGCGACGGGGAGCCGCGGGGAACAAAAACCGGTTTCAAGCGTCATAGAGCGATATGGGGAGTGAAGTTCGCCACCTTCCTCGATCACAGGTACTCCTCACACAAGACATGACAGAATGGAGGAATGATGAAAGCACTTAACAAGGTAATGCTGATTGGCAGACTGGGACGCGATCCGGAAATCCGTTCCACTCCCAGCGGCGTGAAGGTGGCATCCTTTTCCATGGCTACCGATTTCAGTATCAAGAACCGGGAAACGGGCGAATGGGATACAAAGACGGAATGGCATAACATCAAGGCGTGGCGCTACCAGGCCGACAGCGCGGAGCGAAACCTGCACAAGGGTTCACTGGTATATGTCGAAGGGCGTATCACCTACGACTCCTACACCGACAAAGAGGGCACCAAGCGCTACAAGACGGAGATCGTGGCCAACGATCTGATCTCGCTGGAGCGGCGGGAGGGCGGCTCGAACGCCGATGTCTACGCGCCGCCGGCGGCAAAGGAGACCGCCAGCCCGGAGACGGCAGCGGCCGACGCCGACGATGATGATATTCCGTTCTGAGTGATGCTCATACAAAATGTCCCTCTTCAGAAGCGATCGCGAGCATCACTTCATAGTATTTCTCGAAATGTTGCGAACAACCAGGACCTTCTAAGTGGGAAATACTATTAATCGAATTTCACCTGGCCCTGTGCAAGGGTTGGGCGCATAACGAAAGGCTCCCGTCGGGAGCCTTTTTTATTCTCGATCTGAAGTCCATCAAAAGAACCGCGAATGGACGCTAATAGTCGGGATTCGGCCTCGGTATCGGTATCGATGTTCCAATTCCGATACCGATTTCGATACCGATTCCGAAGTAACTGCCGTTCACTAGCAGTTTGGAGTTGTCTTCCCATCCGCATCCTTATACACCCGCGGCATGCGGGTATTGAGACGGGTCAGGACTTCCCAGGGTACTGTCCCCAGACGGTCCGCGATCTCTTCCACCGTGATACATTCCTCACCCTGCCGGCCGATCAGCACTACCTCATCGCCGTTCCAGGCCGTGCCGTCCGGGCCGATGTCGACCATGAACTGATCCATACAGATCGAACCGACGATCGGCAGCCGCCTGCCGCCGATCAATACTGCGCCCTTGCCGCTCAGACCACGATCGTAGCCGTCGCCGTAGCCGACCGGGACGGTCACTACACGGGTCTGCGTCCGGGTGACGTAGCGATGTCCATAACTGATTCCCTTGCCCGCGTCGACCACTTTGAAGTAGACGACCCGTGATTTCAGGCTCAGCACCGGCCGCAGCTCGACCTCCTGCGCGAGCCAGGGGGCCGCACTGCAACCGTAGAGCATCAGGCCGGGGCGTACCAGGTTCAGGTGCGAGTCGGGAAAGCGGATCAGACCGGCGGAATTGGCCAGATGGCGCAGCGGAATAGCGATACCGCGACGCTCCAACTTCGCCAGGAGTCCCAGAAAGGCCTGCAGTTGTTCTTCGACGAAGGTATTCTCACGCTGGTCGGCGGTGGCGAAATGTGAATAGATGCCTTCCACCCGGATGCCAGGCATGGCCAGCACCGCTTCGACGAAAGTCAGCGCGTTGGCGCAGTGAACGCCGATGCGCTCCATACCGGTGTCGATCTTGAGGTGGATCGCGGCGGTAGTTCCCCGACGCGCGGCCGCGGCCGCGACCTGCTCCGCTTTCAACAGTGATGATACCGTGGGGATCAGGTTGTGGGCGAGGTACTCCTCAGCCTGATCGTTGAGCATGCCTCCCATCACCAGGATCGGCAGCTGAATGCCGTGAGTGCGCAGGAGGACGCCCTCCTCGAGAAATCCGACCGCCAGCGCGTCCACCCCTTCCCGTTCAAAGAAACGGGACATCTCCAGAATGCCGTGACCGTAGGCATTAGCCTTCACGACCGGCATGATGCGGGCGCTGGTCAGCTTCCTGACTGCGGCGAGGTTGTGGCGTGCCGCCGCCAGGTCGATTTCCACCTCGGTGGGTCGACGGGACAGGTGTGATATCTGCGGATCGACGAAGTATTCCGGCATTGCTGCTCCGGGTCGGTTGATGCGATGCTCAGGCAGCGGTCCGGCGCGAACGCCGGCCTTCTACCTGCGCAGCAGGAGGGCTTTGGCCGCTGCCTGGTAGCCGCCCTGCTCCACCCCCACAAAATAGACGCCCGCGGCGACAGGAGCCAGGTCTAAAGGAAAATCGCTTACACCGTCTGTCAAATTGACGGTGCTCCGTTCCAACTCCCGGCCGAGCAGATCCCATACCCGCAAGGTGGCCGCCCCGCTTCGCCGGGAGGCGATCCGGACGGTCATTGTGCCGGCGCTGGGATTGGGATAGAGCCGGGCGATGGTTAAGGGAGCGGTCAGTGCCGTCGCGCTGCCGGCAACCGTGTTGGATCGCCAGATCTGTTCGTCCGCCTCGTCGCGGCCGGTCAGGAAATACTCGTACACCTCACCGGGGGCAACCGTGGCGTCCAGCCAGCTGTAGAGGCTTTGATCCGCTACGGGGTCGATGACGAACAGCGTTTCCGCCGCCGTCGACAGCTGGCGGCGCTGCAGTTGGAATTCAAACGGCAGGAGGCTTTGTCCCGTATCCCAGGTGAGGAGCAGATGCATCACCCCCTCCGCCAGTACCAACTCAGGTGCCGACGCGGCCACAGCCGCCATCAGCGCGGTGACATCCAGTTGCCCGGCTCCGGCGGCTTCGTCCCAGCCCTCCTGCCCGACCAGCGGTGCGGCCGTGGTCTGCAGCAGCGCAACGGCCTCGGCGCAACCGAGCTGCGGGTTTTTCTGCAGCGCAAGTCCCAGCGCTCCCGCCACGTGCGGCGCGGCCATACTGGTGCCCTGCATCAGGATATACTGCCCGCCCGGGGCGATCAGGTCCTCGTTGCCGGCGGTGTTGACCGCCGCGGAGAGGGAAGCCATGATTCCCATACCGGGAGCGGCCAGCGTGGGGATGAGAGCGCCGTTGATGCCGGGGCCGTGATTGCTGAAAGGCGCTACCGTGCCGAGGGGCGGTGGATCGGCGTACTGGCGTTCACCCACCAGTGACGGCCAGGAGATCCGTGACACGGTCGCACCGACCGCGATCGCCGAATCGGCGGTAGCGGGACTTGATACGCTGCCGTTCGTAGTGCAGCCGTTATCGATGAAAGAGGCGTTGTAGGACCAGGCATCGAGAATCAGAGTCGTCGAGTCGTTGTTGCCCAGCTGGACGCGCCAGACCAGATCGTCCGGCGATTCCGCCAGGTGCAGGGTGGCGTTGTGCTTCAGATTGTAGGGATCGGGGCTGGCGGTGCGGGAAAACTGCAGCACCCCGAGCCAACCCAGGTCGTGCGATGTTGCACCGCCGACCTGAACCGGAATCGTCTGTCCTTCCGGTGTGATGGCGGTCAGGTCGGGTGCCGCTCCGCAATCCAGCCAGATGTCCACCAGCAGGTAGTCGGCATACTCGCCGCCCGTGTTGAAGCGGATCTCCGCGCCGCCGCCTCCCGGCACCGTCTGGTGGTCGTGAATACACAATTCACCGCCGTTGCCTGCGGCCACCGCCAGCAGACGACCGGGACCGGTCAACTCGCTCAGCATCCGTTCGAAAGGACTGGTGCCGTCGTGCGGTCCCAGCCTGCTCTCCAGGCTCAGGTTGACGACGGCGGGCTGCTGCAGTTGTGCAGCCTGCGCGTAGATGAAATCCACTCCCTCGATGATGGCGTCGCTGTAGAGACTGGACGACTTCACGACGATCAGGTCGGCGGTGGGTGCCAGTCCCGCGTACTGCCGCTGGGCGGCGGCGTTGCCGTTGCCCGCCATAATGCCGGCGATGTGGGTGCCGTGACCGTGGGTGTCGGTGGAGGTACAGGAACCGTCGCTGATCTCCGAGGCTTCCCAGAGCCGACCGGTATCGTAGTCATTGAGATAGGCGATACGGGTGCCGCTGCCGTCCGCCTGCCGGAAATCGGAATGGGTGGGATCGATGCCGGTATCAACCGCGCCCAGTACTACACCCTCGCCGCTGTAACCGCTGAAGCCGCCGTCGCTGCCGCTCCATGTCTCGCCGAGGTTGACCGCTGGCCGGCTCTGGTCCAGCACCAGGTGCAACCGGAAAGAGGGTTGCAGTCGTTTGACCTCCGGATGACTCTGCAGTTGAGCCAGCCGGTCGGCGGATGCTTCCACCAGCAGGTAGTGTTCCGTTTGCACCAGGGTGGCTACTCCCGGGGGCGCCGCAAATCCTTCAGCCGCCGTCACCTCTACGATAAAGCGGGGTTTCGGCGAAAACAGCGTTGACGGCATGCCTGCCGCTTCGCTGTAGAGCAGGAAGGGGGTGGTCGTTTCCGCGCCTGCGGTGGCCGCCGTCAGGACCAGAACCAGGAACAAGCCCGCTGCGGTCGTCGGTAGCCGGTTCAAAACTGCCTCCGCAGGTGAGCGGCCAGTTCCGCCATGGTGGTCTCGGCCGGGCAGTCCAGCCACCTGGCGTCGGACCAGCGTTTGAACCAGGTCAGCTGGCGCTTGGCGTAGTTCCGGGTGTTTTTCTGAATCGCCGCGACCGCCTCCGCCAGGGTGGATTCCCCCTGAAGATGTGATACAATCTCGCGATAGCCGACGCTCAGCATCGCGTTGTCCTCCGGACGGCTGCCGCTTGCCAGCAGGTTGCGGACTTCATCCACCAGCCCCCGGGCGATCATCTCTTCCACGCGGCTGTTGATGCGCCGGTAGAGCAGCTCGCGCTCTGTGTGTATCACGAACAGCGTGTAGGTGACGGCAGCCGGCAGCGCCGGACGCTGAAACACCTCGGAGGGAGGAGCGCCTTCCAGGCTGCTGATCTCCAGGTAGCGCAGCAGCTTGCGGCGATCGTTCACCGCGATGGCGGCGGCGGAATCGGGGTCGACGCGTTCCAGCTCCTCGTGCAGCTGCTCGTTGGTCAGATCGGTGTACTGCCGGAGGAGGGCTTCCCGCTGTTCCCCCGGCTGTGGGCTCATCGTATAAAACGGATGGATCAACGCTTCCAGGTAGAAGCCTGAGCCGCCGACGATCAAAGGCAGCCGGCCGCGGTCCTGGATCGCCTGTACGATCGGAATTGTATCACGCGCCCACTCACCGGCGCTGTAATCCTCGGCGGGATCGCGGGTGTCGATCTGGTGGTGGGGAATCCGGGCCAGCTCGGCCGGGGTGGGTTTAGCGGTACCGATATCAAAACCGCGGTATACCTGGCGGGAATCGGCGGAAACGATTTCGCCGTTCAGCTCCTCGGCCAGCAGCAGCGCGAGAGCGCTCTTGCCCACACCGGTGGGACCGGTAAGGATCAGGCAGTGCGGCTTAGGTGCGTCCAAATCGCTTGTCCAGTTCAGCCAGGGTCAGGTTCATCACTACCGGGCGTCCATGCGGGCAGGCATAGGGATAGCGGCAGGCGAACAGGCTGTCGATCAGGTAGCGCATCTCGGCCTGGGTAAGCGGTTCGCCCGCTTTGATAGCGGCTTTACAGGCGAAGGTCGCCGCCATCGCCTCCCGCAGCTCCTCCGCGGCATCGCGGTAATCGCCGTATTGCGCGATGATATCGCGGATCAACCGCTCCTCCGACTCCTGCTTCAGATCGGCCGGCACCTCCTCTATCACCCAGGTCGCTTCACCCATTTTAACAAAGGAATATCCGAGTCCGGTCAACATGCCGGCCAGCTCCTCGAAGGCGATTTCCTCATCCGGCAACAGGCTGAATTTGACCGGGAAGAGCACCCGCTGACCGCTGCAGCGCTGCCCCTGAAAGGTCGCCAAAGCCTGTTCGTACAGAATGCGCTCGTGTGCCACATGCTGGTCGACGATGATCAGGCCGCTCTGCACCTCGGCCAGGATATACTTGCGATGGATCTGCCACATCTGTGGCTGCCCGGTCTCCCCCGCCCCGGTCGGCAAGGGTGTAGACACGGGGGCGCCGGCAACATCGTCACCCTCTGCAGCTGAATCGGTTTGCGCGCCGAACATCTCCCCCTGCAGCTCGAATTGTTGCGGCGTTACCCGCTGGGTGCCGGCGGCACGTGCGCCCGCTCCGCTCCCCGCACCGGCGGGATACGCGCCGCTCCGCCGATCGTGTTGAGGCCGGTCGCCGGCCGGCAATTCGAACTCATTGGCGCCCCGCCCTAACCGGACCCTGTCGCCCGAGGAAAGCTCCAGCTCGTTGGCGGCACCCTGCCTCAGCGCGTCCTGCGCCAGGCGGTTCACCAGCTGGTGGATCAGCGATTCGTTCTCGAATTTGATCTCCCGCTTGGTGGGGTGCACGTTGACATCAATGCGCTCCGGGTCGAGTTCGAGGTTGAGCAGGAAGAAAGGCACCTGCCCGCGTTCGAGCATATTGCCGTACGCCGAGAACACCGCGTGATTGATGACCCGATTGCTGATAAAACGCCGGTTGACAAACAGGAACTGCTCGCCGTAGGAACGGCGGAAGGTGGTCATCTTTCCGAGGAAACCGCTGACCCGGATGCCGTTCTCCTCTCCCTCGATCAGCATCAGTTTGCGGTTGATGTCGTCGTTGTAGATTGCAGACAGGCGGGCTTTCAGGTCCTGCGCCGGCAGATTAAAAAGTTCCTCACCCTCGCTGATCAACCGGAAAGCGACTTCAGGATAGGCGAGGAAGAAGTGCCTGGCGATTTGTATCACGCGGCGCAGCTCGTTTTTCGTGCTGGTGAGAAACTTGCGCCGCACCGGCGTCGAGTAAAACAGGTTGCGTATCACGACCTGTGTTCCCCGCAGGGGAGGAGCGGAATCGACGCGCTTGATTTCGCCGTCCTCGACCTCGAGGAGATAGCCGTGTTCAGCTTCCGGCTGCGCCGTACGGATCTCCAGTCGCGCCACGGCAGCGATCGAAGCCAGCGCCTCACCCCGGAAACCCAGCGAACGCACGCGGGTCAGATCGTCGTAGCTGCCGATCTTGGAGGTGGCGTGCCGCTCCACCGACAGCAGCAGGTCCGGTTTGGACATGCCGCCGCCGTTGTCGGTGACCTGCACCAGGTTGTTGCCGCCCGCTTCCACGGCGATGGTGATCGTGTCGGCACCCGCGTCAAGGGCATTCTCGACCAGCTCCTTGACCACGGAGGCCGGCCGTTCAATAACCTCGCCCGCGGCGATCTTGTTGATCAGGTTGTCGGCGAGAATTTGTATCACGTTGCTGTCGGCGATTGAGTTCATGGTACGATACTGAGTGAATCCAGCTGGAATTTCTCCACCTCACGCCAGCTGCTGAACACCTCCGGATAGAAGTAGATGATCAGCAGCAGGATGAACACCAGCAGGACCAGCAGGATGACCAGGTTGTTGCTCTTTTCATGGACGATCAGGCGCTGGAATTTCATCCGTTCGCGCCGGTCCTCCTCCTGCTCCTCCGGAGGCTTGTAGTAAAAGGGCTGATAGGGAAACCGCCGTCGCGGTCTTCGTTTGAACAGCATCAGATGATCGGCATCCCGGTGAAAATCCGCGCGAAGAAACGAATGAAACCGAAAACCACTCCCAATACCAGCGAGTCGGCGAACATGAAGATCAGCAGGATGATGATGATACCGAACCGGTCCAGCGCCCGCCACTTCGCTTCCAGGTGGGGTGGCAGAAAGTAAGCCACAACCCGGGAACCGTCCAGGGGCGGCAGCGGCAACAGGTTGAATCCGGCCAGCAGCAGGTTGATGATCACCGCCATCTGCAGCAGGATCAGGATGAAATGTGATACATGGAACGGCAACAGCGCGCGGAACAGCATCCCGGCGGCAAAGGCCAGCAGCAGATTGGACAGGGGGCCCGCGGCGGCCACCAGCGCCATGTCGCGCCGCGGCTGTCGCAGATTGTAGGGGTTCACCGGAACCGGTTTGGCGCCGCCGAAGGGAAAGCCCAGCGTCAGGGTGGTCACGATCGGCATGACGATCGAAAACAGGGGATCGATATGCGGCAACGGATTCAGAGTCAGCCGGCCCAGCATCCGGGCGGTCTGATCGCCCAGGCGTGAAGCCACCCAGCCGTGCGCGACCTCGTGAAACACGATCGCGAAGAGCAGTACGATGATTTGCGCGGCTATAATCTGGTAATCGAAGGACAAGATCGGCTCCAGCAGTTCACATTTATTCACCAGGCAACCCGTCCGCCGGTCCATCCGGGACGATTGGTCCGAACGGGCTGCTGCAGGCCTTGTTCACAAGTCCTCGCACAAGGTCTTGCCTGCAAGCAAGGTCCTGTAAACAAGATAGAATAGAAATCCGGACTTGTTACAACTATGCCGATGATCGCTAATAATGTACGTCTGAAACCGGTATTATAGTATTGCCGTGATACAGAACACGAGACAGCGGGGATCATACCCGGGAGAGGGTTATTCCAGATCCTGGAAGTCGGCGTCCTCGACATCACCGGGCGGCAGATCGGAAGCGGGAGGTTCCGGCTTTTCCGGACGCCTGTCGCCGGGCTGCTGCATCTGCCGGTTCAGCCAGCCGGTGAAGAGGCGCCCCAGCAGCTGGAACCCCACCAGCAGCAGGATGACGACGGCGGCCAGGAGGAGAAGAATGCGCATTTCGCGGTCACGTCCGTTTACACCGTTTGAATCCTGAGAACACTGGCATTGATTGTTCCATCCAATGTCTCACTTGCTGAAATACATGGTGCCCCGCACCGGAGTAGTCAGGAAGTCGAGCAGAGCGTCCAGATCCTCCTGCTTATGCACGAAATCCAGCTGGGTGGCATTGACGATCAGCAGCGGAGTCTGCTTGTAGTTCATGAAGAACTGCTGGTAGGCATTGGACAGGTTCTTGATGTACTCTTCGGACATCTCCTGTTCGTAATAGCGGTTCCGCAGCCGGATGTTGCGCATAAGCCGGTCTACGGATGATTGCAGATAGATCACCAGGTCCGGCCTGACGATCTCCCCCTCCATGATCGTCATCAGCTGTTCGTAAAGCGCAACCTCCTTCTCGCTCAGGTTCAACCGCGCGAAGATTCTGTCCTTGGCGAAGAGGTAGTCGGAGACCATGAACTGCTGAAAGATATCCTGCTGCGGCAGCTGCATCTGCTGCTGGTAGCGGGAGATGAGGAAATTGAGCTGGGTCTGAAACGCGTAGCGTGCCGGGTCCTTGTAGAAGTCCTCCAGGAAAGGATTGGCTTCGTGCGCCTCCAGCACGATCCGGGCATCCAACCGCTCGGTCAGAATCCGCGCCAGCGAGGTCTTGCCGGCACCGATGACGCCTTCGACAACCATGTAACGCACATCCTCAGGTAGTTTCAACATGCCAGCTTTCCAGTGTGATACATCTTTAAGGCCCCCTTGGCGGGCAGACAATCAGCCAACCGCTCGCCGTTGGTCGGATCGGTCAGATCCGGAGCAATTTCCAGCAGCGGAATCAGAGCGAAATCCCGTTCGTGCAGATGCGGATGCGGAACGGTCAGCTCCGGCTCCCGCACGACCAGCTCTTCGATCAGGAGAATGTCGATATCGATTTCCCGCGCCTGCCAGCGGGGCCGTGGAATGCGCCCCAGCTCCCGCTCGGTCTGGCGGCAGACCGCCAGCAATGCCGCCGGTTCCAGCTCGCTTTCGATCTCAATCACCGCGTTTAGAAAAGACGGTTGTTCGGTGTAACCCCACGGGGGCGACTCGTACACGGAGGAGCTGCGACAGATGCGCAGACCTTCCGCCTGCAGCGATTCCACTGCTCGCTGCAGCTGCTCCAGTCGCTGCCCCAGATTGCTGCCCAGCCCCAGATATGCCTTCATAGCGAGTCTGTCTCGTTGTGATACATGAACACCACCTTAATACCTGGGGTTGACCCGGCAGATTTCCACCGTGGCGCTGCCGGAGTATTCCGGAATCGGCGGATTGGGTTTCCGGATCTTGATACGCACCGCGGGCAGATCGAACTTCTCCAGCAACAATTCAGCGATATGCTGGCCCAGCGCTTCAATCAGCTTGAAGCGGGTCTCCGTCACGACGTGATACACCGCGTTGAACAGTTCGTGGTAGCTGACCGTCGAGCCCAGTTCATCACAGGCGGCGGCGGAACTCAGGTCCAGGAAGGCCTCCAGCGTTATCTCGAAGCGTTGGCCCAGTTTTGCCTCCTCGCTCAAGTAGCCGTGGTAGGCGTAACAGGTGATCCGGTCCAGTTCGATCCGATCCAGATTCTCGATAACACTGCGAAAACTCCGGGACATGACCTCCTCGCTGCTACCCGCTCCTGCATCCGGCGCCCGGGAGACTTCAACCTGCGGTGGTTCGACAGGGATCGATCGCGAGGACACAAGCGGTGTAAGACAAATCTATATTACCGAATCGACCCGCTGGAAGCAAACCGATTCAAATCCGAGCCGGAGCGGCGCCGCGTTTCAGCTGCGGAACAGTACCGCCTCCTGATGAAACATGCGGTAAGCCGCCGTCAACAGAACCGCCGCCAGCACCAGGTTGATTCCAAACACCAGGCCGGCAGTGGGCAGCACAGTCCAGTTCTGCATGAACAACTCCCGGATAACCAGTGAAGCGTTGACGATGGGGATGCAGGCGGTCTTCAACGACAGTTCCATACCGGGCATCATCGACAACGCCGCTGGGAGTATCATCACCATGAACAGCGGTTGCGCGTAGCTCTGCCCCTCTTTCATCGTCCGCGCGTAAATTCCAACTGTCATCAGCAGTGCACTGAAGAACATGCCCATCGGCAATAGAAAGGCTAAAACCGCCGCGATCACCACCGGACTGATCTGAAAGCTGAACAATGAACCGACCTCCTCGAAGAGGCCCCCCGCCTGCGTCATGGTTACGGTCAGACTGACGATAGTGATCAGGGTCGCCAGCAGGGAAATGACGAGGACGGTGAGGAACTTCCCGATCACGATGTCGGTGCGTCCCGCCGGCGTGACCAGCAGGGTTTCCAGCGTCTGACGTTCCTTCTCGCCCACAGTCAGGTCGAGGGCCGGGTAGGCGCTGCCGGTCAGCATCAGGATCATGACGATGTAAGCGACGATCCGCCCGAGTTCGTTGCCTGCCTGCTGTTCGGGCGGCATAACATTTTCCTGGTTCAGATGGAACGGTTCGAGTATGTCCGCCCGCAGATCGCGCTCGAGCAGGAAAGCCCCGGTTCGCTGTGTGCGGTCCGTTTCCAGGACGCTTCGTATTTCGCGCAAAGCCATCTCCGAAACCAGACGTGACTCATTGTAGAGCAGCTTTATCTCTGGAGGCTCCTCCCGCTCGCCGCTGAAAAACGCGGCGACGCCCGCCTCGAAGCCGTCGGGGACCTCGATGGCGAGATCCAACTGCTTGTCCAGTACCAGGGCTCGGGGTGAGAGCAGCAGCGTATCTTTGTCGGCGATGTTGACGCCGGTGGCCTCGATTGCCTGGTACAGCTCGGAACCTGCTTCCAGCCCGGTGAGAACAATAGTCTTCTCAGCGCTTCGGGCTTCCTTGACCTTGGACATGCTGAAGCTGGTGATGACGAAAATCAGCAGTGGTATGGCCAGCGCGGGGATAACCACCATCGAAATCATGGTGCGGCGGTCCCGCAGCATGTCCTTGAGTTCCTTCCGAAATATCGCGGTGACTTTACTGCCGCTCATTCTGTAGCCTCATGCAGTTTGATGTTGTTCCAGGTTTCCCTCACCCCTGTTGAGGAATTGACGATGGCTTCGAAGAGGCCGGCAGCCGCAGGATATTTTTCGAAGGCGGAAAAAGGAACCTCCAGCGGTGTAAACAACTTCAGCACGTCGTGTAGTGAAATCTGTTCAGGCGCCCGGGCCGGTACGACGCTGGGATTGCGCTCGTTGTCCATGAACTGGATCAGTCCCCCCTGCTGGAGGGTGTGGAGTACTCTACTCACGGTGCCGGTATCCACTTGCAGATGATGGGCTAGAAACTCCGGGTTAACCTTGCGGTTGCCTTCTGTGAAGGCCTGCAGCACCGCCTGCATCACGGCCACCGCCACAAACTGCTGCGGCAGATCCGGTTCTCCCTTCCGTTCCCAGTTGAACAGGATCACCTTGCGGTTCTGTATCACATAACATAACTCAGCGCCGAAGATGATGATGATCCAGGTCAGAAACAGCCAGATGAGGAAGAGGGGAAACACTGCCAGGGATCCGTACACCAGGTTGTAGTGTATCACACTCGCGGAATAGGCCGCAAAACCCCATTTGGCCACCTCCCAGAGCAGCGATGTGACGAGTGCCGCCCAGAGCGCCGGCAGCAGCCGCACCTTGGTTTTGGGCATAATCCAGAACAGCAGCCAAAAGGCCAGCATCTGCAGGAATCCGGGGAGAAAGATGCTCAACCTGGTTTCCATTTCAGGAGACAATTGTATCACGGACAACGCCAGCGCCCTTGTGGAAAGGTAAATCGACACTCCCAGCAGAATCGGGGTCAGAGTCAGCAAGGTCCAGTAGACCACCACCCGCTGCGTCAGCGGGCGGCTCTTGCGCTCACCCCAGATCAGGTTGAACTCATTCTCGATCGACGAAAGCAGGCCGTAGCCCATCATGAAGAGGAACAGCGTTCCCAGCAGCCCGTAGGAGCGGGAGGCGGCGCTTTCCACCATACCGGTGATGAAACCGCGCACCTGCTCGCCGGTGCCGGGCGTCAACAGACGGAAGATATACGGCTCAACCTGTTTCTGCACATCTTCCAGGCCGCCCATCATTTTGAAAAGAGTGAACACCAGCACCAGCAGCGGTACCAGCGTTAGGATCGTGGTGTAGGTCAGCGCCGCGGCGCGACGCAGACCGCCGCTGCGGAACAGGTTGAAAAGGGAGATTTGCAGCAGCCTCCCTGCATTGATGTAAGGCTGCCAGCGCGGGTGTTGCAGATTCATGCCGATACCTCCCCGGGGGCGCCGACGAGCGAGAGGAAGATCTCCTCCAGCGTCTCGCCAGGATGCGCCGCCTTGATCGATTCCAGCGAATCCTCGCGCAGTATGCGCCCGAGATGGATCATCCCGATGTCGTCGCAGATCCGCTCCGCTTCGGAGAGGATGTGCGTCGAGAACAGCACGGTTTTGCCCTCCCGGCCGCTGTTCAGAATGAACTCGACCACGCTGCGGGAGGCTATCACATCGAGTCCGGAGGTGGGTTCATCCAGTACGATGACGGCGGGATCATGTATCACGGCGCGCGCGATGGAAAGCTTCTGCTTCTGCCCCGTGGAGAGACGCCCCAGACGCCGGTCCAGGTAATCGTCCATCTGCAACAGCTCGCTGAGCCTGGCGATGCGTTCGTTCAGAGTGCCGGGCGCCATTTCGTACAGTTGTCCGAAATAACGCAACGTCTCACGCGGCGTCAGCCGGTCGTAAAGCTTGGTATCACCCGTCAGGAATCCAACCTGCCGGCGCGCTTGTCCGGGGTGCCGCCGCGCGTCGACATCGTTCACCAGCACGCGACCGCTGTTGGGCTGCAGCAGCGTCGCGATGATCCGCAGAGCGGTGGTCTTGCCAGCGCCGTTCGGCCCCAGCAGACCGTAAACGCGCCCGGGACGCACTTGGAGACTGCAATCCGCCAGCGCCTGCACATCCCCTTTTTTCGACTTGAAACGCTTGTTGACCAGTTCCAGCTCGATCATCGCCACCTCCGTAGCAGGCGCCCTAAAGCTGCTGCTCCCAGTTATAGTTCTGTATCTCCCCGGACTTGGTGGAATGCACCAGGATGAAATCACCCAGGTCGTGACGGTCCACGAACACAAAGTAGACACCGCCCTCGAGGGTATCGTAGAACCAGAGTTCATACTCACCGCTCAGTTGCCGGTTGAAACCTCCGGTTTCTCCGAAGCCACTCAAGCCATCGGTCCGGTCTGGGTTACGGGAAAACTCGCCGGTATTGGAAAAACTGTGACGTTCGCGGTTATCCGGCGCGCCGTATTTAAGGTAGACACGCCCCATGTCGGTCTCCCATCCCTCCAGGAGCGAGGTACGGAAAGAATGTGTCACATATTCGAGACGCACGTTGTAACTCGCCCGGGCTTCATTGATCGGAGTGCCGGGCGTCGGATCCCGTTCCAGCCAGAAACTGCTGAGGAAAGAACGCATCCCATCGCAATTCAGCTGGCGAAACCGCCGTTCCTCCTGCGAAGGGACGAGAGGACGCAACTGTTGAAAGACTTCCAGCAGGTCCAGCGAATCCGAGTCGCTCCAGCTGTCCAGGGAACTCGCCGCCAGGTATTCCGGCGGCAGTCCGGTTACACCGGGATTAAAGACAAAAAACTTGCGCTCACCGTTGTCCGGCATCAGCCAGTGCAGCGGTTGCGCCGGTAATGCGGCCAACTGAAGATAATAGCTGCCGGATGGAAGCCGGTCGACGGCCAGTTTACCCGTCAGAGGCTGGGGGAAAGCCGTGGCGGACAGCTGCAGCGTATCGGCGGTGAAGAGCAGCTGTCGATCCTGCCCCAGCACTCTGACCTCCAGCCACAGTGTATCACATCCGGCGGTACTCGCTTCCAGGTAGTAATGCAGTTCGGGTAGTTCCTCCCCGAAGATCGCGTCGGCGTAGGGTACGATCAGCCGGCCGTAGCGGTGGAAGAACTCGGTCGCCGCGGCGGATTGCGGGGGACGCGCCATCAGCAGTACACTGGAAAGGCAGGGCCTGTCGGTGGCGGGCGCGTCAACGGTGAGTCGCCACTCCTCCCGGGCCAGGGCGCCGGAGTGCTTGTCCTGTACGGTTGCGCGCAATTCATATGCGCCGGGCGACAGGCACGCCGCTTCCAGGTCGGGGATCTTTTGTGATACAGAGACGCTTTGACCCGGCAGGAGCTTATCGTAGCGTTCCCAGCCGGAAGCGAAGACCACGCTGTCCGCCGCCAGGACTTCCAGCCAGGCCTGGTAGGCGCCGAAAGCCCCGCTGTCGGTTTCGACGAAGGTGATGTCACTGCGATCAATCAGATAGCAGACTTCAGCTCTGACCGGAGCCGGTTCGCTGCAACCGGACTGGAACAATAGAAGGTCGAAGGAAGCCTGCAGGCCCGCCGCGGCTACCGCCGGCAGCAGAGTTGACAGCAGCAGCGCGCCGCGCGGCTTCATTTCACGGTCTCCTCGCTGAACTTCACCGAGACGATGCTGGAGACGCCCTCCTCCGCCATGGTTACACCGTACATCGTGTCCGCGTATTCCATCGTCCGCTTGTTGTGCGTGATGATGATGAACTGCGTTTCCTCGGTGAATTCGCGGATCAGGATATTGAACTTGGTGATATTGCTGTCATCCAGCGGCGCATCTACTTCATCCAAAATGCAGAACGGGGAAGGCTTGACCATGTAGATGGAGAACAGCAGCGCGATCGCGGTCAGGGTTTTCTCGCCTCCGGAAAGCAGCGAGAGATGCTGTATCTTCTTGCCCGATGGTGCGGCGTAGATCCCGACATTGGCTTCGAGCGGATCCCCCGCATCGAGGGTCAGCCGCGCCTTGCCGTCGTAAAACAGCTTGCCGAACAGGTATTCGAAGTTCGCTTGGATCTTCTTGAATGTTTCCTCAAACCGTTCCCGCGCGACGCGGTTGATCTTGTTGATCGATTCCAGCAGCATCGTTTCCGATTGCTGCAGGTCCTCGCGCTGCTCTTCCAGGAACTCGAGGCGCTCCTGTTCCTGCTCGAACTCCTCCAGCGCCAGCAGATTCACCGGCCCCAACCGCTTCAGCAACTCGCGCAGGCGCTGCGCCTCCGTCTGCAACTCCTCGAGCCGGGCGGCGGTTATCTCCCTGTCAACCTGCTTCAGATCCGCCGGGGTGACCTCCAGGTCGTACTCCGCCTTCAGGGCTTCGCGCCGGTTCTGCAGTCGCACCTCCGTCTCACGTGTGATGAGTTCGATACTGTGCATCCGCTCCCGGTGCTCATCCTTCTCCGTGTTGTTACGATCCAGCTGTTGTTGCAGCTCACGCAGAGCCGAGCGATGTTCCTCCAGCTTTTGCACACTGCCGCTCAGGGATTGCTCATCCTCCTCCAGCTTCTGCAGATCGGCGACCAGGGTCTGTTCCGCCTCGCGTTCACTATCCGCCAAACCGGCGGCGAGTTCCTCCTGGGTCTGGATGGTATGAATGTGCTCCGTCTGCGTTTGCGCAGCGGTCTCTATAAAGCCGGCCAGCTCGGCCAGTTTGTCCTCGAGATTACGCAGATCGCCATTCTTCTCCATCAGGTGCACCTGGCTCTGTTGAACCTGGGCGCGGACATGTGATACATCCAGTTCAGCGCTCAAGAGCCGCTCCCGGAAACCGGCGCTGCTTGCTTCCATTTCACCGCGCTGCGCCAGCAGTTCGGACTGCTGCTGCGAACCGGTCTGGAGCTCCGCCTTGACGGCTGTCTGGCGCTGCTGCCATTCCTCTGCTTCCTGGCGGTAGGCTTCCAGCTGATTGGTGAGGTGGGTCTTTATCTCATCCAGACGCAGGTGCGCTGAGGTCAGCTGGTTGACGGTCTCCCGCTGCTGTTCCAACGCGGCGGTCGCCTGGGTGACCGCGGTTGCCGCGGCGCTCTCAGCCACAGCGGCTTCTTCACAGTCATGGCGGGACTCAGCCAGCTTGCGGGCAATCTCATCGAGCTCGGTACGCAGTTGATCGAGCTGGAGTGTCCTGCCGATGGCGCTCGCTCCGGCTTCGCTCCTGCTGCCGACAACATGGAGGGCCGGCGGCGCGAACATCTCACCCGCTCCGTTCAACTGCCGTCCGGTCGTCCGGCTCTCGTCCAACCGATCCTCGTCACTGAAGCTGACGTCGGACAACAGGTGCGCCAGCAGCGGCCGTAAAGCGGGTTCGCACTCGATAACCTCGATCAATCGGCCGCTGTCATCGGTCGCTTCCGGCTCCGGCACCAGGCTGAGGTCGATAAAGGTAACCTGCCCTTTGCCCTCCGCCCGCAACAGCTCGCGCGCCTGTTCGATGGCGGAACGGTCGGCTGCCAGCAGGTAGTTGACGGCAGCGCCCAGGGCGGTTTCCAGGGCCGGTATGTATTGCGGGGGCGCGCTGACCAGGTCGCCAAGCGGTCCGCTGATCCCGGGCAAGGCGGCTTCCAGCACGAGACTGACTCCACCGGGCAAACCCTCGTGCCGCGTGAGCAGATCCTCCAGGAAAGCGGTGCGGGATAACAGCTCCTTCTCGGCCAGAGAAGCTTCCAGCACCGCCCTTTCCTTTTCCCGCAGCAGCTGGGAAGCACTTTGCCATTCGGACTGCAGGCGCTCCATTTCGGCGACGGCGGCCTGGGACTGCTCCTCCGCGGACCGGCGTTCCAGGTCGGTCTGCTCTATCCTGTCCATGTTGGCGGCGAGTTCCGTCTCCAGTCGCTGTTCAGCCGCGGCGATAACCTCCAGGCGTTCATCACAACCGGCTAACACGCTCTCGTTCTTGGAGATGTCGCTCTCGACCGGCGCCAGCGCATGCAGCACATCCAGTAGATCCTGTTGCTGCGCCTCCGTCTGCTCCCGCTGCGCCGCGAGTTCCTGCTCACCCCGATTCAGGTGCTCTTCCTCTTCCCGGTAGGCCGCCTCCAGACGGGCGGTCTCCTGAGCGAGTTCCTCCCGACCGGCGGCAAGGTCGCGGCGACGTTGCTCGGCCTGCTCTTTCTGCGCCGCCAGCTTCTCCTGCTCCGTCCGGGCGTTGGCAGCCGTGGCCAATGCGTGCTTGCGCTGCTCGCGCTGGACGGCGAGTTCGCTGCTGCGTGCGTGATAATCGCGGCGCCGCTCGTCCATTTCACTCTGCTTGCGGGTGAATTCGGTTTCGAATTCCGCCACTTCCGCCTGACGCCGGGTCAGGGTTGTCCGCAGCTGGATGGCATCGGTCTCGAGCGATGTGATACGTTCGTGTGCGGTCTGCCGTTCAGCCTGCAGCGGTTGCAGGCGCTCCTGGTGATAGACTTCTTCACTGGCAAGCAGCACGGTTTCCTGCTCGAGCAGAGTCTCCCGGCTCGACTGATAACGCCGGGCACGGCCCACCTGCCGTTTCAGGGAATTGACATTGCGTCTGACTTCGCTGAGGATATCCTCGATCCGCTGCATGTCCAGGCGCGTGCTTTCCAGCTTGTTGATGGCGGAACGGCGGCGGCCTTTAAAGCGGGTGACACCGGCGGCTTCCTCGAACAGCTGGCGCCTGGCTTCCGCCCGCTCACTCAGGATGTCCTCGACCATTTTCAATTCGATCACGGAGTAAGAGTCGGGTCCCAGCCCGGTGTCCACGAATAGATCCTGGATATCCTTCAAACGGCAGACCTGGCGATTGAGCAGGTATTCGCTTTCACCGTTGCGGTAGAGACGGCGGGCGACCTGGACTTCGTTGTACTCGGAAGGCAGCACACCCTTGCTGTTCTGAATGGTGAGGGTTACCTCGGACATTCCCATCGGCTTGCGGTTGACCGAGCCGGTGAAGATGACGTTCTCCATTTTGTCGGAACGCAGCGTGGAGGATTTCTGCTCGCCCAGCACCCAGCGCAGTGCATCAAGGATATTGGTTTTGCCGCTGCCGTTGGGTCCCACCACACAGGTGACGCCCGGCTGTAACTCCAGCCGGGTGCGGGGGGCGAACGACTTGAAGCCGAACATTTCGATTTGCGAGATAAACATCAGTCCCTTACCGGTAATTGAAAGCCGGCAACGCAGCAGGAGTGAAGGTCAGCTTGATTCCTTGGCTTCACTGCGACGCCGCAGCACTACTGAAACGCCGATCGACAGCTCGTAGAGCAATATCAACGGTACCGCCAGCACCACCTGGGTGATGACATCCGGCGGTGTTATAATCGAGGCGACGATAAAAACGGCGACATAGGCGTGTCGTCGTACCTTGCGCAAGCCGGCTGGTCCCACCAGCCCCATCATCGTCAACAGGGCTATTACCAGCGGCAGTTCGAAGACCAGCCCGAATGCAAGTATCACGCGGATGACATAATCCAGGTAATGGGCGAAGGACCAGGTGCTGGCGATGACGCCGCTGCCGAACGAAAGGAAAAACCCGGTGGCGAAGGGCAGCACCCGATAGCCGAAGTAGGCGCCCAGGTAGAACGACACCGTGGTCAGCGCCAGCGCGATCAGAACCGTCTTCTTTTCCTTCTTAAAGAGGCCGGGCGCGATGAATTTCCAGGCTTCGAACAACAGGTAGGGCATGCTGATGACCAGTCCCGTGAGGAACGCGACCTTCAATTGTGTCACGAAACCTTCCATGGGCGTAAGGTATACCAGCTCGCCGGTTCCCACCGATTCGAATGGACCGGTCAGAAAGCCAATGAAAAGTTTCGCGAAGAAGAAGGCGCCAAGAGTGGTGGCGACCAGTGCGATGACATCGCGCCATAACATGCCGCGCAGCTCGTCCACATGCTCCCAGAAGGTCAGGCCCTGTTTCTCGCCGCTCTCAGACAATCACGCACTCCAGCATTGATTTGAATATCAGTGTGCCGTCATCGCTGCCCACCTCCGTGGCGGCGGCGCGCTCCGGGTGCGGCATCATGCCGAGCACATTGCCCGCCGGGTTGAGGATCCCGGCGATGTTGCCGACGGATCCATTGGGATTGCTTGTGGGAGTGACGGCGCCATTTGTATCACAATAGCGGAAAAGGATGCGATCGGAGTCCTCCAGTTCGGCAACCACTTCCGGATCGGCGTAGTAGTTACCGGTGTGGTGAGCGATCGGCATTTTGAGCACCTGACCGGGCGTGACCGCGCTGGTGAAGAAGGAATCGCGGTTCCCGCTGATCAGATGCACGTCGTGACAGATGAACTTGAGATCGCGATTGGTGAGCAAAGCCCCCGGTAACAGGCCGCTCTCCAGCAGAATCTGGAAACCGTTGCAGATGCCGATGACCGGTTTTCCCCGCTCGCAATCCTCACGCAGGGCGCGCATGACGGGCGCCGTCGCGGCGATGGCGCCGGTGCGCAGATAATCGCCGTAGGAAAAACCGCCGGGGATGACAATCGCATCGTACTCGTGAGTGTGTGAGTCACGGTACCAGATGTACTCTACCTCACAGCCGAGGTCGATCAACGCATGATGTGTATCACGATCGCAGTTGGAGCCCGGGAAGACAACTATCGCAAAGCGCATCAAACCTCCACCACCTCCACGCGCCAGCTCTCCATCACCGGATTCACCAGCAGGCGTTTGCACATCTTCTCGACCCGGGAATTGATTTCCTGATCGGGCAGATCCGGGAACTCCAGTTCAATGTACTTACCGACGCGACAGCCGGCGACATCCTTGAACCCAAGCGTCTCCAGGGCGTGGTGGATTGTTTTGCCCTGCGGATCGAGGATGTCGGGCTTGAGGGAAACATAGATTCTTGCGGATTTCATCGATCGGTGTAGCTCCTGCTTGTTGAGGGGGTGGTTTGTATCACAATCTCCGGCTCAGTTATCCGAGAGTCTGGTTCGCATGCGCCCTAGAAGACAGTGTCGTTGAACGCGTCCTCTTCCTCAACCTGGTTCGTGACGGGTGCCCGGTGCAGGCTGCGGATGATACCGACCAGCAGGTACAGCAGCGTGAGCGGAAAGAGCGCCAGGGATTTGAACACGATCAGGGCCAGCACACCCGCCAGCACTATGATCAGTTTGATCAGGTTATGGCGTGTATCACGAAAGGTCAGACGCGGCATCGCCTGGTAACTGACCCGCGAAGCCATCAGCAACGACACACCCAGTACCAGCGGCACCATCAGCACCGCGAGTTCCATCCGGCCCCAGATCCGGTAGTTGAAGAGGATGAACGAGGTCAGAGTCACCGCCGCGGCGGGAATCGGCAGACCGGCGAAAGAATCGCGGTGCTCTCCTTCCTGTTCCACCAGATTGAACCGGGCCAGGCGCAGCGCGCCGAACACCAGTGGTGTGGCGGCGACAGCGATCGCCAGCAGGTTGCCGGCCGGATTGCCACGTTCCAGCCAGGCAAAACAGCTGGCATAGATCAGGTAGGCGGGAGCAACCCCGAAGGATACGACATCCGCCAGCGAATCCAGTTCGCGGCCGAAATCACAACTGCTGTTCATGAAGCGCGCCACCTTGCCGTCCAGCGCGTCGATTACCGCCGCGGTGATGATCAACACCGCCGCCAGCTGGTAATTGCTATGGTTGGCGGCGGCGACGATGGCTCCGAAACCCAGCAGGATGTTGGTAACAGTCAGGAAGCTGGGAGCAAAGGCGCGTACATTTCTCTTCATCATGTTTCTCCAATCACGGTGACACCCGCCTTCACCCGGTAGCCCGGTGCCACTTTTACCCGCACCCGGCGGGGAAAGAGCAGATCCACCCGCGAACCGAACCGGATCATACCCAGCCGACGGCCGCATTTGACCTCATCGCCCGGCTGCACATCGACTACGATGCGACGGGCGACGGAACCGGCGATCTGCTTTACCAGCACGTCAAACCGATCACTCTTGATGGCGACCAGGGCGTGTTCGTTAGCGGCGTCGGCCTTGCTGCGAAAAGCCGCTCCGTGCCTGCCCGGATGATGCGCCACCAGAGCCACGGTGCCATCCAGCGGTATCCGGTTGACATGAACATCCAGCGGCGACATGAAAACCGCGACCTGGGTGACGGTGTCTTGAAAGAACTCCGGTTCGTAGACCTCGCGTACATGCAGCACGCGTCCGTCGGCGGCGGAAATCACCGCGTTCGGAGCGGCCGGTGTATCACGGTGCGGGTCGCGGAAGAAAAACGCTACCGCACCCATGCCGCCCAGTACAGTCGCCGCAGCCACGGCACAGGCGCCGCAATCTCCGAACAGCCACACCAGCGCCAGCACGCCGCACAGCGCGCTCATCCAGCCCAGAAGCGGATAAGCGTCCCTGGCCATGCCTACCTGATCACCCTCTCGGCCAGTTCGACGTAAGACTCCGCGACATTTCCCATCTCGTAACGGAAACGGTCGCCGCCGTACTTCTTGCCGGATTTGCTGTCGCGGATGCGCATCACGTCGGGTGACACTTCATCCGCCAGTGTGATCTGACCGTCGACCTTGCCGAACTCCATCTTCAGATCCACCAGCACCAGGCTCCGGCGCTGAAAGAAGGAGCGCAGAATGGCGTTCACCTTGGAAGCCAGACGGTTGATCGCCCGCATCTCATCAGTCGTGGCCAGCCCGAAGGCAAAACAGTGGTAGTCGTTGACAAGCGGATCCGACAGGGAATCATCCTTGAGAAAATGCTCGATGACGGGGTAGTCCAGCTGTTGGCCATCCTCGAGATTGTAACGTCGGGTCATAGCCCCGGCCGCGAGGTTGCGTACCGCTACCTCAATCGGAATCATTTCCATGCGTTTGACGATCATCGAATTCTTCCGGAGCACCTTCTGGAAGTGGGTCGGAATGTGGTAGTTCTCCAGATACTCGAACATAAAGGCGGAGAACCGGTTATTGATGCTGCCTTTGTCCTTGAACTTGGTTTTGCGCTTGCCATGCTCGATTACCAGATCGTCTTTAAACTCCTGGATCAACAGGCTTTCATCCCGCGTCGCGTAGAGCCGCTTGGCCTTGCCTTCGTAGAGAAGCTCTTTTTTCTCCAAACTATCCTCCGTCAGTTCCTCTGTTTCAGAATCACACGGCGTTGGAGTGTGTCGCCGTTTCTGAAGATTGTGAATTCTATCGCATCACCGACACGCAGGTCTTCGCTCAGGAGCAGCCGTTCCAGATCCCGGCTGTCGTGTATCACGTTGTCGTTGAAACGCATAATTATGTCCGATACCTGCAGAGCGGCTTCTTCACCGGGCGAGTCAGGCTCGATCTCAGTAATGATGGTGCCGCTCTCGCGCGGGTAGTTGAGCGAAAGCGCGATCAGCGAATTAATGTCCTGCACGTAAATGCCCGTCCAGTAATCGCGCTGCACTTTGCCGAACCGCTTCAGGTCGGCAACCACCTCCTGGAGCCGATTGGCGGGGATCGCGAAACCGAGCCCGATCGAGCCGCCGCTCTCGCTGTAGATCATCGTGTTCATGCCAACCAACTCGCCCAGCGCATTGACCAGCGGCCCCCCGCTGTTGCCCGGATTGATGGAAGCATCGGTCTGGATCATGTCCTTGTAGATGCGGCGGTTGCTTTGCAGACCGAAATCGCGTTCGACCGCGCTGACCACACCCACCGTGACCGCCGGTTTGTCATTAACCGCGAACAGACCGTAGGGATTGCCGAGTGCGATCACCCATTCACCGATCAGCAGCTGGTCTGAATCACCAAAGCAGAGGAACGGCAGCTCTTCCACCTCGATCTTCAACAGGGCGACGTCGGCCGCGAAGTCCGCGCCGATCAACTCCGCTTCATATTCCCGTGAATCCGGCAGCGTCACCACGATCTGAGTGGCGTTATGTATCACATGCTCGTTGGTGAGCAGGTAGCCGTCCTCGCTGATCAGGAATCCGGAACCCAGATTTTCCACCGGCTGTTCATAAACGCGGTCGGGGAAAAAGTTGCGGAAGAAAGGATCGTGGCTGAACGGCGAACGTGATACATAGCGCTTTACTTGTATCACATTGATGCCGACCACAGCGTCTTCCACCAGGATTACCGCGTTAGTAATGCTGTTGGCGCGGTGCAGGCTGATTTCCTGCGTCGTTTCCTGCGCTACAGCCGCGACGGTGATAATGCTGTCGCCGCGTGATACAGCCGTGGAGTCCTCCGGCTGCAGCAGCCGGTTGAACATACCCAGCAGCAACAGACCCAACAGGGTTCCGAGTAACAGCGGTAACAGATTTCGTTTCAACATCTCAGTGCGGAACTTTCTCCCAGTCCTGCAGAAACTTCTCGATGCCAATAGTGGTCAGGGGGTGTTGCGTCAACTGCTGGATTACCTTGAATGGAATCGTGGCGATGTCGGCACCGATCTGCGCGGCCTCCACCACATGCAGCGGGTTGCGTATCGAAGCCACGATCACTTCGGTGGTGTAAGTGTAGTTGGCATACACCGTCATGATTTCATCCACCAGCTCGATGCCGGGCGTGCTGATATCATCCAACCTGCCCACGAAGGGACTGATGAAGGTGGCTCCCGCTTTGGCGGCCAGCAGTGCCTGGGGCGAGCTGAAGATCAGGGTCATGTTGGTTTTAATTCCCTCGGCAGTGAAAATCTTGACTGCTTTCAGACCTTCAGTCGTCATCGGCACCTTGATGGTGATGTTGGTATGGAGCTTGGCCAGCTCCCGACCTTCTTTCACCATCCCGTCGCAATCGAGCGCGACCACTTCAGCACTGATGGGGCCGTCCACGATCTCGCAGATCTCGCGCAACAGACCAATGGGTTCCCGGTTTTCACGAGCGATCAGCGAGGGATTGGTAGTAACGCCATCGAGAATACCGATGGCCGCGGCCTCTTTGATCTCCTCGATATTGGCGGTATCGATGAAGAATTTCACGTCGTAACCTCCTGTGTTCGATTCCCGGAAGCGCTGGTGCGCGACCGGCCTGGAGCCGGCTGCGTTCCGTCGTTTTCCTCAGGAACCGGAATTACCAGCTTCTGCGTTTGTATCAACAGTCACATTAAAGTCATTGCCATAGAGCTCACCGATAGTGAACTCGGGGTACTCCACCCCGGCCAGATAGAGGCCGTGCGGAGGCGCCATCTGCGGCAGCAGCTGCCGTTCGCCCGTAAATAAGGCCTGCTCCAGCAGCGACTCCGGCGACTCCCCCCGTCCGATTGCCATCATGAGACCGACCTGTGAGCGCACCATGTGATGCAGAAAGCGGTTGGCCGTAATGTGATACACCAGCCAGTCTCCCCGGCGATGCCAACAGCTCTCCGCGATCTCGCATTCCGGCGCTGGTGGCAGCGAACTGGTCTTGCAGAACGCGCTGAAGTCGTGACGGCCTTTGAACAGCCGGGCCGCTGACTCCAGCCGGTCGAAATCAGGTGCCTGCTCCTGCCACCAGGCGTGGTTGCGCGCGAACACCGAACGCCGCAGAGCGACCAGGTAACGATAGGAACGCCGCTGCGCGCTGAAACGGGCGTTGAAATCCTCCGGTACCTCGCGCTGGCCCAGCAGGTGCAGGTCATCCGGCAGATGCGCCCGCAGCGCCCGGGTCAACCGCTCCGGCGGTACAATCCCGTCGCAGACAAAGGAAGCGGGCATGTGCAGCGCGTGTACGCCCCGGTCGGTGCGGCCCGCCCCGGTCAACACTACGCTGTCGCCGAACAGATAGTTCAGATGATCCAGCAGTACACCCTGCACCGTACGCCGGTCGGCCTGTTGCTGCCAGCCGTAAAAAGCGGTGCCGTCGTACTCGAGGTCGAGCAGGATATTGCTGCGGACACTCATAGGATCGCCCATCCACAACCCAGCGTTGCCGCGCCGGCCAGCGTCCAGTCACGCCCCCGGAGTCTGAAGATGTGATACATGGTACGTTCGCTCCCGGGATTGAAATGCCGGGTGGCCAGCACGCTCACCAGCGCCTCCGCTCGCCTGAACAGCGAATTCAGCAGCGGAACCAGGAAGGACAGGTAAACCCGCCAGCGCTGCCGCAGCGCGCCCTGGAAGGACAATCCCCGCGCCAGCACTCCCAGCCGCATCCGTTGCACGTCGCGACGCATCAGCGGCAGGAAATGGTAGGCGAAGAGCAGCGTCCAGAGCAGGCGCTGGAGTAGAGCCCGTCCCGGTCGCCAGCGCTGTGTACCGCTGATCACGCTGAGCAGCAGCTGTTCGGCCTGCAGCCAATGCGCCAGCAGAAGCATCAGCGCGATAATGTCGATCAGACGCAGCGTGTAAAAAGCCGCCCAACCCCAGCGGGTGGCGCGCCAGCCCTGCCAGTCCCCGGCGCTGAAAGCAGCGTCCAGGAAGAACAGAATGAAAAGGAAGTTCAACAAATAGAACCAGTAGAAGCCGGCCAAACGTTGCCAGACCGCGCGGGGATTCGGAATCGCGATTTGGATCACGGTGAGCAGACAGATGGAAAAGAGCAACAGCGGTAACCAGCTGTGCATCGCCAGCAGCAGGGTCAACAACATGAGGCCGGTCCAAGCCAGGGAACGTTGATCGAAACCCTGTAACAACTTCACTTGAACCACCTCAGCTCTCTCGCTCCGGCGATGTCGTGGGCAGGTCGGAGCGGTATTGGTCCGGAAGGCGGACCGTCCGGGTCTCCAAACAGCTTAACCTGCCTTAAGTTCCGCATTATTAACTAATCAAGATAGTGCATGAGAAGTCAAAAGTCAAATTGACCTGAACGGCGTTGAACAGCGGGTTCTCAGGCTTGAAAGCCTTCAGGTGGCCGGTTTCAGTCGTTGCCGGCGAGTAGCTGACGCAGGTAGTAACCGGTATGGGAGTTGGTGGATTTGGCAATCCGTTCCGGTGAACCGGTAACGATGATCCGGCCGCCGGCGTCGCCGCCTTCGGGACCCAGGTCGATGATATGGTCGGCGGTCTTGATGACATCCAGGTTATGTTCGATGACGACGACGGTATTACCGCGTTCCACCAGGCGGTTGAGCACCTCCAGCAACTGGCGGATATCGGCGAAATGCAAGCCGGTGGTCGGTTCGTCGAGGATGTAGAAAGTGCGCCCGGTGGCGGTTTTGGAGAGTTCCGTCGACAGCTTCACCCGTTGCGCCTCACCGCCGGAAAGAGTCGTCGCCTGCTGCCCCAGGTGAATGTAGCCCAACCCGACATCGAAGAGTGTCTGCAGGCGGGTCGCGACCCGCGGAATGGGAGCGAAGAAGGTGAGCGCCTCTTCCACCGTCATCTCCAGCACATCGGCGATCGACTTGCCCTTGTAGCGCACCTCGAGGGTTTCGCGGTTGTAGCGGCGGCCGTGACAGATCTCGCAGGTGACATAGACGTCGGGGAGGAAGTGCATCTCGATCTTGCGGATACCGTCACCCTCGCACGCTTCGCAGCGCCCGCCTTTGACATTGAAGCTGAATCGGCCCGGTTTGTATCCCCGCATCTTCGCTTCCGGTAACATGGCGAACAGCTCCCGGATGAAGGTGAACATGCCGGTATAGGTCGCGGGATTGGAGCGGGGCGTACGGCCGATCGGCGATTGATCGATGTCGATAACCTTGTCCAGGTGCTCCAGACCTTCGATGCCGGTGTAGGGCAGCACGGTGCGGTGCGCCTTCTGCAGCCGGTTGGCGAGCAGCGGATAGAGCGTTTCGTTGACCAGCGTGGATTTGCCCGACCCGGAGACGCCGGTGACGCAGATCAGCTTGCCCAGCGGGAAAACGGTGTTTAGGTTGCGCAGGTTGTTGCCCGAAGCGCCTTTCAGCAGCAGCTTTTTGCCGTTTCCGCGACGGCGGCGCTCCGGCAGGGCGATCTTTTCCCGCCCCATCAGGAAAGCACCGGTGATCGAATCTCGGGAGCGGGCGATCTGCTTGGGAGTACCGGCCGCCACCACCTCGCCGCCATGTTCACCAGCGCCCGGTCCCAGGTCGATTACATGATCGGCCGCTTCGATTGTATCACGATCGTGTTCCACGACCAGCACGGTGTTGCCCAGGTCGCGCAGCTTCTTGAGCGTATCGAGCAGCCGGTTGTTATCACGCTGGTGCAGGCCGATGCTTGGTTCATCCAGAATGTAGAGCACCCCTACCAGCTGTGAACCGATCTGCGTCGCCAGGCGGATGCGTTGCGCTTCGCCGCCGGAGAGAGTGGCGGCGGAACGGGAGAGGTTGAGGTAGCCGACACCGACATCCGCCAGGAAGTTAAGCCTGGCACTGACTTCCTTCAGGACCTGCTGCGCGATCTTGCGTTCGGTTGCCGTCAAATTGAGATCGGAGAAGAAAGCGAGGGCGGCGATTACGTTGAGTTCAGTCACTTCGTGGATGGCCATGTCGTTGACCGTCACGGCGCGCGCCTGCGGATTGAGCCGCGTACCGCCGCAGGCGTGGCAGGCGCCTTTGCTCATGTACTTTTCAATCCAGCGGCGGATCCCTTCGCTCTGGGTCTGCTTGTAGCGCCGCTCCAGATTGGGGATCACCCCTTCCCAGACGGTCGTGCCCTGGAACCGCCCGACGCCGGTGGTGCGGTGGATATCGTAGTTGAAGGTCCGCCCGCCGGAGCCGTAAAGAATCAGGCGGCGATGCTTCTCCGGCAATTCGCCGAAGGGGCTTTCGAGTTCGATGCCGAAGTGACTGCCGGCGTCGATCAACAATTTGCGCGTCATGCTGTCCACCGCCAGGCCCCACGGTTCGATGGCGCCGTCGAGCAGCGACAACTCCGGCAGCGGAATCACCAGCCCGGGATCGATTTCCATCTTGGTTCCCAGACCCGAACACTCTGGACAGGCACCGAAGGGGGAGTTGAAACTGAAGAGGCGCGGCGTCAGCTCCTCATAGCTGATACCACAGCGGCGGCAGGTCAGCTGCTCACTGAAGAGCTGCTCCCTGCCGTCCACTTCGACCCGGACCAGGCCCGAACCGAGCTTAAGCGCCGTTTCAATCGAATCGGTCAGCCGGGAACGAATCCCCGCCTTCAGCCTGACACGGTCGACGACGACATCGATGTCGTGCTTGACCTGCTTCTTGAGCGGCGGCACGCTGTCCACCGGTTGTACGGTACCGTCCACCCGCACCCGGACATACCCGTCCTGCTGCACCTGCTTGAGCAGGTCGACGAACTCACCCTTACGGCTGCGCACCAGCGGTGACAGCACGATTACCCGGCTCCCTTCCTTGCTCTCCAGTACCTGGTTGACGATTTCCTCCGGGGACTGCCGGGTGACGGGATCGCCGCACTCGCTGCAGTGCGGTTTGCCGATGTTGGCGTAGAGCAGCCTCAGGTAGTCGTGGATTTCCGTCACGGTGGAGACGGTGCTGCGGGGGTTGCGAGCGCTGTTGCGCTGTTCGATGGAGATGGCTGGGGACAGGCCGGTGATCAGTTCGACATCCGGTTTTTCCATCAAGCCCAGAAACTGCCGGGCGTAGGCGGAAAGGGACTCCACGTAGCGCCGCTGTCCCTCGGCATAGATCGTATCGAAGGCCAGTGACGACTTGCCGGAGCCGGAAAGTCCGGTGATGACCACCAGTTTGTCGCGCGGGATTTCCACGTCGATGTTGCGCAGGTTGTGTTCCCGGGCGCCCTTGATGATGATGTTGTTCTTACTCATGGTCGCCGGCCAGCTCCAGAATTATGGCATCCAGCAGCAGAATTCCCGCCGTGGTGAGCCTGATCCTGCCGTCTGATCTTTGAATATACTCGCCGTAGCGGGAGGTCTCCATCTTTTTGAGGATCGCCAGGTATTCCCGTTCGCCGAGAACCTGTCGCAACTCCCGCTCGGTCACGCCATCCAGGCGGCGTAAACCCAGGTAGAGCGTCTCCAGCCGCAGGGAGACGCCGGTCACGGTCTCCTGTTCCACCGCCGGATCCCTGCCCGCCGCCAGGGCTTCCCGCCAGGCCTCCAGATCGCGCGGGTTGGCCCAGCGTGATACACCGTCGAAGGAGGCGGCCGCCGCCCCCAGTCCCAGGTAGGGTTGACGCCGCCAGTAACTCTGGTTATGTCGCGACCGGAAGCCGGGACGGGCGTAGTTGGATACTTCGTAATGCTCGTATCCGGCCTCCTCCAGCCGCCGGTGAATCAGCAGGAAACGGTCCGCTTCCAGGTCGCTGCCCGCCTTTAGCTGCGGGCGGCGCTGCCAGCGTTCGTACAGCGCTGTGCCCTGCTCCCAGGTCAGGCAGTACCAGGAGACGTGCTCGGGTTGCCAGGCGGTCAGCTCCCGCAGGTCCGCTGCCAGGTCCTCCCCGGTCTGCTCCGGAATACCGAAGATGAAATCGAGGGAGAGGTTGGTGATCCCCTGTTCGCGCGCCAGGGCGACGGCACGCCGGGATTCTTCCGCATCGTGCAGCCGGCCCAGCCGTGGCAACAGCCGCTCCTGCCAGGTCTGCACGCCGAGTGAGAGCCGGTTCACTCCGTAATCGCGCATCGCCGCCAACCAGGCTGGGGTAAGGCTCTCCGGGTTCGCTTCGACGGTGATCTCCACCTCCGGCGACATACCGAATCGCGCTAATGCTGCAAAGAGAGGCGCGTACAGCTCCGCCCGTACCAGGCTGGGCGTACCGCCGCCGATATAGAAGGAGGTGATGGGCCGGGGCCATTCCGCAATGGACAGCCGGTAGCTCAGCTCCCGCAGCACCGCCTCCAGATAGCGGCAGTGGCTTTCATCAGCACGGTCGACCGTGGAATAGAAATCGCAGTAATCGCAGCGGCGGGCGCAGAAGGGGACATGGAGATAGACGGCGCAACTCAAAACAGCCTCAGTCAGGCAAGACAAGCCCGTTAACGATCAGGCTTCGGGATGCATCAACCGCTCCAGCGTACCGTGGTGGATTTCACTCAGTTGCTCTAGCGGCAGATTCAGCAGCCCTTCAATCACGAAACCGTCGGAAGTGACTTCGCCGATCTCCGCCAGGGGAACCGAATGCGCGGCGGCCAGCTCCGTGATACGTTCAACAACCTCGGCGCGGGCGGTCATCACCACCACGCCCTGCGACTCGCTGAACAGCAGCAGGTCCGGGCGCAGCGGGAAAGGCAGCTTCACCCGGCAACCCAGCGACCGGGCGGGATCTCCGATGCAGGCTTCGGCCAGGGTGACACCGAGACCGCCGCCCGCCAGATCGTGCGCTGAGCGCAGCAGGTGTTCGCCGCTGGCGCCCCGCAGGAACTGTTGCAGCCGCAGTTCGAACTCGAGCTCTACCTGAGGTGGCCGGCCGGTCAGCCGGTTCAGAATCAGACGCTGGTATTCACTGCCGCCCAGCTCGGCGCTGATGGTGCCGGCGAGCAGCACCCGATCTCCGGCCGTCTGGAAACAGGCCGGCGTGATGGCTTCCCCGTCTTCAATAATACCGATCATACCGATCACCGGGGTCGGATGCACCGCCGACTGGGGGGTTTCGTTGTAGAAGGAGACATTGCCGCCCGTCACCGGGGTGTCGAAGCAACGGCAGGCCTCGCCCATGCCGGCGATCGTCTCTTTGAACTGCCAGTAGATCTCCGGGTCGTAGGGATCGCCGAAGTTAAGACAGTTGGTGATGGCCAGGGGACGCGCACCGGTGACGGCGACGTTGCGCGCGGCTTCGCAGACCGCCTGCCGAGCGCCCTCCCGCGGATCCAGTTTAAGGTAGCGGCTGGCGCAGTCGGTCGTGACGGCCAGGTATTTGCCGGTCGGCAGCACCCGTACCACGGCGGCGTCGCCGCCCGGACGTATCACACTCGCGGCACCGATCATGTGGTCATACTGTTCATAGACGTAACGGCGTGAGACAAGGTTCGGACTGGTAAACAGCTCCAGGAAGGTAGCCTGGAGGTCGACCGGCTCCGGTACCGCGTTGGCGTCCTCCGACCGGCAGTGGTGGAAAGACTCCGGCTCGCGGCTTTCCCGCTGGTACACCGGAGCACCGCCTCCCAGGACCAGCGAAGCCGCCGGCACATCCGCCTTCAACTCGCCGCCCTGATAAACCACTACGCGACCGGTGTCGGTGACGGTGCCGACTTCGGCCCAGGGGATATCCCATTTCTGCAGCACCGCGATTATCTCTTCCCGCTTGTCCTGGTGGCCGACCACCAGCATCCGTTCCTGCGACTCGGAGAGCATGATCTCGTAGGCGGACATCAGCTCCTCCCGCTGCGGCACCTTGTCGAGATCGATCTCCATACCGGTTTCCCCTTTGGCCGACATCTCGCTGGCGGAGCAGGTGATGCCGGCGGCGCCCATGTCCTGTATGCCGGTGATCAAGTGGTTTTGCGCCAGTTCCAGCGACGCCTCCAGCAACAGCTTCTCCATGAAGGGATCGCCCACCTGGACCGAGGATTTCCGCTCCTGCGATTGTTCGCTCAACTCCACCGAAGCGAAGGTGGCACCGTGAATGCCGTCGCGACCGGTGGCGGAGCCGATGATGAAAACCGGGTTGCCCACCCCGGCGGCGGTAGCGGAGGCGATATGACGGGTGTCGACGATGCCGACCGACATGGCGTTGATCAGCGGATTGCCGCCGTAGCATTCGTCGAAGCAGACCTCGCCGCCGACGGTCGGGATACCCAGACAGTTGCCGTAGTCGGCGATGCCGGCGACGACGCCGTCGAGCAGAAAGCGATTATGCGGGTTGTCCAGATTACCGAAGCGCAGCGAATTTAACGAACAGATGGGTCGTGCGCCCATGGTGAAAATATCCCGCATGATGCCGCCGACGCCGGTGGCGGCGCCCTGGTACGGCTCTACCGCGCTGGGATGATTGTGGCTCTCGATTTTGAAGGCCACCGCCAGGCCGTCACCGATGTCGACCAGACCGGCGTTTTCCTCACCGGCTTCCACCAGGAGGTTGGCGCCGCTGCGGGGCAGTGTCTTCAGTTGCGCGATCGAATTCTTGTAGCTGCAGTGCTCCGACCAGAGCACGGAGTACATGCCCAGTTCCGTGTAGTTGGGATTGCGACCCAGGATGGTCTTGATCTGTTCGTATTCATCGGCCAGCAGGCCGTGTTCCTGCACCAGTTCCCAATTGACTTCAGGTTCGCGCATCTTTCTCTCTTTCCAGGTAGGTTCGAATGGTTTCCGCTGTCTTGCCGCCGATGCCCGCCACCGCGGTCAGCTCCGCGACGCTCGCCTGCTTCACCTTCTTCACGGAACCGAAGTGCTTCAGCAGCCGGTTGCGCATCGCCGGACCGACGCCCGGTATCGCGTCCAACGTTGAACGCCCGAGCCGCTGCCGCTGGCGTTCGCGGTTATGACGGATGGCGAAGCGGTGCGCTTCATCGCGCACCTGCTGCAGCAATTTGATCGAGTAGGAGCTGCGTGGAATCTGTTGCGGATGTGATACACCCGGCACGAATACTTCCTCAAAGCGTTTGGCCAGCCCGATAACCGGAATCGACAGCTGCAGCTGTTTCAGAACGGTAGCCGCCCGCGATAATTGCCCTTTGCCCCCGTCGATCACAATCAGATCGGGCAGCGGTTTGGCTTCGCGCAGCAACCGCGTGCAGCGCCGGCGTACGACCTCTTCCATGGCCGCGAAATCGTCCACACCGGCGACGGACTTAATAATGTAGCTTCTGTACTCGGAACGCACAGGTTTTCCTCCCACGAAAACAACCAGCGAGCCGACCGTATCGTGGCCGCCGAAGTGGGAGATGTCGAAGGTCTCAATCCGCAGGGGGGGCTGAGGAAGCTGCAGGTCCCGCTGCAGGCCCTCGACGACTCCCGCCAGCTGGTTTCGGCGTTCTTTTTTCAGATTGTATTCGTTGATCAGATGGAGGGCGTTGGTCTCGGCCAGGTTCAATAACCGTCTCATCTTGCCCCTTTGCGGCAGGTGCAGGCGCACCCGTCCCTGCGCGCGGGCGCTGAGCCATTCTGTCACCAGTTCCCGGTCGACCGGCCAGTGGTTCAGCAGGATCTCGCGGGGAACATAGTCCGCTTCCAGATAGTACTGCTGCAGGAACGCCTGCATCATCTCGCTGTCTGTGTGATACAACACGCCGGTCAGAAAGGAGTGAAAACGCCCGAGCAGCTTGCCTTCGCGGACGCGCAGCACCACGCCGCAGGCGGTGTTATCCTCCCGCCGTATCGCTACCATGTCGCTGGTGGCGTTGCCGGCCTGCTCCACCTTCTGCTTCGCCATGAAGCTCTCCACTACCTGCAGCCGGTCGCGCAGCCGGGCAGCCTCCTCATATTCACACCTTCTGGAAGCCTGCTCCATGCCGCACCGCAGTTCTTCCACCAGCGCGGTGCCCTTCCCCTGCAGGAGCTGCACCAGAGCGTCCACCTGCCGGTTGTAGTCCTCGCGCGACTGGTCACCGAGGCAGGGCGCCTGGCACTTGTGAATCTGATGGTCCAGGCAATCGCGGAATTTTCCGCGGGTGATATCAGCCTCCGTCAGCGCCAGGGAGCAGCTGCGGATGCCGAGAGCGCCCTTGAACTCGCGCAGGAAGTCGCGCAGTATCCGCACATTGGTGAAGGGTCCGAAGGAGTGACTCAGCTTGCCGCTGCGTCGTCGCGTCACCAGCACGCGGGGAAACTCTTCGCGTGTGATACAAACCCAGGGGAAGGATTTGTCATCCTTCAGGTCGATGTTGTACTGTGGACGGTGGGTCTTGATCAGGTTGGCTTCGAGGATCAGCGCCTCCACCTCGGAGTCGGTGACAATCGTCTCCAGGTTTTCGGCCCGTTGCATCATCCGGACGATATGCGGCCTGCCGTCCGCTTCCGGCGTGAAATAACTGCGAACGCGGGCGCGCAGGTTGACGGCCTTCCCGATGTAGAGTGTCTTGCCGGCGTCGTCGCGAAACAGGTAGACCCCGCTGGCGGTAGGTATCGTCTTGAAGTTCGGTTTCAGCATCTCCGTTCGCCCGATAAGATCAAAGGCACTGCCGCCGGCGGCGGATCAGTCCTGACTGAGCTCAAGCAGCACTCCCGACAGCGTACGCGGATGGAGAAAAGCGACCAGCTTACCGTCAGCTCCCGGGCGTGGTTGCTGGTCGATAAGCGCATAACCGGCGTCGCGAAAGCGCGCCAGCGCAGTGTCGATATCGTCGACCGCAAGGCAGATGTGATGAAGACCGGGCCCTTTCTCAGCGATGAAACGCGCGAGCGGCGATTCCGGAGCGGTCGCTTCCAGCAGTTCGACGTGACTCTCGCCTACGGTACCCTTCGCAACCGTAACCTGCTGGGAAGCCACCTCCTCCAGCGGCTGGAACTCCATCCCCAACAGCTCTTCGTAAACGGTACGGGCAGCGGCGATATTCTCGACCGCGATACCGATATGATCGATGCGCTTGGTTTTCATCAGCGTTCTCCCAGAAAATCGTCGACGGCGCGGGTCAGCATCTCCTGCTGGTAGACGACCGCGGCCGGGGTTTCGACGGACTCGGTAAAAGCTTTGCCGTATTGCTTGACCGCGACCCGACGATCCAACAGTATCACCAGTCCACGGTCGGTTTCGCTGCGAATCAACCGTCCGAAGCCCTGGCGGAACTTGAGCACGGCCGCGGGCACGGCGTGAGACATGAAGCTGCTGCGACCCTCCGCCTCGATCTGCTCGTAGCGGGCCTGAACCATCGGCTCGGTCGGCACCGCGAACGGCAGTTTGGTGATGATGAGCATCTCCAGGGCCGAACCGGGGATGTCCACCCCCTGCCAGAAGCTCTCCGTTCCCAGCAGAATTCCGCCGCGCGTGGCGCGGAACTGCTCCAGGATGGCGTCGCGCGTGCCGTCCAGCCCCTGCCCCAGGATGGGGGTCTGGTGATAATCGATCCGCTCGATCAACTCGCTGTAGGTGTTGTTCAACAGGCGGTAGGAGGTGAAGAGGATCATGGTGCCGATGCCGTGACGGACGGAGGTAGCTTCGACCAGGTCGGCGAGTTGTGAGACAAAGCGTGAATTGTCGCGGACGGCGTCGCTGAAGTACTGCGGAATCAGGAAGCGCACCTGCCGCTCGTAATCGAACGGTGAACCGTAAAGCCGCGTCTGCAGCGGACGGGGCGAATCGTCAAGTCCGGTTTGCTCCAGGAAGTAGTCGAAGTTACGGTTGACGGTCAGCGTGGCGGAAACCACCACCAGCTGTTTGAGACAGGCGAACAACCGTTCGCGCAGCTTGGCGGCGATAGCGAGCGGACAGGCGTAGAAGGTCGATTCCAGCGTACGGGGATGAATTTCCTCCCAGTGAACCGTCTCCGGATCAGCGGCGGCGCAGAACAACTCCAGCCGTTCCAGCACCAGCCGCCACTGGTCCCGCAGCGAAAGCAGGTCCTGTAACGGCGCGGCGTCATCCGGAAACAGCTGCTCGGCCGTTGCCTCCAGTTGCTCCGTCAGCTGTTGCAGGCCGTTCTGCAGGCAGCCGCCCGCTTCCGTCAGCTGAGTGGTGACGGCGTGATGCACCGCGAGCGGATTGGTCTCGCCCTTGAAGCGCTTCTTCAAGGTGAACTTGAGCGCCTTGATGTTTTCCGCATGCGCCTGGTTGGCTTCAACGCTGGCCTGACGGAGTTGGTCCGTAAGCACGGCGCATTGTATCACACTTTCGATCGACTCCTGAACTGCGTCACGGAACTCAGCCTGCCGGGCATCCGGCAACCCGGCAAAAGTGACAGCCGCGCGGACCTGTACCAGCGCCCCGCGCTCGCCCGTGTTCTCCTGGTAAAGCGAGTTGAGCACTTGTTTGAGCTGACGGAAGTTGAGCTCGGTTTTGAGCTGCCGTTCGGCGGCCTCCACCAGGTTGTGGCCCTCATCGATAATCAGCCGGTCGTAATCACCCAGCACACCCCGATCGGCGGCCAGATCCGAGAGCAGCAGGGAGTGGTTGATGACGACGAGATCGCAATTCTGCGCCTGGCGGCGAACCCGGGTCAGGTAGCAACCGCCGTCATGCGTCCGGCACAGGCCGCCGTTGCAGGTGGCGGCTTCCGAACGCAGTCGGCTCCAGACTCCCGGGTGCAGGTAGTGGCGAAACGCGGTGCATTCCTCGATGTCGCCGGTCAGGGTTCCCTGCAACCAGACCGACAGCGGCAACAGCTTCTCCCAGTCCTGCTGCGACAGCTTTTCCCGCCAGTTCTGCAGCAGATTACGCCAGCGATTCCGGCAGATGTAGTTTTGACGCCCTTTGAGCAGCACTGCCTTACAGGCTGCCTCGACACCGTGCAGCATGTCGGGGAGATCGCGGTAGAAGATCTGCTCCTGGAGATTGCGGGTGTGCGTGGAGACGACGATCCGCTGCCGCCGTTGAATAGCCTGCCTGACCGCGGGGTAGAGATACGCGTAGGATTTGCCGATGCCGGTTCCCGCCTGCGCCACCAGAAAAGTGTCGTCGACTCCCGTGGCGGCGACATCCTCCGCCAGCTGTATCTGTTCGCTGCGCTCGTGAAAGCCGCCCAGTTGTGCTGAGAGCTTACCGTCGCGGCTGAAATACTCTTCGATGCTGTCCGGCGCGATTTCCTCGCCGGCGGCATCCGCCCGGTGATGTATCACGTTCTTTCTGAACAGCGGCTGCCAGCAGGGCTCAGCTCCAAAGGTCTGTTCCTCCGCCCTGAACTGCAGCAGCCCCTGCACCAGACGTTCGGCATAGCTTTGCGTGCCGGTGGTAATCAGACGGAGTTCCTCCAGCAATCGGTCTTCGAAAGTGGAAGCCACCTGCAGCAGGCAGAGCAGCAGCTGCCCGGTGGCGCGCGCATCATGCACGGCGCGATGAGCGCTGTCGAGCCGGATCTCGAGCTGGCTGCAGACGGTACCCAGACGGTGGTTGGGCAGCGTCGGCAGGATAAACCTGGCCAGCTGGAGAGTGTCGAAGCGATGTGAGGGGGGAATCACGGGAGCCGGCTGCTGCAACGCGGCAGCCGTCTTCTGGTAGAAGTTGAGATCGAAATCGAGATTGTGCGCGACGACGGGGATGTCCGCCATGAAGGCGGTGAAGTCGGGGAAAACCGCGGCGATTCCCGGCGCGCGCTTCAGTTTCGAAGGTTCGATGCCGGTGAGTTTAAAGATCTGCGGCGTAACCACTTCCTGGGGCTTGACCAGCGTTGTGAACTGCTCGCGTTCCTCCCCCCCCTCCCAGAGCACGGCGCCGATTTCGATGATCTGATCCCGCTCCGGCTCCAGGCCGGTGGTTTCAAAGTCAAAGGCGATGAACTTTTCCAGTCCGAGCAGCTCCAGTAGCCGCAGTGAGGGAATCATGGTCAATCCACGGTCAGGGCGTCCGGCTTCTTCCAGCCGAGGTCGGAGCGCTTGATCGCCGCCACGTCGTTGAGCCGGCGTACCGGTGTGCTTACCGGCGCGGCCAGCAGCAGCTCCGGATCGGATGCCGCTTCCTGCACGATGCTGATCATGGCATCCGCGAAGCGGTCCAGCGTCGCCTTGCTTTCCGTCTCGGTCGGTTCGATCATCAGGGCTTCCGGCACGATCAACGGGAAGTAAACGGTCGGGGCGTGAACGCCGTAGTCGAGCAGCCGCTTGGCGACATCCAGCGTTTTAACGCCGTACTGCTTGAGGTTGCGTCCCGAGAAGACCACTTCGTGGAGTGTATCACCCTGGAACGGCAGATCGAGATGCGGTTCCAGTTTCCGGCGCAGGTAGTTGGCATTGATGACGGCCGTCTCGCTGACCCGACGCAGCCCCTCGCCACCCAGCTTCCGGATGTAGGCCAGGGCGCGGATCAGGATCATGAAGTTGCCGTTCCAGGATTGTACCCGGCCGATGGATTGCGGCCGCTCATTGTCGAGTCGAAAACGGTCGCCCTCCCGCACCACCAGCGGCACCGGCAGGAAGGGCACCAGCTTGTCGCCGCAGAGCACCGGGCCGCCGCCCGGGCCGCCGCCACCGTGAGGAGTGGAGAGGGTTTTATGCACATTGATGTGCATGACGTCGAATCCCATGTCTACCGGTCTGGCCAGCCCCATCAGGGCGTTAAGGTTCGCGCCGTCCAGGTAAACCAGCCCGCCGGCTTCGTGAGTCAGGCGACAGATCTCCGCGATGTTTGATTCGAACAATCCCAGCGTATTGGGATTGGTGATCATGAAAGCCGCCACTTCCTCGTTCAGGTGTTCCGCCAGCTCGTCGAGGTTGATTTCGCCGCGCTGGTTCGACTTCAACTGCAGGACCTCATAGCCGGCGCTGTGAATGGAAGCGGGATTGGTACCGTGGGAGGAATCGGGGATGATGATCACCCGGCGCGGTTTTCCCTGTTCCTCGTGATAACGGCGAATCATCAGCAGCGCGGTCAGCTCGCCGTGGGCGCCGGCGACCGGCTGTAGAGTGCAGGCGTTGAAGCCGGTCAGCGTCTGCAGCGATTCCTGCAACTCCCAGAGCAATTGCAGATTCCCCTGTACGCATTCCTCCGGCAACTCCGGGTGGGCGTCGCCGAAATTGTATGCCGCCGCGATGTGTTCGTTTACGCGGGGATTGTACTTCATGGTGCAGGAGCCCAGCGGGTAGAAGTCACGGTCGACATGGTGGTTCTTCACCGACAGATTGGTGAAATGCCGTACGACTTCCGGCTCGCTGACTTCAGGCAAACCGGCAGGCGTGCGGCGTCGCAGTTCCACCGGCAACTCTGCAGCGGGCACCCGGCTCTCGGTAAAACGGTAACCGCTCTTGCCGGGACTGGAGAGATCGAATATCAATTGTCGCTTCATGGGTGTCGCTTTCAATTTGAGGTGAGCGCGGCCGGCAGCGCAGCGGCCAGCCGGTCGAGATCTTCGAGCCGGTGCAGTTCGTGTGTGGCCACCAGCAGGTGCCGGGACAGGCCGCAACCGCTCAGGTCGATGCCGCCGTGCAGACCGGCATCGCGCAACCGCTCCAGCACCGCCGCCGCCGGTTCTGGCAATTCGATGACGAATTCACGGAAGAACGGCGCGCGGTTCCACAGCTTGACGCCCGGAATCGCGGCAAGCCGCTCCTCCAGGTAGACTCCCTTGCTGTAGAGATCCTCCGCCAGCGTGGTCAGCCCTTTCTCCCCGATCAGTGAGAGATAGATAGTCGCCGCCAGGGCCACCAGCGCCTGGTTGGTGCAGATGTTCGAGGTGGCCTTGTCGCGGCGGATGTGCTGCTCGCGGGTCTGATGCGTCATCACGAAACCGGGTTTACCGTCGACATCTTCGGTGGCTCCGATCAGGCGGCCCGGCATTTTGCGCACATATTCCTGACGCGCCGCGAACAGCCCCAGGTAGGGACCGCCCCAGCTGACCGGCACCGCAATGCTCTGCCCTTCGCCGACCGCAACATCGGCTCCGATTTCACCCGGCGTACGCAGAACACCGAGCGCCACCGGATCGAAACAGCTGACGTACTTAACGCCCTGCGCCGCGACGATATCCCGCACCTCCGTTTCGGCTTCGATGCTGCCGAAGTAGTTGGGCGACTGCACGATCACCGCGGCGGTCTCTGTATCGGCGAGCGACCGCAGCTGCTCCAGGTCGATAGTGTCGTCCCGCAGCGTCAGCGGCACCAGTTCGTAATCAAGCGAATCGAAATAGGTGTGCAGCACCGCCAGGTAGCGGGGATTGAGCGATTGCGGCACCAATAGCTTGCGACGCCGCGTTGCGCCCAGGCAGAGGGTGCAGGCTTCCACCAGCGCGCTGCCCGCTTCGTAGAGCGAGGCGTTGGCGATATCCATATCGGTCAGGTTACTGATGTGCGACTGGAATTCGTAGATGACCTGCAGCGTGCCCTGCGAGACCTCGGCCTGATAGGGTGTGTAAGCGGTGCGGAACTCCGGACGCGCTACGATGCTCTGGACCACGGCCGGGATGTAATTGTGATACGCGCCGCCGCCCAGAAACGAATTGACGGGATCGGGAATATCGTTCCTGGCGGCAAGGGCGGCGAACCAGCGCTCCAGTTCGGCGTCGGCCAGCCCCTCCCCCAGTTGCAACGGTTCACGCTGACGCAGCTCCTCCGGAATGCTGCGCAGCAGGTCGGTGAACGAATCGACGCCGATCGCGGCCAGCATCTCGCGCCGCTCGGCGTCAGTGATGGGTATATACACGTCTAAAACTCCCGGTAGTATTTGTATCACGTAAGCTTATCGACTCGAAAAAAACGCCAGATGCGGAAGGTCCGCTCCGGCGCTTTTGTTTACTCAACCCTGCCGGTTCATCTATTCGATTTGTCCGGCGTAGTCCTGCGCGCTGATCAGCTGTTCCTTTTCGGCGGCAGCGCTCATGCGGATCTTCACGATCCAGCCGGAACCGTAGGGATCCTCGTTGATCTTCTCCGGTTCCATTTCCAGGTCGGCGTTCACCTCTATCACTTCGCCGCTGAGCGGAGCGTAGATATCGGAAACCGTTTTGACCGCTTCCAGGGTGCCGAGTGAATCACCGATAGCCACTTTCAGGCCGGGCCCTTCCAACTCGATCATCACAATGTCGCCCAGCTCCGATTGCGCATAATCGGTGATGCCGATCGTGGCTGTATCTCCTTCGATTTTCACCCATTCATGCTCGATGGTGTAGAGCAGATCTGACGGAACGTTCATTCTTCCTCCCTGTATTCAAAGCGCTCAACAAATGAAGTATCGTAGTTGCCTTCAACAAAGGCGTCGACCTGCACCACCTGACGGTGATAGTCGATGGTGTTGGCCACACCTTCAATGATAAACTCGTCCAGAGCCCGCTGCAATCTTTTCACGGCCTGTTTGCGCGTCTCGGCGTGAACTATCAACTTGGCGATGAGGGAATCGTAGAAGGTCGGGATCTCGTAACCGGCATAGACATGTGTATCAACCCGCACGCCCAGCCCGCCCGGCAGGTTCAGCGACGTGATACGTCCCGGCGAAGGGCGGAAGTTGTGACGGGGATCCTCCGCGTTGATGCGGCACTCGATGGCGTGGCCGCGGGGGACGACCTGGTTCTGCCGGGTTTTCAGCTCACCGCCGGACGCGGTGCGGATCTGTTCCATGATCAGGTCGATGCCGGTGATCTGCTCCGTGATGGGATGTTCCACCTGGATCCGCGTGTTCATCTCCATGAAGTAGAAATGCTCCTCGTGGTCCAGCAGGAACTCGATGGTGCCGGCGGTCTGGTAGTTTACCGACCGGGCGGCGTTGACGGCCGCCTCGCCCATCCGCTCCCGCAGTTCGACCGACACCGCGGGAGAAGGGGACTCCTCGATCAGCTTCTGATGCCGCCGCTGTATTGAACAGTCGCGTTCATTCAGATGAATGATGTTGCCCTGCGCATCGCCCAGGATCTGCATCTCGACATGGCGCGGGTTGATAATGTACTTCTCCAGGTAGAGGGCGCCGTTGCCGAAGCCGCTCTCCGCTTCCTGGCTGGCCATGTTGAACGCGCTCTCGACATCGTCCGGGGTATTGGCGATGCGCATGCCGCGTCCGCCGCCGCCGGCGCTGGCCTTGAGAATGACCGGAAAACCGATCCCCACCGCCAGCTCTTTCGCCACCCGCGGATTGTCCACCTCGCCGTCGCTGCCCGGCACTACCGGCACACCCGCCGCGGTCATCAGTTGCTTGGCGACCGCCTTGTCGCCCATGCGGCGGATCATCTCCGCGGAGGGCCCGATGAAGGCGATACCATGCATTTCGCACATATCGCTGAAGTCGGCATTCTCCGCCAGGAAACCGTAGCCGGGATGGAGAGCGTCGGCGCCGGAGACCTCCGCCGCGCTGATGAGCGCGCTGCGGTTGAGATAGGACTCACTGCTGGGACCGGGACCGATGCGAACCGCGTGATCGGCGAAACGCACGTGGAGTGCGTCTTCATCGGCGGTGCTGTAGACCGCGACCGTCTCCACGTTCAACTCACGGCAGGCGCGGATGATGCGCAGGGCGATTTCACCGCGGTTGGCTATCAGTACTCGTTTATACAAGCTGTCCTCTAGAGGGGTTCGATAATGAACAGCGGGTCCTCGAACTGGACCGGCTGTGAATTGTCAACCATCACCCGGCGGACGATGCCGCGGATGTCCGCTTCGATTTCATTCATCACTTTCATCGCTTCGATGATGCAGATTACCTGGCCGGGAGTGACCTCGTCGCCCACGCTGGCAAAATCGGGATCATCCGGCGAGGGGGCTGTGTAGAAGGTTCCGACCATCGGCGAGGTGATCACATGCTGGTTATCGGCGGGTGCAGGGGTCTCCTCCACGGGCGGAGCGGGTGCCGGCGCCGTGGCTGGCGTCACCGGTGCGGCCGTCGCCGGCAGGACGACCGGCGGCTGGGTCGCAGCCTCGGTCAACAACTGTTTCTCAATGGCAATGCGGAAATCCGGTTCCTCGATCTCAATCCGGCCGATCTCGCTGTTTTCCACCAGCTTGACCAGTTTCTTGATATCATGAAAATTCAAAAGGGACCTCCTATTTCTTGGCCCGTTCCATGTATTCGCCGGTACGGGTATCGATACGCAGGACATCCCCTTCATTGATGAAAAGCGGAACCTGGACCACGGCGCCCGATTCCAGCTCGGCCGGCTTGGTGCCGCCCTGGGCGGTGTCACCTTTGACGCCGGGATCGGTCTTCACGACCTCCAGCTCCACGTGGAAGGGGATCTCCACGCCCAGCGGTTCTTCGCCGTGATACAAAACAGCGACCATTTCCGACTCTTTCATGAAACGCGCCTGATCGCCGACCAGCTCCTCCGGAATGGCTACCTGGTTGTAGGTTTCCATATCCATGAAGTTGAAGCCGGTGCCGTCGCGGTAGAGGTATTGCATCTTGCGATTGGTCAGACGCACCACCTCCACCTTTTCCCCGGCGCGGAAAGTATGCTCCACCACCCGGCCGGTCCGCACATTCTTCAGCTTGGAGCGAACGAAGGCGCCTCCCTTGCCCGGTTTGACATGCTGAAACTCGACGATACTGACCAGGTTACCCTTGTGTTCGATCGTAAGCCCGTTGCGAAAGTCCGCTGTAGTAGCCATTAGCACCTCTTATCCGCCGATAACGGCTAGAAATTCTTCCTCGTTTATAATTCTGATTCCCAACTCGAGCGCCCGACGATACTTGCCGCCGGGGTCGACGCCGCAGACCACCAGGTCGGTTTTGCGGCTGACGCTGCCGGCAACGATCCCACCGCGCCGCTCAATCTCCTCCCGTGCCTGCTCCCGTGACAGCTCCCGCAGTGTCCCGGTCAGCACAATCCGCTGGTTGGCAAACGGGCCACCGGCAGTCGGAGCCGATTCCACCGCGGACAGGGAAAAACCGGTGGCGTCCAGCCGCTCCAGTACACGCGCGCCGTCCGGGGAGGCAAAGAACGCATGAACGGAGGCGGCAGTGCGGGGACCAATGTCGGGGATGGCAATCAGCTCAGCTTCCGAAGCCTGCGCCAGCTCTCGAAGGCCACCGCAGGCGCCAACCAGCGTTCGTGCCGCCGTGATACCCACATAGCGAATACCCAGGGCGAACAACAGCCGGTGGAGCGGACGCCGGCGGCTGTCATCAATAGCCTGCAGCAGGTTGGCGATGGAGACGTCGCCGAGCCCCTCCAATCCGCTCAGATCGCTGGCCTGCAGGGAGTAAATGTCAAGATAGTCGCGCACCAGATTATTGGCAACCAGTTTATCCACCAGTACTTCCCCCAGCCCCTCCAGGTCCATCGCTCCGCGTGATACAAAGTGCCGGATGCGCTCCCGCACCTGGGCCGGACAGTCGTAGTTGGGGCAACGCCAGGCCACCTCCTCCTCTTCGCGCACCAGGCTTGTGTCACAGACCGGACAGACGGCCGGCATTTCGAACGGGGGATAAACGGCGGTGTCTTCCGCCGGGCCCGTGACCTTCGGGATGACATCCCCGCCCTTCTCCACAAACACCAGGCAACCGGGGCGCAGATCGCGCCTGCCGATCTCCTCCTGGTTGTGCAGGGTGGCGCGGGCGATGGTCGATCCCATCAGGAAGACCGGCTCCAGTTCCGCGACCGGAGTCACGACGCCGGTCCGGCCGACCTGCAGGGAGATCCCCAGCAGCCGGGTACGGGCCTGCTCCGCCTTGAACTTGTAGGCAATGGCCCAGCGGGGAGCTTTGCTGGTGAAACCGAGCCGCTCCTGCTGCGCACAGGAATCAACTTTGACGACGACGCCGTCGATTTCCCAGGGCAATGTATCACGTTCCGTTTCCCAGCGGCGACAGAACTCGATCACCTCCTCCAGGTCATCGGTGCGGATCCGGACCGGAATCACGGGTAATCCAAGCTGCTCCAGCCGCTGCAGCCCTTCCCAATGCGTGTCGCCGCCGGTAAGGTTGTAGAAGAGCAACTGGAGCCTGCGCCGGGCGACGCTTTGCGGATCCAGCAGCTTCAGGGTCCCGCTGGCCGCGTTGCGGGGATTGGCAAACGGCTGCTCGTCCTCGCTCCGGCGGGTTTCGTTCAAACGGTGGAAGTCCTCGCGGGCCATCACCACCTCACCTCGTACGACGACCGTCGCCGGTTCCGTCAGCCGCAGGGGCAGTGTCCTGATCGTGCGCACCGCCGCGGTGATCACGTCCCCGGTGCGGCCGTCCCCGCGGGTGGCGGCCCAGCTCAGGCTCCCTGCTGCATACGCCACCGAGACGCTGGCGCCGTCCAGTTTCAGTTCCGCGACATAGGTCACCGGCTCCGGCGCCAGCTGTTTGTGCAACCGTTCGGCGAATTGTCGCAGTTCGGCTTCGGAATAGGTGTTGCCGAGCGAGTAGAGAGGGGGCTCGTGGGTGATGGTAGCGTCGGACGCCTTCAGCGCTTTCTCACCGATGCGCTGCGTAGGGGAATCCGCGGTGACGAGGTTGGGGAAACCGCTTTCCAGCGCCTCCAGTTCGTGATACAACGCATCGTATTCCTGATCGGAAATGAGGGGGGTGTCGAGGACGTAGTAGTGATGATCGTGCCGCCGGATCTGCTCCCGCAGCTGTTCTATTCGCACCTGTGCGGTCCGCTCCCGGTCGGGGGATTCACTCATCTTCCGACTCGTAATTCACCAGCGAGAACACCTGGTAGCCGTCCAGCTGCCGGCGCCCCGCCAGAAAATCCAGTTCGACCAGGAACAGACAGCCGGCCACGATGCCGCCGCACTGCTCCACCAGGCTGCAGGTGGCTGCCATCGTACCGCCGGTAGCCAGGAGATCGTCCACCAGCAGCACCCGCTCGCCCGGCGCGATGGCGTCGGTGTGGATCTCCAGCTGATCTTCGCCATATTCCAGCTCGTAGGCGGCGGTCTGGGTGGCGGCGGGCAGCTTGCCCGGTTTACGCGCCGGCACGAAACCCGCATTCAGACGCAGCGCCAGGGGAGCGGCGAAAATGAAGCCGCGTGACTCGGTGCCGACCACCTTGGCCGGTTTCAACGGCGCGGCGACCTCGTAGAGTGCGTCCAGCGCCAGGTTGAAGGCGGCTGGATCCAGCAGCAGCGTGGTGATATCGCGGAAGAGGATCCCCGGTTTCGGGAAATCGGGTATTGAACGGATCGCCGACCGCAACCGTTCAGAAACGTACCTGGAATCCTGTTTCATCGCCGATCTCCTCTGTTGCTGTTGTCTCGGTAAGGGTGTCCACGCGGCACCAGCTGTTGCCGGTCATAATGTCGCGGTGCAGCTCCTGCAGAGCTTCCGGTGAACCAGCCGCGCAGATTTCGACGGAACCGTCGGGTAGATTGCGCACCCAACCGCGCACTTGGAGCGCTTCCGCCCGGCTCTTGACGAACCAGCGGAAACCGACGCCCTGGACCAGTCCTTTCGCCACCAACCGCACGGTAGCCTCCCGCCGTGCCGGCCGCAACGGCCGGTTTCAGTATGCTGTCTAGGGCTTGAGACGCGAGATCAGCCGCGGGAAGGGGATCGCCTCCCGCAGGTGACTGACGCCGGTCAGCCAAGTAACGGTCCGCTCGACACCCAGCCCGAAACCCGCATGGGGCACACTGCCGTAGGTACGTAGATCGAGATACCATTCATAGGCCGATTCGGGCAGTTTCTCCGCCCGCAGCCGCTGCAGCAGCAGGTCGTAGTCATCCTCCCGCTGGCCGCCGCCGATAATCTCCCCGTACCCTTCCGGCGCCAGCACATCCATATTGAGCGCCAGGCGGGGATCTTCCGGGTCGTGTTTCATGTAAAACGGTTTCAGCGACGCCGGATAGCGGTGGATGATGACCGGTTTATCGAAGCGGCTGGAGATGACGGTTTCATCCCCGCCGCCGAAATCATCGCCCCAGTTGAAGTCGACGCCCTCTTCCTTCAGAATCTGCACCGCCTCGTCGTAAGTGATGCGCGGGAACGGCTTGCGAACCACCTCCAGCTTGCTGAGGTCCCGTTCGAGCAGCTCCAGTTCCGCCCGTCGTTCCCGCAGGACCCGGTGAACGATGTGTTCCAGGAAATCCTCCGCCAGCTCGATATCTTCGTTGAGATCCATCCAGGCCACTTCCGGTTCCACCATCCAGAACTCGGTCAGGTGGCGCCGGGTCTTCGACTTCTCGGCCCGGAAGGTGGGGCCGAAGCAGTAGACCTTGCCGAACGCCATGGCGGTGGCCTCGTTGTAGAGCTGCCCCGACTGGGTCAGGTAGGCTGTGTCGTCGAAGTAGTCGGTCGCGAAGAGCGTCGTGGTACCTTCGACGGAGGTAGGCGTGAAGATCGGCGCATCGGCGTTGATAAAATCCCGTTCGTCGAAGAACTCGCGAATGGCGCGGACCAGCTCGTGCCGGACCCGCAGCACGGCGTGCTGGCGGCTCGAACGCATCCAGAGGTGCCGGTGATCCATCAGGAAGGAAGTGCCGTGCTCCTTGGGAGTGATCGGGTAATCCTCGCACTGCTGGACGATTTCCAGATCGGCGACTTGGATTTCGAAACCGAGCCGGGAGCGCTTGTCCTCCACCACGCGGCCGCGGACGACGATGGCCGATTCCTGGGTCAGATGCCCTGCTTGTTCAAAAGCCTCCGCGCTGACATCCCCCTTGAAGATGACGCACTGAATGACGCCGGTGCCGTCCCGCAGCTGGATGAAGTGCAGCTTCCCCTTGGAACTGCTGTTGTAGACCCAGCCGCGCAGCTCGACTTCCTGGTCCAGATGCTCCTGGATTCTGCCAATGGTGGCCATCAACTACTCCTGTTTAAGTTTTCGCTTCATCAGGTCGGTTACCTCCTGTCCGGGATCGATCTCCTCGAACAGGATCCTGTATACCGAATGAGAAATGGGCATATCGATCTCATGGCGTTGCATCAGATCATTGACCGACCGGGTGGTCTTGACACCCTCCGCCACCATCTGCATGCTGTCCAGGATTTCCGGCAGCTTGCGTCCCTTACCGATCTCCTCGCCGACGAAACGGTTCCGGGAATGGCGGCTCATACAGGTCGTGATCAGATCGCCCATACCGGACAGACCGAAGAAAGTATCCCGCCGGGCGCCCATCTGCATTCCCAGCCGGCCGATCTCGACCAGGCCGCGGTTGAGCAGCGCCCCCTTGGTATTGTCGCCGAAGCCGAGACCGTCGCAGATACCCGCCGCCAGCGCGATTACATTCTTGACCGAACCACCCACCTCGACGCCGGCGAGGTCGTCGTTGGTGTAGACGCGGAAGTACTCGGTCGAGAAGATTTCCTGGACCCGGGCCGCTGACGCCATCTCCCGGGAGGCGGCGACGACGGCGGTGGGGATGTGGCGCGAAACTTCCTCGGCGTGGGAGGGTCCGGACAGGCAGACATGCTTGCCCGCGGGCAGCGCCGGGAATACTGTGGAGATCAGTTCCGACATCCGCAGCAGGGTGTTCTCCTCGATTCCTTTCGCCACGCAGACCAGCAGGGGATCCCAGTCGACGAACTCGTTCAGCCGGGCCGCCATCGGGCGCACGGCGTGCGACGGCACCGCCAGCAGGATCAATTCGGCTCCCCGCACCACTTCCGGCAGGTCGTTGCTGACGAACATCGTCTCCGGCAGAAAAACGCCGGGCAGAACCGCCACTTCCCGGTTGCCCGACTCGTACTTGGCGATTTCCTCCTCCAGGTACTCCCAGAGTCGGACGGTGTGTCCATTTTCCTGCAGCAGAATGGCCAGGGTGGCTCCGAAACTGCCACCGCCTATCACTGCGATTCTGGTCGGATCACTCATCTTCAGCTCCTGTTTGCGGTTCGTCCTCAATTGCAGGCCTAACAGGGGTCAACTTGCGGCTGATGCGGTTTTCCACCCCCCGGCGCCAGCGGCCGATGTTGCGGTAATGCAGGATGATCAGCAGGAGCGCGCAGGCGATGGCGAAAATACGCAGGCTGACGGCTTCCGCCGCCGCAAAGAAATGGATCAGAACGGCATAGGCGATGCCACCGCTGATCGAAGCCAGGAACATGTAGCGGGTGCTCAGCAGCACGATCCCGAAGAGACCGAGTGCGGCCAGAATCACCCAGTACGGTTGCGAGACACCGATGGCGATGCCGGCCGCGGTGGCCACGCCCTTCCCGCCCCGGAAACCGGCGAAAAGGGGAAAGACATGCCCCAGCATGGCGGCCACACCGGCGATCACACTGCTGAAGCCGGGATCGGCGGCCAGAGGCGTACCGGGAAAGAACAGCGGCAGCACCGCCGCCGCCAGCCAGCCTTTGAGGGCATCCACCAGAATCACCAGCACGGCCCATTTCCACCCCAGCACCCGGCCGACGTTGGTTCCGCCCGCATTACCGGAGCCGTAATCGCGGATATCCACCCGCTTGATCCCCTTTACCACCAGAATGCTGGTGGGAATCGAACCGAGCAGGTAAGCGATAACTATCAGTACAGTCAGCTGCAGCATCTCATCCTACTTGAGTTTGACCATAACCTACTTTGGCGGCGGGCGAAAGTCAACGCTCCCCCGCACCGGGACAACGCTGGTTGCGGGGGGGTGGTCGGGCTAGATGCTGCTCGGCGGCAGCAGGGTATTGAGGTCCGCGAAGTCTTCAATGCGCTGGTAGACTTCACAGAGACGGCATTCCTGGTCCGGGTTGTGCTGTTCCTTGGTCAGGATCCAGCAGGGCTGCAGAAAGTCCTGCTTCGCCTCGCAGGCAGCCTGGATCTTGTCGCGCTGGTGACATTTGGGAAAACTCCAGCAGGGAATCAGCGCGGCCAGGCGCAGGATGTCATTGAAGGTTTTACCGCGGCGGAGCAGTTCCCGAATGCTGCGGATCTTCTGCAGATCGTTGTCGGTAAACCAGCGCCGGCCGGAAGCCGCGACATGGGGTATCAGCAGTCCCTCCTTCTCGTAGTCGCGGATCTCTTCGATCGGCACTCCGGTCAGGCGGGAAGCGGATTGGATGGCGTGCAGTTTATCTTTCATGACCATTCCTCGGCACTGTTGTCAACTGTTCGCGTCCTCGGCGTGCTACCTGGTCCGCTTTCGCCAGCAGGGCGGCCAGGGGATCGGTCAGGGCGGAAAACTCCGGATGATAGGCGTGGACCAGGTTGTGCAACTGGTGAAGCGACACGCCCGCCTGCAGCCAGCCCGCCATCTGGTTGATACGTTCCGGCACTCCGCTTTGGCCAAAAGCGTGGCACGACAGCAGTTTACCGGAAATCGGTTCAAAATCCAAACGCATAAACAGCTCGCGTTCATCTAGCCAGGCCGGTCGAAGGCGGAAACTGCCGCTGACCGTGGCCGGTCGCCGCGACAGCTGCTTGAGCCGGGGCAGGGAAAGACCGGCCCGTCCGATCTGCCAGCCGGCTACGGTGATCAGAACGGCGTGAACACCGTGATAGTGTTCGTTGCCTCCCACCGCGTTACGACCGGCAACTTTGCCCTGGCGGTTGGCCGCCGCCGCGCCGCTCGTCCAGCGCGTCAGCCGCCCCCCTTCCCGCCTGAGGGTGCATTCGCCGCAGGCCAGAATGGAAGCCACCTCGGTGCGACACTGCTGATCGACTGGCACTCCCTGCCGCCAGCCGGGATTGACCTGCAGGCCGGCCGGCAGATAGGGTTGAATGCCGTGCGCCAGCAGGGTCAGTTCGCCGCCCGTGCCGGGGGGAGCGGGTTGACGCTGCTCCAGAATCACTCCCCGTTCCACCAGCTGCGCCGTCAACGGCAGGGTTATCTCCGGCGGGAAATCGGTCAGGAGCCCATCCCGCGCGTAGAGGTGCACCTCCCTGCCCAGGCGCAGCAGGGCATCCACCAGGGTCAATCCCAGCGCGCCGCCGCCCGAGACATGCACCCGGGAGCAACTGTCATCGCGCAGCTGCGGCAGCAATGGTTCCAGCTCATGCGGATAGCGGAGGATATGGAAACCGGCGCGCTCCGGGACTGCGGGACGGGCGCCGGTGGCGAGGATCAGCGTCGCGTATTCAAATTCCTCCTCCGTGCCGCGCGCCAGATTGCGAACGGTGACCCGGCGTCGACCCGGCTGGATCCGCACCGCTTCGTGCCGCAGCAGCACGGTGAGTCCATAGCGGGCACCCAGTTGTGAGGGATCGCGTTGGAGGAGAGGGCTGATGTCGTTCAAACGCCCGCTGATGACTTCCGGCAGTCCGCAGCTGGCGAAAGCATAGTACGGCAGGCGTTCCAGGAGGATGATCTCCTGTTCCGGCGCGGCACGTCTGGCCGCCACCGCCGCAGCCATTCCCGCCGCCGAAGCGCCGATTACGATCACGGGAGCTTTCGAAACAGAACCTGACATCAGCTATCTTAAGGTTAAACGTACGCCTGGACGCGCGCTTTCAATTGATCCAGCGGCAACAGGCCGGTGATGCGGTTCACCATCCTGCCCTGCCGGAAGATCAGGACCGTGGGGACCGACTGGATGGCGAAGCGGCCGGCGTGTTCCACCGAATAGGAGACATTCGCCCTGGCGACGGTGATCTTATCCGGCATCTGTTGCTGGAGTTCGCGCACGACACCGGACATCACCCGGCAGGGGGGACAGGTATCGGAGAAGAATTGCAGCAGCAGCGGTTTTTCATGCGTGGCCGCGATTGCCGCGTCGATCGTGGAATCGTCCAGTTCCTCCGGCCGCTGACCCTTGTTGAAGAGTTTACTGAACAGCCCCATCATTCCTCCAGGTATTGCTCTATAGTTTCTTCCAGGAATTGGCGGGGGCGAACGCCGACAATCCTCTCCATAACTTCACCCTCTTTGAACAGGATCAGGGTGGGTATGCCGCGGATACCGTATTGCGCCGGTATCTGCATGCTTTCATCCGTGTTGAGTTTGCAGATTTTAAGCCGCTTGCCAAAGTGGGCAGCGATTTCTTTCAGGACGGGCGCCATTGCCTTGCAGGGAGCGCACCAGGGCGCCCAGAAATCGACCAGGACCGGTTGCCCGGCTTCCAGTACCTCCGCGGCGAAAGTGCTTTCCGTTATATCGTTCATTTCCCCCTCCAGTTATTATCGATCGATATTGCCCGCCGACGCGCAGACCTGAAGCGATACGGAGTGAAATCACTCCGCACCTCGCGCGGTTTCAAGGATGGACGAGGGCCGCCCGGTATCAATCAGAGCGAAGCAAAACCGGGTAGATAGCGGATTACACTGGATGTGCCTTATCTCAACCCCTCTGAAGCGATATAGTATTTCCCAGTTAAACTGCCCTACCAGTATAATAGTATTTCGGGAAATACTATGAAGTTATGCTCGCCGTACCTTTGAAGATAGACATTCTGAATGAGCATAACTCAAAATGTAGATTCCCGCCGGTGATCCTGCAACTGTTTTTGAGGTTTCCAGTTGTCAATCAGCATCTGGCACTCTTTGGTCAGAATTTGGCACCGTTGAACAGTTTCCGCGATTATAGCCCTCGATTCCTGCTTCAGCATATTTGCAGATGTTGTCTTATATTCCCTATGTTAATAATATAATATTACATATTCGATATGGCACGCTCTTTGCTTGATATATTTTGGAAGTGATTTTACTGACGAAAATGATTTTTTCTGTACGGTATGATTCAGCACACGGTTAAAATCAAAATGGTATGATCAACGGTGCTTCCGGTACTGTGGGTACCTGACACATCCTTCCGAATTGGAAGGCCTTCTGGACAGGAAGGAAACCAGAGACCGACCCTCCCCTCACGACACCGTCCGCATGCAAGGCCAGTATGCCATCACTTTCCGCCAAATCCAACTGTTTGGCAGCGACAGAAGGACTTGGTCTATGCTACCTGGACGAACGGGCCGACGCGACCAGCTGCCAGGGGAGGGTGGTATCACTCTCACCACTATCAGCAACGGTAGAGAGGAGGCAACATGAGCGCGACAACGTTAGTAAACCGTAGGCGCGCCTGGACCGAGACGAAGTGGGTCAGCATTCCAATGCTCATCATGTCGTCACCGTTGTTCCTGTTGTTTCTACTCCTGCTGGTTCTGATTTAAGCCTGACTCCGGGACGAGGAGCGGCCGGGGTTCGTCCCCGGCACGCTCCCCGGTACCGGCCGCGGCGGTAGCGGTCCGGTGCAACCGGGATATCACGGGAGGTAATGGCTGCCCGGGTGGAGTAGTCCAGTCATCCGCGGCAGTGTGAACCATAAAGGACTATCCCTCTTCGATGGACTCTGGCTGTGTAGGAGTTCGTCTTTCAATTAGCCGCACCCGGAAGAGATCCCTCCTTCCGGGTTTTTTTATCATCACCGCCGCACAGGAGTGAGTTGGAACTTTCCGGTCCAGACCCTAACTTTTCGCCAAAACGTAACCTGGGGGAAAGCCTGAGACCGCTGACACCGCAGAACATATCCGACCTGATTCCCTACCGACCGGGGAAACCGATCGACGAAGTACGCCGGGAACTGGGGCTCGATAATATCATCAAACTCGCTTCCAACGAAAATCCGCTGGGGCCTTCGCAAGCGGCTGTCAAAGCAGCCTGCGAGTCGTTGACGGAGGCGCACCGCTATCCCGAGATCGGCGGCTACAAGCTGCGGCGCAAACTGGCTGAACGCTTTCAGGTCGAGCCGGATAATGTCATCATCGGCAGCGGATCCGAAGGGATCATGGCCAATATTATACGGACTTTTCTCTTCGACGACGAAGAGGTGCTGACCTCGGCCGGCTCCTTCATCGGCATCTACGTGCTGGTCAACTCGCGTGGCGTCAAGCTGCGCCAGATACCGCTGCGCGACTATCGCTATGACCTGGAGGCGATTGCCGCCGCCATCAATCCCCGCACCAAGATCATCTACCTGGCCAATCCCAACAATCCGACCGGCTCCTGGTTCAGTGGCGAGGAGTTCGACACTTTCTACGCACGGATACCGGAGAATGTGCTGGTGATCCTGGACGAAGCCTACTTCGAATACGCCGACGTCAAACCGGACTATTCCGATTCGTTGCTTTACCGCTACGACAATGTCATCACCCTGCGTACCTTCTCCAAGGCGTACGGTCTGGCCGGGCTGCGCGTTGGTTACGGCTTCGCGGAGGAGTCGCTGATCGCCAGTCTGATGAAAGTCAAGTTGCCTTTCGAACCGAGCATTCCGGCTCAAGCCGCTGCCATAGCCGCACTGGACGACACCGACTTCCTGCGGCGCGTACTCGACAATAACAGCACCGAAATAGTACGGGTATCACGGGAGTTGCGCCTGCTGGATCTGGAGATTCTGGACAGCGCCGCCAACTTTGTGACCCTGGTCTGCCGCGACGAAACCGCCATGGAACGGCTGAATGATTACATGTTGCATCAGGGAATCATTCTGCGCCCCCTGCAGGCATTCGGCCTGCCGCAGTGCCTGCGTATCACCATCGGTCTCCCGGAGGAGAACGACCGCCTGCTGGCGGAGATGCGGCGGTTCCACACCCGTGCACAGAGAGTCAAAAGGGATAACAGTCAGGAAGAATCTTGCAGGATCTGAGCAGTATTGTGGTCGGCAACGGCAGCACCGTTACGCTGCCCGATGGCCGCCGGGTGCCGTATGTCTACCTCGACAACGGCGCTTCGACACCGGCGTTGAAGTCGGTGCAGGCGAAGCTGGAGGAGTTCATTCCCCACTATGCCAGTATTCATCGCGGTTCCGGTTTTAAATCACGCCTCGCCACCCACATTTTCGAGGAAGCGCGGGAGATCATTCGCGGCTTTCTCGGCGCTCCCGACAATGCCATAGTAGCCTTCACCCGCAACGCGACCGAATCGATCAACATGCTGGCGCACTACGCCCAGGAGCTGCCCGGGGACAAAGTGGTCATCACGGAGGCTGAGCATCACGCCAACGACCTGCCCTGGCGTGATATCGCCGAGGTGGTCCGGATTCCGGTGGACAGCTACGGCACCTTCGATCTCGATTTCCTGGAACGGCTGTTGGCGCAGGAAGGCGCCGCCGTCAAACTGGTTTCCGTCACCGGCGCTTCCAACATCACCGGTACGGTACCGGACTACGATCATATCGCTGAAATCGTGCATGGTTACGATACGCTGCTCCACCTCGACGCGGCACAGCTGGCGCCCCACAAGGCGATCGATATGTCCGCCAGCGGGATCGATTTCATTTCGATCTCAGGCCACAAGATGTACGCGCCCTACGGCAGCGGCGTGCTGGTGGGCCCGCACGACTTCTTCACCACCCGGGCGCCGCTGATCGAAGGAGGCGGTTGCGTCGAGGTGGTCACGACAGACCGGGTAATGTGGGCGCCGCCTCCGGAACGGCTGGAGGCCGGTACCCCCAACGTCATCGGTGCGATCGCCCTCGCGCAAGCGGCCAAGACACTACTCGAAATCGGTTTCGACACGCTGGAAACGAGCGAAGAAGCGTTGACGCAGCTGTTCCTGAGTGAACTGGAGCAGATACCGGAAGTGCGGATCTTCGGGCAACCCGCCGGTTGGGATCCCCCCAACCGCCTGGGAGTCATCTCACTCATGATTGAGGATCTGCCGCACGAGCTGGTCAACGCCGTTCTGGAATTCGAGCACGGCATCGGCACCCGCGGCGGCTGCTTCTGCGCCCACCCCTACATCATCAAGGTGATGGATGTAAACGAGCGAACGGTGGCGGCCTTCACCCAGCGGATACTCGACGGAGATCTGACCCACCGGCCCGGCCTGGTGCGCTTCAGTCTGGGATTGTACAACACCGTCGGGGAGATAGAACGGGCGGTGGCGGCCGTCCAGGCTTTGAGCCGGCGCGAGATCAACCTGAAATACGATCTGCACCATGATACCGGCGAGTATCTGCCAAAAGGATTCGACTACAACCTGGCTCAGTACTTCCACTTCGACTGAGCACGTCCGCAAACGTCTTAGTTTACCTTTACGATTTCCCCGCTCGCAGTCAGCAGGATAATCAACTCTATCCGCTCCGGCGGCAGTCCGGTCAGCTGCTGCAAAGCTCTCCTGTACAGCTGCATCTGTGACCGGTAGGTTTCCAGCAGCTGTTCGCGTTCAGCGGCGGTCTCAACCCGGTTGGATTTGTAGTCGATGATCGTGGCGGAGACCGGGTCGCCGTTTGTATCACACTCGAGCGTCACCCGGTCAAAACGCCCCGAAATCCACTCGTGATCGTGCGCGAGCTCGAAACTCCATTCCCGCCACAACTCCGTTCCCGGCGCAGGATGCGACAGCAGCTGCCTGGCGGCCGGCGTTGAGATCAGGTTTTCGAAATGTGCCTCCACCTCCGCCGCCAGTTCGTCCGGCAGACCGGAGTGACGGCGCCACTCCGCGCAGATCGCTTTTGTATCACAGGCATCCAGCCAATCGACCTGCTCCAGCAGATCATGCAGCGCGGCACCGGTTTGCACCGCTCTGCCCGTCTCCGCCCGGAAGAGAGAAGCGGCTTCCTGTTCAAAGATCACGGTTCCGGCCGGTGTGATACGTTCCAGACGATGCGGCGTCCCGGTGGTCTCGAAGTTGAGTTCCCACTGCTCCGCTGCCGGCGGGCGCGGTGTCGGTTGGGGGAGTTCCTGCTTGTACCAGTCTGGATCGCCGGTGCGCCAGGCTAGAGTAGCAGCCTCCTCGCCGGAGGGTGCAGCGGCCAGCGTGTCCAGCAGCACCGTTGAGAGACGGGCGGCTTTGGACGAGGGGCCGCGCGCGGGGACCACCAGGTAGAGACCGTATACTGCCCTGGTCATGCCTACGTAGAGCAGGCAGAGCTGCTCATACCACCGCTCGACCTGCAGCCGGTCCAGTTGAAGGGCGAGTACCGGATCGGCGGCGGCGATATCAGACTGCGGTTTGATCAGCACCCAATCCGGTTGCAGGGGAGTGGCGGGATCGGTCCCGACCAGAATCGTATCCTTGTCACGGATATCCTGATGCAGCTCCGGCAGCACCACCAGGTCGTATTGCAGTCCTTTGGCCTGATGCAGGGTGGTTACCCGAATCGCCTCGCCCGCCCCGGGGGTGCGGCTGCGGTACTGGTCAGTATACTTTATGAAGTCGAGAGGACCGCTCGCTTCGGAGCGGTCGAACTCGAGTGCCGCTTCCAGCAACGCCCCGGCCTGGGTCGCCTCCGCCCGGCCCCAGGCGGTCCCCTCTTCTAGCCAATCCCGCCAGGTCAGGATCAACCCGGCATAGCCGGTTCGGGCCACCAGCCGCCGTACAGCCGCAGCCGCCTCGCTCCGCTTTCCCCCGTAGCGCTGTTGCAGGATCGTACCAAACGGCGTCATCCGGAGGTACTCCCAGGCGAGCGTGTCTTCCGCGAAAAAGGCGGCCTTGATCAGCGATCGAAACGCCAAGACCAGCAGACTCTCGACGACCGGCTGTTCCCCCTCCCACACCGCGGGCAGTCCCGCCTCGCGCAGGAAGTCCACCAACTGCCGGCCGGTCTCATTGCGGCGCACCAGCACCGCGCAGTCGAGGCCGCGCCTTCCGGGATCGATTTCGCGCAGCAGGTGCAAGGTGGTCGCAAAGCAACCGGCCTGGGCTTTACCGCCCCGCGCGGGGGCGGGTACCACGTGCAGTTCGACGCAGCCGGGGTAATCCTCACGCTCGGTGGAATGTTCCGCCCAGGCCTGCTCCCAGCGCTGCACGGCGGCCCGCGGCAGTCCCTGCGCGCCGGGCAGATTCCGGAAAACCTGGTTGACCGCATCAATGACCGGCTGTGAGGAACGCCAGGATTTGCTCAGCGGCAGTTGCTCAATGCGGGTGGTTGCGGCGTTATAGCGCTCCAGAACCTGGCTGAACAGCTCGGAATTTCCGCCGCGCCAGTTGTAGATGGCCTGCTTGACATCGCCGACGTAGAAGAGCGAACGCCCCCCTTCGCTGTCCTGCAGCACTTCGTCGATCAGGTTGGCGAGGGGAAGCCACTGGGAGGTGCTGGTATCCTGAAACTCGTCCAGCAGCCAGTGATTGAGCATGGCGTCGAGCCGGTAGTCGAGGTTGAGCCGGTCGGTGGAGTACGGTTCCGCGCCGGAGTCGCCGGGATTGAGGAGATAGAGCACATCCTGGAACGTGAGACGTCCCTGCCGGCGCACCAGTTGGTCGTAGCTGGCTTCGTACGCCTGCAGCAGGGCGTGAGTGCCCTGCGTCTGCCGCAACACTCCGCTGACCACGTTGTGACAGACCCGGTTGAGCAGCACCTGCAGGGCTTCGCACTCCTCCTCCGCCAACGTGTATTTCTGCCTGAAAGTATTCAGCTCCAGTCCGCCGGCGCGGAGTTCCGCCTGCCGGGGCAGCAGCTTTTTCAGGAAGTACTCCAACGCTTTGCCGACGGTCCCGCCGGTCTGATGCGCGACCGCCGCCGCCAGGAACTCTTCCCATTTGAGGCGGTTGTCGTCCTTCAGTTGCTTATCCGCCGGCAACCGCCGCAAGCGATCCGCGGCGGCGGCTGCTTCCTCCACGCTCACGGCGGGCCAGGGGCTTCGTTCCGGCCAGATCGCCGCGGCGTCGCCCCAGCAGCGCTGCCGCGGTGCCAGCTGGAAGATCGCGTACCGTTTGGTGATGAAGTCATTCAACGGCGAGAAGACTTTGAATTCATCCCGGCCGAACAACGCCTGCCGGAATTGCGTGTACAGCAGGCGGGCGCTCGCCGGGGTACCGTCCAGGAAGACGCGCATCAGCGCTTCCAGGCGCGCGCAGTCGGCGTCGTAATCGGACATGATGTCGAAATCGCCGCCGATATCGAATTCAAAGGGGAAGGCGCGGAGAATGCTGATGAAGAAACTGTCGAGGGTGCCGATCCGCGCCAGGTGCAGCGATTGTATCACGGTGCGTAACAGCTCTCCCGCCGTCTCGACGGTCAGCTGCTCACCGGTGCGCAGGTATCCCCCCCCACGCAGATCCCCGTCCAGAGCGGCCAGTGCCTTGTCGCCGCCTTCCGGTGCTGCCGCTCCGGCCAGCCGGGAAACCAGGCTGTCGAGGATCTCGCCGCCCGCTTTGCGCGAGAAGGTCAGAGCCACGATACCGGCGGGAGAGGCTCCGTTCAGGAGGAGTCCGATATAGCGCGTTACCAGCTGGTGGGTTTTGCCGGCGCCGGCGGAAGCGGCGATAGCCAGATGTTTGATCGGCAGGGGTCCGCTCATGCTTCCGCCTCCCGTTCACCGCTCAGCAAGGCCGCCGCCGCGTCCGTCACATCCGCCCGGGGGCCGTGGGGAAAGAATTCCCCGAAGGCATCAAAGCGGGGCTTGTCCCGCGGTGGCCAGAAACATCCCCGCCGGATTTCCCGCGCCACGCCTTCCGCGCAAACGAGTGCCGCCTCCAGCCAGGGATCGGCCTCCTCCCAGACATGGACCCCGGCGAGTTGCGGATCGGCCGGTAACGCGAAGTAGCCGCAGAGTGGCGCTTTGGAGTCCGCTGCCCTGAGCATCGCGTGATACAACGGCAGCTGCAGATCACACCAGACGTACTGCTTTTTCCCGGACGTGATACAACTGTAGTCCGGCAGTGCCGCTGCTTTCTGGGGGGAGACTCCGACCAGGTGGGTCTTGAAGGGATCGAATTCCCTGCCGCCGGTCTTGTAATCCAGCAATCGGAGGCGACCGTCGGCATGACGCTCAATGCGATCGATGGTACCGGTGACGGTCGCTCCGGCGATTTGGAAGCCCTCCGCCGCGGTGAACTCCCTTTCCGCAGCGATGAGGCGCCAGCCCTGTTGCCGTTGCTCCGCCTGGATGGCGGCCGCGCGGGTCAACCTCCGCTTGGCCACTTCGAACTGGATCTGCAATGCCGCCGGCCACTCCCGTCCGAAGCGGTGGTACATCCAGGCCGCAGCCCGCTTGATCAGGTAGGCGGCTATCTCCCGCTCATCCTCACTGTCCCGGACCGGGTCGGCGGCGAACTCCTGCAGCACCCGGTGGCACAGACTGCCGAACTCCGCCGGTGTCAGCTCCAGCATCCGGTCATTCGATTCCGTCATGCCCAGCACATCGCTCAGGTAAAAGCGAAAGGGACAGTTGAGATAGCGTCTGAAGGCGGTGACGGACAGCGTGCCCGGATGCGAGTCCGGACGCGGCTGCAGCACCCAGGCGGGGGCTTGTGACTCAGTCGTCTCCGGCGATACCTCACTGAACAGCCGGCTCACACGCTCCGATAAATGCGCTGTATCACATTGAAAGAGCAACCGGGAGGGCCGCAGCGGATCGCCGCGGTTGGAATGCTTGCCCACTATGATTTGCAGTCCCCCCGCTCCCTGCTCCCGGCTGGCACTCAAAGCCGAGAGCAGGTAGGCATCCCGGGTAAAACGGGTGCGGTTGTTTTTAAGCTGCAGCCGTTCGCGCGCCCGGTCCGGCAGGAAGGGGTCGCCCACCACGGTTTCCGGCACCAGGCCGTCGTTCATTCCCGCGATCAGCAGATAGGGAGCATCGTTCCAGGGCAGTTCCAGCCAGCCCTCCAGTTCCAGCGCACCGGGGGAGTGCTCCGCCTGGTACTTCAGCGTCTGCAGTTCCTGCCGGAACAAACGGCGGAGGTCGGACGGTTTGAGCCGGAAACCTCCCTGCTCCAGATGTTCGCAGGTTTCAATCAGTTCGACGAGCTGGTCGGCGACCGCCAGGTATTCCCGGTCTTCGACCCGGTTGCTCTGCAGCATGATCCCGCTGCCGGCTGCCTGCAGCAATTCACGCAGTGCCCCGGTTAAAACGCTGGTGCCCTGCTCCACCAGCGGCGCCAGGAAATCGTGTACCACTTTCAGAGTGGACGATGCACCTGGCCGATCCGCGGCGTCCTGCACGCACTCGCACCAGCGCTGGAAGGTGGCGGGCAGATGGCGGTTCTGCAGTTTGTCCAGCTGCCGCAATGTGGTCTCGGCCTCAAAGCCCGGTTCCCGCCGCTGCATCAGATCGAGAAATGTATCACAGCGCACCAGATGCGACAACGCCTGGTAGCTGCCGGTGTCCAGCAATTCGCAGAAGGCGGCGAGCATTCGCGTCAAGTAGTGCGAGCCGCAGGGCACGCCCGCCGGATTCCAGGCCGGCACCCCTTTCTGTTCCAGCTCCTGCTGGAGAAAAGGCATGACTTCCGGGTTGAGCACACCCAGTGCGACTTCACCGGCCGTCAGCGCCGCCGCCGGCTCCGCGATGAAGCCGGGACGCACTCGTAAGACCTGCCGGGCCTGCGCCGCCGGTTTGCCGGCCAGCCTGATATCGTGGTCGAACAGGGGTATCTCCGCCTGCTCCCAGTAGTCCGGCAGCGGTCGTCCCCAGTCGTCGAAGCCTGCCTGAAGCCGCTCCGGCGCGTGTATTACGACTTCAACCTCGATCCGCCGCGACCAGGCCTCGAGCACCTGCAGGGCCAGGGGCAGCGGGTCGGGAACCGCCAGCAGCAGTACGCGTTCCACTCCCGCCGGCGACTGCACGCCGCCAGCCGCCCGGAGTTGCACGGTCTGCAGGTCCTGCAGACCGTGCTGCTCCAGCCTCGCCAGATAAATCCGCTCCAGGCGGGCCAGTTCCCGCCAGCGCTCGGTTTCGAACTCCCAGTCCGGCAGTGCGGCGACCGTCTGCATCGACAGCCCCTGTTCGCCCAACGCCCCGCGCAGTCGGTGCAACTTGGCGGCGATCGCCGGAATCCGCCGCAACTCCTGCTCCCCGGCGGCGGTCCGGTTATCGGCGGCTGGAAACAGGTTGGCGTAGTCGCCGGGTCGTAACTCCTGCAGAACCTCGATCCAAACCGCGAGTGTCTCCAGGCGGCCGGCAACCGGCAGGTCGGGCGTGTCGCTGCTCAACAGCCGGCTGGGCTGGACCACCGCTCCCGGCAGCACCGCGCCGCCCTGCTCCGCCACCCGGCGGGCCAGGTACTCGCGCAACCGCCGGCCGGAGTGAGCGGTCGGAACCACGATCATTGTATCACGTAGATCCAGGTTGCCGCCGTCATGGCGCTGCAGGAGCAGATCGGCGGCTGCGGCCAGCAGGGGGCGCCGCCAGTCGAGATAGCGTTGGCGCAGGGGCATGGTGTTCCTTGACTTGTCCGGGATGGAAGATAGTCAGGCGAGGTCGAAGCCGCAAGGATCGGGGAATCCTTTCCTAGGGAGAAAAACAACCGGGTACTTTCACACTGTCTTCAAGAGGGATATCGAGATTGCGTTGTGTCAGATAACGACTTAAAACTTGATCGGATTGGGCTCACAACTGGATGTCATGTCAGTACTCACCGATATACTCTATCTTCTTTACAGAGAGCGCCTTGAGAGCTCTTTCTATCCAACCGTATGGGAGTAACACTTCCACTGTCTGACTGTCAAGTTCGTTCCATTCCCACGAATTGCGTAATCTCCATCGCAATCCATTTATTTGTTCCTCCATCGATGGCATCATCATTTCAATTTCAGTCATTGGCTCACCTGGATAAGGATCTCTCGACAGATTTATTAGAAAATCCTCTTCCCATCCCCAGGTAATCGGAATGGAAAACTCAGTTCGCCAGGACATATCACTATCGGTATAATGAGTAATCCGGAATCGAAATAGCGTTGATCTACCGGAAACCGACCAACTGGTACTATCCGTGTAGACTCTCCAATTATTGTAGAGAAATCTAAGGAGAAGACTACTGTCAGCCTTCGCCCACGCTTTGTGATCCCATTCACTCGGTATGCCGTTATACTCAATTCTAAGTTCGTCGGGAAGGGAAGGAGACCAGGGGATGTACTCGTAGTAGACGACATCAACTCGACGGATCAGATTGTATAACTCTTCTAGATCCAGCAGCACATCTATGCTGTTGATTGAGCTTTTGTATTTGAAATATCTGTTGTCTCCTCGGATAGGGTGTGAGAAATGAACTCTTACTCTGAATCTCAAAACGCTGTTGAGATCACAGTAGTCGCGAAAATAGTACCCTCGTTTGTCTTTGCGATAAAATTGACAGGCGGTTCTGATGGCACTTGCGGCAGGGCTGATTCTCTTAACAATTGCCTTTGTCATAGAGTCCTGGCGAGTTGAGAAACTGGCATCAACTGCTTTTGAGAGAAACCAACGGAAATAGGATTTGTTGCGGAGGCTTCTACCATGTTCGATACGCCATACAGTAGGCAACCTCCCCTTATGCTTCACAAATAACACACCATCAGTTGTAAGCAGTTTCTTCAGGAATTCTGCATTAACAGTCCTGGAAACCACTTTCCCCAAGGAATCCTCATTGAATGACACACGCGTGTACCAGGGTGATCTCAGCACCCTGAGAAGCTGATCATTCTCCCGATAATAAATGTCAACCGGATACTCTTTGGTCGATCCCGTATCAGCCATGAATTCCACATACAGACTGTCGCTCAACCTGTAAAAAGCCCAGAACTTTTCCTCATCGGTCAGTTCCAGGTTACTTAGACGGTTTGTTCCGCAAGCATTCAGTAACAGCGAAATGAGTAGCGTGACCGACGCGAGTACTGAATATTTGATGTACGGTTTATTCATTTCGGCTCATGTCAAGTGGAGATCAAGCAACATCCCAGTAAGTGCTTAGCGAAAACTACGAAACCAGAACAAACAATGAATGCGTTTTGAGAGAAACCCAGCAACCGCTTCAATTGGGTACACTATATACCTCTCCTGTTCATTCTTCCCTCCAGTGATCTACCGAAACTGAAGAGGCGTCTAAACCGCTATTGAAACGGTTTAGACGCCTCTTCAAGAGTAACGTCAAGGTTACTGGAATCCACGTAGCAACATGGTTTCACGTAACCTCTATTTCACCAGTAACATCTTCCTGGTCTCGACATATTCACCCGCTTCAAGCCGGTAGAAATACACTCCCGCACTCCAAGCGGACGCATCCAGGATCAGCTCGTGACGGCCGGCCGCGACCTCGCCTTCCGTCAGCACCTGCAACAGCTGCCCGCGGAGATTGTATACCGCCAGGCGCACTTCTCCAGCCTGTTCCAGCCCGTATTCGATAAGAGTGGCGGGATTGAAGGGATTGGGATAATTCTGGCGCAGGTAGAAACCGGCGGGTTGCCCGCCCGCAACCACATCATCCCAGTCGACATTGAGAAAGACCGGGATTTCTACAAGGGGATTCTCGGCATCGTTCGTTTCCAGCCGGATCAGGCCGTGGTAATCTCCCTCCTGCAGGGAGGCACCGGCGGGATCGACATGAACGGCGATCTCCCGTTCCGCCCAGGCGGGCACGATGCCGCTGACCGGTTCGATGGTCATCCAGAAGGGAGCGGTGAACCGGATACCCATTTCGTCGTGGATGTAGTAGTCGTTGTATACGAGGTTGATGCCCTGCAGACCATCGTAGTTCTGGATACCGACCGTGCCGAAAGTGCAGTTGCCCATACTGTCATACTGGTAGGTGATCTCACCGTTGGCGCGCAGGATGATCTGGAAAGTGAACGGTCCCTGCTGCAGCGCCGGATTGGCGTGCGGCACATTGATGAAGGAGACGACGGCGGAATCGCTCTGGTTGGTGTAGAAATAGCAGAAACCGGGTTCGTTCTCCTCCGGACGCAGATCGTCCCAATAGCCGGCGATCAGGTTCAGCGGCATATCGGGATCGGGCAGCGGCTGATTGTACCAGCAGTAGATTCCGCTGCAGGAATCGCTGAGGGAGACGAAGCCGTTGGCATTGATCCAGAGCTGGTCGAATCGCTCCCCGTAGAGCGACATCTCGAAACCGAGCTCGAGTGCCGAGGTGGAAGCGTCATGATCGGCGAAGATGATCTCCTGGCCGGCACCGGTGATGTCCACCCAGTTGTAAACCGGACCCGCACCTTCGTCGGAATCGATCCAGGTGTAGCCGAATTCGTCGCCGCCGTAGTCGCGGTTGTCGAGATTCTCGATCGAGAAGAGAAAACTGAGCGCGGCGTTGCCGGTGTTCTGCAGCAGCAGGCTGGTCACGGCGGTACAATCGGGAGGCAGGTAGAGCGCGAGTTCCGTCGGCGACAGCACCAGATGCGGATCACCGACGAGCCCGCTGGGATTGGTCGTGATCAGAATGGCGGTACCGGTGTCGATTTCGTGCATTGTCGGCGCCAGATTGCTCCAGTAGCTGAGGGTGAGTCCGTCGGTGGCGTTGCCGTTTTCGATGCCGACCGTGCAGTAGGGATTATCCCAGCCGGGCGCGCCGGCGCCGGAGTCATGGAATTCCAGATACTGGAAGACGATATCGCCGTCGCCTGTGGAGGTGGGATAGTGTGCCGGATCGTGCAGGATCACCTGGAAGGTGTTGTCGTCGTTGGCCCAGTTGCGCGCTTCATGCCATTCGATGATGAAGCGGTGAAGTTCCACATCCTCGTAATACCAGGCGTCACCGCCGGAGGAGAAGTGCAGGTCCTGAATTCAAGAACTAAGTGCGACAGATTTTAAGTTAAAAGAAGTGAGGTGAACCGAGATCTCACCTATTTTACTCTCCGTCCAAAGAAAGGAAAAATTGGGATGAAATACCATCAGCTCACCTCGGAAGAAAGATACACTATTTCAGCTTGTAGGAAAGCAGGACTTTCAGTCAAAGAGATTGCCAAAACGATCGGCAGGCATAGGAGTACGATTTATCGTGAAGTCAACCGTCACACCCGCCAGAACAGTTATCGTCCATCTTATGCGGTTACCAGGGCTCATACCATGCGCTCCAGAGCTCGTCGGAACTGGCATTACACCTGGGAGGATTTAGATATCGTAAGATATCTATTACGAAAGAAATGGAGCCCAGAGCAAATTGCTGGAATATTGAAAAAATATGACATTCTCTCTATTAGTCATGAGACGATCTACAAATACGTCTGGTGGAACAAAGCACAGGGAGGTGCCCTGTTTAAACATCTGCGTCAATCTGGAAAGAAACGACGAAAGCGTTACAGGGCTTACGATTCCAGGGGGATACTTGCCGGAAAACGGCATATCACCGAACGCCCTGATATCATCGATAACCGCACGAGAATCGGGGATTGGGAGATCGATACTGTCATGGGATCCGGTGACAAGCACTGTATTGTTACCCTTGTGGAGCGTAAGACCGGCTACACCTTGATTGGAAAATTAAGGAACAGAACCAAGGAAGAATTAAACCGGGTTACCTGTAAAATGATTAGAAATCATAAAGAAAAAGTTCTAACCATCACTGCCGATAATGGGACAGAATTTCATGGATATTCTGACTTAGAATCTGATACGGGGGTCACCTTTTACTTCGCTACTCCATATCATTCATGGGAACGAGGAACCAATGAAAACACAAATGGCTTGATTAGACAGTATCTCCCAAAAGGCAAAAACATGACTAATTTGACGCAGAAGATCTGCAATAAAATTGCTTTTGAATTGAATACAAGACCAAGAAAAAGGCTTGGATTTACATCACCTTGGAATATGTTCTGGAGAGACGAAAGTGTCGCACTTCAAAGTTGAAACTAAGGGTCGTCCCACATCGGCGCGACCATGTTCCTGGCCCCCTGCGGATTGGGCAGCGGCTGATTGCGGCCGTTGTTGAACCAGGTGGTATTGTAACCGAAAGCGATGTAGCCGTTGGAGCAGATGGTCACCGAATCGAACTCGACGCCGTAGTAGACGAAGTTGAAGGGCAGGGGCACCCGCTCGGCGTCATCCTGCTCTACGCCGTGGTCGTTAAGGCCTACCTCTACGGCTCCAGGCAGGTCTACGATTTCCAGCCACTCGTACACCGGCGCGGTGGTGTAGCCGTTGTCCTGATTCTCCACCGCCCAGTAACCGTAGTTATCGGGGCCGGTGGGATCATCGGTACCGGGATTGCCCACGATACCGCTGACTTCCGTCGTTCCCCGGATACCGCTGTCGCTTTCCCACTCGATAGTTCCGGTGATCGGATAACCGACCACGGTGATGGCGTCAACCTCCACCGTAAAGGTATTGAAGTTGTTCGAGCCGCTGTCGCCGGGCGGAATACCGTTCCAGGCGCCCAGTGAATCGGTCACGGTCAGGAAGGGACTGCTCAACAGCAGGATGCCGGTCCCGCCGGTCAAGGTCTTGCTGCCGTTATTCAGCAGTTCCACGGCGATCGCGGCGACCGCGCCCGGTTCCAGCGAGCCGCTGACCACCTGGATTTCGACCATCTCCAGCATCGGCGCCATTACCGGCAGTTCGATCAATCCGGCGAAATCGCCCTGGTCGCAGTTTACCTGCAGCTGAATCGGCACCAGGGTGCCGTCTGTCAGGGTCGCCGCCACGTCGATGACGAAGTCGCCATCGGTGCTCCCGGTCGCGCCCGGCGCCAGATCCGGCGCGGTCTGGCTGCTGACGGTCAGTTCGCCGTACTGCGGAGCCACGGTCGCGGTGAGGGTGAGGCCGGTCAGGGTGGTGGTGCTGCCGCTGTTGGCCAGCGTGACCGGGAAGGCGATCGTCTCGCCGGGATTGACATCGCCGGCGTTGTCACCGGCGGAATCATCGATCTCGAAACCGGTGACACTGGGATACGCATCGCCGGTGGAGATCTGACACTCGCCCAGCATCGGCACCGTGTTGAACAACGAGGCGGTCACCATGACAGCGCCGGTCTCACAATCGGCCGGCAACGGCAGGAGGGCGGTGCCGTCCGCATCCACCAGCCGGCGTTCGAAGATCTCCTCTTCTCGGTAAAGCGTCACCAGCGCGCCCGTCGCCGGCGTTCCGGCCGAAGTGGTGACGGTAATCGGCAGGAAGCTGGCACCCTGGGTCACTATCTCCGGGAAAGCCGCCTGCAGCTGGTCCGGAACGCCGTAGCGCACCTCCAGACCGGGATCGCCCATTTCATTGAACCAGGAGCAGAAATTGGAGACATCACCGGCGTTGTTGGGGAAGGAGAGATAGAGTTCATATTTGCCCCGGAAAATAGCGGTGCCGAATGCCTGCAGGCCCCAGTCGAAGATCCCGCCGTAGACGCCCATGCAGATCGTGTTGTTGTAGCGGGTGTGCGTGCCGGCGGTAGCCAGCCCGACCGCGGCCACTCCGCCCTTGCCCAGCGTGGGGGAGCCGGCCCGCAGAAAACCCTCGGTGAAGCTGGTGGTGTTGGTGCCGACCCAGGTGCCGGTGGCGCAGGTGGGAATCGTGACGAGCGGCATCATCCAGCCGTTGTTCAGCTGGTTGCAGAGTTCATTGCTCCATCCCTCCATACCGATCCAGCCGCGGTAGTTCAGAAAGGAAATACCTTCGTTCATCGTGCTGGTGATCATCGCGGGGGGATTACAGCCGGAGTCGTAGAAGCAGGTATCCACTTCGGTATACCCGGCCTGCAGCAGGCGCTGCTTCACCTGTTGGTTGGTCTGAATGGTACTGATACCGGAGATGCTGGATCCGGCGATAACGGTCGCGCTTTCCAGCCAATCGGGATCGATCAGGTGGGGATCGCTTTCATATTTAATGGTCTTGTTGATGACGGTCTGCAGTTGGGTGGCGGTGGTCACGCTGAAGCGTCCCACCACGATATCGGCCAGGATATCGACGCCTTCGAGACGGGAATAGGGGTGATCGCCGTAACTGTCGCCGGCCGCCACTCCATAGGTGCCTCCGGAATCGCCGATCATCAGCAGGTATTCCGGGGGCGTTTCCCAATCGTCGTAGGCATCCTGCACGTAGTTCTTGATCTGATTGTAGCTGCCGCCGATATCGGCCGTGCAGGCGAGGTGGACGATGTGACCCTTGCGGCGTTTCCATTCGATGAACGGATCGAGATATTCCTCCGCCGCCGTCGGATAGATGATCAGGTAGGTGCCGGGCAGAGCCGGCTCATCGAAAATGTCCCCCCGGGCGGGGGCGTCGGCTTCCGCCTGCTCGAAATTGACGATCATCCCCTCGTACAGCGAACGCATGACGGTCGAGGGTTGCGGGTGGTGATGGGTCTTCTGGTTGATGGGATTGCTGCCGTGGAACTCGACCCGCAGACGCAGGAAATTGTAGACGCGCAACTCCTGTGTCACCGGATTGTAGCGGACCGGCTGTGCAGGGTCAGCCGGGCGACGCGGTAGTCGCGCATGATGGCCGGATCGCCGGTCGTGTACAAAGCTTCCGGATAGAAGGCGTTACGCTGATAGATGTTCGCGTCACGTTGAAACCGACCGGGTTGCGGATTGAGGGTGAAGTCGCCCTCCTGCACCGGAAAGACATCCACCCCGTTCTGCGTCGTGTATTCCGCGTCGAGCAGCGTCACCCGCCAGTCGGAGAGATCCGGTAACGCCACCAGGCGCGAGGCGCAGGGGAGATCGGGCGCGCCGATCTGCTCGAGCCAACCGCCGCCCGCCAGCTCCACCGCGTGATACTCCTCGCCCGCATACTTGACCGGCACCAGCGTCACCTCGTCAAGCTGGAACTCCAGGATGAAATAGCCGGCCTGGTGTTCGATAATCCTGGTATTGAAACCCGCCTGGTAAAGCGAGGCGGTTTCCGCGGAAGCATCGGTCAGCAGCGCGAGCAGTAGCAGCGGCAGACAGAAGCGGGCGGTAAGACGGAACATGTTAACTCCTATCCCTGGTCGGATACCGGCGGATTCGCGGCCTACGGAGCAGCCGCTATAGTAAGGGATTTACCATCTTTGAGTGGGAAAGCGGGGAAAATGGTTATCAAATATGAACATAGTATAACATAGAAATTATCCCTCACCCGGAATAGTTCCAAGAGTAAAGGTACCGGCGCTCCAATTCAGGCAGCGTTCCCGGCCGGATGGTTGAGGTAACACTGTGGCAGCGGCCAGCGGGGCGTGCCGGTAATCCTGATCGGTGATCAGACGATCGTCGGCTTCGACAGGCCCGCATCGGCAACCTGCTGGAAATCAATCAGCGGAGCGGGGAGAGGAGGCTATTCGGTCTCCTCCTTCTGTTCCAGCTGCTCGTCGAGCAGCCGCTTCCCTTCATCCACCACCTCTTTAGTCTTCTCCAACAGCTCTCCAGCCGCTTCCCTGCCCTGTTCCAGCGATTGGCGCACCTCCACTGGCACTTCCTGTTCGGTGAAATGGAAGTAGGCCAGGTAGACGACTATCGCCAGGAAGACAACCAGCGCCAGCTTGAGCAGCTTCTTGATGATACCGAAGAAGAAGACTATCACCAGGACGATGAAGATGACGAGGAAGATCGGATCGGTGAAAATCTGCAGCATCGCGCCTCCAGTTTGTGCCTCAGAATCTACCGATTAGAATACCGGGACGCAATCGGGTTGAGGTGTATTTGTTGCGGAGGAATCATGGAACCACGCTTTCGAACGAGTAGCTTCTGAACAAACGATCACGTCAATTCGCCTTGTGCCCGCAGGGCGCAAGAATGGACACGAATAGACACTAATTGTCTGAGTTAGCCGAGAGTAGATGCTTTTAATCGGAATTTGGTATCGGTATCGGTATCGAAAAGTACTGGTCGACTCCCGATATCGAGTACCGATCCCGAAATCTAACCATTCGCGTGTATTCGCGTTCATTCGCGGTTATTTGGAGGGACCGTAGAACCACGCCCGCTATTTCACGACGATCATCTTCTTCGTATCGCTGAAGTTGCCGGCGGTGAGGGTGTAGAAATAGACCCCGTTGGTAAAATCGGTCGCATCGAAGAGCACGCTCTGCTTGCCGGCCGACATCTCGCGGTCGATCAGCGTGACGATCAGCTCGCCGGTGACGCTGTAGACGCTGAGATTGACCGGCGTCTCCTCCGCCAGCGAGAATTCGATGGTAGTGGTGGGATTGAAGGGGTTCGGGAAATTGCCGTAGAGGGCGAATTCCATGGGTTCGGTCACCAGTGACTGCTCGCAACTCTCGCCAAGGGTGACATCAAGGGTATAGCCGCCGCACTCACCATCGAAGCCCTCGACGACCAGGTAGTAGTCGCCGGGCTGCAGGCACTCGAAGTCGAGCTGGGAATACAGCCCGCAGGCATCGTCGTTGCTGCGGATGACGGTGAGACCGTCGGCGGCGAGCAGGTGCAGGTAGGTGTCGAAGCGGGTGCCGTGGCAGAGGCTGGCGGTCAGCCCCGTGCGGGAGGAGATGGTCAGATGGTAGAAGACATCGGGGGCGATGTTGAAACCGTCGTCATCGTAATCGACGCTGTTGCGCCGATCCTGGAAGGGCAGTTCGATTATCTCCCAGGGATGTTCGCAGCTCTCGCCGGGACGCGGGAAGTCGCAGGCAGTGCCGGGGTTGATCACAATTGTATAGAGGCCGCCCCAGAAGTCGTAACCCTCGATCATGGCGTAGTAGGTGCCGGCGGGCAGGCAGGTGACGCTCAGCTCGGAAGCGAGCCCGCAACCGTCATCGTTGACCGCCAGCGGCGTCCGGCAGTCGTCCGCCAGCAGTCGCAGCACGGTGTCGAAGTCGCTGCCGCTGCAGAGGCTGATGGTCAGGTCCTGCTTCCTGGTGGTGGTAAACATGTAGAAGAGGTCGGGACCGGGATTAAACCCGGTATCGGAGTGCAACCGCGTGTCGCCGCTGTCAAAGAAGGGAAGATCGATAACCAGCAGCGGATCGTCGCAACTGCTGCCGGTGCGGAGTGTGGAGCACTCTTCGCCGTCGATGGTGAGCAGGTAGTTGCCGTTCAGAGTCGGTTCGAAACTGTTGTGCCCGACGACGATGTAATACACTCCCGCGGGCAGGCAGCAGGAGGTCAACCGCTCCGGCTCGCAGTAACCGGCCTGGTCGGCGTAACCGATGGTTTCCCACTCGCATTCGGCGGCGGGGGCCGCCAGCAGGTTGAGCATCGGATCGAATTCATCGACCTCGATCAGGAGTTCGAGGGAGGTGGCGGTGGCCAGCTCCAGGCGGTACCAGTCGGTGTCGCGTGAGGCCTGGTCGGCACCGGTCCAGACATCACCGCAGATGATATCACCGCAGGCGACAGTCTGGAATTCCCGGCCCGGGGAGTTACAGCCGTCGTTGCCTTCCAGCTCATCGATGGAACCGGGCGGGATATCCACAGGCCGGCAACGTGGCAGGCGGCTGATCGTCAGCGAATAATCGCCGGCGCTCACACCGGCACCGTCGACTACGACATAATGCTCGCCGGCAGCCAGGCCGGGCAGATCGAGGCGCGAGCGATAACCGGGACAGGCATCGTCGTTAAAGGCTTCGAGGGTAACGCCATCCGCCGCGAGCAGATAGATGCGGGTGTCGAAACCGGACTCGCAGAGATCGAAACGAAAGCCGCCCGCCGTCGCGTTTAGGAAGCGGTAGACGACATCGGGTGCACCGCTGGTGCGGAGCTGGCCGATGACGCCCAGGGGCAGATAATCGTCGCTGTAGCCGGTCGTGGTCCCGGTGTAGGGACCGCCGATAGTAATGGTGGGCGCGTCTTCGATCAGATCGCCGCCCTGCAGGGTATATGTCTCAACCTGCCGCGCGCTCGCTGCCGGTGCCTTCTTGACCGGCGTCTGCCATTCCGCGGCGGTATCGGCGAGCGGGGAGGATACAGCCAGGCCGGGCAGCGTCAACAGCACAAGCAACGCCGCCTGCAACCTGCGTTTCCCGGACGGGAGGAATCGTAATCCGGTTCTCATTTCCATCTTGGGTTTGGCGGCAATCGCTCCAGCGTTGCGGCGATTTCCACCTGGGTATAACCATCCATATCAGAGACCTTCGTGCCGGGCACAACCAGCCGCGAAACACGGCGCCAACACAATTGTCCCTCATTCAATATAGCTTCTCCGCAATCCACTGCAATCCTAAAGGAATCAAAAGTCACCATTTTCAGCACCGGGTCGCGAGACCGGCGGTGCTTTAAGAGAAGAGCCCCCCACCGGACGGGAGGCTCCTCAATCAATGGTGGGCTCATAATTATTATTTTACCAGGATCATCTTCTTGGTGTCGGAGAAGTTACCGGCACGCAAGGAGTAGAAGTAGACGCCGCTGGTCAGATTGGAGGCGTCGAAGATGACACTCTGTTCACCGGCCGGGAAGGTCCCGTCGATCAGGGTGGCGACCAGTCCATCCGCCACGTTGTACACCTTCAGGGAGGCGTCCACCGGTTCAGCCAGACTGAACTCGATGGTGGTGGTCGGATTGAACGGATTCGGGTAGTTGCTGCGCAGAACCCATTCCGTCGGTTCCACTCCGGTGACCAGGCACTCCTGCCCCATACTGACATCCAGCTGGTACTCACCGCAGTGGGCGCTGTATCCTTCGACCAGGATGTAGTACTCACCCGGCAGGAGGCATTCCAGATCCATCTGCGACAGACCGCCGCAATAATCGTCGTTGGAGAAGAGCTCTGTCACGCAGTCCTCCGCCAGCAGACGCAGATAGGTATCGAAGTAGGGCCCGTCGCAGAGGGTCGCCGTCAGATCGGCCTCCACCGGCATGGTGAAGTGATAGTAGACATCGGGACTGGAATTGAAGCCGTCATTGGTGAAGTCGGCGGAATTCTGCGTGTCCTGATAGGGGAAGTCGTAGATCTCGAAAGGCTCCTCGCAATTGTCGCCTTCAATCGATTCACCACAGGGATTGCCGGTGATGATGTCGAGGGTGTAGTAGCCGTCATTGCCACTGTAGCCCTCGATCAGGACATAGTAGGTACCCGCCGGCAGGCAGGGATCGACGATCTCGGAGACCAGGCCGCAGGCGTCGTCGTTTTCAGCGTAGACGGTCTGGCAGTCATCCTCCAGGAGGCGCAGGTAGGTGTCGTAGGCGCTGTTGGCACAGAGACTGATGGTAAACTGCAGGTCCTCAGTGGTGGTGAAAAGGTAGTACACGTCGGGGCTGGGATTGAAACCGTCATCCATGAAATCTTCAGTATTGCCGTCATCGAAATAGGGAAAATCGTCCACGATAAACGGGTCTTCGCAGTTATCACCCTCGCCAGGCGGTTCGCCCCCCTCGCAGTCGACGGTGAGCACATAGTTACCGTCCCAATCCTCGCAGAAGGTGTTGGCCGCGACGAAAATCCAGTAGACACCGGCTTCCAGGATGGCGGTGGTGATCGTTTCGCCTTCGCAGTAACCGCCCTCATCAGCGACACAGATGATCTCGAAATCCTCGCACTCATCATCATCGTCTTCCGGCACGATCAGGAACATGACCGCGTTGAACTCATCAACTTCGAGCGTAAGTTCGAGGTCCTGCGCCTCCGTCAACTCCAGCCGGTACCAGTCGGTGTCGCGGATTTCGTCATCGGATTCAACCCAGGCGTTACCGCAGACCACATCACCGCAGCAGACATCCTGGAAGACGGGGGGATCGGAGTTGCAGCCGCCGTTGTCCTCCAGCTCATCGATGCCGTCGTCGGGGCACTCCACCGCCACGCAATGGTCATCAAGCTGACCGATCGTGAGCGAGTACTCGCCCGCATCGCCGCCGTAACCGTCGATGACGATGTAGTGAATACCTTCCTCGAGGTCGAGGATCTCCAGGTAGGAACGGTAACCGGGACAGGCATCGTCGTTGCAGCCTTCAGCCTCTACATTGTCGTCATAGAGGTAGATCTTGGTATCGTAACCGGAATCGCAGAGATCGAAGAAGTAGTTGCCGGATTCGGCTGTCGTGAATCTATACACGATATCCGGCGAGTTGCTGTTGGTATAGGGACAGGCTTCATCGTAGTCGTGGTTGTACCCGGCGGTCGTACCGGTGTAGGGTCCGCCGACGGTGACATCCGGCGCGTCGTCGATCAGGTCGGCGCCCTGCAGGGTGTAACTGCCGCTGCCCTTGGAGCTGATGGGGATGCGTTTCTTGGCCAGCGGTGTGTAGTCGTCGGCTTGGCCGGCCAGGGGAGTGGCGACAGCGACATGCGCGACCAGGAGGCTGGTGATGATCGACAATATGATTCTCTTGTCCATGCACTTCTCCTAGTGAATCTACTCGGCGCGTCGCTGCCCTGGGTCCAGATTTCGACAACGCCGGGCGTGGGCAATATCGTAATCAGTAGGCGGCGTTATCGATTGGTCCCCGCTGCCCGTGCCGCCGTGAGATAAAAAAACAGTGCGGGCAGCCTCGATGGGGCGGTACGGACCAACAGGCAACAATTCTGTTATCGTAATCTGCCAAAGGCATCTTTAGGCGGATGCAGGGGGAAGACAGAGGGGAGGATCAGGGGCTGAAAAGGATACGTTGCGACCGAATTCCGGGCGGAAGGCGATCAGGAGTCGACCGGCTTGGGAGCCGCTGTCGCAGCGGTACCGGGAGTGCGCATCCAGAGCCAGATTCCGGCCGCGAGCATGGCCAGATCCTCCAGCACGCGCAACCAGGTCACCTGGCTCGAACCGGCCTTGGTGGAATAGCAGCCGCAATCCAGTGAGAGTCCGCGCAGGAGGGCCTGCGACATGGCGATGATGAAGACCACCAGCAGCAGATTGATGATCAGCAGGCAACTGCGCCGCCAGGCGCCGAAGATCAACAGCAGTCCGGTGAGGAGCTCCAGCCAGGGGATTACCAGAGCGGCGGGATTGACCAGCAACACGGGTAACATCTGGTAGTTGCGTATCATGCGGGCAAAGAGATGCGGCTCCAGGATCTTGTCCACGCTGGCCCAGATGAACAGGCCGCCCAGGATGATCCGGAAGAGGAGATCGATGGCGTCGGTTTTATTCAGGTTCATCAGTGTCACTCCTCTCGACCGGATAGCCGGCTTCCCGCCAGAAGGCGAGCCCTTCGTGGTAGATGAAGATATCGGTGAAGCCTTCTTCCGCCAGCATGTAGGCCAGGTCGGTCGACAGCAGACAGGGGTCGCCTTCGCAGTAGATGATATAGCCGGGAGCGGTGAGAGACGGCAGGTAGGGCTCCAGCGACTCCAGCTCCTCCAGGGGGATGTTCAGAGCGCCGGGGATGCGGGCGTCGGCCCAGTCGGAGCAGATACGCGCATCCAGGAAGAGCGCCTCGCCGGCATTGTAGAACTCCCAGGCCTGCTGGGTCGTGATCGTCAGCGGTGTGATCGTGTGACCGTTCTCACCGTTCACGGTCTCCCGGTCGGCCGGCAGAACCTCCTCGCCGTTCAGGGCCAGGAGAGGCAGGCCAGGTTTGTGGAAAGCGTTGAATACGATACCCAGCACCAGCGCGATGACGGCGAGCACAATAACGCGCGTGAGGTCTCTCTTCATCTATATCATCTCCTGATGATCATCACCTGCAGCGAGCAGAGCACATCTTTTCGAATCGGCGATCTCTGGAAGAACCCGGGACGTCATTTCGCCGTGCGCCGGCTCTTCGATTGAGTAATACTTGAACCTGCTAGTCTGTTGTTCGTTTGCTGCGCATCGGCGCAGCAAAGGCGCAAGTATTATTTCGGCAGCCGTGCCCGGGGATTCCAGCGTTTTGACGCGATCCGCCACGAGCGAGCAGTTAATCAGAGAATCGGGAGGGAAAAAAGCCATGCAAATCTCGGGTGTGAGTGAATTCTCTAGGTGATTACTCATTAAACCGCGAATAAACGCAAATTCGAACCGGTATTTTTTAAACACCCGCTGGTCTCTTCGCCTCGTGCCCATCGGGCGCTAGAATGGACGCGAATAGTATAGATAGCCGAGAATTTGTGCGGTCAACCGGTATTCGGAATGGTATCGGTATCGATACCTAGTAATCGTAATTCAGCTACCGAAATCCCAACATTAGCGTCTATTCTTGTGCCTAAATGGCACAAGGCGAACAATCCACCCGGTCTATTCAGAAATGATAGATTCGAATTAGCGTTCATTAGCGGTTTTATCCCACACTCACTGAATACACAAAAAGCTGGATCGCAGTCAGTGGCGGGGTAAATTCTAGACAATAAATCAGACAAACCGCTCAGGCAAACCGCGAACATTCGGGACCGTAACCAATATGCCGGCTGAAACCACATACGAAATCAGGATTACCGCACTCAGCCGCAACCGCCGCGCCGCGCAACTGATCGCCGAAGCCACCGGTCTGACGCCGGACAAAGTGCAGAGCTCGCTCCTGGTCCCTCCTTTTCAACTGCCGGAAAGCCTGCCGCTGGCGCGGGCGGTATCCCTGCAGCGGGAGTTGGAGAAATGCGGACTCAGCGTGGAGCTGGTGAAAATCGTGACGGAACCGGTGGCACCGGACGAGGTGGATCTGGTGGAAGAGGCGGCGGCAGCTGCGACGCCACCCGGTGAGATCACACTGGGGCGGGAGAGTTACCGTCTGGTCGCCGGCGGCCGTCTCTGGCGGCGCTGGTGGTGGACGCTGTTGCTGCTGCTCCTGCTGCTGGTCCTGATCTGGTGGTTGCCCGGAGAGCGGGACACCGCCGCCGAAGATGCCGCCCGGCGTCACAGCCAGGCGCAGCAACTGCTGCTGACGCTGGATAAGGAACTCTCCTCGCCGTCGCTGCTGCCGGAAGCCGACCAGCGGGTGGCGGCCGCCCAGGGTCTGCTGATGCAGCTGGAATCGCTCCTGCACGGAATCGGCGACGAGGAGCAACGTTTCTGGTTGCAGCTGGAGCAACGCCGGCAGCAGCAGCGGCTGACCAATCTCAAACGTCTGCGCGACCTGCCGGAACGGGCTCAACAGTGGCTGCAACAGGAGCTGGCCGATTTCCGGCGGCTCCCGCATGCGCGCGTCAGCGCCGATTCCCTGCGCCTGCCGCGCGACAGCTCCCTGCCCGACTTCTTCGATCGCGAGCTGGAGCGGTTTCTACAACGGGTGAGGACCCTGCGCGACGATGCCGAATTCGACCCCGCCTTCCTGCGGGCGCTGGAGCGGATAGAAGCGCTGCGTCCCTTCGCCGGTGACGAGCACGGCGGATCCCGCCTGGACAACCTGCTGACGCGCCAGGCCATCCAGCGCCAGCGCACCCTCGGCGCTGACCGGTTGCGTCATAACCCTACCGTTACGCGTTACGATAACGGGAGTCAGCTGTTCCATGTCTGTTCGCTCCCCGCCGGTGACAGCCTGACCTTCCGCGGCGACGGTGGGGATACGACGCTGGCCGCCGGCCGGGAAGCGCTGGTCCTGCCCCTGGAGTGGGAAGACGCCGGCGTTTTCCACCGCGGCGCCCGGCTGCCGCAGACGCAGCACCGCCTGTTGCCGCGGCTTACCGCGCCCGGCATCGCGCGGCCTGACTACACACCCGCTCTCCTGCAGTTGCTGGGCGAGGAGTCGGCCGCGGTCCACTACACACCGCATGGTACGGTTGTCATCTCCACCGCCGGTGACGACTCGCCCTTCCGCCGCGCCCTGGAGATGGCCTGGCTGATTTTCAACCTGGACGGCCGGGGTCCGCAACGGCTCTACATAGCCGCCAACGGTCACCTGGCCATCGTTCCCACCGCGGCGCAATGGAGCTACTTCCTCACCCGCTCGCATAACGACCTCCCGGTCTGGAACGCGCTTTTTCTGTGAATCTTTACCCCGGGTCGCCGTTTCTTACTCCCACCCCCCTCAATTCAGCCCGGTATTTCATCCGCCCTCGCGACTAAGAGATTTTTCCAGACCTTCCGGCTGCCGGCAAGGATGAGGTCCCGGAACCTGGCCACCTTTCATCCCGCGTCTCCCTAGTGGAAGTTGCAAACGGTGTCTTCGCTTTACTATTTATATCGTTTTAGCGACTTTAGTGGACGCCGCCTTCGGGCTAATCCGCCGTCAGGGAGGCTCCGAGGGGCGAGCTGGATTCCGGTTCCCTCCGGCCGGCTGAGCTAATCAGGACGCTGTGGCTGCCCCGGCGCCTCCGTTTGGGCACGAATGTTGCTTAAGTGAAGTTGTACGCTATTGGCGACCGGATCAAACCTCTTCCATCCGGCGCCGGCGGATCAGATATGGGTAACAGACTCGCAGGGATCGACACTTCCAGACCGGCTCCGCTGTTTTGCTTGACACCTACCACGGGTGCGATTAATATAAAGGTTCATTGAGCTGACCTTGAGATTCGCAATTTCAGGACCATTCGATAAATTCTCTCAAAATACCCAAGGAGGTTACAGTTATGATGAGAAAGCTACTGTTTAGCGTGGTTACGCTCGCGGCTCTGGCTGCCGTCGGATTCGCCGGCCTGATCGCCGAGCCGAAAGCGGCCGATCAGCGGGCAAAACTGGTGGTGGGACCGAACACTCCGACTCCGACCGCCAGTGCGACATCCTTCAGCAACGCACGCTGGGACTATGACTACGACTATTGGCTGCTCGGCACCACTTTCTACGATTACCAGCACAACGGCACTGAGAACAAGCAGATCTGCATTGGCGACGAAGGTACCGTTCACTTCGCCTGGATGAAGGCCTTCGACGCCGGTGCCACCGAGCGTCATGTGGTTTACGCCTGTTGGCAGGGCGATGATATCCTGGGCGGCAACTCGGTCGACAACACCGGCCGTTCCGGCTACAACACCATCGATGTGCTCGATGCCGACGGCTTCTACCCCAACGCGGCGGTGGTGGCCTTCCATCAGATGCCGGGCACCGACTTCGTCACCGCGCTGGCGCCCGACTACGGTCCCTGCTGGCAGGCCTTCCTGCCGTTCAACCATCCCTCCGTGGATGAGTGGGGATCCGATGACCAGCCGATCTGGCCGCATATCGCCATCGACTACAACAACAAGGCGCATGTGCTCTCCACCCGCGCCAACGACAACAACCATTACTACGACGCCACCTCCGACTTCTCGACCTGGGAAGCTCCCGCCTGGGTTGATCCCCCATCCTTCAACAACTCGATCTCCAGCATGCCGGCCACTTCTGAGTTCGACGGCCGCGCGGCGCTGCTCTGTCACAATTTCATCGAGGGGGTTCATCCGGATCCCTCGGGTCTGATTTTCTCGCAGTCGATCAACGACGTCTGGGTTTACCTGACGGATGACGGTGAATTCGGGGACTGCTCCAACTACATCAACGTCACCAACCTGCTGGATGAGGAAGCCACCAACCATCCGCTGCCCGGTTGCGTTTATTCCTATTGCGATCTGGATGGTGTCTACGACGCCGACGGCAACCTGCATGTGGTCTACACTACCCGTCCCTACTGGGCGGAGGTCACCCTGCTCGACGGTGAAGTCGCCGACCCGGAGTACTTTGAGCGCTGGGGCTGGGACGGCCAGATCTGGCACGCCCTGGTCGACGCCGAAGGTGAAGTTGTAGAGTTCAGCCACATCGCCGGCTATGTCGGTGAGAACAACGAAGATCCGGCTGACTGGTCTCACTATTTCGAAGGTAACCCGGGCGCCTGGGGCTCCACCTACGATCGTCCCTCGTTGTCGATCGACCCGGCCGACGGCACCCTTTACTGTATGTACCGTAACTTCACCAACCTGCCCGACACTTCCGCCGGCGCCTTCTCTAACGCCGATCTCTACGTGGTTTCCTCCTGCGACGGCGGTGCCAGCTGGGGACACGCGGTCAATGTCACCAATTCACAGACCCCCGCCTGCGCGGCTGGCGACTGCGCCTCCGAAGCCTGGGGCACCATGGCTGAAGTGGTAGCTGACGGTTTGCTGCACATGGAGTTCGTCGAGGACCTCGACGCCGGCGGCATTCCGCAGGAAGAAGGCAGCTGGACCGACAGCCCGGTCTGGTACATGCAGGTTCCAGTTGAGGAAATCCCCTGCGGCGACGCCTGGGATGAGGAACCCCGCGCCACCCGCCTGACCGACACCGCCTGGAACTGGGCCGCCCTGGAAGACGGTACCTACGAGATCGTCGACTTCATGCGCGTGCTGAACGAGAGCCGTTCCACCGTCAACCTCGAGTCGATTGAGATTCTCTATATCGGCGAACAGCCGGAGATCACGATCACCCAGGTTAACGGTACCCTTGGCGATGCCATCGCTCCCTACACCTACGCCGAGTACACTTACACCTGGACCTGCAACATCGCCGACGCCAATTACGACGCCTGGGTCCGGTTCAACACCGACGGCGGCACCTGCGACTTCACGCTGGCCAACCGCAACGACCTCGATGAAGGTTCCGCCGAGTCCTTCATTTACTTCGTCGAGGATGTCAAGGATAACACCAGTGCGCTGCCGACCAGCATCGAGCTGAGCCAGAACTACCCGAATCCCTTCAATCCGGCCACCAGCATCGAGTACACTTTGACTACTCCGCAGCAGGTCTCCCTGGAGGTCTTCAACATTCTGGGTCAGCCGGTCGCCACTCTGGCTAGCGGTCATCGCACTACCGGTACCCACACCGTCAACTTCAACGCCGGTGAACTCACCAGTGGTGTCTACTTCTACCGTCTCACTGCCGGTGACCAGATGATCACCCGCAAGATGGTTCTTGCCAAATAAACGTATTAACAACGCGATACGTTGTAGGGGCGGGTCTCAGACCCGCCCTTTTTGTTAGATCGATCCCGATTCCGAGGCCGATATCCGAGATCGGTATCGCCCGTCAGTATTCCCCCGTCACGCGATAGAACGCCGCTTCGCCATCGACAGGTTCGCTGTAGGTGGGGAGAGTCACGCCTGCCACCTGTTCAAAGGGACCCCAGGGCGCTTCGGACCGGTATACATTATATGATAGGTAGAGGGGATCGCCGTTCCAGGTCAACTGTACCAGCGATCCACTGACCTGCACCTCGAGGTTCAAGGGAACCGGCACTCCCGGGAATGCCGCCGCGAAGACTCCTTCGTAGACGGAAGCCACATACAGCGTCCCGCCATCCTCCGCGAAAAGCAGATCGACCATGTGTTGCCCGGGAAAATCACCGGTCCAATCCTCCCAGGTGGAGCCGCCATCCTGGGAGATCAGCAGCTGGTACGGCGAGAAAGTCACGGCGGCGATCACACCCGGCAGCGCGGGGTGGCAGGCGAAATGCCGGCAGACGCGCGGATCGACCAAAGAGGTGGTCCCGAAAAAATGGACACTCGCTTAAGTGTTTTTCTGTAGATTAA
>CAZFEC010000003.1:121143-146430 GCA_964517435.1 uncultured Bacteroidia bacterium | reverse complement strand
AACAGCTTTTTCAATGAGTTCTATGCGAAATTCTTTATGAGAATCGGTATATACTGATATCTGATAGTTCCAGTAAATTATATAGATTGATAGAAATGTTACCCATCGTAGCGATGACACCGAGAGGCCACTGGATAGCCCTCCCGCATTCCTCCTCAAACTGTCATTTGCATTTATTCTCTCGCGGTCTTATTCTACCTATGCGATGGCAAACATTTGGAAGCAATTCAGCGTATTGAGAGAAGGACACGGTCAACCGCTCAGTTTGTCCGGAACTCACCAGAACGTAAAGGCACTCTACCGGTTTCGGCTGTGGCTGCCGGCGTTCCTGTTGCTGCTCGCCGGCTGGTCCACCGCAGTTGCTAAGCCGCTCTACCCCTTGATCCTGATCCACGGTTTTTTCGGCAGCGCTGCACAGTGGGAGCCCACAGTCGAACAAATGGAGGACCTCTACGGCTGGAACATTTCGCGTCCAACTCATATCTGTATAAATCGTCATCCTGATTCTACTTCCTTAGCCGCAGATTTGTATTTTCAATACCCCGCGCCCAGTCATGTCGACAGCGCGGATGTCTACCGGGTCAATTTCTTCAATTGGGTCGAAGACACCACCTGGCATCTGAACAGCCTGCATCTCCCTACCTGGTCGCAGGGGCACACTTCGGCGCCTCTTAAACAGGGCGCGGCCCTGGCGCAGCTGATGCCGCTGGTGCTGCGGCAGAGCGGAGCCGACCGGGTGATCCTGCTGGGACACTCGATGGGCGGTCTCGCCGCGAGGGAATACCTCCAGCGGCGGGACGCAGAGGGAAAGCAGCGCTGGTGGCCTGACAGCAGCCACCATGTCTACCAGCTGATCACGATCGGCACCCCCCATCTCGGTTCCAACCTGCTCAATCTGAATATCCCCTTCCGGCAGGAGGAATCGCTGCGCGACTTCCGCTACAGCTGGGACAGCATTCTCTCCTGGGAACCGGATCCGCAGCGTGACCGTAATGTCTACCTCTTCGGCGGACTGGAAAGCAGTGTGCCGGATGGCTTTTTCAACCGCGACGTCGACTGCAATGGCCTCGCCGGCGAAGAGCGGTGGATTGCGGGCCTGAACGCCTACGTGGATGGATCTCCCCGGGACAATCCGCTGCAACCCCTGCCGGACGATCCGCTGTACACCTGGATCGTTTCGGAGACCATGTTTCGTTCCGACGGCGTGGTCCGCACCGACCGGCAGCGTCTGCCCAACCGCGGCCACACGCTGTATACCAGCAGCAACCACGCCTGGTTCCTGAATGAAACGGGCGACCTGCCCGCTTTCATGCTGGCGCTGGACTATCCCGACAGCAGCCGGGCGGCGCCGCTTCTGCAAGCGGGCGTCTGGTACGAGGAGGTGCTCTGGCGGCTTGAGGACGATCACGACTCCGACTGGTTCCGCCTGCCTGCCGGCAGCGCTAAACTGGAGGTCGCCACCGGCGCGGCGGAACTCCACGAACTGTGTATTATCAGTGGTGAAGACACGCGGATATATCCCCTGACCCGGCAGCAGACTTTGCAGGCGCCTTTAAACGGTGAGGTGGAGGTGCGGGTTTGTCTGACGGGCCGGGTTGTAAAGAAAGGGTGGAAAGCGCCCTACCGGATGCGGGCATTCTGAAACCGGATTTCGCTAAACCTGACCGGGAACCGGCGGCGACCCTGCCAACTAATGACAGCCTGCGTCATATCCAAACAACCCGGCCATCTGAATATGATATACAGCCGGATCTCGTCACCTAACCCGGTGGTCGGATTTTCGACCGGCAGGTCGTACCCCGGCCTGGTGCAGGACGACCAGCGCTGAAGCCGGCGGCCACATCTGCCGATTCTAATGCCTGTAAAAGCGTTTAGCCCCCTGGCAGCCGAAGTCCTGCACAAATCATCTCACCTGAAGGCTGGCACGGGTTTTGCTTGATCAGATATGAGAACAGCGGCTCGCGGCTGGCCGGGTTCACCGTGGTCGGGCACTTTCTGCGGTGCAGGGCTGAACCGCTTGCGTCTACCGGCGAAATAGCATAGCTTGCAGCGGAGGTGAAAAATGAGACACTCAATCCCCATTCTGATTGTCCTGGGTTTGCTCACCCTAACCCTGGAGGCGCTGGAGGCATCTACCCGCACGCCCGTCGCCAGCATCGACATCGAGCTCCTCCCCGCATCCGTGCAACCCGGTGAGGAATATGAAATCCGCTACGCCGCCAGAGAACCGGGCTATGTGATCCTCTACGCCATCGACACCCGCGGCTATATCAATCTGCTTTATCCACTCGATCCGGAATTAGACGGGGACGGGGAAGTTTTACCTGGGCAGGAGTACGCCCTGTCGAAGGTGGTAGCCGGCGTACGGCCCGGACAGGAACGGGTGGTGGCCCTCTTTACGCGCAACTACCTGGAGATACCGCAACAGCGCTGGGAATTCCTGTCTCGCGATCCCGACGATATCATCGAGATAAACTATAGTCTCACCCGCCGCACTTCAGGTTTAAGCAACTTCAGTATCGCGATCCTCGCTGTCGACTATCAGCTGCAGGGAACCACCTCACCCGACTACGAGCTGCCGGACCAGGTGGAGGTGGTCTATGTCTACCTCCAGGCTCCCGATCCCTGGTACTACTATTCCGGATTCCACTACAGCTGGTGGTGGCATTACGATCGCTACTGGTACCCGCACCGCTACCACTACTGGCATGTGAGCTGGCATCCCTGGTACGGCCCCTTCTATGATCCCTGGTACGGTCCCTGGCACTACGGCTGGTACGATCCCTGGTACTATCATCACCATGGTCACTACTGCTGGTGGGACGGATACTACTACTCAGGCTGGCACCATGTCGGTTACGACCCGCCACCGCCGGTCTCCACCACCCCGCGGGTCCATCGCAACTTCGACCGCCGCCGTACGACCTCCATGCCTGATCCGGATTATTCCCGCCTGGTCGCGCAACCGGCTGGCAAGACGGTGACCGACATCGCCAGAGAACATGAACGAAGGGAAAACTACGCCGTCGCGGCTGCGTCTGCACCGGAACAACCGGATTCACCGGTCGGTATCGGCGCTCCCGGTCATTCCGCCCAACAGGGCACGAGTCGAGCCTGGTACAGCAAGAGCAAACGTAAGAGCAGCGGCAGCGCCGTCAGGGTGACCAGCGGCAGGTCGCAAAGCGTACAGAAACGAACCTCGGTGGCACCGGCCAAACCGGCCAAACGGAAGTCCAGCAGCTCTACGCCGAAAAACAACAAGTCGAGCAACTCCGACAGCGGTAAGAAAAAGAAAAAATCCACTTCTTCATCAGCCAAGCAGTCTAAACACCGTTGACAGGCTGCCGGAGCTGACAGAAGTGTAATTCATTATAATTTCACGCATTACATCACCATGAAAGCGGTCGAACCAGGATTATCCAGCTCAGGATGATCACGGCGGCCGCTTTTTTCTCTCCCCAAGTGCTCCAGATCACAACTGGAGTAATTCAACCTAATCATATTATAAGTGAACAATGAGTCATCTATGACTATGATTCACTGATGTTCAGTGAACTGCTGTTCTGGAAATGTGAGAGAATTAATTTCGGCTCGAAATTACGACTTCCCCTTGATAGGCTTTAGGAGCGACTCGACAAAAAGGCAGCCTGATCCGGCTGCCTTTTTTTTCGCGAAACATGATTGGTGTGATCCCGGTCACTACCCGGCAAAACAGTGCTCTTATATTAAAGGTGCATGCATCCTCGCGAACAGAGGAGCACCTCCTCATTGGCCAGAGTTATTCTGGTCCTGAGATCAGGCCTCAAGGCCTGATAAACGGGGTCGGCCTCAGCCGATCCCATCCCCCCTTTCCAATGCCTGCTGGAGAGGAGAAAGCCCGCTTTACGCGGGCTTCTCTATATATATGCTCTAGGAGCCTGTCTAGCAGAATGGTTTCAGCAATTCGGCCAGGTTCGGTGAACCTATCTCCTGCAGATGATAGGTTACCCGGGTGGAAGGTTGCTTAATCTTGACAATCCGGCGCAGATCGATCGGGGTGCCGATCACGACACCCTCGCATTCGGTCGCGGCGATGGTTTTTTCCAGGTCGCGGATCTGGTCATCGCCGTAACCCATCGCCGGCAGGATCAGGCCGATGCCGGGGTATTTTTCGAAAGTTTCCGTGATCGATTTCGTGGTGAAGGGACGGGGATCGACCAGATCCACCGCGCCGTACTTCTCCGCCGCGACCACGCCGGCGCCGTATTCCATCTCGCCATGGGTGAGGGTCGGGCCATCCTCGACGACCAGCACCCGCTTGCCCTCGATCACCGCCGGATCTTCGACCGAGACCGGCGAGGCTGCTTCGACGATACGCGCCGTTGAATTCACCTCGCGTATATTGTCGATCACCGTCAGGATGTCTTCATGATCGGCGGTGTCGATCTTGTTGATGACGATGACATCCGCCAGGCGGACGTTCGTCTCGCCCGGGTAGTAGGCCAGCTCGTGGCCGGGCCGGTGCGGATCCACCACCGTTATCGTCATATCAGCCTTGTAGAAGGAGGTATCGTTATTGCCGCCATCCCAGAGGATAATGTCAGCTTCCTGCTCCGCTTCGCGCAGAATGGCTTCGTAGTCGACGCCGGCGTAGATGACATTGCCGTTAACGATATGCGGCTCATACTCCTCCATCTCCTCGATGGTGCACTCATGCTTCTTGAGATCCTCGAGGGTGGCGAAGCGCTGAACCCGCTGTTTGACCAGATCGCCGTATGGCATGGGATGTCGAATGGAGACGACCTTCTTGCCGGCCGCCTGCAGGATGTCGATGACTCGGCGCGTGGTCTGGCTCTTGCCGCACCCGGTGCGGGAAGCGACGATGGAAATGAGCGGTTTGGAGGACTCGACCATGGTATCGAGGGCGCTGAGCATCGTGAAATCAGCCCCGGCGGCGTTCACCAGCGCCGCTTTATGCATCACATCCTCGTGAGCCACATCGCTGTAGGAGAAGACTACCTCATCGATAGCGCGGGTCTGGATCAGGTTGACGATGTCCGCTTCCGGCAGAATCGGAATCCCCTCCGGATACAACGAGCCGGCCAGTTCCGCCGGGTAGCGACGGTCATCAATGTTCGGAATCTGGGTGGCGGTGAATGCGACTACTTCGTAATCACTGTTATCCCGGTAGATGACATTGAAGTTATGGAAGTCGCGCCCGGCAGCCCCCATGATGATTATCTTTCTACTCATTTCGACTCCTCTATCATTTGTGAACTATTGTCGGTTGACATACATCTTCAGCAAGCGGTAAGACTAATCAATCTAACCTGACGAATCAAGTATATTTGGGTTTTCACAAATTTGATCCCGTCGCTCTTCCCTGCAGTGCCCTTGCTTGCTACCGGCTTAATATGTAGACTATATCCGCAAAGCATGGACCCTTTGGAATGGAGCGCATGAAATCACGCCTGCCTAAACTCGTAATCACCCTCTGCCTGGGAGCCGTAATGACGGAGGCTGCCGTCATGGCGCCGTCCGCTTCCCCGCTGCACGACGATCTGATCCAGTTCGGTGTGCAGGCAGGCTCCCGGCCGCCCGGCGCTTTCTACAATCTGATCAGCGGCAGCAGGACGGCGGACTGGCTGGAGCAGTCACCAGCGTCAAAGTTCTCCGCGGTCACGGCAGCGAGACGCGATCTCTGGCTGGGACAGCTGACCGGCAGTGTGCCGGACCGCCCGCTTGCACTCAGGCTCGGAGAGAAAGACGCCTTACGGCTTTCACCATATTGGGGCGGCCTGGCGGTAACGGACGGTGAGGGGAAGCTGCTGGAGACGATTAACGGCTTCAACCTCCGCTGGGAGATCAGCCGTTCCACCGGTCTGCGCCTGCATCTGCGGGGAAGTACCGGCTACGGTGACCGGGCGCTGTACGCCTCCCCGGTCTGGCGACCGGCCGGTCAGCTCGCCTGGGTGGACAGCAGTGACGCCGACATCGTTACGCACGATGAGATCGAGGGTAGCGCTTTCTTCACCGGCGAACGGTTCACCGCTCTGATCGGGCACGATTACCTGCGCCTGGGACACGACCGGCGACTCTCGCCGCTCATGGGTGAAGGCATCCCCGCCGTCAACCACCTGCTCCTCCACTATGCGGGAGAGCGGCTCGACTTCGCGTATCTCTTCGCCGAGTTGCGCAGCGGCAGGTTCACCACCACGTATCCACCCGGTTGGGAGGGAAAAGCACATACCTATCCGGTGCCCAAACACCTGGCCTATCATCGCCTGGCCTGGCACGGGCAGGCGTTTGCGGTCGGATTCAGCGATCTGGTCGTCTTCTCGGAGCAGCCGCTACGCCTGGGTTATCTCAACCCGGCCGCCTTTTTCTGGTCGGAGGAGCATTACGGGCAGGACAGCGACAACTCTTTGATGATGCTCGATCTCAGTCTGCTCCGTCCCGGCTGGGAACTCTGGACGGAACTGCTGGTGGACGACCTCTCCTTGGCAGACATCTTCACCAGCAAACCGGTGAACAAGATCGCGGCGGCGGCGGGAGGCAGGTTGACACCATGGCCGGAATTGATGCTCAGCGCCGGGGCCGGTTTCGCGCGCCCCTTCGTCTTCACTCACTTTCACGCCGATGACGACTACCGCCATCAGGGACGCTCGCTCAGCGCCCTGGAGCCCAACTCCCTAAAACTGGCGGCGGCGGGACGCTGGCTCCTCACCGCGCGGCAGCGAGTGGAAGCGGATTGGAACTATACCGTTCAGGGAGTGGGCTACCTGGATGCGGGCAACTATCACAATGTCGGTTCCAGCTTTGACTACCCTACATTTGACAACGAGGTCGATTACGGCTGGCTCGACGGTCGCCGGGAGTACCGTCAGATAGCCACCCTCGCCTGGTACATCTCCGGTACGCCGCGTCTGCCGTGGGTCGGACTGCGACTGGACCGGCTCCAGCTGGCGGTGACAATAAGCAGGTATCAGGCCTCGCTGGCGGTGGACAGCCAACTGGCGCCCCACCGTCACCGGCAGGCCTACAACGCCGCCTGGCTCAGTCTTACGCTGGATCATGAACTGCATTAGGAATCCACGGCGATGAAGAATTTCTTCAGCCGCCTGGCGGCGATCATCCAGCATCCCGTTTTCAGCGTTACGGCGGGAATCGCCATCCTGGCCTGGGTGTTCCTCAAGTTCGACATCGACCTCAGGGTGCTGCTGTTGCCGCGCGATCCGCTGCTGCGGTTCGTCCTGCTGCTGCTGTTGCCCAATCTCCTGCTCGCTTTCTGCAGCTGGGGGATCCTGACCCGGCAGGTGCAACCGCAGATCGGCTGGCGCCGGTTGATCCGTCCTTTCCTGGCCGGTTACGCGACCGGCATGGTCACGCCGGCCAACTTCGGCGTCCACCTGCGCGCGCTGTTCCTCGGCTCGGAGCAGCGGACTTCACTCGTCACCGCCTCCATCGTGGACAAGCTGTTGAACGGATTCATCGCCGGCAGTTTCGGGATCTGGGGACTCTGGCGTGTGTTCGCGATCAGCCGTGACAGCGATCCCGCCTCCTACCTCTGGTTCCTGCTGGTGATCGGGCCGATTCTGGCCCTGGTCATCACACTGCTCTACCGGCCCCGCCTGCTGCCCAAGTTGCTGCCGGGACGCTGGAGCCGGGAGGGTTCACTTATAGCCCGTATCACGGAGGCGTTGTCCACCATCAGTACCGGCATGCTCTCGTTCGCGATTCTGGTCACACTGCTCTTCTATTTCGTCTACATGTTCCAGTTTCTGCTCGTGCTGCGCATCACCACCGGTGTTTTCAACCTGGAATGGTTCGCGCCGCTGGCCGGGATGATGCTCATCAAAAGCTTCTTCTCATTTACCTGGGGTGATCTGGGCGTGCGCGAGCTGCTGACCAGCTGGCTGCTGGCTACCTACCTGGTGCCGCAGAGTGCCGCAGTACAGGCGGCGGTGATTATTTTCGAGATCAACATCCTGCTGCCAGCCCTGATTGGAGCGGCCGCCCTCTTCTGGCAGAGGCCCCGGCGATGATCTGGCTCCTGCTGCTTCTGCTCAACGGCTTGTTCTACCTCCTGCTGATGATCTGGTACCATCGTGGCCTGGACCTGATCCAGCTGGAGCCGCAGGCTGACAACCCGCCTCTGTCCGTCAGCGTGGTGGTGGCGGCTCGCAACGAAGCGGAGCGGCTGCCGGCACTGATGGAGGCACTGCGTCACCAGTCCGTCGCGGATTTCGAATATGAAGTGCTACTGGTGAACGACGGCTCCGAGGATGCTACCGGCGCTCTGATCGCGGAGGCAGCGGCGGTGGATCAGCGCTTTCGCGCCCTCGCCACTTCACCCGGCCAGCGCGGCAAGAAGCATGCGTTGACCCGGGGTATAGAACAGGCCCGCTACCCCTTGATCGCCGTCTGCGATGCCGACAGTGTTCCGGGACCCGCCTGGCTGTCGACCCTGGCGCGTTCGTTCGCTCCAACCACCGGCATGGTGCTGGGGCTCACCCGGTTGACGGCGGTAGGAACGCTGTTTTCGCGCATCATGCGGTTGGAATACGCCGGCATCCTCGGCATCGGGCTGGCCACCGCCGCGCTCGGCGTACCACTCTTCGCCTCCGGCAGCAATCTCGCTTACCGGCGCCGCGCTTTCGAGGAGGCGGACGGCTACCGTGGCGTGGAGCATATTCGATCCGGTGACGACACCTTTCTCATTCAACGCCTGCATCGCAACACCGACTGGCTGATCCGTCCCTGCGTCGCGCACGCGGCGATGATCCGTTCGCGCGCGCCGCGCAACTTCCGGCAGTTGCTGGCTCAGCGGGCTCGCTGGTCTTCCACTCAGCTGCGCCTGCCGGACCCGCGGTTGACCCTGATCGGGATCAACAGCTACCTGCTGGTCACCGGCATACCCTTTCTGCTGGCGATCGGCATCTGGCAGCCGGTTTGTCTGGCCGCGGCCCTGCTGCTCCTGGGATTGAAAGCGAGCGCGGAAACCGGATTCCTGCTGCGGGCGAATAGAATGCAACAGCTGCAGGTGCGTTGGCACGAAATCGTGGTCGGTCAGTTCTGGGAGCTGGTTTACATTCCAGTGAGTCCCTGGCTGGGTCTGACCGGCCTCTGGCGCTGGCGGCGACGATGAGCAACTACTTCTACCGCATCCATCCCTGGCTGGAAAAATGGTATCGCCGGGCGACGTATCACACCGGCGACGAACGCCTGCTGCTGACCTTCGACGACGGACCGCATCCGGAGTGGACTCGCCGGTTGCTGGCAATCCTGACCGAGTTCCAGGTGCGGGCGGTGTTTTTCCTGTGGGGCGACCGGATGCAACGCCATCCGGAACTGGCGCCACTGTTGCACGCGGCCGGGCATCAGACCGGTCTGCACGGAATGTATCACAATTCCTGGCGCTTCCACTCCCGCGGCGACATTCGCAGTGAACTGAACACGCAACTGGCACTCTTTCAGCAGGCGGAGTTGCCGTCCCCGCACTGGGTGCGTCCCCCTTACGGCGCCTGCGGTCCGGCTTACAGGCGGGTGGTCACCGAACTCGGTCTCAGCACGATGCTCTGGCGCCTGGCGCCCCGGGATTACCGGGCTCGCTCCGGCGAACAGCTGCTGCAGCGGCTCTGGCGTGAGCAGCGTCCCGGCGATATCGTACTGCTGCACGACGGCGCCACCGGGACACCGCACCTGCTGGAGGTGCTGCCCGCTTACCTGGAGGGCAGTCGCGCCCGCGGTCTGCGTTTTGTGGCACCGGGAGAAGACCTATGAGCATGGCACTGCTGGTGATCGGCGCCCTCTACCTGCTGGTAGTGCTGCTGCTGACCAGGTCACCGCTGCGGGACGAACTCCACAGCTGCAGCGACCGCGAGCTGTCGTTCGACCTGGTAGTGGTTGCCCGTGATGAAGCGGAACGCCTCCCCCGCTTCTGGCAATCGCTGCTGCGGCAGGAGCGGCGGGGCTGTCGTCTCACGCTGCACCTGGTGGACGACTGCTCCCGCGACGGCACTCCCGACTGGCTGGAAAAGCAGATTGCCGACGCGCCCTTCCCCGTGCGGTTGCATCGCTCCGTCACCCACCGGGGCAAAGTCGCCCAACTCCGGGCCTTGCTACCGTCCCTGACCGCGGAGGTGGTGTTGCTGACCGATGCCGATTGCCGGCTACCCGGCGGTTGGTTACAGACGTTACGCCGCTGGTACGACAGGGAGACAGGCGTGCTGGGTGGCGGTATTCTGCCGGAAGGGGGCTCCCGTTTTCACGAGCTGGACTGGCTGCTGCTCTCGGGCTGGGGAGCTGCTCTCGCTGACCGCGGCAATGCGCAATCCGGCTTCGGCGGAAATCTGGCGATCGATCGCCGTACTTTGACCAAGCTGGATTACGCTGCCACCATCCAGGGTGACGCGGCGGAGGATGTCCAACTGGTACAGCAGGCCCGGCGCGGCGGCCTGCCGGTGAGCATCCGTTTGCAGCCGGAGCTGCTGGTGCGGACGGCTGCGGTCGGCTGGCGACGCTACCTGCAGCAGAAGCGGCGCTGGCTGGCTGGTTTCCGTTATCTCAAACACGCTGCGCGGCTGGGAGTATTCGCCTTTGTCGCGTTACAGCTGATCGCGGCGCTGAGTGTGATACATTTCGCACTGTTCTGGCCACTCTGGCTGACGGTCACGTCTGGCAACCTGCTGCTCGCTGTCCGCTTTAGCCGTCAGGCTGGATCAAAACCTCCGCGACTGCAGGCACTGGTCTATCCGTTTTACTGCTGTTGTCTGCTGGCGGGGCTGGCGGCCGGCGCGTTCCTGCTGCCGCGGGACTGGGAGCGGGAATGATGAAACCAGCTCCGTTTCAGCGCGCAGACTGGCATCCGGCTCTTGTCACCGGCTACACGGAGATCCACTGGCGACGATCCTGGTTTCCCTGGCACCCGCTCTACCGGGCGTGGCCGGAAGTCCTGTTCGACATCCCCTGGCGGCTCCCCCGTGGCAGCAGTCACCTGCCTCTGTTCCTGATCGTCAAGGATGCCCAGCTTCATCCCGCCCGGCTGGAGTCGATCAGAGTGGAATTCGCGGGGCCGCCCGGCAGCTGCTTCAGCGTGCCTTTTGAGGCGGATTTGGACCGGGAGTGGCACGCTCAGGTTTTCCGAATCCCCCTGCCGCCCGCACAGCGCTATCTGCGCTGCCGGGTCAGGTTCACGCTGCGGCAAGGAAACCGGCGGCGGGAGTTCGTCAACGACATCTATCCGGGACGCTACCGGCCGTTCACGATCTATCTAAACCAGGACGACACACCCAGGTTACCCGGCTTTCGACGCGGAGACCTGCACTGGCATTCCTGCTACAGCCGCGATCAGGTGGAGTTCGGCGCACCGCTGCCGCTGTTACAGGAGGCGATGCGCGCCCTGGAGCTGGACTTCACCGCGGTAACGGATCACTCCTACGATTTCGACACTCCGGGCAACTGGGAGCGACGGCGTCGGGAAGTTGAGCAACTCAATGCGGCTGATCCCGAACGTCTGTTGCTCGCGGCGGAAGAGGTGTCGGTCCGTTCCAGCCGGGAGCGTAATATCCACCTCCTGCTCCTGGGACATGAAAAGCTGGTGCCGGGCTCCGGCGACAGCGGCCGCAATTGGCAACGGCGTTCTGAGTACGCACTTCCGCAGGTATTGGAGCAACTTACTGGCGAGGCGCTGGCAATTGCCGCCCATCCCCGTTCCCGTCCCGGCTGGCTGGAGCGCGTGCTGTTACTTCGTTCCGCATGGGACCTCGCTGAATGCGATCAATTGAACCATCTGCAGGTGGCGAACGGCGGACAAACCTCTGAGCTGGAAGCCGGCCTGGCGCTCTGGCGTGAGCAACTGACGCGAGGCAGACGCACTTACATCGTCGCCGGGAATGACGCACACGGCGATTTCAACCAGTCGCGCCGCATGCGGATTCCCTTCAGCACCATCGAGCGCAGCGAACGCAACCGCACCGGCGGCTGGCAGACCGTGGTCCGTGTCTCGCACCTGGAGCCGGAGGCGATTCTGACCGAGCTGCGGCAGGGTCGCTCGCTGATCACAGAGGGCCCGCTGCTGAGTGTGGAACAGGCGGGAGAATTCAGGTTGGATCGGCTGTGTTTTGATGCCGCCTGTCGACTGCACCTGGCCAGCAGTGAGGATTACGGTTTTTTTACTGAACTGTTGCTGCATAGCGGGGGAAAGCAGGGGGAACGTTCTTACCCGTTGACTCCGAACCGGGCGTTGCGCCAGGATATCAGCCTGCAACTACCGGTATCCGCCGCGAGTGAGTACATCCGCTTCTCCGCCCGGACCGCATTTGGTCACCGTCTCTTCAGCAATCCTCTCTATCGGCAGTGAAAAAGCGACGGATACTGAACAATATTGATCAATGTCAAGTATTAAATGCACTTTCTAATAATTGTCAGAATTTTCTAACTATTTGTAATATTAATACATACCAGTCGCTGTACTTGGTTGGCATTCATTTTGCTAAGAGATGAATTGAAACTATGAACTTCGGCCTGCTGAATTAGAACTATTCAACCGCCAGGGAGTTCAGCCTGTCCTTTGTGCCTTGGGACTGCCGCCGAAATTCAGAAGGAGTAAACTCGCTTCGGGTGAAAAATAAGTTATGCGCCCGCAAGAATGAGTATAGCGGTGAGATTGCCCCTCACCGCTTTTTTTATGCCCATTTCCGGATAACGGTCAGTGAGAATCAGCCTGTCGCCGGCCGCTGCCGATGTAGTTATACCCGCTCCGATAAAGAAAGCCGACTGCGCACCGCAATCGGCTGTGATACAAACTATGTTATCTGTTGATGAATATAGAATGGCGTATTGAACCTGACTGCATATAAGAGATCCGTCATTCTTCCTCTTTTTCTATATCCTCCTCCTGAAAAGCCTCCCGCAGGCTGTCCATAGCAGCGGCGTCGAGTTCAAGTCCTTCCAGATCACTCAGGTTGATCTCCCCGACCATGTTGATCAGGGTTACTTCGTCGGTGTCCACAGTCATGATCAACAAGCCCTGGGCGATTGATTCCTGGGAGCAAAAACTGATGTTGACGAATTCATCCGGCCGGCTGACCCTGACAATATGTGTCCAGCTATCCTTGGGCAATTCGTTCTCTATCTCCAGCAGTCTGCCTTTCAACTCATCGAAGTCGCTGGAATCAACACTGAAGGTTTTAACCCGGATGGAGATCATCTTTTCCAACGCACTGTCGTCGTCTAACTCGGCCAGACCCAGAATAAACGGGTTGAGATCGATCTCGGTGACCTCGGACGCGTCGGCGGGTATTTCGATCTGGTCGAAATCCACCCACCCGGGAGGATGTTCGGTGCTGCCTGCAACAGCGTTGGCCAGCGTCAGACAGAATCCCAGACAGAGGATTATGAGTTTAACTGAGAATTGATACATGATCAGCCTCCATTGCTCTGTCGCCGTTGCCGCAGCAAAGGTGATTTTGCCGCTGCGGCAAGGGCGGAGTTTATAATCTCAATTGCATCGTATTCGGTCAGGGTCGTCTGAGCCTGCGCGCTGCCCTGGTGCAGTTTGGCGGCCACCAGTGCCAGGCTCCAATGGTATTGTGTAAGGACACGGTTCCGCTGCGCCGGAGAAAGCGACTCCGCCTGATCAACCGGTGCCGGCGTCCGGGGCCAGAGCGCGATGACCAGGAGGGCTGCCACCGCGACTGACAAAGCCGCCGACCACCTGGCCCGGCGGCCGGGACTGCGGGCTTCCCGACGCAAAGGCAGCTGAGCCGGCTGTTCAAGACGGGAACGGAGATCAGCGGGGCAGCTTTGGCGTGGCAGGGATGCGAACAACTCGCGTAAACGCTTCTCCTCCCGCAGTCTGGCCTGGCAGTCGCCGCAATGGGCCAGGTGCTCCTGTACCTGTTGCCGCTCCGCGGCCGGCATCTGCTCGCGCAGGAAATCGCGCAGCCTGGATTGAATCGATTGACAACTCTCGTTCAAGGTGGTTTCTCCAGTTTGGCCGGTGGGCTCAGCTCCCGGCATCATTCAGCAGCCGCGACAATCGTCGACGGGAACGGTGAGCGCTGGTTCGCACCGCCCCGGTCTTCATCTCCATCACCACCGCGATTTCAGCGTAGTCCAGTTCCTGGAAGTAATAGAGCAGCAGGATGCTCTGTTCACGCGGAGGCAGGGTCGACAGTGCCCGTTCCAGTTGGCGACCCTGCTCGCGGCGCTGAAAGTCGGCTTCCGGATTCTGGCGCCGGTCCGGCAGCTGCTCCAGTTGACTGCTCTCCAGGGACAGGAAGCGGCGGAAACCGCGGTGACGCCGTCGCAACAGATCCAGACAGCGGCGGCAGGCGACCCGTAAAAGCCAGTTGAACCCCTTTTCAGGTTCAATCCGCTCCCGGTTCTGCCAGCACTTAAGGAAGACCTCCTGCACTACGTCAGCGGCATCTTCCCTGTTCTTCAGCATGTAGCTGGCATAGTTGAACAGGTCGTCACCGTGCCGGGAGATCAGCTCCGTGTATTGATCCTGATTCATGTCTGTAGATATAACGCTGTAAGTGCACAGATGTTACAACACTGCGGATAATTCTCCAGGAATCTGTCGGCGTCAGCCTGGTCCGGTGCGGAATGTATCACGCGCGGGCTCTGACTCAAGTTTCAGAGGCGCACCGAGCACGCAGACGCTTATTCGCCGGAAAGCCACTGCCGGCGCCGCTCCTTTTGCGCGGAAGTAGCGACGGGATCGGTGTCGACCTGAGCGGTGACTTCATCCCGGCGGAGGACCGGCAGCGACAGCTGCAGTTGACGCCCCCCCCGTTCGAGTGTCAGTTCCACCTCACTGCCGGGCGCCAGAGCGGCGATCCGATCGGCAGCAGCGGCGACGTCCGTCACCCGCCAGTCGTCGATACTGAGCAGCGCGTCACCCCGGGCAATGCCGGCGCGTCCCAGTGGCGTCTGCGGTCCCACCATATAGAAACGGTGTTCGGGACCGAACAGGGTCAGGTCACCGATCCAACCGACCGGGCGTCGTTCCAGGGCCAGCCGTAAGCCCAGTTTCCGCAGCACGACGGCGTAGTCAAGCGGTTCGGTGCCGGTGACATAATGCTCGAACCAGCCGCTGAGATCGTGGCCCCTGGCCTCACTGAAGTGCCTGATCAGATCCGCGTCGGTATAGCCCGCCGCTCCTCCGAAACGCCGGTTGAGTTCGCGCATGGCGTCGTCGAGGCTGCGACGGTCGGCCGTCCCACTCCGGATCGCGCAGTCAAGCATCAATGCGAGCAGAAAGCCCTTGTTGTAAAAGGAAACGGCGCCGGAGGCGTAACCCTGTTCCCAGACTGTACGCGACGCCTCCGCCACGCTCATTGTATCACGCGCCGGAGTTGCCTCCAGCGTGGCGATTTCACTTGCGATCTTGTCGTAGAATTCCGCCGGGGTGATGAAACCGGTCCGCACCGACAACAGCCAACCATAATACTCGGTAACGCCCTCCCCCAGCCAGAGTGCGGTGGTACGCAGAGGCTCCTGGTAGTCGAAGGCGCCGAAACCGCGGGGAAAGAAATGCTTCATATTCCAGGCGTGAAAGAGTTCGTGCGCCAGAATCGGCAGGGTCAGACGCGGATCGGATTGCAGCCGGGCGAGGGGCAGACCGATGGTGGTGGAGTTGCGATGTTCCAGACCGCCGCCGCCGGAGTTGCCCCGGGTGTAGTGGATAAAGAATAGAAAACGAGTGAAGGGCGCGCCGCCGAAGAAAGCGATTTCCCGCTCTACCAGCGCCGCCACCATTTCACAGTATGTATCACGTTCGAAATCTCCCTCCACCGGCAGGACGAGGGTTATCGGTTTGCCCCCCGCCTTGAACTCACGGACATCACCGGTACCGAGCTGAAAGGGACTGTCCACCAGTCGATGGTAGTCCGCGGCCCGGAAGCGGGGAGGATGCGACCCGGCCACCGGACTTAAGCCGGTATGAACCTCCCAGCCGGACGGCAGCAGTAACTGCACTTCGACCGATTGCGCGAGCGTCTGCTCCGCGAGTACCTGCTCGGGGAAGATAAAGGTGGACGCACCGAAGAGCGTGCCGCCGGCGCTGTTCAGTTTGCGCCCCATGAAGCCGCGTGCGCTGCTGTGGTAGCGATAGCGCAGGGTCACCGTTTCCCCCGGCGGACAGTGAATCTCCCACCGGTTGTTCGCCAGCTGCTCCAGTACCAGTTCGGTTCCGCTCGCGTCAGTTACGGTCAGCTCATTAAGATGACGGGCGTAATCGGCCAGCTGCCAGGCACCCGGCATCCAGCTGGGCAGAGCCACGACCGGATTCGCGACCGCCGTCGTGAACCGCAGCTCGAGATCGAGATCGCCCCAGGCGCAGGTGTCGACGGCGACCTGGTAGTTGAGAGTGTTCGCGCCCAGCCGCAGTGACGCCAGCAAGCACAGCCAAAGGCTGAATAAGGTGTGTTTCATCCGGTCTCTCCCTTGAGATCGACGGCGGTCAACCATTGAACGAGCGCTGCCAGTGCGCGACCGCGGTGTGAAATCCTGTTTTTCTCCATCAGGCTCAGGCAACTGAACGGGCGATCGCTGCCGCGTGGCTGGAAAACCGGGTCGTAGCCGAATGCGCCCTCTATCGCTTCCGGCTCCAGGAGGATGATTCCCTCACAGCTGCCGCTCAGGAAGTGCTCGCCCCCCGACCAGACGCAACAGATTTCGGTCCGGAAACTCGCCTGCCGTCGCTCGAGGGGAACGTCCCCCAGCTCCGTAAGCAGCAGCTCCAGATTGTCCCGGTAGCTGGACTGCAGGCCGGCGTAACGGGCGGAGTGCACTCCAGGGCGGCCGTCCAATGCCTCGACGAATAAGCCGGTGTCATCAGCGCAGGTGGGGATGCCGGTCACCGCGTGGAACGCCTGCGCTTTGAGGCGTGCGTTCTCCCGCAGGGTGGCGCCGGTTTCCTCCGGCGGATGGAAGGTGGGATAGTGGTCCTGCCAGTAGAGCGACGTCACGACGCCGGAGAGGTATTGCGAGATTTCGCGGACCTTGTCGCGGTTGCCGGTAGCGAACGCCAGTGATTCGATCATGATTGTCCCGGGCTGGGATTGCCGTCTGGTTTGCACCTAATTTAGCCAAATTATTGCGGGAGCGGCAAGATTACAGGTTTTGGTTCCAGGTAACCTCGGTCGTCGACAACCTCGCCGCTCCTTCCCGCTTTTCATGTTTGCAGGTCAACGGTTCGCTTCGCACATTTACTGGCCGCAATGCAGCTACTAACTATTAGGATCGACGATGAAGCGAATCTTAATCGGGTGCTTTCTGTTAACCAGCCTGGCTTCCGCGCTGGCGCAACCTGAAACCGCCAGGCGGGAACTGCCCGCCTATGCCGGTCTGGAGGAACTCGCGACACTGGTAATCCTCGCCGAAGGCCGGTATAAACCGCTGGATTCCTGGGCCTGGGAGACGGTCCGCGGCATCTGCGGCCGGCTGCGGTACCAGAACTACGATCAACTGACCATGCTGCTGGACATGACCGCCGTTCCCGACGACTGGTATGACGAACCGCTCCTGCGCATAGATCACCGGCCGTTGCGCCAGGCCCTGGAGGTGGATCCCACCCGCAAGTATTTCTCCTATGCGGAGATCCGCGGCGCCGCCGGTCTGGAAAAGCTGCTCCAGGAGCTGCACAGCGAGGAGGGAAGCACGCTGGGCTCAATGCGTGATTACGCCCAGCGGCTCTACGGGCAGCTGCTGCTCTGTTCCGATTTGCTTACCGGCTATGCCTTTACGCTGGTACCGGATCTCGCCGATGAACAGGCGGCCTGGTCCTCCCCGGGGGCACCGCGCAACCTGGAGGAGACCGCCACGGCGACCCTGCGCGCCACCTGGAACGAAATGCTTGCCGCCTGGCAACAGCGGGACGGCGCGTCCTTCAACAGCTGTGTATCACAGCTGCGGGCGCAACTGGACGGCTTCCAATACGCCAACCGTCCTACCCGGCAGAGCCTGGAGCGTGAGGTCTTCTACAATCACTTCCGGCCTTTCCGCAAAGCGATCACGGTCTATCTGCTGCTGATCCTTACCGGGTTGCTGGGGCTTTTCTTCCGTCAGCGCTTCCTCTACTGGCTGAACGGCGCCCTGCATCTGATCGGTTTGCTGTTACACAGCTGGGGCCTCTACTTCATCACATTGATCGCCGGACGGGCGCCTCTCTCGAACCTGTACGAATCACTGATCTTCATCATCTGGGGATTCGTGCTGATCGCCTGGCTGTTCAACTTCAAGTACCGCGAACACTACGTCTCCATCATTACAGGGCTCCTCGGCTTCATCGCCATGGTACTGGCGCACCAGACCGCGATCGACATCACTATCAATCCGCTGGTACCGGTGCTCCGTTCCAGCTGGCTGATCTTCCATGTCACCATCATCCTGATCAGTTACTCCGCTTTCGGCCTGGCCATGGGTCTGGGACACATCTGGCTGATCGGCCACCGCTTCCTGCCCGACAAAACCGACCTGCGCCGGCAGCTGACCGATTTCACCTACCGGGTCCTGCAGCTGGGTATCGTCACCCTGGCCGCCGGCATCATCCTGGGTGCGATGTGGGCGAACGAGTCGTGGGGACGCTACTGGGGCTGGGATCCCAAGGAGACCTGGTCGCTGATCACCCTGCTCTTCTACCTGGGCGTCGTCCACGCCCGGGCGCGGGGATGGGTGCGCCAGCGGGGAATGGCGATACTCGCGGTCGTGGTTTTCGCTTCCGTCATCATGACCTACTACGGCGTGAACCACTTTCTGACCGGCCTGCACAGCTACGCGGGCGGCGCCGCCAGCCGCATACCGCCGCTTTTGCTCGTCTACATCGCATTTGAAACGGTTTTCCTGCTGTTTACCGCGCCCGCGTTCAAACTGCTCGGGACACAACCTTCATCAAACTCGAATAGCTAGCCATGCAACTCTACGTGATACACCATCTGGGTTACGCCTTCTGGCTCACCTACGAAAAGATCATTCCCGCCCGGCGCGACCGAACGAACACCCTCGTCACGATTGTCGAAATCTGGCGCGGCCTTGACCCGGTCGACCCGGCGGCGGAGCCGCTCTTCGCGGAATTACTCAAATTAGGCGGCGAAGGTCACGGTGAACGGCAGGCGCTGGAGCGTCTTCAGAAGACCCTGGCGAAAACCGCCTCGCAACTGGAACTCCCTCCGCTTACCGAGGGCGCCGTCGAGATCTCCAACAAGACGCTCGGGCTGAAGGGACGAGCCGTAAGCCGTACCGGTGGGCGCTCCGGCAGCCGAGGCGGCGAAGCAAAGCGCACGCGTGCCGAAAGTCAGCCTGCCAAGCGCCAGCGCGGCAAGGGGGAAACTCGGCGTCGCACCGGCAAGTCGGAAACGGCGCCGGCAGCCGGTAAAGCGGAAGCGAAACCCACCGCGGCTGATAAAGATGACAAGCAGCGCTCGCGCTCAACGGGGAAACGCCGCGGACGCCGGCGCGGGCAGAAGCGACGTTCACCCGAGTCAAAAGCGAAATGAAGTCGCCGCCGGTAGAGGTGATCTGTGGTGACATCACCCGGCTGGAGGTTGACGCCGTAGTGAACGCCGCCAACCGTTCGCTGCTCGGTGGCGGCGGAGTTGACGGCGCCATCCATCGCGCCGCCGGGCCCCGGTTACTGGAGGCCTGTCGCCGGTTGGGCGGCTGTCCCGCGGGTGAGGTGCGAATCACGCCCGGTTTCGATCTACCCGCCCGCTGGATAATCCACACGGTCGGGCCGGTGTATCACGGCGGTGACCGAGGTGAAAAACAGCTGCTGCAAAGCGCCTACGCCAATTCGCTGCAGCTTTGTATCACGCAGGAAATCGGTTCCATCGCTTTTCCGGCGATCAGCACCGGCGCTTACGGTTATCCCGCCGCGGAGGCGGACCGCATCGCGATCGAAACCGTGCTGACCCACTTCGCAGGCGAGCTTGGATATCCGTCACGGGTCTGCTTCGTCCTCTGGGGTGACCAGCGATACCGTGAATTTCTTGCCACCTGGACCCGAATCAGTGGGCATTCCTGAAGCACTCTCACCGCTTCCTCTCCCCAGCCAAATAACTGTGGACATCACGCTCGCGACTGAACATATTGTTTGTTCTCTCGGATCAATCTTCAACTGCTGCCTGCCGAACGGTCAGGAAGTGGTTCAGTACTTTCGCCTGAAATAGTTCACATAGAAACGGAGTAGTCATGTCCCGACGCAAAATCACCATCGACGGTAACGAAGCCGCCGCGTATGTCGCACACCGCACCAGCGAAGTGATCGCCATTTACCCGATCACTCCCTCCTCCAACATGGGTGAGTGGGCGGACGAATGGTCGGCCAAAGGCATTCCCAATATCTGGGGTACGATCCCCGAAGTCAGCGAACTTCAGAGCGAAGGAGGCGCCGCCGGTGCCGTGCACGGCGCCCTGCAGACAGGCTCCCTCTGCACTACCTTCACCGCTTCGCAGGGTCTGCTGCTGATGATTCCGAACATGTTCAAGATTGCCGGCGAATTGACTCCGACCGTCTTCCATATCTCCGCGCGTACCGTCGCCACGCACGCGCTCTCAATTTTCGGCGACCATAGCGATGTCATGTCGACCCGTTCCACCGGCTGGGCGCAGATGGCCTCCGGTTCCGTACAGGAGGTGATGGACCTGGCGTTGATCTCGCATGCTTCCACGCTGGAAGCGCGGGTGCCTTTCCTGCACTTCTTCGACGGTTTCCGCACCTCGCACGAGGTGATGAAGATTGAGGAGCTGGCCGAAGACGACATGCGGGTGATGCTGGACGACGAACTGGTCACCGCCCACCGGAACCGGGCGATGAATCCGGACCAGCCTATCCTGCGCGGTTCGGCTCAGAACCCGGATGCTTTCTTCCAGGCTCGCGAAGCGGTAAACAGCTTCTACGTCAAAACACCGGACATCGTGCAGCGAACGATGGATAAATTCGCGAAACTGACCGGTCGCAGCTACCACTTGTTCGATTACCACGGCGCTCCCGACGCCGAACGCATCGTCATCCTGATGGGCTCCGGCATCGGCGCGGCTGAAGAGACTGTGGACAAACTGACGGCCGCCGGTGAAAAAGTCGGCTTCGTGAAGATACGGCTCTACCGGCCTTTCTCACTGTCGCACTTCATGACGGCACTGCCGAAGACGGTGAAAACGATCGCCGTCCTGGACCGCTGCAAGGAGCCGGGCGCGCTCGGCGAACCGCTTTACAGCGATGTCGTTACCGCGCTGGCGGAAGCGGAGGTGCAGGGACTGCTGCCGATGGAGAAGCAGCCGCTGGTAATCGGCGGGCGCTACGGGCTCTCTTCCAAGGAGTTCACCCCCGCCATGGTGAAGGCCGTTTTCGACGAACTGCGGCAGGAGCAACCCCTCTATCACTTCACCGTCGGGATTGAGGACGACGTGACGAACCTGAGTCTGACCGTCGATGAGAGCTTCTCCGCTGAAGATGAGGATGTTTTCCGGGGAATGTTCTTCGGACTGGGGGCTGACGGTACCGTCGGTGCCAACAAGAATTCGATCAAAATCATCGGTGAGGGTACCGACTTCAACGCACAGGGCTACTTCGTCTACGACTCCAAGAAGTCGGGATCGATGACCACTTCCCACCTGCGCTTCGGCAAGGACCCGATCCGCTCCAATTACCTGATCAGCCGCGCCAACTTCATCGCCTGTCACGCCTGGACTTTCCTGGAAACCAAGAACATGTTCAAATACGCCGTGCCGGGTTCCATCTTCCTGTTGAACGCTCCCATGCCCAGGGAGGAGGTCTGGGACAAGCTGCCGCGCCAGGTTCAGGAAACCATCATCGAGAAGAAACTGCGCTTCTATGTCATCGATGCCTACAGCGTGGCGGCGCAGACCGGCATGGGCGCCCGCGTTAACACCATCATGCAGACCTGCTTCTTCGCCATTTCCGGCGTGCTGCCGCGTGAAGAGGCGATCGAAGCGATCAAGAATTCAATCCGCAAGACCTATGGCATCAAGGGTGAAGATGTCGTTCAGAAGAACTTCAACGCCGTCGACCAGACCCTCGCCAACCTGCATGAGCTCGATTACGGAACCGAGGCCACCAGCAGCTTTGAGCTGCCGGCGGTGGTACCGGCCGAGGCGCCCCGGTTCGTACAGGATGTGATCGGCGCCATCATCGCCGACGAGGGCAACACGATCCCGGTCAGCAAGATGCCGGTAGACGGTACCTTCCCCACCGATACCACCCGTTGGGAAAAGCGCAATATCGCGCTCTCCATCCCCGCCTGGGATGTGGAACTCTGCATCCAGTGTGGCAAGTGCGCCATCGCCTGTCCACACGCCGCCATCCGCACTAAAGTCTACGACAGCGCCCTGTTGGCCGATGCGCCGGCTGCCTTCAAGAGTGCCGACACCCGCGGCAAGGCGTTCGAGAGCGACTGGAAATTCACCGTGCAGGTGGCGCCGGAGGATTGTACCGGTTGCGGCACCTGCGCCTTCGTCTGCCCGGCCAAGGACAAGGCGGAGCCGGAGCGCAAAGCGCTGATGATGGTTCCGCAACCGCCCCTGCGCGAGCAGGAACGGTCCAACTGGGAGTTCTTCCTGAATCTGCCGGAGTATGACCGCACCAGGCTGAAGCTGAACACCGTACAGGGATCGCAGATTCTTAAACCGCTCTTCGAGTTTTCCGGGGCCTGCTCCGGTTGCGGCGAGACACCTTACTACAAGCTGATCACGCAGCTCTACGGCGACCGGATGATCGTCGGCAACGCCACCGGCTGCTCCTCCATTTACGGCGGCAACCTGCCGACCGCACCCTGGAGTGTCGATGACCAGGGACGGGGACCGACCTGGTCTAATTCGCTCTTCGAGGACAACGCCGAATTCGGACTCGGCTTCCGCCTCAGCATCGATAAACAGCGGGTCTACGCGCTGGAACTTCTGCACAAGCTGACCGACCAGGTCGGCGCCGAACTGGTGGAGACGATCAGCAACGCCGACCAGTCGGATGAAGCCGGTATCCAGGCGCAGCGGGAGCGGGTTGCTCAGCTGCAGCAGAAACTGACGCAACTCGACGACCCGGAGGCGAAGCGTCTTGCCGGTGTCGCCGGCAACCTGGTCGAGCGTTCGGTCTGGATCGTCGGTGGCGACGGCTGGGCGTACGACATCGGCTACGGCGGTCTGGACCATGTGCTGGCCACAGGCCGTAATGTCAATGTCCTGGTGCTGGACACGGAGGTCTACTCCAATACCGGCGGCCAGATGTCCAAGGCGACGCAGATCGGCGCCGTGGCCAAATTCGCCGCGAACGGCAAACCGATCGCCAAGAAGAATCTGGGTCTGATCACCATGGCCTATCGCTATGTCTATGTGGCACAGATCGCGATGGGCGCCAACGATGCGCACGCCCTCAAGGCGATCCGGGAAGCGGAGTCCTGGGACGGCCCCTCCCTGATCATCGCCTACAGCCATTGCATCGCACACGGTATCGACATGGCACGCGGTTTCGAGCAGCAGAAGAACGCCGTCAAGAGCGGTTACTTCCCGCTGTTCCGCTTTGATCCCCGCCGTATCGACGCGGGTGAGAATCCGTTCCAGCTCGATTCGAAGCCGCCCACCATGCCGGTGGCGGAATACACCTCTACGGAAACCCGTTTCCGCATCCTGCAGAAACAGAATCCGGAGCGAGCCGCCGAACTGGCTGAGAGGATGCAGCTGGAGACCGACCGTTACTGGCGTCTCCTGCGGAGCCTGGCGGAGCACAATCCCTACGGCACGAGCGAATAACAAAAGAGCGGCGGGACCGGCAACCGGTCTGTGAACCGACAGGACAGGCATGCAGGGAATCTACTTTACCCGCTTTCGTGACCAGTGCCATCCCACCTTTTTCCGGGAGGTGGCCGATCTCACCTTAGCCGAGATCGGCATCGGCACTTTCGGGGGCGAACCGAAGAACATCGTCGACGACAAGATCGCCCGCACATGCGAGGAGGCGGTTCTGGGCGGTTTCAACGTCATCGACACCTCGCCCGCCTACCGCTATCACCGGTCGGAAAAAGCGGTGGGACGCGCCATCAAGAAATTGATGGCGCGCGGTCTGCGTGAAGAGACGATCGTGATCACCAAAGGGGGAGTCATCACTACGGACTCCCCCCGGGTGACGACAGCCGATTACGTTCAGGAGCAGCTGCTGCCCGCCGGCGTTCGCCCGCAGCAGATGCTGGGCACCGTTTACAGCATCGTACCCGCCTATCTCGACTTCTCCCTCAAACGCAGTCTCAAGTACCTGCAAACAGACTACGTCGATATCTTCCTGCTGGAGTCGCTGGAGATCATCGCGGAACGGGTTTCAGTGGAAAACCTGCTGCGTCTGCTGGAGCATTCCTTCAGCTGGCTGGAGCAGGAGGTCACCGACGGCAGACTCAAGTACTACGGCATCTCCTCCTACAGCGGCTGGACCACTCCCGCCGGCACCAAGGGGCACCTGCCGCTGGGGGAGATCATCGCATTAGCACAGCGTGTGGGTGGCAAGGACCACCATCTGCGGGTAATCCAGGCGCCGCTCTCCCTGGGCGACCTGCGCGTCCTCAACACGGAGCTGGATTCACCACAGGGTAAACTGCCGCTGCCGCTCGCCGTCGCCGCCAGTGGTCTTTTCTTCTTTGCCTACATGCCGCTGGCGCAGGGGCAGCTGACCTTCAACTTGCCGGAGCTGGGACAGGCGCTGACAGGGTGTGCGTCAGACACCCAACGCGCCCTGCAATTCGTCCGTTCCACTCCCGGCGTCAGTCATGTCAGTGTCGGTATGCGCAACAGCGACCACCTGCAGGAAAACCTGGAGCTTAAGGGCGTAATGCCCATACAGGCAGCCGACTGGCAGGAGCTGTTCACGGAGTAGCGCCCAGCCGATGTCGAGGCCAAAGAATGGAAAAGGTTTTTTAAACTTGCTTTTTGCGCATACCACAATTAAACTTAGTGCTTGAAAGACCTGCGGCAAACCTGCGAATTGCCAACGAAGACGTTTTGATGGGCCGGAATCACAAGGCACTCCCTGCATTACCCTCCCGAATTCATCTGCACTCCCTCAATTGGAACGCGGCGCGATCTCAGGACGGTTTTAGAAATTGCCCCATTGTGTACTCTGGATGCTGTGCCGAACAGCGGTATCCGACTGACGTCCTGCATTAGCGATCTGTTGTTAACCTGAAGTGGATCGACCTACGATCAAGTACACGGCCGCGGATGGTTTTTAGTTATACTTTTTGATGAACTTTGGAGAAGAGAATGAACATCTACGTAGGCAATTTACCTTTTTCGGTAAGTGAC
>CAZFEC010000003.1:76283-121043 GCA_964517435.1 uncultured Bacteroidia bacterium | reverse complement strand
GAAGAGAAATCAAGGTGAATGAAGCGCGTCCGCGTGAAGATCGCCCCCGTCGTCCACGTTTCTAGTCCACTAATCGTGTCCGCTAGCAACTATGGTTTTTAGTTTTACTTTTTGATGAATTTGGAGAAGAGAATGAACATCTACGTAGGCAATTTACCTTTTTCGGTAAGTGACCAGGACCTCGAAGCGCAATTTGCCGAGTTTGGTGAAGTATCCAGCGCCAGGGTAATCAGTGACAGAGACACTGGTCGTTCCAAGGGTTTCGGTTTCGTTGAGATGCCGAACCAGGCGGAAGCGGAAGAAGCCATCAAGCAGCTGAACGGCCGCGAACTGGAAGGTGGAAGAGAAATCAAGGTGAATGAAGCGCGTCCGCGTGAAGATCGCCCCCGTCGTCCCCGTTTCTAGTCTACTAACCGTATCCGCTGGCAACTGAGGCGGTACCGGTTCTTGAATATAGTATTTCCCATTCGAGATGTCCTATAAGGTCATAGCATTTCGGGAAGTACTATATTGTGGTGCACGCGAATCCTTTAGAATGAGGACTATTTTGCATGTGCATCAGGCATTAACGCAGAACACCCGGTTTTCTGATGGGAGGCCGGGTGTTTTTCTCTCACTGGTCCGCCGGTGACCGGAGCTACCAGTTGGTGCGCAGCATCCTAGTGCCACACCTGAAAACGCCCCGCCAGAACTTCCCGTCCATCGTCCACCTGGACGAAATAAACACCGCTGGCCAGAGCGCCCGTTTCGAGCAAACAGGAAGCTGTACCGCTCAAGGTTGCGCCGACCTGACGGCCCAGCAGGTCGAAAACCCGCACCTGCGCACTGCCAACTCCCCATTCCAATCTCACACCTGTCGGCAGCGTGATGACGCGCAGTCGCTCCCCATCAGTTTCCGGTTCCGGCGTGTCCACCACCGATTCCTGGTAGAAATACAACTCCACCTGATCCATCGCCGCGACCAGCAGCGCGAGCGTGTCGTTTGACGGCCAGGGCGCGGGTCCCCAGGCCGGCGTGCCGTTCAGGAACAGTATCGGGTGGTCGTCGATCGCCTGATACGAACGATGGAAACCCAGTTTGAAGGGAGACTCCGCTTCGCCGATCACCACCCTGGTTTCCTGCTGCGGATCGTTGCCATTGTCCAGTTCTTCCAGGAGGAGCCATTCCACGTTGCGCAGACCGCCCAGACGGTACTCGATACCCTCAGCGCCCCAGGCAGCGCGCCCGGCGGCATAGTGCGCGAACTGCTCCGGTTCGCTCAACTGTACACTGGTCCAGTAGCTGCGGCTATCCTCGTCGGTTGAGATGACCAGCGTATCGGGATCGCTGACCAATGTGTACTGCGCCAGCCAGTCACAGACATGCGGAACATCGAAGACGCCCCAGCCGTGGCCGTTACTCGTCGTGCCGATGTAGACGTCGGTTGAGAAGCGGGTAAGGACATCGTAGAGATCAAGGGCGTGCTGCTGGTGCTCATTCTCGTTAGCGCCGTAAGTCAGGTAGACCGGCGTATGCAGCAGGTTGCAGTGCATGCTGTTGAGGGAATCGGCGAAGAAGATGGCGCTGTTGCGGTGATAAGTAAACGGCACATCGCCCGGTTTGCCGCCGAAGACCTCCCGCATACTGTTGTTGTTGCCCTGCTCATAGTAGCGCCGCACATCGTCCAGTATGCCGGAGGCGGAGCCGGTGGCGGCCACCATTGGTCGGGTCGGATCGAGATGGTTGTTGGCGCAAATCATACCGGAGGCGCCGCCCATGGATCCCCCCACCATGTAGATCCGCCGTTGATCGATATTGCAGGCTTCGCTCAACTCCTCGATAATGCGCTGCATCCACTCCTGGGTGTCCTGGTTGGTCCAGTTGCGGCTGTGTCCCCCCCAGGCGGCGAGTGCGATCCAGCCCCGGGTGTTAGCTTCGGACGCGAAGGGAGTGTAGAAGAATTCGGCCTGATTACCTCCCCACTGGTGCCAGCCCACCAGCAGGGGAGCCGCGTTTTGCGGATCGTACCCTGCCGGTATCTGGTACTGGTAGATGTCCAGCAGCGAGTCGCTCGGGGCGAAGAGGGTATCCACGAAAACCGTCTGCGCGGCCGCGCTGAGCGCCAGGAACACCCCGAACACAATGGTTGGAATCCGTAGTGACATGGTCTATTTCCCCTCGCTTGTCGCTGATGAGCCTACACGGTCTCCCGGCCGTAGTCGTCTTCGAAGCGCTCGATATCCTCTTCCTCGCAGCGCTCGCCCAGCTGTACTTCTATCAGGACAACCGGCTCTTCACCATGGCAGGAAAGCCGGTGTTTGCAGGCGCGGGGGATCAGCACGTGTTCACCGGGATTGAGCGGCCGGATGCTGTTGTCGATGGTTACCTGCGCTTCACCGCTGACGATTACCCAGTGTTCGCTGCGCTGCTGGTGGCGTTGCAGGCTGAGTCGCTGTCCCGGTTGTATCACGATGCGCTTTATCTTGTAACCCGGCTCTTCCAGTAGAGTCTCGAAAAAGCCCCAGGGTCTCTGATTCTGCATGCGGCTTCATCTCCTTTTTCCGTAACTCTAAAATAGCCATGCCGTCGGATTTGACCAAGGCCAACAGCCGTATACAATTGGCTTTGTCACTTCAGCGCTGCCCTTTATATTGATGCTGATCAGGCGCGGGGAACCGTCCCGGCAGGCCTGCAGCGTATCCGAGGTGTCGCCTGGATCGCATCCTGACGGTTCCATCTGCACCATGTATCACAGGCCGTGCATAAATCCGCAAGCGTACAGGTAAACCTTATGCAGCTTCTCAACCAGTTTATCGCCAGGACATTACCGCTGTTTCCCACCCGCCTGGTGGGCTTCTTCTCGCGGCATTATATCGCGGGTGAAGAGATCGCCGATGCCGTGAATGTATCACGTAAGCTGATGGCGGAAGGCTGTATGATCACGCTCGACGTATTGGGCGAGCATATCGAGTCGCTGGCGGAAGCGGAAGGATATGCCGCTCTTTACGAGCAGGTACTGCAGCAAATCGCGTGCGAGCAGCTGGATGCTAATGTGTCGGTAAAACCAAGCCAGATGGGGCTGTTGCTGGACCCCGCCGGCGCGCTGAACAACTTCCGCCGGATCGCCGCGGCCGCAGCTCCCACCGACAACTTCATCCGCATCGACATGGAAGATTCCGCACTCACCGACAGCGAGTTAGCACTCTACGAGGCCCTGCTGGCTGAATACCCCCGCACCGGGATCGTGATACAATCCTATCTGCGACGTACGGAAGCGGACGCCCGGCGCCTGGCGGCCGCAGGTGCCAATGTCCGCCTCTGCAAAGGCATCTACCAGGAGCCTCCCGACCTCGCGTTCCAATGCCGGCAGGATATCCGGGACGGTTTCATGACCGTGCTGAGAATCCTGTTGGAGGGTGGTTGCTACGTCGGGATCGCCACGCATGACAACTGGCTGGTGGAGAGATCGATCCGTCTGGTCGAAGAGCTGCAGCTGCAGCCGGAGCAGTATGAGTTCCAGATGTTGCTGGGAGTTCTGCCGGATCTACGACGACGCATCATCGCGGCGGGACACCGCCTGCGGGTGTACGTTCCCTTCGGCCGGGCCTGGTTCGCCTACTCGACACGCAGGCTGCAGGAGAATCCCGCCCTGGTCAGCCACTTCATGCGCGACCTGTTCCGGTCGCACAAATAGAAACGCCTCATACCCGCGCGAGGTATTCCCGTTCCATCGCCTGCAGCTGCTCCACGGTGTTGACGCCCTGGATTTCGAGGGGATCGGGTGCCACCACCGCCTTTACCGGCAAGCCGGCTTTCACCGCTGCTTTGACTACATCGGTCAGATAGTATTCACCCTGCACGTTATCGGGACGCAAGGCCCGCAGCTGCTCGAACAGAAGGTCGCTGCGGAAGAGATAGATGCCGGTATTGATTTCACTCACTTCCAGCTCCGCGGGCGCAGCGTCACGGTGCTCGACGATTTTCAGCACCGAACCGTCCGCGTCGCGGATCACCCGCCCGTAGCCGCTGGGATCTTCCAGTACGGCGGTCAGCACTGTGATGGCGCTGGCGGCGGCGCGATGTTCCTGTACAAGCTGGTTGACGGTTTCGCGTCGCAACAGCGGCACATCACCGGAGAGAACCAGGATGTCGCCCGCAAAGCCGGTGAAAAGCGGTTCCGCCTGTTGAACGGCGTGACCGGTTCCCAGCTGCGGCTCCTGCAGCGCGGTTTCGACGGCGTAGTCGGCCAGCACCGCGCGCACCGCCTCCTTCTGGTGGCCGATGACGGCGACGGTCTTGTCCGGACGGCAATCGCGCGTCTGTTCGATCACATAGTGGATCAGCGGTTTCCCGGCCAGAGGATGCAGAACCTTGGCCAGGTCTGACTTCATGCGGGTGCCCTTCCCCGCCGCGAGGATTACGATTCCGAGAGGTCGCATATTTCTCCGTTATTCTCCCATTTATACTTGCAGCCACTCCTCCCGGTCCGCTTCCGTACCGGTGAGGATCAGATTGTCGATCAGACGGGTTCCACCGACCCGGCCGGCGATGGCGATCAGCATCGGATAGTCCACCTCCGTCAGCGCCGCCAGCGTCTGCCAGGAGTGAAACGCCAGGTACTCGAGTTCGAAGCCGGGATACTCCCGCAACATTTCCGTTGCCCGGCGTTGCAGGTTGTTTGCATCACTTTCTCCCCGTTCGATATTGGTGTGAAGTGCCCGCAGCACCCGGCTCAGTGCCAGCGCCTGCTCCCGCTGCTCGCCCTGCAGGAAGCTGTTGCGGGAGGACAGCGCCAACCCGTCCGGTTCGCGGACCGTCGGTCCCTCCACCACCTCGACCGGCAGGTTGAAATCAGCCACCATCCGCTTGATCAGGAAAAGCTGCTGAGCATCCTTGCAGCCGAAGGCGGCCAGATGCGGCTGGCAGAGTTGGAACAGTTTAAGCACGACGGTACCGACACCGCGAAAATGGCCGGGCCGGGAGTCGCCGCAGAGCAGATCGCTGTAGCGGTTGAATTCCACGTAGCTGGCGTAACCGTCGGGATACATGGCGGAAACGGTGGGGATGAAGAGGAGGTCGACCGGGACCTCGGCGCAGAGCTGCTTGTCGCGCTCCAGGTCTACCGGGTAGCGCTCAAGATCCTCACCCGTTCCGAATTGAGTCGGATTGATGAAGATCGACACCAGCAGCCGGTCCACCAGCGGGCGCAGCTGACGCATCAGAGAGAGGTGACCCTCATGCAGATACCCCATGGTCGGCACCAGGCCGATCCGGAGACCCTGCTGCCGCATCGCGGCGGCGCGTTGCTGCATGACGTCCGGCTGCGTGATGCGCTCCGGGGACATTAAAAGCTTTCTTCCCGGCCGGGGAAGTCACCCGCTTTGATGTCCCGCACATAGTTTCCGACCGCCTCCCGTACAGCCGCGGCCAGCTCGGCATAGCGTCTGACGAAACGGGGCTGGAATTCTTCGAACAACCCCAGCATGTCGTAGTTGACCAGTACCTGTCCGTCGCATTCCGGACCCGCGCCGATACCGATAGTCGGAATGTTGAGCGCGTCGGTGATTTCAGCGGCAAGCCCGGCGGGGATCTTCTCCAGTACAATCGAGAAACAGCCGGCGTTCTCCAGGTCCCGCGCGGCCTGCAGAATCCACTGGCGTTCCCGCTCCCCTTTGCCGCGCAGCGAGTAGCCGCCGAACTTATGGATCGACTGCGGCGTCAGACCGAGATGGCCCATTACCGGGATGCCGGCGGCGACCAGTGCCTCCACCGTTTCGCAGTACGCCCCCTCGATTTTGACGGCCTCGGCGCCCCCCTCCTGCAGCAGGCGGCCTGCGTTGCGCAGGGTTTCCGTGGGCGATATCTGGAAGGTGAGATACGGCATATCCGCCACCAGCAGCGCCCGCCGCACACCTCGCTTCACGGCCCGGGTGTGGTAGATCATCTCATCCAGCGTCACCGGCAGCGTGTTGGCGTGACCGGCGAACACCATCCCGACGGAATCGCCGACCAGGATACAATCGACACCGGCCTCATCCTCGAGTGCGGCGAAAAGCACGTCATAGGCGGTAAGCACCACGATCTTTTCACCGTCTTTTTTGAGCCGGCGGAAATGGGGAACGGTAATCTTGTCCAGTTTGCCTTCTTTACTCACAGCTCTCTCCGATTATGCCTCCACCCAACAGCAGATCTCCGTCGTATAACACCACCGACTGGCCGGGTGTAATCGCCCGGCGCGGTTCCGCGAATCTGACCTCGAAGCTATCCTCCTCCCGGGGAACAACCCGGCAGGGAGCACCCTCATCGTGATAGCGGATACGGGCCTGCGCCGTCAGCGGTTCGCGCGGCGCCTCAATCAGCCAGTTGGCGCGATGCGCTATCAGGCCTTGCCGCCAGAGCCCTTCGCCGGGAGTAATCGTGATGGTGTTGTCGCCGGGATCGATCGCACTGACGAAGTGCGGTGCTCCCAGTGCTACACCCAGACCCTTACGTTGGCCGATAGTATAATAGGCAATCCCCCGGTGGTTTCCCACCCTATTGCCTTGCCGGTCCAGGAGAGGACCGGGAGGGAGTGATTTCATTCGCTCCGTAAAATGCGCTGCCAGGAAACCGCGGTAATCCCCATCCGGAACGAAACAGATGTCCTGACTTTCCGGTCGGTCATGCACCGGCAGATTCAACTCCGCGGCCAGACGGCGGATGGCGGTCTTGTCCAGGTCACCCAGGGGCAGCAGCGTTCGCGCCAGATAGCGGCGCGGCAGATTCCAGAGGGCGTATGATTGATCCTTGGCACCGTGCAGCGCCGCCGCGAGTCGCGGTTCTCCATCAGGCCACAGCAGCCGCGCGTAGTGACCGGTGGCGATGTATTCGGCGTGGATGCGTTCGGCATGCTCCAGCAGCAGCCGCCACTTGATCTCACGATTGCAGAGCACACAGGGATTGGGGGTGCGCCCCCGCAGATACTCGCGGGCGAAATCCTCGATGATGGCGGCGTGGAATTCGCGGCGGTGGTCCAGCAGCTGGTGTTCGATATTCAACCGACGGCAGATGTCCGCCGCTGCTGCTGCGGAGTCGTTTTCAGAAGTGCCTGGTTTTTCAGCATCCCAGAGGCGCAGGGTTACGCCAAGGACAGCGTAGCCCTCCTTCTGGAGCAACGCCGCCGCTACCGCGCTGTCCACACCGCCTGAGAGCGCCACCACGACCCGGGGCCGGCTCATGACGCCTCTCCGGTCAGATCGGCACCAGCAGCCTCGGTTTCATAGCGTCGGCACCACTCCAGGGCCTGCTCACGCACGCTCTCCGACTGCACGTCGCACAGGCGCACCACCTGTTCCAGCAAAGCGATCGCCACTCCCACCCGCAGCGCACCGAGCAGATGCGAGAGCAACTGCCGGGGGTAGCCCTTCCAGAGCAGAATGGCGACGGTGATCAGCTCCCTGACCTCCGCGGAGAGCCCCGGCCGGGAGAGTACCCGGCCGTAGCCCTCGACCAGAAACCAGTTGGCCAGGTCGGGTGAAAGTTCGTTGATGTTTGCGATCAGCTTGTTGGTCTGGCCGGCGTAAATACGGCGGACGAGTCGCAGACCCCGCTTTCGCCATTCCGTCAGCTGCTCCGCGGAGTATTCTTCCAGTAGCCTTCCCGGCTGCGGCCAGAGCGCGGCCAGGCGCTGCATTCCCTCCAGCGCGGCGGGATAACCGTCAAACAGGCAGCACTGTAACAGCGTCTCGACGACGGCCGGGCGTGTAACCCCTGAATCGCGGGCTGCTTCCAGGAGCTGTTGGAACTCTTTCGTCGCCTGGCGGATGTTCGCCTGCGCCAGCATAGGGAGAAAAAAAGACTCCACCGCCGGTGGAGTCTCGTGAGCCAGTTGGATCAATTCAGCCAGTCGGGTCATCAGTTGACTTCCGGATGGTCCTTCTTGATCCGTTTTTCGATTTCATACTCGGCGTTCTGACGCCACTCGCGGGAACGAGCAGCTTCGCGCAGTTCGTCGACCGCTTCCTGCCAACGTTCCTGCGCCTGCAGCGCGCGCGCTTTTTCCCAGTAAAGGCCACCCTTGATGTATGACTTGTTCCGACGCAGCTTGGCGACGAAACCGATCCCGCTGTCAGCGGCCTGGATCGCATTGTCCGACTGTCCGCAGTTGTTGTAAGCCTTGGCCAGCAGCTGGTAGAGCTGCGCTTTTACACTGGCCTTGGCGTCCTGGCTGGCGCGTACCAGCGTGCCGATGGCGGTCTGGCAGCTGGTCTCCATCTGCAGCGTGGCCAGCTCAATTGCCGCCTGGGTATAGGCGGGTTCGAGTTTGAAGGCACGTTCGAAGTAGCCAGCGGCTTGACTCTTGCGGTTCTTCTCCAGCATCGCCTTACCCAGCTGGTACCAGGCCTTGTGGTAGGTTGAATCGCAGCTGGTAGCCTGGCGCAGGCGCCCGATGCCTTCTTCGGCACGATTGAGATTATTGAGGTAAAGCGTACCGAGATTGTAGTTGGCCAGCGTGGCACAGTTTTCACTCAGTTCGATCGCCTGCAGGTAATCCGCCTCGGCGCCCTGGTAGTCGCTGTTGCCCTTTTTGGCGATTGCGCGCCCCAGGTAGAGCTGCCCCATCTCGGGACAACCATCGATGGCTTCATTCAGCAGCGCCAGCGCCTGGTCGTACTGGCGCAGTCGCAGCGCCGAATTGGCGTCATTGTATTTGCTCATGCAGAGGACCTGCTGTTTATCCTCAGCCTGCTCCAGGGCGAATTCCCGTTTCATCTCATCATATTGCGCTTTGAGCTCGTCATACTGCGCCTTGTAGAGATCGTAGTTGTCCGGATCGGTTTCCATCCTCTGGATCAGATCGCGTAATTCCGTTTCGGTGTTCTGGATATCCTCCGCCGTAACGGCACCCAGCGCCAATATCGCCAGTGACAGCAGGATTAGGAGTGACAGTAGCTTGGTCCGCATATTTCTCCTCGCAAAAGGTTGAATTCAATTCATCAGTATAAATCTATACTAGATAGTATCCACGTTCTTTTCATCATACTTAAGCGTGCTTCCGGCAAAATGCGCATGTCTTGACGATCTAATCAGTTAACCAGCAAATCCCGCGCCAAATACTGTGTCAAATCAAGACTTACTTTCATATAACCGCGAATAAGCGCGAATTCGAACCAGTATAATATGAACGGCGCCAGTGGTTCCTTCGCCTTGTGCCCACTCTTCGACTTAGTGATGTCTGAAGCCTAACACAATGTCATTCGTTTGCCATGCTTCAGCGTGGCAAAGGGCGCAAGAATGGACGCTAATTGTGGAGCCGTGCACATTTTTCTCGCTTGAATTCAAGCGGGATCTATTGCACCCTTCAGTCCCAGAAACGCAGTTTGCCCATACCAATCATTCGCGTTCATTCCAGTGCCTGCCTGCAACGCTGCGCGTCGCAAGCGAACAACAGCTGACCTCGTTTAGGTATCACACAGTCGAAAACGGCACAAGGCGAACCAGCGTGCGGGTTTACTCAACCGTTTCTAGTTCGAAAACGCGTCCATTAGCGGTTCTATGTCTGTTACAATAAAAGCCCCGACTGGGCCGGGGCTTGAATGCCGAAGGCCGGATTTGAACCGGCACGCCCTTGCGAGCACTACCCCCTCAAGATAGCGTGTCTACCAATTTCACCACTTCGGCAAAATTCCCATACAATTCGACTATTCTGTCGTTTCTTCGACCGGCTCCGTCGGATTCTCGACCGGAGCGCTGGTGGCGCCTTCCGTCGCGGCCGGTTGTCCCGTCGGCAGCTCGCCCGGTTGCAGCGGTTCCACAGCGGGAATACCGGACAGCACATCACTGGCTGGAGCGGCTTCACCCATGCGTTCCTGTGTTATCGACCTGGGCATCTGGGTGCCGGGTGACTCGATGATGACCAGAACCACGGTCAGCACCATGAACATCGTCACCAGCCAGATGGTGGCCTTATGAAGAATGTTGGCCGCCTGCCGGGTACCAACCGCCATATCGGACTGGGCCATCGCGCCGAAAGCACCTGACAGACCGCCTCCTTTGGAGGCCTGCATCAGAATGATAATCATCAACATAGCGGCGGTCAGGATGATAAGTGTCAGCAGAAAATAATACATCGTGTCCTCGTTTTCGATTGGCTGCCGGAGCTGTTAACTCAGCTCTTCGGCAGCATTGAAGATGGCAGCAAAGTCCTCGGCCTTCAGTGAGGCGCCGCCGACCAGGGCGCCGTTGATGTTCTCGCAGCGGAACAGGTCGCCGGCGTTATCCGGCTTGACCGAACCGCCATAGAGAATACGCATCATCCCGGCAATTTCCGCAGAGTAGGATTCGTCCAGCCAGTCCCGGATCAACTGGTGCGCGGCGTCGGCCTGTTCTGTGGTGGCTACCACGCCGGTGCCGATCGCCCAGACCGGTTCGTAAGCGATGGTCAGCCTGGCCATATCTTCCGCCGTGATCCCCAGCAGCGCTTCCCGCAGCTGCTGCGTCAGCACCGTCTGTACCGCGTCGGCTTCCCGCTGTTCCAGCGTTTCTCCGACACAGAGGATCGGACGCAGGTTATAGTGCAGAGCCGCTTTCAGCTTGAGGTTGACGGTCTCCCCGGTTTCGCCGAAAAGGGAACGTCGTTCAGAATGACCTATGAGTACCCAGGCGGCACCGGCCGCGGTCAGCATGCCGGGTGCGATCTCGCCGGTGAAGGCGCCCTGCTCTTCCCAGTGCATGTTCTGGGCACCCAGCTGCACGCTGCCGCCGTCGATCACCTCCGCCACCGACGCCAGAGCCGTAAAGGGCGGGCATAGCAGCACCTCGGTGTGCTGCAGCGCGGCGGCTTTCATCTTGATCTGCCGGGCCGTCGACACTGCTTCACCGCCGGTAGTATGCATCTTCCAATTTCCAGCAACCAGATAACTCAATTCTGCTCCTTTTTGATCCGTTAAGAATAGAATAGCCGCTGCAATACCGCAAGCAAAAAGGGGGGCGCGGAGTGGTTCCCACCGTGGCAGAGCCGGGGGGAAGGAGCAGCCATGGCTACTCCTTGCCCAGCTCTTTCTTCACATTGTCCAGAATACCGTTGATGAATTTGCCGCTGTTCTCCGTCGAGAATTTCTTGGCAATCTCAATGGCTTCATTGATGGTCACTTTGGCGGGGATGTCGTCGAATTGCTGCAGTTCGCAGATGGCCAGCCGCAGGATGATGCGATCCAGGAGCGCAATCCGTTCGATCTCCCAACGGTGGGACTTGTCCTGGATGATGAGGTCCAGGCGCTCTTTCAGACGGACGGTGGAACGTACCAGCCGTTCGGTGAATTCACGGTACTGCTTGTTTCTGTCCTTCAGGTGCTGTGAGATGATGTCCCCGATCGGTATCCGGGTCATCTCGTGGGCATAGAGCATCTGGACAGCCTGTTCACGCGCATCCCGTCTACTCTTCATCGTCACCTTTCCGGTTCCGTTACCGCAGCCAAGACCGCCGTCGCGTTATTCTACCCTCGGCTTAGTCGTATTTGTAGAAACCTGCGCCCGTTTTGCGACCCAGCTTACCGGCGGCAACCATCTTGCGCAGCAAAGGACAGGGACGGTATTTGCCATCTCCCAGACCGCCGTGGAGCACCTCCATAATAGCCAGGCAGACATCGAGACCGATCAGGTCAGCAAGCGCCAGCGGACCCATGGGATGCCCCATCCCCAGCTTCATCACCTGATCCACCGCCTCGACGGTAGCCACCCCTTCCATCACGGCGTAGACCGCTTCATTGATCATCGGGAGCAGGATGCGGTTGGCCACGAAACCGGGGTAATCGTTGGCTGCGACCGGCACCTTGCCGATCGCCTTGCTCAGTTCGTGGATCTGATCGTTGATCGCGTCGCTGGTTTCCAGGCCACGAATTACTTCGATCAGCTTCATCATCGGCACCGGATTCATGAAATGCATGCCGATAACCTGCTCCGGACGGCTGGTCACCGCGGCGATCTCCGTGATCGAGATCGAGGAGGTATTGGTTGCCAGAATGGCTTCCGGTGCGGTAAACTCATCCAGCTTGCGGAAGAGATCCAGTTTCAGTTCCTTCTGCTCGGTGGCCGCTTCCACCACCAGGAAACAGTCGGCGACCTGGGCCAGATCGGTGGCGGCCGTGATGCGACCCAGCGCGGCGGTCATCTGTTCTTCGGTGATCCGTTCCTTCTTCACCTCCCGCGCCATATTCTTCTCGATCACCTTCAGCGCGCCTGCAAGCAGCTCTTCGTTGATATCGACCAGAACCACTTCATATTCATGTTGGGAAAAGACATGAGCGATACCGTTGCCCATGGTGCCGGCGCCGACAACGCCTATCTTCTTCATAGTCATTTCAGTTACCTTTCTCTATCTGCGAACTTGCGTTCGTGAATTAACGTTCGACGACCAGGGCGGCCGCCTCGCCGCCGCCGATGCAGAGGCTGGCGACGCCGTAACGGGATTCGTTATCTCGCATGGTGTGCAACAGCGTAGTCAGAACCCGGGCACCGGAAGCACCGATCGGATGGCCCAGCGCCACCGCACCGCCACGGGCGTTGACCTTGGCCGAATCCAGCTCCAGCAACCGGTTGTTGATGATAGCCACCACCGAGAATGCTTCATTGATTTCCCAGAAGTCGATATCATCGGTCTTAAGCGAAGCCTTGTCCAGCACTTTTTTGATGGCACCGGCCGGAGCGGTGGTGAACAGCACCGGCTTCTGCGCGAAGGAAGCCTGCGCCTTGATCCGGGCCAGCGGCGTCAGTTGCATCTTCTCCGCCGTGGCGGCCGACATCACGACCAGCGCGGCCGCGCCGTCATTGATCTTGGAAGCATTGGCCGCCGTCACGGTACCGTCCTTGCGGAAAGCGGGACGCAGCTGGGTCACCTTATCCGCCTTGAGGGCGAACGGCTCCTGGTCCTTTTTGATGCAGACCGGATCTCCCTTGCGCTGCGGGATTTCCACCGGTACGATCTCAGATTCGAAGTTACCGGCGGTGATAGCCTCCTGGGCGCGCCGGTAGCTCTCGAGCGCGTAGGCATCCTGCTCCTCGCGGGAGATGCCGTGTTCATCAGCGCACAGTTCGCCGGCGTTGCCCATGTGGAAATCGTTGTAGGGATCCCAGAGGCCGTCGAAGACCATGCCGTCGACCGCCTGCTGGTTGCCCATGCGGAAGCCCTTCCGGGCGGTAGGCAGGTAGTACGGCGCCTGCGACATGCTCTCCATGCCGCCCGCGACGACGATATCCGCATCGCCGAGTGCGATGGCCTGGGCGGCCAGCATCACCGACTTCAGGCCGGATCCGCAGACCTTGTTGATCGTCATGCATTCCACGCTCTCCGGCAGCCCGGCGTAGATGGCCGCCTGCCTTGCGGGCGCCTGTCCGATGGCGGCGGACAGAACATTGCCCATTATCACTTCATCCACCCGGTCCGCCGGAACACCGGCCTGGTCGAGGGCAGCCTTGATAACCGTCGCACCCAGCCTGGGAGCCGGAACCGTGGCCAGTTCGCCGCCGAAGGACCCGATTGGAGTCCGCACCGCGCTGACGATGACCGCTTCGTTGATCTGACTCATTCTTCCTCCAGTTGTACAAATCTATATTTACACTACAGTGTGTTTACGGTTTCGCTGCCACCGCCGTGACAGAGAAAGAACCGGTCGCCGAACTCGCCTCGTTGCAGGCGGTTGCGCCACTCCGTCGCCAGGTCGGGATCGGTGTCGCTTTCCTGCGGCGCCGGCTGGCGCAGGACCGTCACGGTCGGGAACAGATCGCCGCTGAAGACGACACCCTCTGTGTGGTAGAAGGTGTGACCGGGAGTGTGCCCACCCGTGTGGTGGAAACCGATACCGGCGACGGTACCCTGCTCCTCCGCGAGGACCTCCAGCTTCCGGGAATTCAGAAAAGCTGCGATCAGGTCGTCGTAGAAGCGATCCGGTCCGAGGTCCACCTTTCTCAGATGTTCAAGTTCGGCGGCGTGTATCACAATCTGCGCCCGCGGATACTGGGGCCGGCCCTCGCCGTCTAATAATCCGCCGCAATGATCATAATGAGCGTGGGTGAGCAGGAGATGCGTTACAGCATCGCTGCTCAGGCCGGCTGCCTGCAATTGGCGCGCCGGTGACTTGTCAGGCGCCTCCAGGGTAATGTCGCCCCAGCGAACCCGGTAGGATTCCACCCGCAGTCCGCTGTCAATCGCTATCACCAGGCCGTCAGCGACCAGGATCGCCTGGTTGACGGGCATCAACAGACGGTCGCGGGAACCGTCCTCCCGCAGTTTGCCGCATCCGGGTGCGACCAGGTGGCCACAGCGTATCCGCAAAATCTTCACGCGCCATCCTGCCCCTTAAACGCCTTTCGGCCCGCCTGGCGGTGCGCCAGCCTGTCAGCCTGCCGACTTAACTCATACCCAAAGCAGATTAACATACGAAAGGTTCACATTCTCAACAAGCTAAAGAAAGAGCGGTGGCCGCGAATCGCCCCGGTACAGGCTGGAGAGCGTTTTGTATCACGGCCGTCTCTAGGCCTCCGGCTCCTGCTCAGACTCGCCTTCGGACAGAATCCGGGCGGGTACACCGGCTACGGTCGCACCGGGCGGCACGTCGTGTGTAACGACGGCGCCGGCACCCACCAGCGCTCCGGCACCGACCGTTATACCACCCATGATCACGGCGCCGGATCCGATCGACGCCCGGGTGCAGATTCGCGTGCGGACCAGCGTCCAGTCCGCCTCCGTCTGCATACCGCCGTCCGGATTGACGGCGTGAGGCCGCAGATCGTTGATAAAGCGTACCCCGTGACCGATGAAGACACCGTCCTCTATCTCCACTCCTTCACAGATGAAGGTGTGGCTGGAAATCTTGCAGTCGCTGCCGATCGCGGCGCCTTTCTGGATCTCGACGAAGGTTCCGACTTTCGTACGGTCGCCGATTGTGCATCCGTACAGATTGACGAAATCATAGATCTTGACATCTTCGCCCAGAACCACATCCGGCGCGATTTTCTGTAGACTGGTCACATTGTTCCCTTCACTGTTTTTGTATCACAACTGCTTTATCTCCTTAAGACGGATGGTGATCGAACCCACCATGATTTTCATCTTCGACTCAAGAGGGAGTGTCAGGCTGTCGTTCGTGAACCAGCCCTCAAAGTTGCCGGACAGGCCGGCCTGCCCCTTGTAGTTGGCCGTCCCGTGCAGGCGGCGCACCGAGTGGTAGCTGCCGGCATGACGCAGCTGCACCGGTTCGGGATCGAGTTGTATTTCGGTGCGCTTGAACTCCTCGCTGACAATTGTCGTGTAGCGAGCCGACTGGTTGAGCCTGACGCTGCGCCGGGCGGCATAGAGTATGGAAATGCCGTCGAAGGTCCCCCGCGGGCAGGGATAGCGATACAGGTAGATATCCCCCTCGTAGTGGCACCCGCGGGCAAAGTAGTGGTTGGAGCCGGTTTCCATCTGGTAGAGCCGTTCCATGATGTCGTCGTTGTAGATGCTGCTCGTGTACATACTGCGCAGACCGGATGCGTCCAGCGGCATCCGCGCGACGAAGATATCGTGCATATCGATGAGCCAGGCGTAGAGGGGGTTGACGTCGGCCGTGAACCAGACTTCCGCCAGACGCTCCCCCGCCACGGTCAGGTATCGCTGCGTCCAGATTTTCAATGTACCCAGCGGAATGAAACCGTAGGAGACGGAGTAGACATACTGGGTACCTACCGGAAAGAACGTACTGCATTCATCCTGCTTCGCCACAGCACCGGTCAGCGTACTGTCCGGGTCGGGATAATACTGCTGCAACTGCCAGCGGAGCTGCTCCGCTTCCATCAGTCCACCCGGCAGCCCCTCCAGCAGCCGGATCAATTCGAGCAGTGTCGTCGGATGCGGAAAAGAGGCCACGGAAGCCCGCAATGATTCCACCGCCGCCCTGGGGTGCTCCTCCTGCTGCAGCAGCCCCTGGAAGCGCAGCCCGGTCCAGTTCTCCTGATCCTCCTGCAGCAGCTCGGCAACCAGCTTGCGGCAGAGACCCGGATGGGGAAAAGCGTAGCTCACTTCAACCGCCTCCTCCAGCGGTTTAAGATCAGAGGGATTGAGCTTCCAGGCCATGCGAAAACGTGATACAGCCAGCTGATCATCTCGGGTGCGACGGGCGAGGCGTCCCAGATAGTAGTGACGCCGGCTGGCGAAATATCGTTCCGCCGGCACCAGCTCCAGCAGCGACTGCCGGGCCGCCGCCAGGCTGTCGAGATGGAAAAGCAGAATGCCCCGGTTAAGCTGGTAGAGTTCGTTCGCGGGAAATCTGTCCACCAGGCTGGTGATCTCAACGTAGGCGGTGTGGGTATCGCCGTCGCTCCAGCTGCGCAGGAAAGCGGCGTCGGGGCGGTCGGTTTCGAGGGAGAGCGCAAAGGTGGTGCACCACACCAGGAACATCCCCAGCCCGGCGAGTATCAGCCAACTCGGTTGTATCACGTGTTTCAGTTTCACGATTAGCCGGGTATTACGTTTCAGTTCTTGCCCATACATCATTTGACCGCAAACAGCGACAGCGCCGGCCACCAGGTTACGAGCACCAGGGCGACCAGCATCAACAATATAAACGGCAACGCCGCGCCGTACAAACGCCAGATCGGCTGCTTGAAACGAAAGCTGGCCAGGAAGAGGTTCAGTCCTACCGGCGGGGTTGAATAGCCGATTTCGAGGTTGACCAGAAAGATGATGCCCAGATGAATCGGTTCCACGCCGAACGCTGCCGCGACCGGCAGCAGCAGCGGCACAATGACGATGATCGCGCTGAAGATATCCATCAGGGCGCCCACCGCCAGGAGGAATACATTGAGCAGGAGCAGGAAGAGAAAACGTGAGGTGACGAACTGTTCCAACCAGTCCAGAAGGCGCATCGGGACTTCCGCGTCCACCAGGTAGTTGGTTAAACCCATCGCCCCGCCCAGGATCACCAGGATGGCGCCGACCAGTGTCATCGATTCCTCGACGACGCCCAGCAGGCGCTGCCAGCTGATCTCCCGCAGGATCAACATTTCCACGATCAGCACGTAAACTACGGTCAGGGTCGCAGCCTCGGTGACGGTCACCCACCCGCCGTAGATACCGACGACGATGATCAACGGCAACGGCAGTTCCCAGGCAGCTTCGCGCAAGGCGCGCCACGCCGCCCGCGCCTGGAAGGGTGTGCGCGGTATCCGCTGCCGTCCCGCTTTATAGTAGCTGTAGGCCGCGAGGATCAGGATCAGCAGCAGGCCGGGGGCGATCCCGGCGCGAAAGAGGCTGTCGATGCTGACACCGGCAACCAGACCAAAGAGGATCAGCGGCAGGCTGGGCGGAAACAGCAGGCCGAGACTGCCGGTGGTGGTCAGCAGGCCCAGATTGAACCGCTCCTGGTAGCCTTCCTGCTGCAGGACCGCCAGTAGCAGACCGCCCAGCGCCACAATGGTGACACCAGAGGCGCCGGTAAAGGCGGTGAAGAAGGATGTTACCAGCAGGGTGACGATGGCGATGCCGCCGGGCAGCCAACCGCACCAGGCTCGAAACAGGTTTACCAGCCGCCGGGGCGATTCACCGGCGGAGAGCAGCACGCCCGCGAAAGTAAACAAAGGAATCGCCAGAATGGTAGGATTGGAGGCCAGCCGGTACAGCTCGATGATAACGGCGGTGATTTCGATTCCCTCACCGTAGAAGGCGGTCAGCGCCATGCCGGCCAGCACCGCGAATAACGGTAAACCCAGCAGCGCCGCCAACACCCAGAGCAGATGTATCACCGCGACTCCTCCGGTTCCGGCCAGATCACGGCGACGAGGAAATGAAAGGCCATCAGGAACCAGCCGCCCGGGATGAACCAGAGCAGCGCCCGCGTCAGGGGAGTGCCGTCATTCCAGACGTATGCCTGCAGCACGAAACTCCAGGCGGCTACCGCCAGTATCAGGGTGAGCAGCGCAGCCAGCAACCAGGAGGCCCGGTTGGTCCAGCGTCTCCACCCCTGTGGCAGGTAAGGACTGAGCAGGTCGATGCGCAGATGGGAAAGCCGGTCGGCGGCACGCGCTCCACCGCCGAACATCAAGACCAGCACCAGGTGACGGGTAAAGGGATCGATCCAATACCAGGCAGTGTCGAAAGCGTTGCGCAGGATGATCTGCAGGAAGGAGAGCAGCACGATGGCGGCCAACGCCGCCACCAGCAGCACCTGTTCGGAACGGGCGATTTGACGCAGCCAGCCGGGTCGTTGCCGCCGGTTCATTGCTCGCGCTGTTCGCTTAGCGCCCGCTGGACCTTGCCGAAGAGCTCGGGATCGTACATCTCGCCGGCCAGTTCAGCCTGTACGGCGCGAGCAGCATCCAGCAGGCGTTGCCGCTCGACACCACCTGGCGGCGGATCGAGCGTAATGCCTTCCTGTTGGAACAACTCCAGGGTACGACTGTTCTCCCGGCGTGAATCGAGTGTGATACGTCGCGCGTACTTGCCGCACAATTCGAGTAGAATGCGCTGCTGCCGGTCGTCCAGGCGGTCGAAACGCTCACGGGAGATCAGAATCGCACCGGCCGCGTTGGCCACCGGCATCTGGGAGACATGGTCGATACGGGTGTGCCACTGCAGCACCGCGCCGCCGTAGGGGGAGGCGTAGGCGGCGTCGATCATGCCGGTCTCCAGTCCGGAGAGGACATCAGTCAGCGAGAGGGGAATCGGCGCCACGCCCAGCTTGTGAAAGAAATCACGCGCGAGGGGATCGTCCTGCCACACCCATAGTTTCATTTCCTGCAGGTCCTCGATGCGGTTGATCGGCGCGTTGGTAAAGAAACGCACCAGGCCGACCTCCGTCCAGCCCAGCAGCTCCATGCCGCCGGCGCGGAATCCCCCCGCGAAGTCCTCGTGATACAAATCGGTGACCAGGTCCACTTCCTCGCTGCTGTTAAACAGAAAGGGCAGATCGAGGATGCGACTGTCCGGGTTGACCGCCCCCATCCCGACGCCGGTAAAACCGGCCGCGTGCAGTTGGCCGATGCGGATCTTGCGGAGTACATCCTTCTCGTCTCCCTGGACTCCGCCCGGGTAGAACTTGAAGCGGACCTCGCCGCCGGTGAGCTCCTGCAGCTCGCGATCCAGTTCCAGCATGCTGTTCATCCAGGCGGAATTGCGGGGGGCGACGGTGGCGAATTTGATCACGGTCGTACGGGCGGTCGCCTGTCCTGCCAGCAGCAGCATCAGTACAAGGGCAAGCAGCCGGCGGCGGCGCGTGAGATACCTAGAAATATTCATCGACAGTTTCCAGCAGGGTTCGGGCTTGCGAACGGGCGAAACTGTTCAGCAAATGCAGGTGTTCAGGTTCCGACTCCGGCTCGCTCTGTATCACGTTCCGGAGCAACACCCGGAAGCCATTCTCATCAAAATTCGCGGTACAGAGGTAGCGCGCCCGGTAGACATCCACCAGCAGCAACTGATCCCGGTTGAGCGTTGCCGCCTGCGCGAACAAGGCAGTCGCGGCCACCAGATCGCCGCCCAGCAACACGGGACGGGTCGCCGCTACCGCCCCCAGCCAGAGGAGTCCGCCGCCGAAGAAGTAGGCGGGATCGACCTCCACGCACCACTGCATGACGGCCTCGACGCGGGGCAGCAGCATGATCGCGGCCGGGTCGTCCAGCTGCAACCGCAGCCGGGCGCCGGTGGCGAAAGCCCACCAGAAGAGAGCGGGATGATCCCGCCGATCCAGTTCCCGGAGCGTCTGCTCGTACTCCGCCCGGGTGCCGCTCGTGAGGAGAGCGCATTGACCCGGATCCTTAAAAGCCAGACCGGCGGCTTCGGCACCGCGACGGTAGAAATCGACGGCACGCGCGTGTGCCACCGGTTCGACGCAAATAAGGCTGTAGCCGGTCAGCAGTTGCGCCAGGCGCAGCCGATTATCCCGGTGGTCCGGCGCCATGCGCAACAATCCCTCCAGCAGCAGGATGTCCGATTCCATGGCGCTCTGCGCCACCTGCAGGTCGGTTTCCGCGAAGATCGCCTGCATCATCGGATCGAAGACGGGGGAGATGAAACGCACCGCCAGACGCTGGCTGCTGCAGCCGGTGACCAGCAGCAGGCATAGCGAAAGCCAGGTGAGTCGGGTGCGGCTCATAGTTGACGCCATCCACGGAGATAGGCGACCAACGCAACGGCGGCGTCTTTAACCGTGTAGGCGAGCCGGTCGTCGAACGCCGAACTGAAGGCATCCGGTCGATCAACCTGGACGATGCGGAAAGGGGTCACTTCGTTCTCCTTTTCCAGGTTTATCATACGGCCGCAGAGGGTGACGACATATCTGGGCAGTTCGGCGTCGATCAGGAAGACAGCGCGGCCCAGTGCTTTGAGGAAGTTCTGCCGGATAGGTTCCAGCCGCAGCGTGTCGATGGCCAGCAGCCAGTCTTCGCGGTCCGGATCGAGCGGCAGCAACCGGCGCAAAGGCGTGAGCGCCAGCGGCCGGCCGTTCCGCCAGAGGTGGGGAACCTGTTGCAGCGTGTCGCTGAAGGTCAGATCGAGACTGGGGAACTCCGAAGCGTAGCGTTGAGTGAACAACTGGAAAACCCTGATCTGGGTCGCCGGGTTGCGCTCGCTCAACCGCCTGTCTATAAAAAGGGTGGGAAACTCCCCTGCACTGAGCAGCGGTGTGACGTGAATAATCGGAGGACTTGCCGGCAGCGGCGGCCGGGTCAGATCGCTCACCGGCAGGGAGGAAGTGCAGCCGCTCAACAGCGGCAACAGAAACAGGCCGGTCACCAGCAACAGGCCCAGTCCGGAGATGGTTTCAGTTTCAACGGTAGGGGTTGAGATAGGCTATTCCTCCGGCACGGTTTTTTCATAGCGCACGATACGGTCCGCGCCGCGGTCCAGGACGAAGAGCAAGGCGTTGATATCCTCCTGCACCTCCTCGCCACCGAAGAAGTCGACCGAAATCGGATCGACAAGTTGGTCGAATTCGTATTCCTCCCCCTGCTCGGTGTAGTTGATGGTCGCACCGGCATAGGTGATAAAGGTGCCGCCACTGGAGAAGACATGGACTGCTTTTTTGCCACGATCTACTACGTAGATATTGTCAGAGGTTGTACTCAGGTCCCAGCAATCAACATATCCGGATCTTCTCAAATTACTTGGGTGGGTGCTTTTCGGGCTTGAAAAGGTACTGAAGTTGTAGAAGACATCGCGGATCGAGTCGGGATTCTCGGTGATATCGTAGAAGAGGAAATCGGCGTCGGGATAGTATTCCAGCGTATCATCGATCACGAAGCGCCGTGTTTTATGCAGCTGGAAGGTGTTGCTGGTCCAGATGAAATTGGTGAAGTAGTAGTCACCGCTCCGGTCGACATGAATGCGGTTCGGTTTGTTGGGATAACCGAAACCTTCTCCCCAGTCGTTATGATGGCGGGTCGCTTCCGGCACGATGCGCCAGATCAGCATGATCGGCATCAGCACATCACTGGTGTAAATGATGCCGTAGGCTTCCAGGTGGAAGTCGAAAATGCGGCTCTGGGCGTAATCGGTCGCAAAGAACTGCTGTGTTACATCGGGGTCGGCGGCGACATCGATCAGCTTGGTGTTCAGCGACATCTCATGCACCTGCATCGCCAGCTGGTCCTCGATCTCTTCCGGGGAGACGGCGCGCTGATAGTCCTCGAGGATGTAGGGATCGTCGGTGCTGGTGGGATCGAGGTAGGCGATCAGTGATAAGACATCCACCGGCAGCAGACTGTCTACCTGCGTCGTATCGCGCACCCAGAAATCGAACCAGATGGAGTCGACCGGCAACGCGTTGGCCAGCTTGTTCCAGAGGAAGACCTCGTTGCCGCCGTTGACCGCCAGCAGGTTCATCTGCCGGTCGATCGATACCGAGAGAACCGAATCGATATAGAGCGATCCGAGCCCGTTCTCCAGCAGCGGCTGGCCCATGATGTCGTAGACGCTGATACGGTTCAAAGTCGTCTCCGCCACGTAGACGGTACCGTCCTCACCGATGAAGATGTCGCTGGCGCCACTGGAGTCCTGCAGCACGATATCGGGCAGCACCCGGTTGTAGACCACATCGGAGTAGCCTCCGTATTCCAGGTCGGGCAGACCGAAATCGGGACGGGCGCAGCCGCTGAAATCGCTCAACAGAAAAAGCAGCAGCGTCGGCAGTACCAGGCGGGCGGGAGTTATCTGGGTGGCATTCCGGTTCATCATTCAGAATCCAATCACGAGCGACATGTGTTGCGTGTTACCCAGCAGGCCGAAAGCGCCGTACGACCAGTCCAGGTTGAGGCTGAACGCATCCGTTTCCAGGCTGGTCCCCACGCCGGTCGTCCAGCTCTGCTCACCGGCGTTGGACTTGTAGCCGCAACGCAGTTGCAGGCGGCGATAGATCTCCAGTTCCAGGCCGAAGTTGTAGTTCTCCCGGTTGTCGACCGGGTGAGTCACCTGGATGGCCGCCAGCAGCGAGGCGACCTCGCGGCTTTCCGTCCGGTAGTGCCAGACATGCATCGAGGAACCGAGACGGAAGACGGTAGGCGGCGAGAAGGACTTGTAACGACGGGAACTGGTGCCGCCGTCCTCCTCGATATACTCGTAGTTGCCGCGCGGCCGCATGACGTCGCCGAAGTTGGTAATCGACATCGCCAGGGTCAGATCGCGATAACCGGTGTAGTAAAAGGTACCGAAGTCCAGCAGCGGCGTCGCCATCACCACGTCGTCCAGCTGCTCACGGACGTATTTCAGGCTGATGCCGCCGGTGAAGTGATCGGTAAGGTTGACCGCCCAGGAGAGCTGGTAGAGTTCGTCACTGTAGCTGCACCAGGTCCCATCGCCTCCCGGATAATACATGGTGGTCACCGGCATGTCATCCATATGCAGATTGGCCAGGGCGACCCCGATCGTGTGCTCCCGGCCCAGCGGATACTTGACGCCGATATATTCATACTTGATGTCAGCGGGCCATTCCACATGGTTGAGCACCACCTGCGGCTGGCGGTCCAGACCGGCGGCGGCCGGATTCCACCAGAGGCTGGAGGCGTCGCCCTCCACACCGACATAGGCGCCGCCCAGACCGACCGCCCGGCCGCCTATCTCAATTTTGAGGAAAGTCATGCTGGTCGTGCCGGCACGTTCGTCGCCAAAGGCGCCAACCAGCTGCGCGACCGCCGGTGCGGTCGTCAGGGCTGTCAGGAACAGACAGGTAAGTGTCGCCGTGGTAGTGCGCATCAGAAACTCATACTCAAACCGAAGAACAGCTGCCGGGGATCGTCATAACGGGCCGGTGTCCAGGGTGGCATCATGCCGTCCCGGATCGCTTCTTCTACATTGTGATAGACCCGGTTGTCGTACACGACCGGATCGCCCTCCTCCCAGGCACGTCCGGTCAGTCGATTGACGTAACTGGAGGAGGCGGGAATTTTAGCGTCGAAGATATTCTCGACCTCCAGGAAAAGCCGCACCGACAGGTTGCGCCCCAGGTAGAGACGCTTACTCAATTTGAGGTCGGTCAGCAACTCCATTGCCGTGACGCCGGTGTAGGGCTGTGGTGACTCATCCTTCGCCTCGCCGTCCACCTCGATCTGCGGCGTGTAGCGTATGCCGCTACGCATAGACTGGTAGATGTCGATGGCCATTCCCCGCGGCAGCGGCAGGCCGAACAGGCGACCCTGTTCCTTGCGGCCAGTGTGGAAGCTGATGAAACCGGACAGCTCCAGCGGCCGGTCCCACCGCAGGTAGGCTTCACCCAGGTCGGTGATGCTCTCCCGGCTGGTGCCCTCCTGGCGGTCGGCGGTGGAGGAAGCGGTGCCGCGGGTAATGGTGTAGTTCATCTGCAGGTTGCCGGAGAGATAACGGCGGGTGCGCCATTTCAGGTACAGCTCCAGGCCGCGGGAACGGGCGTAGTCCATGTTGCCGTACTGGCGCATCTGCGTGACGCCGCGGTTCATCTGCGCCGCGGTCAGCTGCACCTCCCGCCTGCCGATGTAGTTGAACATGTCCTTGTTGAAGGCGGTTACGGTCACCACCGAGTTCTCCGTGAAGCGGTGCTTGAGCGCCACCTCGAACTGGATCGAGGAGGTAGGGGCCAGCGTCGGATTGCCGAAGACCTGGTTGGACGAGGGGGAGACCGTATTCAGCTTGGCGTAGACATAGGCCATCCGCGGCAGCTGGGAGAAGTGACCGTAGGAGAAGGTCAGCATGTCGTTGTCGGTGACCGGGTGCGACACCCCCAGGCGGGGTGAAAGCTGCGCCATCGTGCGGTAACCGAACAGGTTGATGGTGCGGGCGAGAAAACGCTCCCGCTGCGCGGCGGAGTAGTTGATCTTGAGGGTGTCGTTGACGGCCCGTTCCGCGAAACGCCCCGGCGCCCACATATCCAGACGGGCGCCGATGTCGACGATCATCCCCTGGAAGTTGATGTGGTCGGTGAAGTAGAGGGCGGCGTCGCCGGTGAAGATTTCATACATGTCGAAATCGGTGCCGAGGAAGGAGGTGCTGCGAATCCAGGGATCGGCGATGTCCAGCAGCTTGAGATGACTGTAACGGGCTTCGTAGCCGGTCTTGATCAACTGCGAATCGGTGATCTTGCTGGAGATGAATCCGATCGACGACTTGATGTCGGAGAAGTGGTGGTGCCAGTAGGAGCCGTCCCCGTACTCGTAGAAACCGTCCCCGATGTGCGCGTCGATGGTGCCGTCCGGGAAATAGGTATAGAACACCGGATGCAGGTCGTGCGGTTTCTCCAGCTCCCACCACTCCTTGCCGCCGGGTGAGGAATAGCGGTTGAAGTAATCGTCGCCGACCGTGATTTCGTAGAAGGTCCGCTTACTCAGCGTCTGTTTAAAGGTCAGCGAGTATTGCGAGCTGTAGTCGGTAAAGGTGTTGTAGTTGTCCAGGATCAGCTCGTACGGCTGGGGGTAATAGATCCGGCGTTCCATCAACGCTTTCTCGTAGCCCTGGTGGATACCCACCCCCTGCTTGTAGTTGAGATCAAAGCGGATGCGCGGGTCGGGCAGCCAGGTCAGCTTGGCCAGTGCGGAGTAGTTGTTGTCCTCCCGCAGCGCCCAGTCCTGGAAGGGAGAGAGCGGCGCCAGGCTGTCGGCGTGCGGCATGAAGGTGTCGCTGACGTTGAGATATCCGTTGAGGAAGAAGCGCAGCTTCTCGCGGGTGTAGGGTAAGGGCCCGCCCAGCGTGAATTCGACGATATCCACCCGCGCGTTTTGCGGGTAGTCCGGCGTCAGATAGTCCCGCTTGTACTGGAAGCTGCCGTTGTAGTCCGTCCCGCCGTCCTTGGTTTCCACCTTGATTACACCGGATTGCGCCTGTCCGTACTCGGCGCTGAAACCGCCGGTCATGACTTCGATCGATTTGATCGCCTGCGCTGAAATATAGGTGCCGCCTGCTTCGCCGGTGATCGGATCGCGGGAAGACAGGTTGTCGATCACATAGAGGTTTTCTTCCGCCCTGCCCCCCCGGATGTGAATCTCATCCTTCTCGCGTACCACACCGACGCTGGTTTGAATGATGTCCACCACGTTTTCCGCCACCCGGGCACCGATCTCAGAGGTGGAGAGCATCGTGGCGGAGGCGGTCTGGTCATGATCCAGCAGCGGCTTCTCGCCGATGATGATCACATCCTCGCCCGCGGCCAGCACGGTGGACTGCAGTTGCCAGTTGCGCTCGATAATGCCTTCCGGCGGGAAGATGACGCCGGTTTCCAGAATCGAGGTATACCCCAGCATGCTCACCTGGATGTCATGCGCGCCCAGGGGAAGCTGCCCCACCTGGTACTGGCCGTCGATGTCGGTCGAGGCGCCGCGGTAGGTGCCCTGGATGACGATCTCGGCTCCGATCAACGGCTCGCCGTTCTCGTCGGTCACCTGTCCCTGCAGCAGGCTCGCCGCCAGCAGCGGTGAGGATATCATCAACAGTGCGATGGTTATTCGGAGGACCTGCTTCACTGGTCGAATTCCTCCAGCATCCTGATGAAGAGAGTATCGATATTGGCGTTGGCATCGCAGTAGTGCAGCGGCAGCTGATAGGCGAACAGCTGCGGCCGGCCCTCGGCGGGATAGCGTACCGCCAGGTTGACCTGCGGGTTACTGCCGTAGGCCTCCTGGTCGTATAGCACCGAGCAGTCCTCTGCCGTCTCGAATCCGAACCAGGCGTCTTCCGTATTGGTGATGATGCTGCTGGGACGCAGTACCGGGAAATCCGCGGCGTAGGGATTGAGATCATAGTTGGCGCTGATCCGCTGGCGATTGTTCAGCATGGTGTCGATGTGGGTGAAGGCGAAGGGCGGATTATTTGTGTACCCCTCGCCCAGGTCCAGGCTGACCACGATCAGGCCGCGATCGTCTCCCATGTAGTTCTGCAGGGATATGTCGGCCCGGTTGAGCTGGCTTACCGGACCGCTGAACCAGAATACCCTCGGGAAGAATTCCAACGTCGCCAGCAGGTCGCCGTCAGAATAGGGATAGGTTTCAGTCAGGTCCAGGAACTGGTAGGGTTGACCGATGGCGTCGAGCAGATCCAGGAAGAAGGCACGGTCTTCGTTGAAGAAGCGCTGATCCTCGTCGTCGACCACCAGCAGCTCGGCCCACGGTTCCAGCACCATCCAGACCATCGCGGTTTCACCGGAATCGGGCAGCGCGGGAAAGACCAGCGTTTCGGAGAACATCCCGGCGATGTCGCGGGAGCGCAGGTAGAAGCGGTGCGGACCGGGATCCAGGTGGGTAGAATCGAGCGTGAGCTGCGTGAACTGCAGATCGGTGGGATACCACTCGCTGGTGTCGTCGAGCGCCCACTCGGTCGCGACGATCGATTCGTAGCCATCCAGGTCGTAGGCGGTCCAGTAGAAGGTCTTGCGCGGGAAGGTGAAGAGCGTGTCCAGGCCGGTCTCCACCGAATTGGCCAGGAAGGCGATCTCCGGCGGTGTGTTATGAACAGTCAGAGTAACTACCGCCGGGGTGGGATCCGGGAGGCTGTCCCCATCCAGCGCTCGGACGCTGAAGGTGAAATCATCAATCATCTGGCGCAGCGGCAGAAAGAAGGTGTCCTGCTCGATTTCGGTGTGCACCCAGTAGGCGGGCTGCTGCGGGTCCTGTTCCTCCATGTAGTCCCAGTGATACTGATAACCGCTGATGATGCCGTCCGGATCCTGGCCCCACCAGCTGAGGAAGACCTTGGAGTTGGTCGTATTCGGGTAGATGCTGTCGGGAAAAGTCACCGCCAGGAAAGTCTCCGGCGCCTGGTTCTCCTCCGGCACATCCGTGAAATGATCGTCACAGGATATCAGCAACGTCAGTGTGAACAGCGCTAGCGTCAGAATCAGTCTCATACAAACCTGTCTGCCGGCCAGCGGCTGTAATAACCGCCGACCCGGTTAACCCAGAACATCACACTACCTGCAGATCGGGTCATGCCATTTAAGCAGCAGTGCATATTGTCTGCTTGTTTCGCTGCCTGCCAGGGCTGCCTGCATCTCTATTCGTCACGCGGGCAGCGCTTCAGGAATGGCAGGTGGAATGCCGTACAGATCGGCATTCCACTACTTGATGTAGAGCAGCTTGCGGTGCTGCGTCAACAACCGCTGCTCGCCGTGGCGGGCGTCAAAGCGATAGAAATAGACCCCGCTGGCCACGCCCTGCCCCGCCGTGGTGGCGGCATTCCAGACCACTTCGTGCCGGCCGGCGCTCTGCGGTCCGTTCACCAGCTCGGCCACCAGCTGTCCCTGTACGTTATAGACGGTCAGCGCCACCTCAACGCCGTTCAGTTGCGGCGGAATAGTATAGCTGATCGTCGTCGCCGGGTTAAAGGGGTTGGGATAGGCCCGCAGCAACTCGATCGTGGGGGGCGTTGCCGGTGATACCACGCTGTCGAAATCAAAGTCGAAATCGTCGCGCGGCATCAGGCTGAATTCACCGTAGTCGAATTGTATCACACCGGTGATGTCGAGGATGTCCCCCACCTCCGGTTCGTACTCGTAGCTGCATCCGGTGGTCACCGTCAATTCGGCGGTGCCATCGTCAACCACCCAGTCATAACCGCTGCCCAGATCGACTACTTCCACACCCAGTACCTCGACCAGCACCGCTTCGTAGGGTTCGGTCTGCACATCCGCGCAGGTGGCTTCCACCGGCTCGGGGCCCTCGTTGCCTGTCGAAAGCACCTGCCAGTCGGTGATGTCCAGCACCTCCGTCATGTTGTAGTACTCCGAAACGGTACCGCTGATCTGAACCTCGTCGCCGCGGTTGATGCTCTCGATGAAGTTGGCGTCGTCGTTACGGGTGTAGACGAGGATGCCGTTCCAGATACCGCCGGTCCCCTGCGGATCGGTGACATCCTGCAGGAAGAACTTGCGCCAATCGGCGGCAGCGTAGCCGTAGTCGGTGGTATCCACCGTCACGATACCAGTGAAGGTCGCGTCCCGGCAGAGGAAGGGGGAGTCGCCGTTCTCAGCTTCGGTGTACTGGATTTCATAGATGGAGCCGGCGGTGGCGTCGGTGACGTAGTAGGAGAAGTACTCCTCCGTATTCGGCGCGTCGGGCGGGTCGTATGCTTCCTCGCCGTCATCGTCGATCGCCTGGACGTAGAATTCGACCGTGGTCCCCTCCGGCTGCGCCGGGATGATGCCTTCGTAGGTGATGTCGCCGGTCTGCTCCAGCAGCGCCTCGTAGAAAGTGCCCTGCCCGTTCAGACGGTAGCGGACGAAGGCTTCGTCGATGCCGCTGTCGTCGGTCATGTTGGTGATGATGGTGACGTCATCCCCGCTGCCTGGTCCGCAGGGTACGTACTCCGTACCGGAGATCACCGGCGGTCCGACCGCCAGAACCAGGTCGGGCATCGTGCGCGGCATGATCGTGAAGTTGGCGTAGACGTGATACACGACGCCGGTGATCGATTCGAAAACGGCTCCCACCGGCGGCCGGTTGAAGTTGTAGAGCGAATCGGAGTAAACCCGGATGATGCATTCCCCCTCATCCTCCTGATCGGAGACGGAGAACTGTGAATAGGGCGAAGAATTATCGGAGACATAAACATCCTCCACCATCACCAGACAGCCCTCGTATATCTCCGACTCGTAATCGGTATGCGTGGAGGAATCCAGCTCGACCGGAAAGACCACGATCGGGTCGGGCAGCGGTTGTCCCTCGTCGATGATCTGGACATCAGCCAGGGTGACGACCTCGGTCATGTTGGAAAGCGGATCGCCGCTGGGGGTCGCGTATTCGCTGACATAACCCCGCACGGTCACCAGGTCGCCCCGCAGGACGGCGAAAGCCTCGCCCTGATAGTTGTAGACAAGCATGCCGGCCCATTCCGGACCGCATTCCGGTGTGTCTTCCTGCATATAGAAGGTGATGTGGGAACCGGCGTAGAAGAGGCCCGATTCCACCGTCACCACGCCGGTGACGCTGACGCTGTCACCGTACATATAGGATGTATCCAGCGGCGTATCCACGTACTGGATGTCACAGATCGAAGTCTCGGGAAACTGCGCCTGCGCGCCTGTCGCTATCCACAACATCGCCAGGATGAAGAATAGTTTGAATCTCATTACACACCTCCTTTTATCCGTTGCCTTTCCCGGGTGGGGTCCGGCACTGTCGTTAGCCAGTTTACTTAATAACCATGAACTTACCGATATCAACATCGCCACTATCCATGTTTTCCACCGTGAAGAGGTAGAGACCGGTGGCGAGTTCCTGATCGTAACGGGTGACCAGGTCCCAGGCGTGCGCGCCGCCGCTGAACACAAAATCGGGCGGTGTCACCGATTCCCGCTGGTATTGCTGCTGCAGCAGTTCGATCCGCAGGTAGTCGTCACCCTGGTAGGTCGCGGCGTTGTGCGGAAGGACCTCCACCAGGTCGCCGCTCAGGGTGAAGATGCGGATTTCACAGTGCGCCGGCAGGTTGATGAACCAGACCAGCCGGTTGTAGGCGCTGCCATAGCCGTCCCAGCCCGCCTGGGCGCGATAGGGATTGGGTACGACGCTCGGCTTGACCGTCGTGGTGGGCACCGTGCCGGGATAAGCGAAGACCCAGTTCTCGGAGTAAGCGCTCTCCAGGGAAGGAAGATTATTGTCCGGGTTGCCCTGGTCGTAGGAAGAGACCGCGAACCAGTTGCCGTACGGCATGCCGTTGACCAGGTTGTCCACGGTGTAACTGTAGTGGTATTCGATACCGTCAAAGGTGACCGGTTCCGCCAGTTGCGCATCGGCCAGGCCGGTGTTGGGCGGAATGTGATTCACCAGGTCGAACTGCGCCAGCAGAGTCTTGTCCGAACCGGACTCCGGATTGCGCGGCGAGGCGTAGACCCGGTAGCCCTCGAAATCCTCCTCCGCCTGGATCGGATCGATGAAGCTCTCCGGCAGGTCGTCCCAGTAGAGGGTCACCTCGTTATTCCCCACTTCGGCGTGCAGGTGGGGAGCCGGAGGCGGTTCCGGCAGCAGGTAGCGATCGATGACGCCGTTGCCATTGAGGTCCTCGCCCGGATCGAGAATGTGATCACCGTCGGCATCCTCGCCGTTGTAGGCGATCTGCGCCCAGTCGGAGTTGAGGATGACATTCTGCGCCCGCTCCTGCAGCACCTCCCAGGGAGCGGCGTTGATGTCGCTGACCGGTGCCCAGCGCCCCGCCACCACCGCTAACACCACCGTCAGGGTGTCGCCCGGCGGCAGGCTTCCGAAACAACCGGCGCCGCTGAGCAGCATCCAGGAGGCGTCTTCCGATTCGTCGTAGGGGAACTCGTCGGCGTAAATGTCTTCCGTTTCCTGCAGGCAGAGGAAGCGCTCCGCGTCGTTGATGGGCATCACCAGGTTCGGGTGGAAGTTGGCGCCGTGGTTGTTCCATTCCCAGGTACCGAAAGAGGTGCGTACGGAATCCTGATTCACGTGGTCGCCGTCGGCACCCAGGAAGCGGACGCCGATGAAGGATTCGGAGTAACCGTCGTCACCGTCGTAGTCGTAGCCGATCGGCATGCGGGTGGTGTCGGTCTCGGTGGTCGCGACCGTGACCGCGCCCACCATGTTGTCGTACCAGTACCAGCCGCCGTGACCGGGCGCGTAGTAGTCGTGCAGGTTGAAGTTACCGACCGCTTCATCCACCCAGTAGCCGGCGTAGAGGCTATCGATGGAATTCTCCGTATCCAGGTTGATGATCTGATGTTCCAGGATCACGAAGGCGTCGGCGAAGGAATAGTTCCAGGCGTAGCTGCGCAGGTTGACCTTGACCCGCAGCGGATTGTGATCCTCGATCAGTTCGCCCTGGGCGTTGTAGAGGGCGGTGTCGGTGTAGCTGCAGAGAAAGTCCTGGTGCGAGACCGCGCTGGGGGAGTAGCTGGGTGATGTGATGATGGAGGAGCGGGTCAGCATCGGCTCCGGTGTGGGATTCCACTCCCAGCCCCGCGCGACGTTGAGATTACCGTCGATGACACCGGTGGTGACCCGGAGCGAGTCGTTGACGACGCCGCCCAGCCAGAGACCGCCGTAGGAGAAATGCTCCACCTCTTCGAATTCGAGGGTAGTGTGATACTTGTATACGCAGGAAGGCTGCCCCTGGATGTTGTATCCGTGCCCGATAACGCCGAAGTTGGTCACCGTCATCGCCAGATTGCCGACGGTGGTATAGTGCGTCAGGTCATCCTCGGCGATGCCTGTCAGGGTTAACCCTAACAGGAGCGGCACGATCAGCTTCTTCACTTTGCTCTCATTACACTTGGAGTGGTTTATTTCAGGTGGATTCTAGAGTACAATCACCGTTTAAGAAATGCAAGCTATGCCTGAGGTGTGCCGGGAACCGAAGCTGGCTGTCATCACCCTCCCAGCCGTTTTCCGCGGTTACCTGGCCAGTGAGAGGGTGACTATCCGCTCCACCAGCTGATTGAAGTCGATACCGATCGCCGCGGCAGCCTTGGGCACCAGGCTGGTCGCCGTCATCCCGGGTGAAGTGTTCACCTCCAGGAAGTAGGAGTTGCCGCCGCCGTCCACCCGGAAGTCGACGCGCGCCAGTACCTCCACCTGGAGGCCGCGGCAGATGATGGCGGCGTCCTCCTGTATCTGCAGTGTTGTCTCTTCGGCGAGGGGCGCGGGTACCAGGTAGTCGGTTTTGCCTGGCGTGTACTTATTGATGTAATCGTAGAAGCCGGTTTTGGGCCTTATCTCCACCAGTGGCAGCGGTTCGTCTCCGAGCACCGTGCAGGTAATCTCGCTGCCGGCGATGTATTCCTCCACAAGTGCGTCATCATCCAGCTCCCGCAACACCAGCTGAATCGCCGCGGTCAGGCCGTCTTCCGCTTCGACCAGGGTGAGACCCACCGTTGAACCCATCGCGTTGGGCTTGACGATAAGGGGATACGCAAAAGCGAGCGACTCCAGTTGTTCCGGCAGCGGCAGATTGCGCTGTATCAGTTGCGAGCCGGGCATGCTGATCCCAAGCTGCTCCGCCATCTGCTTGCTGTAGTGCTTGTCCATCGCCGCGGCGCTGGCCAGCACGCCACTGCCGGTATAGGGAATGCCGGCCAGATCGAGCAGGCCCTGCAGCACGCCGTCTTCGCCCCAGCCGCCGTGCAGGGCGATGTAAACCAGGTCGGGCGCGGCGTCGGTGACGGTCTGCAGGAGCTTGATCACCTTGTCCGGCGGCAGTTCACTCTCGCGCGGCGCCGGCTGTTCGCCGACCTCCTCCGCGATCGCTTCGCTACCATCCGGCAACAGCCGCTCCGGTTGCCAGGGATCGAAGCGCAGCACCTCGTGTCCAAGTTCGGTCAGGGCATTCGCGATCGTGGCTCCGGAAGCCAGGGAGACATTGCGTTCCGGCGAAGCGCCGCCCATCATCACCAATACTCTCATTTTGTCCATCATCCCTCGCTTCAGGCCTTACCCGAAAATCTTGCCCGGATTAAGTATGTTGTTGGGATCGAACACCCGTTTGATCTCCCGCTGCAACTCCAGCAGGCGCGGCGGGATTTCCATGCCGATGTAGGGCAGCTTGACGGTACCGATGCCGTGCTCGCCGGAGATGGTGCCGCCGACGGCCAGCGTCACCCGCAGCACCTCTCTTACCGTCGCTTCCACCGCCTGCTCCGCCGCCTCGCCGCCGGTCATGTGCAGTACGTTGGTGTGAACATTACCGTCCCCGAGGTGGCCGTAGTGCATCACCTGCACCCCCCGGCGGTCGCCCAGCGCCCGGGTGGTCTCCATGTACTCCTGCAGCCGCGAAAAGGGAACCGCCACATCCATCGATTTCTTAATGGCGCTCTTCTCCTTGATCGTCGTACTCAAGGCGCGCCGCACCTCCCAGAGCCGCTCCTGACGCCTGCTGCTGTCCGCCAGCAGCAGTTCAGTCGCGCCCGCCTTTTCCATCAGGGCGGCGACCTGTTCCAGTTCCTCCTCGATGCGGTCGACAACATTACCGTCCAGCTCCACCAGCAGCAGGGCCCGCGCCGACGCCGGCAGCTCCAGCGGCAGTCCCTCCCGCCCCATCTCGATCGCGGTTTCATCCATGAACTCCAGCGCCGAGGGAACGATACCCGCCCGGCTCAACCGGCCGGTGCCGTCGATAGCGTGCGCGAAGTTCTCGAACAGCGCCAGCAGCAGACGGCGGTGGCGCGGCAGCGGCAACAGCCTCACGACGATACCGGTGATCACGCCCAGGGTGCCCTCGGAGCCGATCAGCAGATCTTTCAGATCATAGCCGACCACTCCCTTGCGGGTGGCGACGCCCATGCGGTGGAAGGAACCGTCCGGCAGCACCACGTCAAGGGCCAGGATGTAGTGGCGGGTGGTGCCGTACTTGATGCAGCGGGCGCCGCCGGCATCCTCCGCCACATTGCCGCCGAGGCAGGATGTATCACGACTGGCCGGATCGGGAGGATAGAACAATCCCTGCTCCGCCACCGCCTCCTGCAGATGCAGGTTGATCACGCCCGGTTCCACCGTGGCGGTTTGATTGACGGTGTCGATCTCGAGGATCCGGTCGAACTTCAACATGGAGAGCAGAATGCCGCCCCGCACCGCCAGCGCTCCGCCGGACAAGCCGCTGCCGGCGCCGCGCGGGGTCACCGGAATCAGCTCGCGGTTGGCGAAGCGCAGCAACTCCTGGACCGCCTCGCGGTTGTCCGGCTCCACCACCGCTTCCGGCAGATGTATCACGTCGGTGCCGTCGGTCGCGAAGGTGAGCTTCTCCTCCCGCTCCAGGTGGAGATTGCGGGGGCCGACGATGGCGGCCAGCTCCTCCAGTTGACGGCTGTTCATGCTCATTTTCGCTGCCGGGATTTCAGTTCAGGTTCCACCGGCGGTGCCGGCTGCCGGTTGCTACCGGTCGGTTGAAGCTTCATCATGTAATCGCACAATCAAATCCCGCATGGCGGAGGTCAGGATCATTTCCCGCCGGGCCAGGACCCGCTCCGCCACCGCCAGCGCTTCCTCCAGGCGGTAGCTGCCTGCCCCCTGCCCGCCCCAGCTGAAAGGCGGAATCTCCTTCGGCGGAAAACCGCTGTCGAAGATGTTGGCGAAGACGCCACCGACACTGCCGCTGTTGAACTGGGTGTTGATGGCGCAGCGGCCGTGGTCGCCCAGCAGCAGCCCCAGAAGGCGGCGTCCGGTGTCAACCGTTTCGCCGCGCCGGCTGAGGCGGATCTCACCGTAGTTGTTCTTGAGATCGCTGGTATTGGTGTCGGCGCCGAGGTTGGTCCAGGGCATCAAAAGCGAATGGCCGACGAAACCCTGGTGCTGCTTGTTTACATAGGAATGACAGATCGTGTTCTCCACTTCACCCGCCAGGCGGCAAGCCGGGCCGACGCTGGTGGCGTCATAGAGGTGGCTGTGCGGTTTAATGCGACAATCCGCGTCGATGTGCACGGGGCCCTGGATCACCGCCTGTGAATCCACTTCGCTGCGCGCGCCGATGGTTACCGGACCGCGGGAGCCGTCCAGCACGGCGCCGGGCCGAATCACAGCTTCCGGATGCAGGGCGATCCGCTCCGGTGCGATCAGGATGACGCCGGTCAGGTCCGCCGGCAACGGTGCGGGCCGGAAATCGGACTCCAGCAGTTCGGCGTTCAGCGTCAGCAGATCCCACGGTTCCCTCAGCACTTGCGCCGCGGTCCCGCTCGCCGGTAGATCGGGAATGACCAGATAGCCCGCGTCATCCCGGTCCGGCGGCGGTGTGTCGACGGCAAGCCGAAAAGCGACCGTTGCGCCTTCCGCCTCTACCAACCGCTCGCCCGTGGGCAGCGCCAGCAACGCTGACACGTCGAACTCGAACGCGAGGGCGTTGACGAAAAGCGTCTCCCTGGACTCCTCCGCGTATGTATCCCAGCCGCTCTCCGCCATCACCTCCGCGAGGTGGTGGCGCCCGGCGAAGGTGCAATCCTCCAGCTGCAGATCCCGCAGGATCCGTTCCCCGAGCCGGCAGTCACCCAGACGCAGGTCCCAGGCGGCATGCATCTCGGTCAGGGGATAAAAGCGTTCGCACCGCCGGTCCTCGTAGATTACCAATCGCATTCACATCTCCGTGGTTCAGGAGTATCGACGCAGCGACTACCGCTCCAGCATCTCCAGCAGACGGTTAAGCTCATCCAGCGAACTGTATCTGATTTCGATGGCGCCGCTGCCCCGGCGGGAGTGGCGCAACTGCACCCGGGCGGAATAGAAATCCCGCAACCGCTCCTCCACCGCCAGCAAATCGGGCGATTTCACCAGACGCGGCGGTGCCGGTTGCCCGGCGCGGTTGACCCGTTCCTCCAGCTGTCGCACCGACAGGTTGCGCCGCAACGTCTCACGCCAGTAGCGCACCTGTTCATCCTTGTTCGGTAACGAAAGCAGTACCTTGGCATGCCCCACGCTCACGTTGCCCGCCTGCAGACTCTGCCGGATCAGGCTGGGCAGTTTGAGCAGGCGCAGGGTGTTGGCCACCTCGGAACGGCTCTTGCCCAGTTTCTGCGCCGCCTGCTCCTGGGTAAGGCCGTACTCCTCCAGCAGTTGCTGCAAGGCCAGCGCGTAGTCGATCGGGTTGAGGTCTTCCCGCTGGATGTTCTCCACCAGCGCCATTTCATGCATCTTCTCATCGCTGAGGTCATAGAGAATGTGAGCCGGAATACGGGTCAAGCCGGCCGCCATGGCGGCTTTGTAGCGCCGCTCCCCCGCGATCAGGCGGTAGCCGTTCTCCAGTCTGGCGAGCAGAACCGGCTGCAGAACGCCGTTCTCCACGATCGATTGCCGGAGTTCATCCAGCGCTTCCCGGTCCATCTCCCGGCGCGGCTGGGTGGCACCGACCCTGATCTCCGTCATCGGCACCTGGTTCACTCCCGCATCACCGTTCGGCAGGTCGACTACATTCTGATCGATGAGCGCTTTCAGCCCCTTACCGAGCTTGCTCTTGGATTTGGCCATCTGCTTCCTTCCGCTCTTTAGCCAGAAATTCCCCCGCCAGTTCCAGATAGCTGCGGGCACCGCTGGAACGGGCGTTATGCAGCAGAACCGGTTTGCCGTAGCTGGGTGCTTCGCCCAGGCTGACATTGCGGCGTATCACCGTCTTGAATACCTGTCCGTTGAAATACTCACGCACCTCCGCCGCCACGCTGTTGGCCAGGTTGAGGCGGGAATCGAACATCGTCAACAGCACCCCTTCCAGGCGGAGCCGTTCGTTGAAATACTTCTTGACCAGTTGCATCGTGTTCAACAGCTGGGTCAATCCCTCCAGCGCGTAGTACTCGGTCTGCAGCGGGATCAGGACCGTCTGCGCCGCGGTGAGGGCGTTGATGGTCAGGAGTCCCAGCGAGGGGGGAGTATCAATGAAGACGTAATCGTAACCCTCGAGATCGCGCAGGGCGTCCCGGAGGCGGTACTCCCGCCTGGCGCCGCCCACCAGCTCCAGTTCGGCACCCACCAGATCGATACCCGCCGGCAGCAGCTCGAGTCCCTCAATGGCTGTCTCACACTTGATCTGATCCAGTGGCATCCCCGCCATCAGCAGGTTGTAGGTGGTGGCTTCCAGTCCGCCATCGACACCCAGGCCGCTGGTGGCGTTGGCCTGCGGATCAAGATCCACCAGCAGTACCCGTCGTTCACTGATCGCCAGGCTGGCGGCGAGGTTGACCGCGGTGGTCGTCTTGCCGACACCCCCCTTCTGATTGGCGACCGCGATGATCCGGGTCATGATTCCTCCCGCTGCCAGACGGAGCGCACCGTAGTGAGGATACCGCCCCGGGCCGAGAAGGCTCCCTCCACCTCGACGCGATGCGGAGCGATCGCCGCCACGATATCGTCGCGGACGCGGTTGACGACATTCTCATGGAAGATGCCGACCTGCCGGAAAGTGTTCAAGTAGTACTTTAAGGATTTCAACTCAAGGCATTGCTGGTCTGGTGTATATTTGATGGAGATGGTGGCAAAATCCGGTAGCCCGGTGCGGGGGCAGAGACAGGTGAATTCCGGGTGAGTGATGCTGATTTCATAGCGACGATCGGCATACTGGTTGGGCCAGGCTTCCAGGGGCGGTGTATCCGGTTGTGAAGCGGCATGCTCCGGGGTGTATTCGCTGCTGCTCATCGCTGTCTCCGGTAGGAATAACCTAATGATAACCTTGCCAATATAGGGTCATGGTTAAACAAAACCAAGGAACGCGGCAGCCTGGTGGGCCGGCTTAACGGAAGGACCCGCGCTGCCGGCGCCGCAGCTGCCAGGCGATCACCGTCTCGTTCATCGCTTTCAACAGGTCGCTGCGGGTCAGCAGCCCGATCAACTCCCCTTCCTTTACCACTGGCAGGTATTCGACATTCTGCTTCTCCATCCGCCCCAGGATGGCGTCCGCCTCATCGTCGCTTTCGATCGGAACAACCGGCAGCGCCATGTCGGAGGCGACCAGGAGTTCGCTGACCTGCGTCTGGAACAGAACCGAACGGAGATCGGCCAGCGTGATCATGCCGAGAGTGCCGTCGGGGTATTGCACCACCAGGTCATTGTAGGGCAGCTGTTCGATACGCGCCAGAATCTCCCTGAAAGTGGTTTCCGGAGCGACGACCGGCACGTCGGTGCGAATCAGCTCGGGCAGTTTGAGTTCGCTCAGCACCGGCACGGTCAGACGGTCTTCCAGCAACAGTCCCGCTTTGTGCAGCTTCATCAGGTAGATGGACCGCTCGCCGGTAGCGAGCTGGAAGGTGACGACCGCGCCGACGACGCCCACCATCACCGGTAGAATCTGGTTGTAATCGCGCGTCAGCTCGAAGAGCATGATGATGGAGGTGATCGGGATGCCGTTGAGCGCCGCCAGGGTGCCCCCCATGCCGACCAGGGTGAAAAGCACCAGATTAACCTCCTGTCCCAGTACCAACTCCAGGCCGGCACCGGCGGCGTAACCCAGCATGGCGCCCAGAAAGAGGGAGGGCGCAAAGGTGCCGCCCATGCCTCCGCCCTCGATGTTGAGCGGGGAGAGCAGCAGCTTGAAGATCAACAGCAACAGGGCGGTGCGCAGCAGGAAAACGCCGTCGAACAGTTCGCTGACCGCGTCGTAGCCGATCCCCAGGACGCGCGGGAACCAGAGGGCGACCACTCCCGCCGCCAGTCCGGCCACGATGGGGAAGATCCAGCGGGGGACCTGGCGCCATTTCCCCCAGATCAGATCGGCGTAGAAGGAGGAGACCCGCAGCCAGGCGACGGAAAGCAAGCCGCAGAGCAGGCCTAGCAGCAGGAAGAAGGGATAGTCCCGTACCAGTGGCGGCGCATAGGGCGGGATGATGAACACCGGCGTGGCGGTGAGGTAGATGCGGGTGATGATGGCACCGGTGACGCTGGAGAGGACCAGCATGCCGAAAGTCACATCGCGCAACTCGTTGAGCAGGATCACTTCCATCGCGAAGAAGACTCCCGCCAGAGGCGCGTTGAAGACGGCAGCGATGGCGGTGCCGGCGCCGGCGGCCACCATGACGCGCAGCCGCTCCTCCGAGAGATGAAAGAACTGCCCCAGCAGCGATCCGATGCCGGCGCCGATCTGGGCCGCGGGGCCCTCCGGTCCCACCGGACCGCCGGTACCCATATTCAGCGCGCTGCCGATGAACTGAAACAGGACGGTGCGCAGCCGGGTCACCCCCCCTTTCAGTTTGATCACCTTCATGACCTCCACTACGCCCTTCTGCGCGGCCACATGTGGCCAGAGGGTGATCAGCAACGCCTGGATGCCGCCTCCAAGCAGCGGCACCAGCAGCCAGAACCAATACGACGGCAGTGCTAATTTGCCGGGGAGATAGGTGAAGAAGAAGTTGTAGAGCAGTTCGATCAGGTCGTGATAGCCGACAGCGGCGGCTCCCACCACGATGCCGATGAAGAGTGCGAAAAAGAGGGTCAGGACCGTTTCGGAGTATTGTCGCTTGAGGGCGATATGGGTGAGCAGGCGGCGCCGCCAATGCAGGAGCGGTTTACGCATCGGCTCCTCCCGTTCAGGCGCCGATCAGGTTCAGCACCTGCTGCCGTAGTTCCACTTCGTCGCCGATAGCGGCCAGCCGCTGCACCAGTTCCACATCGTTGAAATTGCGGACGATGTCGGCCAGCAGGTGGAGGTAATCGCGGTTCTGCTCGTGCGAGGCGGTGACGATGAAGACGAGGTGAACCGGTTTGTCATCGAGGGCGTTCCAGTCGATTCCCGCCTGGCTGACGCCCATGGCCAGGTTGATGCCTTCGATATCGTCACCCTTGGCGTGAGGCACGGCGATATGATTGCCGACCGCGGTGCTGAGCACATGCTCCCGTTCCACGATCTGGTCGGCGATCGTCCGGGAGCAGCCGGCGCGGTCGGTAAGCAGCTCATTCATCGCAGAGATCGCCGCAAAGCGCTCCCGTTCGTCCAGATGCACGATCCGGTCCGCGGTCAGGTATTTCTTCAGCAAATCAGCCATGGTATCCCGCACCTCGTTGACGAGGGCCGGCCACATCTTGAAGGGAATCGAGTGCCGACCATCGGGGTCTTGAATTCAGGGCAGTATCTTAGCTATCGCGGAGGCGGGAGGCAAGAGGTTTGCCGTCATGCGTAAAGATCGGATTCGGTTTCCGGCAGGCGCTCGCAGGCGGCGTGCATTCTGGGCGGATGCGACGTCAGGGACGTAGGATCACCCCCTGCCCGCTGCGGCCATCCATGCGAACTTCCAGCGGCTGTTCCAACCTGGTCAGGCAAACCGCGTCGCGCACCGTGGCTTCCGGCTGCGACCGCAGCCAGTCCCAGTCGATCCAGTCGTCGGGATAGCGGGGATGCACGGTGAAATAGCCGACCCGCATCGAGGTGAGGTTCTGGAAAAAATGCGATCCCTGCGAAGGCTCCGGGTTCAGATCAGGCAGACCCACCTCGATGATCGTCTGCGCCTGGCAGATCTCGGGCCAGGTGACCGGCAGTCCCAGCCAGGGATCGCGGGAGCCCCAGCGGCCGAGTCCGATCAGCAGACAGCGCTCATTGCGCTCCAGCAGCTGTTGATTGAAGGTAGCGACGACGGCGGCGGTATCGACCGACGATTCCGGCTTGAACCGTTCCGGATCGACCCAGAGCACCCGGTCCAGGAAATAGCTGCCGTTGCCGAGCACGTGTTCCGACCAGCAGAGCGCCCGGCCCCGCCCCTGCTCGCCTACCTCCACCTCAATCCTGGCATCATCCAGAACCAGCGGCCTCACCTGCAGCAGCGTGAACTGCGGCTCCGCTTCTCCGGCCGGATCGACGTCGAAGGCAAACTCCAGCTCGACCGAGGTGCCCATGCCCCGCTCCGCGATCCGCAGAACGTCCGCCAGGATTTCCGGCAGCGGATACTGGCGGTGCTTGAGGATGTTGGCGCAGGTGACCAGGCGCACCCCCTCACGGTTAACACCGTCGTACACTCGGTTGTCGCTGGTGGAAAAGACACTGCCGACACTGTTGAGTACGCCGTCCGCCTCCGCCACACTGAGCGGCAACGTCGCGAGCGTTTCGTCGTCGCCGGCGGTCAAGGGACGGTCGCCGCTGTTCATGTCGATCGCGTAGAACTGGTTCTGGGAATTGAGCCGCATCTCCTCCAGGCTGCCGTAACCGGCGGGCAGGCGGGGATAGCGCGGTGCGAAGCGAACGGTGGTACCGCCCTCCACGACTGTGCGTCCCAGACCCAGCGCCAGCTGCGCGCTGCCGTCCTCCGGTTTCATGTACGAAACCGGATAGAAATTCCAGGACTGCGCCACACCGCTCAGCGTCGGGTAGAAGTGATCGCCGAGCCGCCGGCCGGCGACACGCTGGAGGATGATCGCCATCTTCTCCTCCTCCCAGCGGTGCGCGGTGGCGTTGCCGTACATGACCGCCTCCCGGAAGAAGGCGGAAGCGTAAACCAGTTTGATCGCCTGCAACAGCTGCTCCAGCCGGTCGGCCGGGTCGCGCTGGTTGTTGGGCAGCATGTAGGTGTGATACAATCCGGCGAAAGGCTGAAACTGCAGGTCTTCCCGCAGGCTGGAGGAGCGGACTGCCAGCGGGTAGTGGATTTCCTTTACGAAGACCTGCAGGTCCTCCCGGAACTCGTCGCGGAAACGCCCACCCAGAAACGCGGAGCAGATTTCGGCGTTGCTCATATCGCTTTGTATCACATCCTGCAGCTCGTTGTCGTTGATGAAATCGTCGAAAGGATTGGTGCCGATGCAGAAGGTCTGCGGAATCCCGATCCCGATCCCGGGGAAATGCTCCTGCAGGTTGTGACGCTGCAGCAGGGTATTGATGAAAGCGATGCCGCGCGCCTTACCGCCCAGCGAACCCTGCCCGATCCGGGAGAAATCCAGCTTCGGGTTGAAGTGCAGGCGGGAGAACTCGCCGATTTGTCCCCGTTGCTTAAGATCGCGCTGCTCGCTAATACAAGCGATCAGGAAGCGGCGCAAAGCCTCGGCGTCGTTGAACTCCGACACCTGGCGGGGGCGCAGGCTCTCGGCCAGCTCGAACTCGCCGCGCGCCATGAGCCAGTTAGAGAAGTGATTGTAGCGGCCGTGATACAGCAGTGATTCCGCCGGCACCTGCCAGAGGTGGTTTTCCAGGTCGTTCAGGTCGACCGCCCGTCCCACTTCCCGGCCGTCTGGCAGCCGGAAGACGAAATCACCGAAACCCAGGTTGTGCAGCATGAAGGTGCGGAGCCGGTGAAGCATTCGCGGTGAATTCTTGTCGATGTAGGCCGCATCCAGGCGTTGTGCCTTGGCGCGGTTGCGCTGCTCGGATGATTGCAGCACCACCGGCAGATCGGGAATCAGACGGCGAGCGTGGCGAAGCAACTCAAAGCCCGCTTCCGGCTCCAGCACGCCCGCCCTGGGGAAGCGCACGTCGCTGATCATCCCCAGCAGATTACGCTGGTAACGGTGCAGATATTCCTCCGCCTGCTCCCAGTTGTCCGCCAGTAGAATCTTGGGACGGGCGCGCATGCGCAGCACCCGCTCCAGGTCGTTAAGGCTGTCCGACATCAGGTTATGCACCTGGCGCAGAATCTCCTTGTAGATGCGCGGCAGGTAGGAAGAGTAAAAGCGAGGGGAATCCTCCACGACCAGCACCACCCGCACGTTGGCGGCCGTGACATCGCGTGCGACGTTGCGCAGGTCTTCATACATCTTGATGATCGCCAGGAATAGTTCACTGTTGCCCTGCCAGACGAAAATACGGTCCAGTGCGGTCTCGGACAACTGGGGCAGGAATCGCTCCAGTTCCGGTGTGTCGTAGGCCAGCAATACGGTCGGCACCGCGGGTGCGATCTCCTTGGCACGGGAGGCGAACTCCCGCACATCCATATCCCCCACCCGGCGCATCGTGATCACCAGATCGAAGTGGCGCTTTTCCATCAGGGTCAGGGCCGTCTTGGCGGAATCAACGCGGTGAAAGCGGGGAGCGAAGCGGAGACTGAGGTTGAGGAAGTCGGTCAACACCTCGTCGCTGAGGTGGCCGTCCTCCTCCAGGACGAACGAGTCGTAGAGGCTCGAGACCAGCAGGATCTCCTGGATGCGATGCCGCATCAACTCGTGGAGATTGACGGTGATTTTCTGATGAGCCAAGATCGCTATCTGGTTGCAGGCGCCGGTGCTGGTGTCGTTAGTTGCAGACGGTAGAGATTGAATACGGAGGCGGGATCGTCCGCCAGCTTGGCGCAGAAGAAGAGGGTTTCGCCGTCCGGTGTCAGAACCGGCCAGCGCGCATCCAGTTCCGTGGCGGTCAGCGGAAACTCCGCGCCGGAAGCCAGGTTCACCCGGAACAGCTGGCGGCGGTGCTCCTCGCGTTCACCGAAACAGATGGCCTCCGGCGCGTCGCCGCCGGCGGGGATCACCCCCGCGCTGACCGCAAGCCGGGAGGGGGTTACCAGTGTATCACAAATCGTCAGGCTGGAATCTGCCCAGAACCACCCTTCGCGTCCGGTCACCAGGTAATCGTGTCGCCGTTCATCCCAGCTGGAACCGGTAATCTGTAAGCCCGCGAACGGCTCCTGCAGCTCCCCTCCCGCGAAAGAGTAGAGGTAGAGCGTGCGAAACCGTGCCTGGGGATCTGGATTGCTGTCGTTCCGGTCGGAAAGAAACAGAAAGCCGCTGCCGTCGGGCAGATAGACGGGAGCCCAGTCGTCGGCCGGTGATTGTATCACGGGTCGCCTGCCGCTGCCGTCCCGGTTGATCAGGTAGATATCCCGCGGCTGGTCTGCCTCCGGTCCGGCCGGCGCCCAGGTGAACAGGAGTTGAGTGCCGTCGGGCGAGAAGACGGGGTCCTCATCGCTGCCGCTGTCACTGGTCAGTTTCATCGGCGTACCGCCCACGACCGGCTGGAGATATATCTCCCAGTTACCGTCCACGTTACTCTGGTAGGCGAGCAGGTTGCCGTCCGGTGAGACGGCCGGATGAGCCTGGTCGCCCGCCTCGATGTGATACACTTCCGCCTGGGTGGGCGCCGTTACCGCCTTCACTCTGCCCGCCTCTTCATCTCTCACCGTCTCCCTGGGGCCGGTACAGGCGGAGAGCAGCAGGCTCAGCAACAAAGCCGACAAACCATAGATTCTAAGCATGGTATCCTCCTTGAGGGAGCGGCACACCGGCTGCTACGCGTCCGCCGGTAACCGCTGGCGCAATTCCTCCAACTCCGTACGAACGGATGACGCGCCGAACAGCGCGGAACCCACTACGAAAGTATCCGCGCCCGCCGCGGCCACTCTGGTGATTGTATCACGATTGAGGCCGCCGTCAACCTGCAACAGGCAACTGTCGTTGCGTTCATCCAGCAGGCCGCGGCAATGTTGAATCTTGGGCAGGACCGCTTCGATAAAGGCTTGTCCCCCGAAACCGGGATTGACACTCATCACCAGGAGTAAATCGATATCGCCGGCAATCTGCTCAACGACATCGATACCGGTAGCGGGATTAAGCGCGACCCCCGCCTGGCAGCCCAGGGAGCGCACCTGCTGCAGGCAGCGGTGGAGATGGGGCGTCGCTTCGGCGTGGACGGTTATGATATCGGCTCCGGCTTCCGCGAACTGGGGCAGATAAAGTTCCGGCGCGGTGATCATCAAATGGGCGTCGAGCGGCAGCCGGGTCAACCGGCGGATGGCCGCAACCAGCAGGGGGCCGAAAGTGAGATTGGGTACGAAGTGCCCGTCCATTATGTCCAGGTGCAACATATCCGCTCCTCCCGCTTCACAGACATCAATCTGCTCGGCGAGACGACTGAAATCGGCGGACAGCAGCGAAGGGGCTATTCGATATTTCATGGTATTATTGTATCCCTCTCAGCCTCAGCTGTAGTCCTGCACTTTCTGATCACGGTATTATTGTATCCTTCTCAGCCTCAGCTGTAGTCCCGTTCTTTCTGAACTA
>CAZFEC010000003.1:62009-76183 GCA_964517435.1 uncultured Bacteroidia bacterium | reverse complement strand
ACGGTATTATTGTATCCTTCTCAGCCTCAGCTGTAGTCCCGTTCTTTCTGAACTACGGTACTATTGTATCTTTCTCAGCCTCAGCTGTAGTCCCGTTCTTTCTGAACTACGGTACTATTGTATCCCTCTCAGCCGTGATAAGCAACGATACCGCACTCTGCGGGGGTAGGCGGCTGCCGGCTGCCGGTTCGGAACGGAGCACCTGGTCGGGCGGCACCGCGGCGAAATAGCGGTATTCCACCTCGCCGGTCTGCAAACCGTACAGGAACAGAGTGCGGCGCGCGGCTGCCTCGTTCTGACGCAGAATATCCGGGACCGCGATGCTGTCGACTTCAGGTCCCAGGCTGAGCGTCACAGTGAGGGTGTCGTCCAGACGCAGCGAATCGCCGCCGGCGACGCTCTGCGCGACCACCACGCCGCGGGGAGCCAGCGAATCGAACGCTACCGCCAGTCGCAACAGTTCCTCCGGAAAACCGGCATCATGGAGTGCCGCTTCCACCTGCCGGTGGGAACGGCCGATCAGTTGCGGCATGGTCAGGCTGGCGCGGCCTGCCGAAACCGTCAGGTGAATGCGGCGGCCCGCCTTCACCTCGATTCCCGGTTGCGGTGTCTGATAAATCACAGTGCCCATTGGCAACAGCGAGTGACGGTGAGAATCCACGACCGGCTGCAGTCGCAGGTCGGCCAGCCGGCGTTCCGCTTCCATCAGGTTGAGGTTCTGTACATCCGGCAGCAGTTGCCCCACTCCCTGGCGGGTGTAGCGCGGCATCACGATCGAGTTCATCAACCAGGTCAACAGGAGTAGTGCCGCCAGCAGCAGGAGCAGGTTGAGTAGCAGCTTGGTGGTTCGCGTCATTTCACTCCCTCGTCAAGGCGACGGCAAAAGCACCGCCGGTTTGATGGACCCAGGGGAGGTATTTTACCATACCCGGCGCCGACTGGGGTAGTCTAGCGGAGCACTCCGTCACGAGCCGGAAAGCGGAGTGCCGCTGCAGGAACCACTCCAGTTGGCGTTCGTTCTCACGGTTGAACACGCTGCAGGTGCTGTAAACCAGCCGGCCGCCCGGTCGCAGCCGGTCGACCGCGGCATCCAGCAGCCGTCGCTGCAGCTCGACCAGTTCCGTCAGCTGCTCCGCGCCCCGGTGGTAGCGGGAATCCGGCTTCTTGCCATAGTTACCGGAGCCGGAACAGGGAACATCCAGGAGAATCCGGTCGAAGGTTCCCTCCGTGAGTTCCTGCAGGTCCTTCTGGATAAATGTAACGCCGTCAGCCGGCGGGAGCAACCGTTGCATGGCACGCAGCCGGCCGGGCGTCTTCTCCACCGCGATCACTTCCAGCTCGAGACGGTGCTCCAGCAGCTGGCGCAGCTTCCCGCCCGGCGCGGCGCAGGCATCCAGTACCCGGTCGCCCGTTTGGGGTGCCAGCAATGTGATGGCGGCGGCGGCGCTGACATCGTGCACGATCAGCTCGTTACGCGCCACGGCCGGTATCTCCGCCGGTGCGCGATTCAGCGGACGGTAGTACAGGTCCTGCCAGGGCGCCTCCTCCAGTTCGAGTCCCTCGGCGGCGGCTGCCCGCACCAGCTCCTCCCGGTTCAGCCGGTTTGAATCCAGGCGCAGCCAGGGCCGGCGACTGGCGGTATATCCCGTCGCCAGGGCCTGCGGATCAACCTCAGGATAGTCCTGCAACAGCTCCTGCATTATCCAGGGCGGCAGGGAGGTCGCTACCGAGAAATATTCCAGATGTGAATCAAAAGCGGATGCCTGTGGTTCCGGCACTTCCGCCAGCCTGCGCAGACCGCTGTTGGCGGCGCCGGCCAGTCGCCTGAGGCGCAGTTCCTTCACCGCCTGTACCGCCTCGTTGACGACGAGCGCAGCCGGTGTCGCCGTGTGACGCAGTTGAAATCCGCTCAGTAACAACAGCGCGCGCATCAAAGGTGGAAACCGGCTGAAACGGGGATAGACCTGCCGCAGCGCCCAGAGCAACTCCAACTTATACTCCAGCATACCTCGCAGCAGGAATTCACCCAGCTCGTCACGCGCGGTGGCCTGACGCAATTCCGGCAGGATCTTGTCGAGGTAAGCCCCCTGCTCCACCCGCAGCCAGAGCCGTGCCACCTGCAGCTTGGTTGTGATCACATTCGGCATGGCTGTTCCCGTAGATGACGCCGGTCGGCGCCGGTCAGAGCCGGAATTCAGGTCGCAATTCCTCCACCGTCGCCAGGAGCGTCGCCGGGGGTTCGGCCGCTTCGAAGTTCAGCTCGAACTGTTCGCTCATGCCGCGGGTGAGTGCGTCGCAGATATCAGACAGCGGTGGCAACGTGCCGGCGATCTCAGTCAGGGTGATCGCTTTAGCCTGTACCACCTGCAGCGCTGCGGGCTGGTCCTCGGGGGGAAAGAGCAGTTCTACAATCCGCTCATGCGCGCTCCCCAGCAGAATACTGCCGTGTTGCAGGATGCAGTTCTGGAAGCGGCGCTGAGCGCTGCCGACCAGTTTACGTCCCCCGAAGACGATTTCCGACTGGACGGGTGTGGAGAAACAGATATCGGATTCCGGTGAACGGTAATGCTGGCGCAGATTGACCGGCTCGCTGGCCTGGGTACCGGCGATACCGAGGTGTTCGAAGCCTCGCAACAGGGCGCTGTTGATTTCGTGATAGAGGGGCAGGATGCCTCCCGCAGCCAGGGGATGGTCTCCCGGCAGGTGCAGCGAGTAGGTCAGTTCTTCGGCGTGGAAAACCGCCCGGCCGCCGGTGTCGCGACGCACGACCGGTACCCCGAGTGAGCTCGCCCGCTCCAGCAGCTCCGGGTCGGCCTGCTGGTGCAGCCCCAGGGACAGGGTCCAGGGTTGCCAGGTGTAAAAGCGCAGTAGAGGCCGGCTGAGTGGATTATCGGTGAAGACGCGGTCGAGAGCCATCTGAAAACAGCCCGGCCGGTCCAGGTGCAAATAGAGGATTCCCGGATTCAAAGCAGAATCCCTCGCTCCGACTGTTCAATGAAATCGATGACGATACCGACGTCGCCTTCATCGCCGTACTTCTCACGCAGCAGGTCCAGCGCCTGGCTCAGATTCAGGGAGGAACCGTAGATTTGCCGGTAACATTCCTTGATCCGCTGGCGGCGCTCGGACGAAAACCCGCGGCGTTCCAGTCCGACCGAATTCAGACCGGTGTATTGCAGCGGTTCGCCCGCGGCCAGAATGAAGGGCGGAATGTCACGGGTGATTCTAACGCCGCCGCCGATGAAAGCGTGGCGGCCGATGCGGACGAACTGATGGACCGGCACCATGCCGCCAATGCCGACCCAATCCTCAATAACGCAGTGTCCGGCCAGATTGACGGCGTTGGCCAGGATCACATGGTCACCGATCCGGCAGTCGTGCGCGACATGCACATAGGCCATCAGCAGGCAGTCGGAACCGATCCGGGTCGTGACCGCGTCGGTCGTGCCGCGGTGCAGAGTGGCGAACTCGCGCACCTGCGTGCGATCGCCGATCTCAAGGTAGGTCTGCTCACCCGCGTACTTGAGATCCTGTGGCTGCCCGCCGATGCTGGCGCCCTGGTAAAAACGACATTGCTCCCCCACCCTGGTACCGCTGTACACGACCACATGTGAATCGATCACCGTGCCGGCGCCGATCAGGGTGTCGGCTTCGATGACCGCGAACGGACCGACGCTGACATCTCCCGCCAGTTCGGCACCGGGTGCGATCACGGCGGTGGGATGGATGCTCATGACTTCTCCACGATGGCGGCACTCATCTCCGCCTGGGCCACCACTTTATCGCCGACCAGCGCGCGGCCGGTCATCTGGCAGATGCTGCGGCGGAACTTCTTCATCTCCACCTCCAGGCGCAGCTGGTCGCCCGGAATGACCGGTTGCCGGAAACGGACGTTGTCCAGGGTGGTGAAGTAAACCAGTTTGCTTTCGGCATCTTCGACGGAGTTGAGCAGCAGGACGCCGCCCGCCTGGCCCATTGCCTCAACGATGAGCACTCCCGGCATCACCGGCCGTCCCGGGAAGTGGCCGTCGAAGAACGGCTCGTTGCGTGACACGTTTTTTATACCGGTCACGCTTTCACCCGGCACCAGATCGAGGATCCGATCCACCAGCAGGAAGGGGTAGCGATGCGGCATGATGCGTTCGATCGCCTCCACGTCGAAGACAAAATCGCTGGTCAGCTTGTGCTGGTATTCGCGGGTGAGACGTTTCTTGACCAGCTCCCTGCGGAGCAGCCGCACCAGCTCGACATGGGCGCTGTGCCCGGCGCGGGCGGCCAGGATGTGCCCCTTGATCGGCCGTCCCAGCAGCGCCAGATCGCCGATCAGGTCCACCACCTTGTGACGCACCGGTTCGTTGACGAATCGCAGCTTGCGATCGTCCAGGATGCCGCTCTGGCCGACGATGACATCGCCGGCGACATTGAACATCTCCTTCAAGCGGGCGAATTCGCTGCTGTCAATCTGGCGATCGGCGATGATCACCGCGTTTTCCGTCGAACCGCCGCGGATCAGGTTCTGCTCTTTCAGCAACTCCACCTCGCTCAGGAAGCAGAAGGTGCGGGCAGCGGAGAATTCCTGCCGGTATTCCTCCTGCAGTGAATACATGGAGGTGTATTGCGTGCCAAGGGCAGGATTCTTGTAGTCCACCATGTAGGTGATACGAAAATCGTCGGAGGGCAGCGCGACGACATCGATGTTGCGCTCATCATCGTGGTAGACGATGGTGCGGTCGATTTCGAGATACTCCCGGTCGGTATCCTGTTCGACGATGCCCGCCGACTCCAGCAGCTCGACGAAGGGAGCGGCGCTGCCGTCCATCACCGGCGGTTCGGTTGCGGTCATCTCGATGCGGCAGTTGTCGATCTCGAGACCGGCCAGTGCGGAGAGCACATGCTCGACCGTGTAGAAGCGGACGTTGTCGCGATCACCGTTGGCGGCGATGATGGTGCCGCGGGAGATGTCGATCACATGCTCGATGTCGGCCAGTACTTCCGGCGAGTCCGGATCTGTCTCCAGGTGAAAGGTGATGCCGTGATTGTCCGGCGCCGGGTGAAAAGTGGCATTGCACTCTGCGCCGGTATGCAGGCCGATACCGGAGATACTTACCGGGCGGCTGATGGTTCGCTGTTTCTTAAACATCGCGTTCTCGTATTTCCCGCTTGAGTTGACTGACCGTCCGGCGCAGCTCCGGCAGCTTCTGGATGGCCGCCTGAATCCGCAACGCCAATGTGTGTTCCCGCGCCGGATAGCCGGAAACGACGGCGCCGTCCGGCAGGTCGGTCGTGACTCCCGACTGCGCTCCGATGCGGACCCGGTTCCCGATCCGCAGATGACCGACTATCCCGACCTGGCCGCCGATCTGGCAACCGCTGCCGATCGTGGTAGATCCGGAGATGCCGGTCTGGGCGGCGATCACCGTCCAGGGGCCGATAGTGACATTGTGCGCGATCTGCACCAGGTTGTCGATCTTCACCCCCTCTCCGAGCAGGGTGTCACCACTGGTGCCACGGTCGACGGTGGAACCGGCCCCGATCTCCACCAGGTCCTCCAGCCGGACGCCGCCCGCCTGGGTGATTTTGAGCAAGCCTCCGGCCAGGTCCGGCGCGAAGCCGAAACCATCGCTGCCGATCACGACCCGGGGTTGCAGGATGACGCCGTCGCCGAGACGGCACCCTTCCCTGACCACGGTGCCGGAGTGCAGAATACAATCACGCCCGATGCTCACGCCACGGCCGATGACCACACCCGGCAACAACGCCGAACCGTCACCCACGCGCACGTCCCGCTCCAGCACCACGCCCGGGGCGATGTAAACCCCCGCCCCCAGCTCGACATCCGGCGGCAGGTCAATATGGACACCGCTGCCATAGTCGCGGCACAGCGGATGAAAGTGATTGTGAATACGGGCGAAGGCGTGGTAGGGATCGGGAACGAGCAGCTGGCTGCCGCTGAAACCGGGCTGCTTCTGCCTGGTGATCAACGCACCGGCCCGGCTCTGTGTCGCTTCCGAACTGTAACGGGGATTGGCGATGAAGGAGATCTGCTCCGGGGTCGCCGACGTCAGTCCGGCGACTCCCTCGATTTCCAGCTCTGGATCGCCGAGGATGCGCCCGTCGACCAGTTCAGCCAGCCGCGCGAGTTTCATTCAGTTGGTTTCCCGCAGTACTTCCAGCACCCTTTCGGAGAGATTGACATCCTGCGCGTCGTCGGAGAGATAGACTACAACCGACATCGCGGAGGCGGAGTTATCCAGAATCAGGTCGTAGCCGCCTTCTTCGGCAACCTTCGCGATGCCTTCGTTGATCTTCTCGATGATGGGATTGATCAACTGGGTGTGGCGCTGCAGCAACCTGCCGCTTTCCTCGTTGTAGATTTCAACCTGCAGGTTTTGATACTCGTTGAGCAGCTGTTCGATCGCGGCCTCTTTCTGGCGTTTCCAGTCCTCGGTCATCATGGTGGATTGAGTCTGATACTCTTCCTGGGCCTGCTGGATGCTCTGCTCCAGCTCCATGATCTGCCGGTCCCAGCCGATCTTCTCCTCCTGGAGCAGCGCCATCGCGTTTTTGTACTCATCGTAGTTGGCCAGAATGGCCTGGGAGTCGACAATGCCGATTTTCAGGTCGCGCGCGTTCACCACGCCGGCGCCCAGCATAAACAGGCAGCAGATCAGAATTAGTCTCTTCATTTCAGTCCTCGTATTTGGTTTGATGATTCTCTCGATCAGGGATCAGAAGGTGCGGCCGAACTGGAAGTGGGGATACCACTTGCCTTTGCGTAAGCCGGTTTCGGCGTCGAAGTAGTCGAAGCCGTAGCCAAAATCAATGCCGATCAGGCCGATCATCGGCATGAACATACGCAGACCAAAACCGGTGCTGCGCCGCATACTGCCCAGGCTGGCGGCATTGAAACGGGGCCAGACGTTGCCCGCCTCCGCGAAAGCGAGCAGGTAGACGGTCATGTCGGTTTCCACCAGGCTGCGTCGCAGTTCCCAGGAGCACTTGAGCATGGCGCGGCCGCCATCCGGCAGTCCGTCGGTCATCGGTCCGACCTGGCGTTCGTCGTAACCGCGCAGTGGCGTACCCATGCCGAGGCCGGTGCCGCCCATGTAGAAGCGGTCCAGGTAAGGCACATACTGCCCTACCCGCAGTCCGTCGACGACTCCCCCCAGCACGCTGGTGGCACTGACCAGTTTGAACAGGCTCTGCTGGTACCACTTGTATTCGAGGGTGTACTTCTGGAAGTGTTCGTCGCCGGCCAGCAGGCCGCCGCTCAGCTGCCCCGTCAGCGTGAAAGTGGTTCCCCGCGTGGGATATTCCACCCGGTTTTTGGAATCGCGGGTCAGGATCAGCGTGAAGACGCTGGAATACTGCGGGTCGTTCTCCCGCAAGTTGTTGCGTTCGTAATTGAAACCCTCGTCGAAATTCGAGTACACCACCTCTTCCAGGCTGTAACGTCCGGTGATCCGGAAATAGTCGTCCGGCCAGGACAGCTTGCGGCCCAGCGTCATCGAGAAACCGCGCTCGCGGAAATCGAAGTCGTAATAAGCGCCGCCCCGTTGCATGTCGTAGACACGGAAACCGGCCAGAGTGGGCGTGTCCCAGAGATAGGGTTCGGTGAAGGACAGCGAAAGCGCCCGGTACTTGTAACCGAAGTTCCAGCTGAAATCCATCTCCTGGCCGTTGCCGAGGAAGTTCTTCATCCCGAAACCGATCTGGCCGATCATGCCATCGCGGCCGGAGTAGCCGGCTGACATCTGGATGTTGTCGGTGCCTTTCTCGGCCACATCCATGATCAGGTTGACCTGCTCCGAACCGGAGATCTCGACATCAGGAACCACGTTGCTGAAGTAGTTCAGCATCATGATGTTGCGGAAGGAACGATCCAGCTTGCCCCGGTTGAAGGTATCGCCGGGATAGAGTACCATCTCCCGCCGGATCACCTTCTCCTTGGTCTTGTCGTTGCCCTGGATGATGATCTTCTTGACTTTGAACTCGCTGCCTTCGTGGACGGTGAAGTTGAGGTTCAGACGGTTCTCCGTCGACGGCTGGCGGGAATACTCGATGTAAGCGTTGATGAAACCGTTGTCGTAGTAGAGATTCTGCACCCTCTGCAGTACCGATTCATCCAGCTTTTCCTGATTGAAGACATCCCCCTGCTTGAAGACGAGCTGGTCGGAAAGGTAGTCGTCGTTGAAGAGGGTATTGCCGTTCCAGCTGATCTCGCCGAAGTAATAGCAGGGGCCTTCATACATGTTGACGTGGATGAACATGTCGTCGCCCTCATCGCTGAAGCTGAGCGAATCGGAGAGGACCGCGGCATCGTTGTAACCGTGATTGCGACAGTAGGCCAGCACCTTCTGCAGGTCTTCCTCGTATTTCTCGCGATCGAAGTTGCCGGAACGCCACCAGCGGCGGGTGCGGGTCTCCTTCATTTTCCTGCGCAGCTTGTCCGGGTTCAGCTCCACCAGCCCGTGAAACTCGATCTCGCGTATGCGGACATGCTTCCCTTCCGAGATGAAGATGCGGCAGACGGCGGCGGCGGGATTTTCGTTATCTATCTCCACCTCCACCTGGGCCAGGTTGTAGCCCTCCTCCCGGTAGAGAGCCAGCAAAGCCTGGCGGATGTTGAAGGGCGTGCTGGCGGGGATCGGCTGGGATGCCTGAATCAGGGTGTTGATCTCCTCCTCGATCTTGTACTTCTTCAGCTTCTTGTAACCGGCGATTTCCACTTCGCCCAGCAACGGCAGTTCCACAACCCTGATCACTAGGAAAACGCCGTTCTGGATGGTCCGATCTTCGGCGATCTCCAGGTCGCTGAAGCGGCCCAGCTTCCAGAGTTGATGCATGGCGTTCTGCAGATCGAGCAGTGTGATGTGGTCGCCGACTCCGAGACCGCTGTTAAGCAGGATCAGATTGGCGTCGGTGAGTTCATTGCCCTCAACACTGAGACCCAGGATGGTGAACTCGCTTTCCTGAGCCAGGGTGGTTCCGCCCCAGGCAAGCAGGAGGACCAGCAGCCAGAGCAGTGGGAAACGTCGGTCGGTCAAATTGCTCCTCTATCCATTTTTTATCCAGCACCGGCCGGCGGCGGAACCGCGGAAGGCGGCTGGACAGTATCATTCTGATCTTTTTAACCTAGACCGAGACCCGCAAAACAGCAACAGATTTATCCGGCTGCTTCAGGGGAGTCCGGTACCCGGCCGTACAGCTGGTTGAGATCGCGGAAGGCGGCCGCCAGTTCCGGAGCCAAATCCCGGGCGCGGCACCGGTATTCCCAGTTGCCGGTGCTGGTACCGGGTAGATTGATCCGGGCGGAACCGTCCTGTTCGAGCAGATCCTGCAGTGGGATAACGGTCAAGCGCGCCGTCGAAGCGATCAGGGTGCGTACCATGTCGGCCACGATGTGCTCCGGTGTCGAACGCAGGTAAGCCAGCGCCTGCTTGCGTTCCTGCGGCCGGCTGCTCTCCTCCCACCAGCCGCGGGTAGTGTCGTTGTCGTGGGTACCGCTGTAGGCGACGCTGTACGGGCGGAAATTGTGCGGCAGAAAACTGTTGGTGTGATCGGAATTGAAAGCGAACTGGAGAATCGTCATGCCGGGCAGTCCGAAATCATCGCGCAGGCGGTGTACGGCCGGGGTGATCAGGCCGAGGTCTTCGGCGATAAACGGCAATTCACCCAGCTCCGTCCGCAGGCGCGTCAGCAGCTCACGCCCCGGTGCCGGCACCCATTCGCCTCGCCTGGCGTTCCTGGCCGGCAGAGGGACCTCCCAGCAGGCGTCGAAACCGCGAAAATGATCAAGACGCACCTGGTCGACCAGGTGGAGGGTGTGCCTGACCCGCCGCACCCACCAGGCGTAGTTCTGCCGGGCGAGTTCCTCCCAGTCGTAGATGGGATTGCCCCACAGCTGGCCGTCGGGGGTGAAGTAATCGGGGGGAACGCCCGCCGCCACCCGCGGCTGCAACTTGGCGTCCAGTTTGAAAAGCCCAGGCTGCGCCCAGACATCCGCCGAATCGAGCGCCACGAAGATCGGGATATCGCCGATGATGCCGACACCGGCTTCCCCCGCGGCTTCGCGCAACCGTCGCCACTGACGGTGAAACAGCCACTGCTCGAAGTTGACGCGCTGCAGTTCTTCCGTGTGATCGTCCGCCCAGGCGGCGAGTGCATCCGAATCGCGCCGGCGCAACGGCAGCGGCCATTTCCGCCAGGGCTGCCGGTCGTGATGCTCGCGAATCACCATGAAGAGGGCATAGTCTTCCAGCCACTCCCGCTCCTCCGCCTGAAACTGTTCGAAGTCGCGCCGCAGTTCCGGAAACTCCCGCTTCCGGAAGTTGTCCCAGGCGGCGGTGAGCTGCAGCCGGTTGGCTTGCCAGGCCCGCTGGTAATCAACCCGTTCAGGCGCCGCCTCGCAGGCGTCGGGTGGATCGATCAGACCGTCCGTCGCCAGATCTTCCGGACTGATCCAGAGCGGATTACCGGCGAATGCCGAGTAGCACTGATAGGGGGAGTTGCCATAACCGGTGGGGCCGAAAGGCAGAATCTGCCACCAGCTGCAACCGGCGGCCCGGCAGAATTCCAGCCAGCGCCGGGCGGCGGGCCCGAGATCTCCGCAGCAGCCCGGGGAGGGCAGCGCGGTTACCGGCAACAGGAGTCCGCAGCTTCGCTTCAACTGCATGTGGGCAGCTCCGCGGTGAGTCTTATCCCAGGAAGAAACCGATCGCCAACAGCAGATCGGTACCCAGTACCATCATCACATTGGCACCCTGGGCCGGGATGAACTTTTCCAGGTCGTCTCCCGCCTTGAAAGCGCCGCTTATCGCTCCGACGGCCGGCAGCAGGCCGATCAAAGCGAGCCAGAGCCAGCGGGTGACATCGAACATCAGCGGAGCCAGGCCGATCAGCAAAAAGGTCAACAGTACGATAGCGGTGTAGACAATCAACGCGCCGCGGCGTCCGAAAACGATCACCCAGTGGAAGCGGCCGCCCTGCTTGTCCGCGACCGCATCCGGGACCTCGTTCAGTAGCAGGAGATTGAGGGTCAACAATCCGGCCGGTACCGCCAGCCAGATCAGCTTACCGGCGAGGGGAACGCCCTGAACCGCCAGTGTGCCCAGAACGACCAGGGTTCCCAGTGCCAGTCCCGCCGCGATTTCACCCAGCATCAGACGCGCCAGCACGGTGTTGTAGAACAGCACCGCGACGCCCCCGATCAGGATGTAACCGAGCAGGTGCCAGCCGGCCTGCCAGCAGAGAAAGAGACCGGCGATCAGCGCCACCAGGGTTACCACCAGGCCGTAGTTGAGCGCCGCCCGCTGCGAAATCACTCCGTCGCGCACTATACCGGAACCACCGCTGAAAGGGGTCGCCTGCGTAGCGGCGTCGATACCGTGTTTGGCATCCCAGTAGTCATTCAACACATTCACACCGGTGTGCGCCAGCACCACGCCCAGCAGCGTGATGACAGCCCACAGCCAGTTGATATCCACCTGCAGGTAGTGCACCAGCGCCACGCCCTGCAGGACCAGCATCAGGGAAAGCAGCAGAAACTGGGGACGGGTTTCCAGGAAGTAGTTTTTGACAGTCGACATATTCTCCTCTTTCGGTTCAGACTTGCTGTTTGCATAGGCCTGGTCTGGGTTGGGACCGGTCGGACCGCGTCAATTACCCAGACGGCTCTTGAATGGCAGAAAGGTCATGAAATCAGCATGGTGGACGATATAGGCCTCCGTGGAACGCTTAACCATATCTCCCTCACCCGCGTGTGCCGCGATGATGTGGCAGACCGCCTGCGGTACGCCGCACTCCATGGCCAGCGCCACGCCGGAAAAGGGATGCCGGACGTAGCGTCCGAAATCACTCACCCGCGCTTCGCCATCTGCCAGATCGTACTCCAGCAGCTTGCCGACATCGGCCAGAATCGCGCCGGCGATCACGGTATCCATATCTACCGGCAGTTCGTCGCCGAAGAAATGCTGCATCTTGAGGGCGGCTTCGCGAGCCACATGCACTACGGCACGCTTGTGGGCCATGAAACTGACCCGGCAGTTCTCCACCAGCAGGGTGAAAGGGATCCGCTCCAGGTCCGCCGCCTCCAGCGGGCTGCGGGCGAACGCAAGTTCCCAGGTCCTGGCGGTCTGCTCGCGCAGCTCTTCGTTCTCAATCCAGTCCAGTTCAGGCCAGAGTGCCTTTACTGTCGCGTCCATGCGATTCCTCCTCTATTTCTGTTTCAGAAAGGCAACTCATGTCGCCAGCAGGCCGGTATGACTCTGCTGAAGTAGCGGCTTGTGCTAAAAGCGCTTTTCGCGACATAGAATAACGCGACTCCTGACAATATGCCAACTGTTTCTGTCAACCCGTCTGGACAGGTTGATTTTCAGGAATGATCCGGCTCCGCCGGCATTCCCTGATACCTCCACTCCCGGCGACAGGCGGTCGTCAATGCCGCTCTTGCCGTAAGCTGATGTCAGAGATTCGATTGCCGTAGTCTGGACGTCGGCCGGTAGCGACGGCACGGTGTTTGCGGTAGCGAATTCGTTGTGACTGTAGCTGCTGCCGGCGCACAGCCCGTCAGTCGCAGCCGCTTCACCTGCCTGCCTGCTCCACTGCCATATCTCAAAACTGGAAGGAGGAGGTATCGTGTTGTTAGGTTCAATCTGTACCGTCGTTGTGCTGCTGGCGTCGCTCCTGCGGGCAGGCGACCTTACCGATTATGACGGCTGGAAGCGGCAGGGGGCGCCGGCCGGCGGTCCGACGGATTTCATTCAACTGGATGATGATCGGTTAAGCCTGCGGGTCAGTCTCGCCAACGGGTGTTTCACTGTCGCTGAGCCGGATGGCGTCGGTTTACTCTACGGTTGGGAACGCACGCCCTGGAGCGGCGGAGTGCGGTTGCAGGTGGACGGCATCTGCTACTCAACGGCCACGATCGTCTGTCGCGCGTTGGAGATGCTCGGTCAGCCCCACTCTCATGCCGGTGGAATTCGCACGATCTGGCGGGCGTCTTCGGTGCGGTTGCAGCAGGATCTTACCGTAGTGACGTTGATGGGCGGCCGGCAAGTGTTGCGGATCGATTTCACCTCACGCAACCTGGGCGACTTCCCGCGCGAGGTGGAGCTGTCCCTGTTGCTGGATCCGCAGCAGGGAGACAATGATTGTGCCATGATCGGGACCACGGGCGGGCTGCTGCCACTTCAGCAGTGTTGTGATCAGCCCGCTGCGATGCCAGCGGTCTGGGAGGTCCGGTCATGCGCTCCCGCCCCCGCCGCGACACCGGCCGCCTGCGGCATTCTCTCCGGTTCCGGCGTCACGCCGCCGGCTCGCTTCCTGATCGGGGAGTGGGCGCCGCTCTACCGGAATGATCCGGAGCCGTTGCGGGAGAATGCGACCTACTACGACGCCGCCGTAGTCATCAACTGGGAAGAGGGTGTACTACCGCCGGGAGCAGACTGCGGTTGGAGTACCCTCTACGGTTCCCCCCGCACATGCGCGGTTGATTCGCTCCCGACCGTTACCGTCACGAGTGCCGCAGAATACGGTTGTGTGGAGGGTGAGCTGATGCCGGAAACGATCGCGCTGCGGTTGTCGGCGTGGAACCGGGGCGAAGTTGTCAGTCAACCGCTCTTCGTGCAGGCCGTACTACCGCCGGGGCTGCTCTGGGATGGATGCGATCAGTTGCAGCCTCTCCAGCCGCCGCGACTGGTACCCGGCGAGCGAGGCAGCGCGCTGTTCGCGCTGCGGGCGACAGGCGCTCCCTGCGACAATTGGCTGGAACCGCATTTCACTCTCTACGCCGGCGGTCAGCCGATCGCGAGTGTCGGCCATCCGGTCTGGGTGCCCTGTTGCGGTGAGACGACCGAATTCCGCCAACCGGCCGCCCTGCGCCTGGAACCGAACTATCCGAATCCATTCAATCCTCGCACTACCTTCCGCTTTGAATTGAGCGCACCCGGCTATACCGAGCTGCGGTTGTTCAACCTGCGGGGAGAACCGGTGGCGCTGCCGGTGGCCGGCCATCTGGCGGCCGGTAACCACCGGATCGACTTTGACGGCAGCGAATTAGCGTCAGGCGTGTATTTCTATCGTCTCAGATCGGGTGGCGCCGAGGCGACGCGTAAGATGACACTGATCCGGTAGCGGTTGGGGCAAAGATGTAGGGGCGGGTTTGAAACCCGCCC
>CAZFEC010000003.1:0-61909 GCA_964517435.1 uncultured Bacteroidia bacterium | reverse complement strand
ATCCGGTAGCGGTTGGGGCAAAGATGTAGGGGCGGGTTTGAAACCCGCCCCTACGTATCACATGTCGAATGAGATTATCGTTCGCAATAGATTACCGTCAGTCTTGCGCGGTTACATGGTAGAAACCGAACTCACCGCTCAGTGGCATGGTCCACTGCGACATACTGGTATTGCCCAGCAGCAGGTACTCACCGTCGAGGGTGGCGGCGCCATAGATATTGTAACTGATCGCACCGGCGGAGGGTGACCAGGTGAGGTTGACGAAACCGTCAGTCACCGAAATTGCCAGATCGGTTACCGGGTCGAGTTCGCCGCCCTGGGCGATGCCGACCAGACTGAAGTCGTCGAGGTACCAGCCTTCAGAACCGCCGCCCTGGTCGCTACCGAAGCGGAAGCGCAACTGGATGGTCTGATCGGCGTAGTCGCCGAGCGCGATTTCTGTCTGCTGCCAGCCGAAGCTGCCGGACCAGCAGGGAGTGCCGCCGTTAAACGGATGGGTGGCGGGAGAGCCACCGCCGGATTCCCAGCGGAAGTACTTGTTGTAGCCACCGCTGCTGGGCGTCGCCTGAGTCCAGTTGAGTCCGTCCACGCTGATCTCACAGATACCGCCGTCGTAGGCCGAGTCAGGATAGGCTCCCGATACCTCGCCATCGATGCGATGCAGGAAGGAGATCCGGGAATAGGGTCTGATCTCCAGCAGGGGTGATACCAGTCTGGCGTCGAGCAGGTTGGCGTAGACGCCGGTGCCGGTGTCGCCGCACTTCCAGCTGTGAGTCGGACTCTGGTAGTCCTCGCTGCTGAGGTGCCACTGATCAACCCAGCCGCCGGGAGCGGAATGAGTCCAGTCACCCGCCGCTTCGCAGTCGTCCGACCAGTATTCCTCGTAGATGAAGCGCACGGTCAGATCGAAGTGCGAATCCCAGCTCCACTCGCCCGCCGCTTCCGCGGTGAGAGTAAAGCTGACCAGGTGGTCCTCCGGCGTGCCGGCCGCCACCTGCACCTGGAAGCCGCTCGGTGCCGAGACGACGGCACCCGCGACCATATCACCATAGAATTCATCGCCGTCGAGCACGGTAACATAGGGATCCGTGGTGGTCAGCACGGCGTAAACACCGACCGCGGTTTCCACGCCCACATTCTCCAGTGCGATGGTCAGAGCGGGGCTCTCACCGGGATTCAGCTCGCCGTTGGCGTCCTCAACCGTGCAGGCATCGAACACCACATAGGGTCCGGAGGGCGGAATCACATCCACCAGTGACTGATGGGTCGTGTAGTTGTAGGCGGTGACCGTCAGGGTGAGCGCCTGGCCGACCGGCGGCATCGGATCGATCGGGATGACGGCGTTGCCGGCGGCATTGGTGTAGGCATAGCCGTAGAGAACGCCTTCACCGTAAAGCGCGCAGAGAGCGCGATCGACGCCGGTCGCGGTCACTTCGTAGCTCTCGGCGGTCGGGAACATGGCGCCGGCGTGGGTGACGCTCAGCGGCGCGGGGGAATCGGTCCGCAACTGCACGGACGGATCACCGAAGATGTGCCAGGTGAGGAACATGTTCTGTCCGTCGCTGCCGTATTCATCCATCATCTGCATGGAACCGTTGAAGGTGATGCCGCCGTAGGTGTTCTTCTGATCCTGCGTCAGCAGATCGATCATCTCATCCTGACCGCACATCGGCGAGTTCCAGGACTGGTTGATCGAGGAGGCATACATGGCGACGGCGCCGGTCGGCTCGCCACCGTTAGTGGCGCGCAGCCAGGCTTCGGCGAAACAGGTGTAGCCGTTGAACTGACCGTTGACGCAGGCCACGCTCTGAATGAAGGGCAGCATGTTGTTATTGGTCAGACTGTTGACATGGGTGTTGCTGAAACCGGTTGAACCCCAGCTGGTGGTGGAGCCGTGACCGCAGTAGTTGACGATGGAGCGGCCGTCGTTCAGCGCGGCGGAAACCTGCGCGGCGGTCCCGGTGGGATCGTAGATCTGGTCCACTACGGTATAGGTGTAACCCAGCAGGTCGAGACGGATGTTATCCATGTGCTCGTTGTCGTACTCACCGTCATCGCCCGGGCCCTGGTTGGAGGCGACGCCGGTACCCTTGTGATACCAGGTTGCGGTGGCGGCGTTACGCTCGTACTCGATCGTGCGCTCCACCATGGTGGCCACCTGGGTGGGGGTCTCGCCCGAGAAGCGACCCACGAATATCTCTGGATAGGTGTCGCTGCCGGCCAGCAGTGAGTAGGTCGGATCTGAAGAACCGCCGGCAGCGGAGGGTGTCGGCACATCGGCCGCGTCGCCCACCAGCAGCAGGAAGGTCAGGCCGATGGTGTCGTAGTAGTTCTGGACGTAATTCTGCACGGCGGTTGAAGTGTAGCCGATGGTGGAGAGATCCACCAGTTCGGTCGGGATGCCCTTCTGCAGTTTCCAGGCGAGGAAAGGCTCCATCTCGGTGTGGAAGGCGTCGTTGGTGATGATCAGCAGGTTGCCCTGCTCTTCCAGGGGTGTGTAGCGCTCGTCCGCCACGAAGTTGACGAAATGGCGCCGGTAAATCTGGTTGAAGTCACCGTCGACGACACCGGGCAGCTGTGCGCGCAGGATTTCATTTACACCGGCGCGGTTGTCGGTGGCGATCCTGACCAGGATGCGGCTGTAAACCCGCAGCGCGCCTGATTGCGGCAGCCACTGGAACGGTTGAAAATGGACAACCTGGCCGCGGAAATCGCGCATGATGTAGGGTGCCGACAGGTCGGTGATCGCGGCAGGGAAGATCTCGCGATCGTAGGCGGCGCCGAAAGTGTACGGCACCGTCGCCGGGTCCACATCACGGGTGATCACACCTTTTGAGGGCTCCGGTCTCAACCCGGTAAAATCGGTGTAGTCGCTGGCCAGGATCTCGAGACTGGTGCCGGCCTGGTCCGGAATGACGATGCTGACCGAAGAACGTGGCAGCGCCGGCGCTCCCGCTTCCTGCCAGACCGCGGCGTCCGAGGTAGTGATCCGGTAGTACGGGTCGCCATCGATCTGCAGCTCCTCGCTGTCGAACCCGGCGAGGGTGTACTCCAGGGTGGTGTTCCCCCAGCTGCCGTCGACAACACGGACGCCGGTCACCGTGACGCCATTCAGCGAATGCTGCGTGGCAAAAGTGGTCGTCGCAAGCAGCAATCCCAAAAACAATGAGAGTTTGAATCGCATTAATTCCTCCTTCTATATGGTTGAGAGAATCTATTCACAAACCTTAATAGTTCACAATGACATGATAAAACGCCTGCGTGTAGGTCCCGGTTTCGTCAAGTAGCTGCAGAGCGGTATCGGTGATGGTGGCGATCAGTTCCGTTTCCGTGGCGTAGGGATCGGACTTGCGGTAAACCGAATAAGAGACGGCTCCGGTGACCGGTGACCAGTTCAGCTGGATGTAGGGATCGGTCCAGGTGATGGTCAGATCCTCTACCCCCGGATAGGTGGCATCGAGCGCGGTGATGACGATGTCGTCGAGGTTCCAGCCGCAGTATTGCCAGCCGGAATCGGTCGGACCCATCAACCAGGCGATCCAGACCTGGGGCTGGTCGTCTGCCAGGGCGCTGATGTCCAGTTCCATCGCTACCCAGTCGTTATCAGTGATTTCGACGCTGTTCTCCCAAACCGGTACCCAGGTGAGGTTGTCGGTGGAGACCGCGATCGAAGCGTGGTCGTAGGTGGGGCTCTCCACTCCCAGCCAGCGCTGGAAACCGAGCTGCACATGGAAGAGACCGCTGCAATCGATCGGAGTCGTGATCAGCGCTTCGGCCGTTTCCATGCCGTTGGGGTAGTCGCCCTCCAGATTGTATCCATAGACGTTGAGGCCGGTGTAACCGCTGGTGGGATCGGGATACCCGTAGGCACCGCCTTCACCGGTCGGTTGCCCGAATCCCCAGCCCCCTTCCAGAGTCCAGCCAGGATCGCTGTCCAGGTTCCATTCGTAGCAGATAGCTGGATCGCCGACAGCGAGTAAGACCTGGCGCTGGGTATCGCCGAAATGATCGGTCAGGTTGGTGAATTGAATCGAGGTCAAGTAGGCACCGACGGGCAGTAGTTCAGCCGCGGCGGTTACTTCAACGTCGATCTCTCTGTTCTCCCCCGGCACCAGCGTACCGGCCAGCTCGCCGGTCAACTCCGCCCAGTCCACCGGGAGGGTCAACTCGACAGTGTAGTCGATCGGCCAGCCGTTATTGTTGATCAGCGTGTAGGTACCGGCAGTGGGTGTAAAAGGTCCACCCACCGGACCCTCAGCTACGAAGCGTTCGGTGGGGGCGACCCCGAGTCCGGGATCGGTCGCCAGGGCCTTGATGCAGAAGTTGGCGGTACCGGTCCAGGGATCGTTCTGCCAGTAATAAAGGTCAAACCAGACGCCCGCGTCGCGGTACCAGCTTTCCCCCGGCCCGGCGGCCGACTCGACAATAGTGCGATAGTTGGCGCCGAGCAACACCGGCACATCGGAAGTGCGGTCGTAGGGGTGACCACCGTCAGACAACTGCAGATAGACATGGAAATCGCTGCCGGTCGCCAGGTAGATCGGTGTATCCAGTTCCAGGGTGTGAAAACCGCTGTGCGCAAGAAAACCGGTCTGGACGGCCAGTTCTCCGCCCAGGATACCGGCGATGAAATCGGAGTAGATGCGTACGGTGCAGTCGACGCTGTCGGTCGCGGTGAAAAAACTAACCGCCTTGATGACATCGTCGGTGGCGGCGGTGAAAGTGTTGAAGGCTTCATCGACATCGGTGCGGGTGTCGCGCCAGCCGTGGTAGTCGTGATAGTAGCAGCGTTGCCAGGACAGCGACTCCACATCCTGGAACGAGATGGCGCCCATCTCAGGATTCTGACAGCAGTGCTTGTCGTAGTAGGAGATCCAGAAGTAGCCGTCCTCACCCCAGCTGCTCCCCCAGCTGTTCTTGCAGAGCCAGGCGCCGTCGAGCGGAGCCTGGGTTTCCTTCGCATCGTCCCAACCGATGATCGCGATCGCGTGATTGGGGTCCAGTTCGTTTTCGGGGGGCTGGTAGTGGATGTAGCCGGACATGAAGGAACCGTCATAGCACATGCAGGTGCCCATCACCCCTTCATCCATGATCTTCTGCTTGATCAGGTCGATTCTCTCCAGGGCGGGACCGGCTGTGTACCATTCGATGTCGTGGGGATAAAAATAGTGATAACTCGGATCGCTGCGCAGCGGCGGCGTGTCGTAGGATTGACCGTCGCTGTCGCGTACCGCCCCTTCCAGCCGGGTCAGGTAGGCGGAAGTCACCCGGTAGTCGCCGCCGTAGTGGACTTCCAGTCCGCTGCCGGAGGGGGGGTCGATATCATCGTTGTGGTGATCGTTGAAGCCGTTCCACCAGTCGAGGTGGTACTCGGCCAGGTTGGGTTCCCCGATCTCACCGGCGGCTTCCCAGTTGCCGGTCATCAATAGATTCCCCTCCATGGCCGCCATTGCGCCATGCGTCCAGCAGGTTCCCCCCTGCTGGCTGCGTACGCCGGTAACGTAATTCTCGTCGTCCACATCCCGCAGATCGAACTGCGGTGGCGGTTCGGCCGCGAGATTGGCAACGATGCAGATCGAAAACAGGGAAATCCACAGCGGGCTTCTCAGCATACTCCCTCCGAAATCTCGAACTGGAAATTCACAGTTACCGGCAATAGTGTGCGATGGAATCGCAAAAGCGCGATGGAATCGCAAAAGGGCGATGGAATCGCAAAAGGGCGACAAGTCATAGAATTCTCAAATCAAGTAAACATAACCATTATGCTTCAAAATGGCAATGGATCCGCCCTGCCGGCGGCGATTTGAGAGATCTCCTGTGCTACTTATCGACCAGTATAACCGGTATCTACATTAAGACTTTACGAATCGTCTTCCCGTGCGGCTCCAGGTTGAGCCGTGCGTCTTCTAGTTAAAAGTCAGTTTGCGAGCGGTCGGCCGGTACAGGTGGAAAGAATCAGATGCTCTTCTGAGACCCGCCCTTCAGATCTATGCGCATGCGGCCGCATCAGGTGCTCTTCTGAGACCCGCCCTTCAGATCTATGCGCATGCGGCCGTCGACGGCGATGCCGCCCTTCCCCTGCTCATACAGCAGGAAGGGGTTGATGTCCATCTCCAGGATATCGTGGATGTCGGTAATCAGTTGCGAAAGGCGTTGCAGCACCTCCTGTGCACTGATGACATCAGCCGGTTGCTCGCCGCGGGTCCCCGACAGCAGCTTGAAACCCTTGATACCGGTGACCAGCTCCCGCGCGTCGACATTTGTGATCGGCACAATCTTGAATTTCACATCCTTGAGCACTTCCACGTAGATGCCGCCAAGACCGAACATCAGCAACGGACCGATGCTGGGATCGGTCGTCATACCCATGATGGTTTCCCGGCCCCTGCCGGCCATTTTCTGAACCAGGATACCGGCGATCTCTTCCCGTTCGATATGCTGCAGGGCGGCGGCATATATATCTTCCCAGGCCTGGCGCAACGCGGCTTCATCGCCGATATCCAGCTTGACGCCGCCCGCGTCTGATTTGTGTACCAGCTTTGGCGAGTCAAGCTTCAGCACGACCGGATAACCGATGGCGGCCGCGGCTGCTACCGCCGCCTCGACATCCTGGACCTGTTCGTAGGCGGCTACCGGAATCCCGTAAGTTTTCAGAATGGTGAACACCTCCGCCTGGGTCAGGTGTTCCCGCTCCTCCGAGCGTGCCTGGTCAATGATGGTCTTGACCCGCGATTTGTGGGCGCTGAAGACGGCGATCTCACCCCGGCGCTTCTCCCGCCACTGCCGGTAGCGGTTGAGGGCGGCCAGCGAACGCACCGCCGATTCCGGGTAGATGTAATTGGGGATACCGGCTTGTTCCAGGGCGGCCAGCGCCTGTCCCTGCTGTTCGCCCATGAAGCAGGCCAGGACCGGTTTATTGTTCAGTTCCTCGCAACCGGCGATGATACCGCCGGCAATATCGACCGGATCGGCCGTAATCGGCGGCACGAAGATCACCAGAATGCCGTCGACATTGGGGTCGGCGTTGGCCAGCTGAATGGTCTTCTGATAACGTTCGCCGTCGGCGGAGGCGATCATGTCGACCGGGTTGTCGCAGCTGCTTTCTTCCGGTAGTATCTCCCGCAGGGCTTCCGTGGTCTGCTCGGTGAAGGTGGCGACCTGCAGACCGTAGTTCTCCAACGCGTCGGTGGCCAGGATGCCGGGACCGCCGGCGTTGCTGATGATGGCGATGCGGTCGCCGGGCGGTGGCGGCTGGTTGACGAATGCCTTGGAGATGTCGAACAGCTCCTCCATGGTGTCGATGCGGATCACACCCGCCTTCTCGAACAACACATCGGTGATCAGCTCCTGGCCGGCGATGGCGCCGGTGTGGGAAGAGGCGGCCAGAGCGCCGCGGGCGGTCCGGCCCGATTTAACCGCCAGAATCGGTTTCCGCCGGGAGACCTCCTCGGAGATCTTGACGAAACTGCGCGGGTTGCCGAAGCTCTCCAGGTACATCAGGACCAGCTTGGTGTTGGGATCATCCCGCCAGTAGTCAAGCATATCGTTGCCGAATACATCCGCCTTGTTGCCGAGGGAGACGAACTGGGCCAGTCCCAATCCGTATTCCTCGGCGTTCTCCAGGATCGCCACGCCAAGGGCGCCTGACTGCGAGAGGAAGCTGATGCTGCCGCGCCGGGGTGTCGTGCTGGCGAAGGTGGCATTCATCTGCACTCCCTCGGCCGTGTTGACGATGCCCATGCAGTTGGGTCCGACCATCCGCATGTTGTACTTGTGCACGATGCGCAGCAGCCGCTGTTCCAGCTCGATGCCCTCGCCGCCTATTTCGCGGAAGCCGGCGGTGATCACCACCAGTCCCTTGATGCCCTTGCGACCGCACTCATCGGCCACCTTGAGCACCAGCTGTTTCTTGACCACGATGATCGCCAGGTCCACTTCATCCTCGATGGCCATGACGGAGGGATAAGCCTTTAGGGAGAGGATATGCTTGGCGGTCGGATGCACCGGGTAGACTACTCCCTGGTACTCGCTGAGCAGCAGATTGTGCAGAATCTCGCGGCCGATCTTGCCCGACTGGGCGGAGGCGCCGATCACGGCGATCGATTTAGGATGAAAAATAGGATTCAGCGAGGCGACGCCAAGATCCTGCTTGCTATTTGAAGCCATAATCCTTCCTTTTGCTCGAGTAGTCGGTATGCGTGGATTGCGCATCAAACCGCGAATGAACGCTAATATCGGGATTCGGGATCGGGATCGGAATCGATTACTTCCGATACCGATTCCGATGGCGATTCCGAATGTAATAAGCGCCGATTAGCGTTTCCTGGACTCTTAATCGACCTGAAAGAAAACAGATCGTCCATCGAATGTCAACTTCAACCTTGGTGAATAAAGTCAGGTCGGCGGGAGTGGTCGGCGCCGGCGGTGCCGGATTCCCCACATACGTCAAACTATCCCAGCCGGTCGATATCCTGATCGTCAACGGGGCGGAGTGCGAACCGCTGCTGCGCAAGGACAACGTGGTGATGCGGCATTTCACCGCGGAATTCCTGGCCGGTCTGGAACTGATCCGGCAGGCTTTGACGCCCCGCCGGACGGTCATCGGGATCAAGGAGAAGAACCGGGAGACGGTCGAGGCGGTCCGCGCCGGCTTGAACGGCGACATTGAATTGCAGCTGCTCGAGGATTACTACCCGGCGGGCGACGAGGCGAACCTGGTCTACGAGGTTTCCGGCAAGACCATCCCACCGGGCGGCATTCCGCTGCAGATCGACATCGTCGTGATGAATGTCGAGACGATCGTCAACATCCACCAGGCAGAACGGGGCCAGCCGGTCACGCATACGATGGTGACGGTGGGGGGAGCGGTGCGGCAGCCTGTGACGGCGCTGTTTCCAGTCGGCCTCAGCTTTGAGGAGGCGATCCGGTTCGCCGGAAGCAGTCCGCTGCGCGATTATGTCGCCATCGACGGTGGCCCGATGATGGGCCGCGTCGTGGAGGATATGTCCACCCCGCTGGTTAAAACCAGCTCCGGCATCATCGTTATCCCGTGCGAGCACGGCTACGCCCGCCAACTGCTGAAATCCGCCACCCTGCGAACGCGGATCGGACGCTCCGTCTGCGACCAGTGCAACATGTGCACGCAGATGTGCCCCCGCTACCTGCTCGGCTACCAGGTCGAACCGCACCAGGTGATGCGCCACCAGCAGACCCGGAGCGAACCGCCCGCTTCGCGCTGGGGGGAACTCTGCGTCGAATGCGGCCTCTGTACTCTGGCAGCCTGCCCGGAAGGGCTGGATCCCCGGCTCGCCTGCCAGCTGTCGAAGCAATCGTTGCAGCGGCAGGAAACAGCTCCGCGCCGGCAGCCTGCTGCCACACCCCATCCGATGTATGCCTACCGGAAGCTTTCCGGCAAACAGATGCTGCGCAAGCTCGGTTTAAAGCCCTATGATACCGCGGCGCCTTTCCGCCGTTTCGAGGAGGAGACCGGCCGGCTGACCATCCCGCTGCGTCAACATATCGGGCAACCCGCCGCGCCGGTTGTCAAGACAGGGAGTAAGGTGAAGGCGGGAGAGCTGATCGCCGATGTGCCCGCCCCTCAGCTGGGGGTTGGTGTTCACGCCCCGCGGACCAGCGAGGTCATCTCCGTCAACCAGGAAGAGATCGTGATACAATGACCACTGCAATCGGAATCATCGAATTCACCTCCATCGCCACCGGGATCGCCGCCGCCGACCTGATGTTGAAGACATCAGCGGTCACCCTGCTCATCTCCCGCACCATCTGTCCCGGCAAGTTCATGAACCTGGTCAGCGGAGACGTCGCAGCGGTGCGGGCGGCTGTCGACGCGGCGGAACGGTTCGGCGAGAATGAAACGGTGGATGTCTTCATCGTCGCCAATATCCATCCCACCGTTATTCCGGCCATCCAGGGTATCAACGAGGTGGAAGAGATCGACGCGCTGGGCATCATCGAAAGCTTTTCCGTCGCTTCGCTGATCGAAGCGGCCGATCACGCCGTGAAGACCGCCAAGGTCCAGATCCTGGAACTGCGTCTGGCGATGGCGATTGGCGGTAAGGGTTTCGTCACCCTCTGCGGCGACGTCGCGGCGGTCACCTCTGCCGTCAACACCGGCGCGGCGCATGTCGCGCAGAAAGGCCTGCTGGTCAATAAGGTGGTCATCCCTCAGCCGCGCGCGGAGATCCTGCGGGAGTATATCTAGAAGACGATACCGATAACCGATTCCGATACCGAAAACCCGGGAGTCGGAATCGGGATCGGGATTCGATGAATTCCATCAAACCACGAATAAACACGAATGCCTTGTGATTTGGAATATCTGTAGATTCGCGGAGATCCTGCGGGAGTATATCTAGAAGACGATACCGATAACCGATTCCGATACCGAAAACCCGGGAGTCGGAATCGGGATCGGGATTCGATGAATTTCACCAAACCACGCTTTGCTCTAGCATACATAAAAACGGCTGACCGTAACGCATACGGCCAGCCGTTCGTTTTTGTATTGGACTGCTATTTACGAATTCCGATACCGAAATCCGAGGCCGATATCCGAGATCGATCATCGGTATTCGGAATCGGTATCGCTTAAATTACCTGCCCGAAGTCGACTCCAGATACTTGAAGAAGTCGCCGTCGGTTTTCAGGATCACTGTTGTCAGGCTGTCTATCACCTCCGCATAGCTTTCCAGCGTGCGGGAATAGGCGTAGAACTCCGGGTCGAGATTATAGGCGGCGGCGTAGATGGCAGTCGCTTCCGCATCCGCGGCGCCGATTTTCTCCTGGGCCGCCCGGTAGGCTTCCGATTGGATCAGCTTCAGCTCTTTCTCCATCTCGCCCCGGATTTCGGCGCTCTTGCCGCGCCCTTCCGAACGGAGCTTCTCGGCGATGCGCTGCCGCTCCGAGATCATCCGGTCGTAAACTTTGCGCAACACTTCATCGATGTAGAGCACCCTTTTGATACGTACGTCGACCAGCTCAATGCCGTAATCGGCGACGATGGCGGATGCTTTATCCAGGATACGCAGCTGGATGCCGTTGCGCCCGGAAACGATATCGGGAAGCTCGGCCTCGCCCAGGATATCCTCCAGATCGATCGCGACATCCAGCTCGCGGTTGCTGCTGCGGACGATCTCGATCAGATCCACATTGGCGACGGCGTTGCGGGTTTCGCCGTCCAGGATGTCATCCAGCCGGGATTGGGCGCTCACCTCGTTGTGTACGGTTTCGTAGAACTGCAGCGGATCGGAAATCCGCCAGCGCGCATAGGTATCCACCATGATGTACTTCTTGTCGCGGGTGGGAATCTGGTTGGGATAACCGTCCCATTCCAGCCAGCGTTTCTCGAAGAAGATCGCCCGCTGGATGATCGGCACCTTGAACTTGATGCCGGCGGCAGTGATTGGGTCCCCGATCGGTTTGCCGAACTGGGTGATCACCACCTGCTCCATTTCCCTGACGATGAACAGGCCGGAGGAGACGACGATCAGCACCAACAGTGCTATAATGATCCAGACTATGCGTTTCATTTGCCCACCTCCGCGTCAAGATTTAGCAGTGGCAGGACACCGGAGAGATCGGTGTCGATAATGATCTGTCGTTCCACTTTGGGAAACACCTCGCCGATCATCTCGAGGAACAGCCTCCGCCGGGTGACATCCTTCGCCTTGCGGTATTCATTGTAGATAGAACGGAAACGGGTGGCCTCACCCTGCGCCCGGTTGATGCGGTTGAGCGCGTAACCCTCGGCGTTGAGGATCGTCTGTGCCGCCTCGCCGCTGGCGCGCGGAATCACCTGGTTATAGGCCGCCCGCGCCTGGTTGATCATCTCTTCCTTCTCCTGCAGCGCCTGGTTGACCTCGTTGAAAGAGGCCTTGACCGGATCGGGCGGGTTGACATCCTGCAACACCACCACCTGGATGCTGATACCGAGTTGATAGGAATCCACCAAGTCCTGCAGCAATGTCTGTACTTCCAACGCCACCTCTTCACGACCTGTGGTCAGCACCTCGGTCACGCTGCGGTCGCCGACGATCTGGCGCATCGCAGACTCACTGGCATCGCGCAGGGTTTCCTCCGGCTGGCGGGCCCGGAAGAGGAACTGCACCGGATCGCTGACGCGATACTGCACGATCCACTCCACATCGGCGCAGCTGAGATCGCCGGTGAGCATCAGGGATTCCTCCTGGTAGCGGCGGCTGTCGTACTTGGTTTTAACGCCGGCTTTCAGGGTTCGGAAACCGAATTCCTGCTTCAACTGACGCTTGACCGGCACCTTTGTGACGGTTTCAACGCCAAACGGGATCTTGATGTGCAGCCCGGGTTGAGTGATGCGGGTGAACTTCCCGAAAGTCAGAACCACGCCGGTCTCGTAGGGTTCGATGGAATAGAGACCGGTGCCGAGGAAGATCAGCACGATCAGCGTCACCAGGCCGCCCCAGATGAAAGAGGATTTGATCTTGGGGATCTTGATCTCTTTCAGATCGGGGAAATCGTTTGCCATATTCTCTCCTTTCACTATTTCAACAACTTCGCTGATATCAGGCCTGAAGGCGCGGGCCGTGGCGTCCGGGTTCGCTGTGGGTTTTCTGCAGCCGCGCCGGTGGTGCTGGTATGATATCATTCACCGGTCTCTTCTCCAATAACTTCCTGTCCGACGGGATCCCGCGTCCCGGACGGTCGGGACGATCCGCCGGTATTGAGTGGAGATGGTGTGAGGAGGCGCGAGCAATTGCTTTGACCGTAATCGACAAATTACCTAGTTTGAGCGCCTGAGGGGCCGCGTCCCAGGCACTGAACCGGCCCTGCCGATGACAGAATCCAACACAAACGACCAGGGAGAGATACGTGCACACTGCAAAACCGACCGGGATAATCATCCTCGGACTCATGCTCCTGACGGCAGCGACTCAGGCAGTCGCGCTCAACGCCGCTGACTCCTACCTGCTCAGTTCCTCCCGTCCACCTGGTTTCTACAATGGTGGAAACCGGATTCACACGCTGCCGGAAAACGTGCAGCTGGGGCAGCTGGAGAACGGCCTGCAGGTGATGCTGGTGCATATTCCGACCAGCAGCATGTCGGGAGTGAATGTGCAGGTCCGGGCCGGTTCCATGTACGAGGACTTCCACACTTCCGGCATGTCGCACATGCTGGAGCACCTGCTGTTCAACGGCACCAGCGAGCGTACGCAAACCGAGCTTTACGACGAGATGGACGCGATCGGCGGCTACAACAACGCCAATACCGCCGGCACCTACGTCAACTACATGGTTGTCGCGCCGGCCGGCGTGTTGACCACGGCCATGGATATTCAGAGCGACATGCTCTTCAATTCCACCCTGCCTCCCGGCAAGTTCGAGAAGGAACGGGGCATCGTCCTGGAAGAGCTGATACAGAATTGCTCCGATCAGGCCGCCCGGGCCGACCGGCTCCTGACCTCCCAACTCTACGCCGGCAGCTCGATGGCCATGCCGGTGCTGGGAACCGCCAGTACGATCGAACATATGAATCGCGACGAGGTCTATGCCTTCTACCGGAACTTCTACCGGCCCAACAACATGCAGCTGGCGGTGGTCGGCAGCTTCGATCCCGATTCCATCTGGACGCAGCTGGAGCGCTATTACGGCGCGGCTCCCCCCGGCAAGGTTGAGTTGCCGGAGGTAGTGACGGCCGGTCCGATCCTGAGCAGCAGCGCCTCCTTTCGCTGGCTGCCGGGCAACGACGCGCTGCATCTCGCCTTCAACGCACCCGCGTATGGCGAGCCTGACTATCCTGCTTTCGAAGTACTGTTGGAAGTCCTGGCCGCCGGGGACAGCCCGCTGCGCCGGGCACTCACGGAAGCGGGGATACCGCTGACCGGGTTTTCCCAACAGCATCTTCCCTGGCTCGGCTTCTCGCGCCTGGTAATCAGTCTGGAATTCGGTGAGACGGTGGACTTCAACCAGGTAGCGACGCTGGTGACCACGGCGCTGGAGCAGATGGCGCGTGAATTCACCATCGACGAGGATTTGATCCCAAGCATCGTCAACACCCGCTTGACGGAGGAATTGCGGCTGGTGGAACGGCCGCACAACCTGGGGATGTTCAAGGGGGATCTGATCGCCAACGCCGGATTTGAGTCGCTCTACCGGCTCACCGACCAGATTCAGCAGGTGACCGCGGAGAACCTGCAACGGGCGATCCACCGCTACCTGGTTCACCGGCCTTTCCAGGCACTGGCTACCCGGCCCCCCGCGGAGACGGAAGCGGATGCAGACCGGACCGGTGAAACCCAGCGGTTGATCCTCGCACAGGGTTCCCCGCTGATCGTGCATGACCGGGGCGCCTCCGACCTCTTTGCGCTGCACCTGCTCTTCCGCCATCGCTCGCTGCATGAGCCGGAGGAGCAGGCGGGCATGGTGAATCTCCTGCATGAGATGCTGTTGACGGCGGATCCGTCCAGTGAAGAGGATAACCCGCAGCAGCGATTCGACCGCTGGGGCATTATCGTCAAGACGGTCGACTCCCCCTGGATTCCCTTCGACGACTACTACACCAACAGCCATTATTCCTTCATCCGGATCGAGTGCCGCCGGCAACACGCCGGCAAGGCGGTGGAATTGATCAGCGAGCTGCTCTACGAGCGGGATTTCAATAACGGCGTGCTGGAGGAAGCGCGGGGGAGTGTGCTCGGGCGCCTGGGACGTGACCGGCAGAGCCCGCGCACCAGCGCCCGGCAAGCGTTCAAAGCGGCCTTGCTGGGAACTCATCCCTCCACCCGGCCGCTCTACGGTACTCCCGCCGGTCTGGCGACCATCGATCTGAAAGCAATCGAGCGGTTGCGCGAGATCTTTTTCGATCCTGCCAATATCATTTTCAGTGTGGTCTCTGCGCTGCCGGCGGCCGAGATCGCCGCCCTGCTCGACCAGGCGCTGCCTCGTTCCCGCGCGGCGGCTCAGCTGGAGATGCCCTCGCTGCCGCTGACGGAAACCGCGCACAACGAGACTATCCCGCTGGACAGCGAACAGGCATTCGCCTATCTCGGTTACGTCACTGAGGTGGACAGCGCCGATGCCCTGCCGCTGCAGCTGCTCGGTTCTATCATCTCCAACCGCCTGGCCATGGACCTGCGCGAGACGCGCGGCTGGGCCTATGCGGTCGGCGCCTGGTGCTCCGTCGAGGGGGATCGCGCCCAGATCGGCAGCTACATCGGCACCCGCCGGGAAAACCTGGAGGCGGCGGTGCAGGAACTGCGTCGCTATATCACCGAGTTCGATCCGGGCGGAATCACGCCGGAAGAGCTGGATACTGCACGGGAGGGCGCCCTGGGCAGGTTGCAGATGCGGCTGCTCTCCTCCATCGGGCAGGCCTACAATCTGGGCCTGGGGGAGCTGGAAGGGGATTTTCGCCGCTCCCTCGAAATCAGCGATCGTTACCGTGAGGTAACCCTGACCGAAGTCAAACGCGCGGCTCGCTACCTGGGCAGCCGGCCAATCGTTGAGGTAATCGCCGAATGAAGTCGACCAACCATCACTCGCGTCGCCTCGGGCAGTTGCTCGCGGGGACACTGATCTCCGCCCTCGGTGCGGTTGCCAACCTGCAGGCCGCACCGGATAGCCGTCCCGCACAAGCCGGTTGCTTCAGCGAAAACGATACCGGGTTGAAGACGCACCGGATCCAGGTTGATCTGTTCCCGTTGCAACATGGGCTGCAGATCACCGATACCCTCTCCCTGCCGGCCGGCGGTTCCGAACTACACCTCAACGCCGCCCTGGAGATCAGCGACCTGCGGGGATTGAACCAGCGACTCGACTACCAGGTTTTGCCGGGGGAAACGGAGGCATCATCGCTCCAGCGGATAATTCTGGAACCGGAACACCCGGAGCTGCCATTGACCCTGCTGTTGACGGCGACCGGCGTCCTGTTCGAGTCGACAACCAGTACTACCTTCTCCCACGAAAATGTCGGCCGGGAGATCTCCGCCACCGTGTCGGAAGAGGGGATCTACCTGGGAGCCGGTGCCGGCTGGTATCCCCAACTGGATGACCTACCGGGCTGTTTCCGGATAACCATCTCGTCACCCGCGGGAATTGAATGCCTGACCAACGGCGAGTTGGTCAGCCGCCGGGAGGTGGCGGGCAGGCTGACCACAGTATGGCAAACGCAGCATCCGAGTGACGGTCCCTCCCTGATCGGCGGCGCTTACCGGATCCAAAGCCGTTCGACATCGAGCGGCACCGCCGTCTATACCTGGTTTCTGGCGGAGGACCCGGAGCTGGTCGATCTCTACCTGACGCAATCGGTGCGCTACCTGGAGCTGTACGAGCAGCTGTTGTCCCCCTATCCCTACGAGCGTTTCACGGTGGTTGAGAACTTCTTCCCCACCGGCTACGGCATGCCGGGCTGGACGCTCCTGGGTGGGGATGTCATCCGGCTGCCCTTCATTCCTTACACTTCGCTGGGTCACGAGATTCTACACAACTGGTGGGGCAATTCGGTTTTCGTGGACGCCGGTCTCGGCAACTGGTGCGAGGGGATCACCGTCTACCAGGCGGATTATCTCTACAAACAGCAGCGGGGCGAGGAAGACGCCCGGCGCTATCGCAAGAACACACTGAAGCAGTTTACTTCCTACGTCAAGGGGGAGAACGACATCCCGCTGGTCGAGTTCCGCCAGCGCCATGACCCGGCCACCCGTTCGATCGGATACGGCAAAAGCATGATGCTGTTTCACATGGTGGAGGAGATGATCGGTACCGCGGCTTTCAACCACGCCCTGCGGGATGTCATCCGCGATCACGCTTTCCGGCAGGCCGACTTTGCCGCCTTCAGCCGGGCTTTCAGCCGTGCCGCCGGACGCGATCTGGAGCCGTTCTTCACGACCTGGCTCCACCAGCGGGGCGCCGCCAACCTGCGGCTCGTTGATGCGCAGTGGGACGGCAAGCGGCTCCGGCTGGAGCTGGGTCAGGCGGAACCGACCTTCCCCCTGGCGGTACCGGTGCGTCTCCAGACCACCGGCGGTTCGCTCGACACCACTCTCTCCCTGACCACCACCGCGGCGAGTTATGAACTCGCGGCGACGGATCTGCGTAAGGTGGAGATCGATCCCGATTACCATCTCTTCCGCTACCTGCTGCCGGAGGAGATGGAGGCATCCTTCGAGCAGGCCTTCGCCGATTCCCGGCCCTATTTCTGCGCCGGCGGTGAGACAGCGGAGGTCAACGCTTTCGCCGCGGCCATCTGCGACTCGTTGAGCGAGGATCAGTTCATCACGTCCCTCGACCGATTGCCGGCTGGCGCCACCTGCTACCTGTTCAATCCGGACACGGTTCCCGCCTCGCACCAGCTCCACTTCGAGCTGGCCAGCGACCGGATCACGCTGGCCGGTCAGACCTGCGGGCTGACTGAATCCACGGTGGTCCTGGTAGAACGGCTGTCGCAGCGGGATCAGGTGCTGGTGTTTCTCTTCGGTTGCCGCGAACCGGCTCGGATGGGCCGGCGCCTGCAACACTACGGCAAATACTCCTGGCTGCTGTTCCAGGAGGGGCGCAACCAGGGCAAAGGCTACTGGCCGGTTACCGCGTCACCGCTTTCCCGCGAGTGGCCGTGATACAAACCGCCGGAAAGGAGATCAGCTTGAGTTCCATATTCGCTGCTGTCTCGCGGCTGTGGCGCCCGGTGGGGCGCATGCGACCAGACCGTTCGTTCAGCACGACTCTCCTGATCGGCGCGATATGCAGCACCCTGCTCTGCCGTCCGTCTGCTGCCGCTGCCTCACAACCGGAAGATCTTCCGCTCGTTTCCGCCGCCGGGAACACCGTCACCACACTCACCGAGCCGATTACGGAAGAATCCTCACCCGGCATCAATGCATATCTGACCGGACTTCGCCTCAACCGGGAAGGGGCCGCCGACAGTGCACTGTTTCACCTCCAATGCGCGGTGGACTTGCTGCCGGGACTCTTCCCCGCCCGGATCGAGCTGGGCCGGCTGCTGCTTTCCGGTTGGGACCTGGCGGGGGCGCGAATGCAGGCAAACCAGGCCATCACCATTGAGCCGCTCCGCCCGGAGGGGTACCATCTACACGGAGACATTGATCTGCAGCAACGTCAGCCGGCCGCAGCCCTGGATTGGTATCGCACGGCTCTGGCCCTGCTGCCGGAGCAGAACGCCTCGGGTTTGCTGCACAACAAAACCGCCTATTGCTACCAGCTGTTAGGCAATCCGGAACTGGCGGTGCGCTATCACCTCAAGGCCCATCAGCTCACCGGTGGCTGTCTGGCGATCGAGGTCGTCGATTCTATCCTGGCACAACGCTCGACCTATGCACCTGTAGAGGCGATTGATCTCTACGAGGAGTTCGACACCGCGTCGCTCAACTCTTACTCGACCGCGGTCGAGATCTTCCTGGAGGAATCCTTCCTCATCGAGATGGAGAACCGCAACTTCCTGGCCGCGCTGCACACGGCCCGCAAGCTGATTCTGATCGATTCCACTCAAACCAACTACCAGTTGTACGCCGTGCAGTCGCTCTCAAGTCTGGAACGCCTGGCGGAGGCGCGGGCGTTGATCGACTCCCTGCCGCCGCTCCCCCAGGTTGAATTGGAGAAAGCACGTCTCTACGTGCGCGGTGATTCGCTGGAGAGTGCGCTGCAAAGCTATCGCGAGGCCTACCGATTCCTCCCGCAGACAGTCGATCTCTCCCTGGAAATCGGGGAGTTGTACCTGCATGTCGGCCGGCGGGACTCCGCGCTGGTCTACTTCCGGTATGCCTGCCGGGAGGGAGATCTGCCGGCCTGCGAACAGATGCGTATGATCGAAGAAGTCCTCGCCCTGGAAAGAGAAAAACAAGGGGAGAAGGCAACCCCCGATCACAATACACCTGAGGAATAAAAAATGCTGATTCTGATAACCTGTTTGCTGACCGCCCTGTTACTGCCCAGCCGCGGGGCCGACGCCGCCCTGCTACAGCTTCGCGACGGAGTAATCGACACTGAAACCGCCCCCAACCGGATCGCCGCGGACAGACTCAGCGGTTTCTACTACATCCATTTCGACCGGCTCCCTTCCACGGCTGAAAGGGAGCAGCTGGCGTCCGCCGGCGCCCGCCTGCATCAGTACCTCCCCACCGGTTTCTGGTATGTCGAACTGGACGATGTAGTACCGACGCAACTGACGCCCGCTCCGCACTGGATCGGTGATATCAGGCTGGAGGATAAGCTGGCGCTGCAGCTGCGCCGGGGACAGCTTCATTCAGCGGCTTACACCGCCGGCGGTGAGCTCCAGGTCATCGTGAGGGCATACAGATACGAGGCCGGTTTTGCCGCCCAAATCCAGGCGCTGGCTAAGGCAGCCGGTTGGCAGGTGCTGGCGCGCAACGACCGCTTCCGGCGTCTCACGCTGGCACTGCCGGAGGGTGACCTGCTGCGCCTGGCGGAAGTCAAGACGGTGCGCTGGATCGAACCGGTGCCCCCACCGCCGCGGCGCTTCAACGACGGTGCCAGAGCCAATATGCAGGTTGACGGACTGCAGGAACCTTACTACGCCCTGGACGGCAGCGGCACCGTGGCCGGGGTCTGGGACGGCGGTACGGTTTCGACGCTGCATCCCGACTTCGACGACAGGCTGGTGCTGGAGGATCCCCAGGACACAGATCAGCACGCGACGCATGTGGCCGGTACCATGGCGGGAGACGGCGGCAACAGCGACAACAATGGCGGCTACGATTTGCAGTGGCGGGGTATGGCTCCGGCAGCCTCGCTCCACTCCTGGGATTGGGACGACACTCCAGACGAATATGTCGACGCGGCGGAAGACCTTGGATTAGTGGTGTCGAACAACTCCTGGGGTTACGGAGTCGAACCTCCTTATTGCGATTTCTACGGCGACTACGCTGCTTTCTGCGTGGAAGTTGACGAAGTCGTGCCGGGCTGGCTGGTCAGCGTCCAGTTCGCTGTCGGCAACGAGAGGGGCTGGAACGAATGCGGTCAGAACTCCAACTCCTACGCCAATATCCCGCCGCCGGCGCCGGCGAAAAATATACTCACGATCGGCGCCATCAACTCCAACAACTCCACCATGACCGGCTTCTCCAGCTGGGGGCCGGTGGATGACGGCCGCATCAAACCGGACATCTGCGCCCCCGGCTGCGAAACCAGCGGGTATATCAAGTCGACACTGCCGCCCCAGGGTTACGGTGGTCCGGGCTGGTGCGGCACGTCCATGGCGGCTCCCGCCGCGAGCGGTGTCGTGACACTTTTACAGCAGGCCTATCACGAAAGGTATGGTTCGACGCCCTATCCCTCCCTGCTCAAGGGTCTGCTGATTCAGACCGCGGAGGACCTTGGGACGTCCGGACCCAACTTCCAGTACGGCTGGGGCGGTATCGACGCCCAGGCGGCGGTGGAACAACTCTATCACGAGGACTTCGTGGAGGGCTGGCTGCTGGCCGAATCGGAATACACCCGGGAATTCAACATCGCCGCCGGCACCGAACGCCTGCGGGTAACGCTGGTCTGGGACGACTTTCCCGGCACGGAGAACGCCGGGCGGACCTTGATCAACGATCTGGATCTACGCCTGACCGACCCGGGAGGGACGACCTTCCTGCCCTGGGTGCTGGATGCCGACAATCCGTCCCAGCCGGCGGTCACCGGTGATGATTCCCTCAACAACGTCGAGCAGGTCGAAGTTACCTCGCCGCAGCCCGGCAGCTGGACCGTCACCGTGACCGGCGTACTCCCGATGGGCTACCAGCTCTTCAGCCTGCTGCTGCCGCACGACAACGATCGAATCGCGCTGCAGCATGAACCGGCAGACACACTGTTCCAGCAGGCGGAGGGGACGGTGCTGAACTGCACGATCGATGGCGCCTACGGTTTCGATCCCGCCGGCAGCGGACTATACTGGTTCGACGACAACGGCGGTGAGGGCGAAGTGCCGCTGGAACCAGCGGGTGATGATACCTATACAGCGATCCTGCCGCTGAGTGTCGACGGCACTATACAGTATTATTTCCAGGCAGCCGATCTGGTGGGTGACGAAGTCCGGTTACCCCCGGGTGCGCCGCTCGGGCTGTTCAGCTGCTTCGTCGCTACCGGCGAGGGAACCTGGGCGGAACCGGCCGCGCTGCTTCAGTTCGCGCTGCAGCCGCTGTATCCCAATCCCTTCAATCCGACCACGCGCTGCGGGTTCTCTCTGGCGCACGCCGGCTGGACGCGCCTGGCGGTGTTCGATCTGCTGGGGCGGGAAATGATGGTGCTGCGCGAGGGCAATCTGGCGGCGGGTGTGTATCACGTCGAGCTGGACGGCTCAGAGCTGCCTGCCGGCATTTACCTGGTCAGGCTGCAACAGGCCGAACGCAGTCAAACGCGCAAAGCGCTGTTGGTGAAGTGATTAAAACGCTTCGCGTTTTAATCACTTCTTGACGCCTATTTCTAATCGCAAGCATTAAAAAGCCACTCGCGAGAGTGGCTTTTCTTGCAGCACTTTCAGATCGAGGTCGTAATCAGTCGAGCACTCTGACCGCGGTGGCGACGAAATACATTCGGTTGACCTCCGGCTCCTCTTGTGCCTGGGTCTGGGGTTTGGCTTCCTGCTTGGCGGCGTCGGTGGAGATAACTTCCCCGTGCGCCGGCGCTTCCTTGGCGGCAGTAGAGGCAACGATCCGTTCATCCTGGGCAGCTTCCTCAACTATGTGTTCAGCCGCGATCTGTGTTGCAGTTTTGGTACCATGCGCCATTCTCTGTTCGTGTTCCGCTTTTTCGCAGTTCAAGGGCAGCGGTTCGCTGCGCAGAAAGCCCTGCACCAGCACTTCCTTACCCTTGGCCTCGGTCGGGATGGTATAAGCGTGATCCTTGAACTGGACGATCAGCTGGTTGTCCCCTTCCGACCAGGTGAGCCAATCACCCTTATGCAGGCACATTGCCTGGATTGAACCACGCAGAGCTACCTCCACCCCCTGCAGCGCGTCAAGACGCTCCGCCGCGTCCGCCAGGGTAATCGTCTCACTGATGGTGATCTCGCCGCCGTAGGTCTTCCCCGGCAGCGTCGTATCGCCGGCTTTCTGGGAACAGGCTGCCAGCAGCAGCAAGGTGGTCAACAATGTGGCTGTCAATCGCATCATTTTCTCCTTTTTACATCCAATCGTTTAGAACGAGTTACATACAACATATAAAAACCGGTCACAATCAGCACCAGTGCCAGCAGTGTCAGTGCGTCGTAGAAGAACACGCCCCAGGGACCAAAGAAATCACCGGTATGCAGATCCCAGATCACCCATTGCAGGGGAGCGCCGGGCAGCTCGCCGCCCGGAATGTCCACCTGCGCCCGGCTGATTGTCTCCACCCGCTCGCTGTAGGAGGAGGGAAGCAGCCAAAGCGGGACGTAACTCCGGTTGATGAAGCTGAAGTCGTGCAGGTGATTGAGCAGGAAACCGGTGACGGCTATCGTGAGAAAGAGCAGCGCCAGTACCAGGGCCAGACTGCGTCGGTACCCGGTCATCCAGCGGTGTATGCGTCGCCACCAGCGCAGGTTTGTAGCCATAGTCCGGTTACCGCTCCTCTACTTGACGACGAGGCTGACCAGCTTGCCCGGCACGATGATCAGCTTTTTCAGATCCTTGCCGGCCAGGTAATGCTTTACACGCTCACGCTCCAGCACCAACCCTTCCAACTGCTGGCGGTCGATACCCGCCGGCACTTCGATTGTATCACGTACCTTGCCGTTGATCTGGATCACGATCGTCTGCACCTGCACCGCCAGCGCCTTCTCGTCGAAAGTGGGCCAGGACTGTGTGAACAGTGAGGGTTCCTCGCCCAGAACGGCCCACAACTCCTCGCCCAGGTGCGGAGCGAAGGGAGCGATCAGCCGGGTCAGTATGCGGAACAAGTAGTTGATGTTCGCGGGTGCTGGTTGCTCCGCTTCCGGCAGCTGCTTCAGCCGGTAGATCTCGTTGACCAGCTCCATCAGCCGGGAGATGGCCGTGTTGAAATGAAAGTCCTCCAGATCGCCGGTTACCTGCTGGATGGTGTAGTGCAGGATCCGTCGCGTCTCAACCGGCATGTCGGTTTCAGTGGGTTCGACGTCGGCCTGGTACCAATCCCCGACGGCACGCCAGACGCGGTTGCGGAACCGCTCGATGCCGGTGATACCCTTGTCACTCCAGTCGCCCCCTTCGCGGTAGTCCCCCATGAACATCATGTACATGCGGAATACATCGGTACCGTAGCGGGCGATGAACTCGTCGGGTGAAACCGCGTTGCCCCGCGACTTCGACATCTTGTCGCCGTTGCGTGTAATGACCCCCTGGTGCACCAGCCGTGTGAAGGGTTCCTTGAAGTCCAGCAGCCCGAGGCTGTTCAACGCGTGAGTGATGAAACGGGCGTACAGCAGGTGCATGGTGGCGTGCTCCGCCCCGCCGATATACTGATCGACCGGCAGCCAGCGGGACACCAGCTCGGGATCCCAGGGTTCATCCTCCAGGCGGGGCGAGATGAAGCGCAGAAAGTACCAGGAGGAACAGACGAAGGTGTCCATGGTGTCGGGATCGCGCCGGGCTGGACCGCCGCACTGAGGACAGGGAATCTGCATGAACTCCGCGTTGGTCGCCAGCGGCGATTTGCCGCGGGGGCGGAAATCGACATCCTCCGGCAACCTGACCGGCAGTTCCTCTTTCGATACCGGCACCGGACCGCACTGCTCGCAATGGATAATCGGGATCGGTGCGCCCCAGTAACGCTGCCGCGAGATCAACCAGTCGCGCAACCGGTAGGTCACCGCCGCATCCCCCTTGTCGGCCCCGGCCAGGTGTTCGGTGACCAGACGGCTCCCCTCGCTGGAGGGCAGACCGTTGAATTCGGCGGAATTCACCATCACCCCTTCACCGGTGAAAGCCTCCTCCATCAGACTGGGATCCAGGTTCTCCTCCGGCGGCGTGATCACAACACGCAGCGGCAGTTCGAACTTGCGCGCGAATTCGAAATCACGCTGATCGTGCGCCGGCACCGCCATCACGATACCGGTGCCATAGGAAGACAGTACGTAGTCGGCGATCCAGATCGGCAGTTCCTCACCGGTCAGGGGATGTATCACGTAAGCACCAGTGAAGACGCCGCTCTTTTCACGGTCGGTGGAGGTGCGCTCGATCTCGTTGCGGGTGCGGGTCAGGTTGATGTACTCCTGGACATCGGCCCACTGCCCGTCGCTGGCGATTTTCTCCACCAGCGGATGCTCCGGCGCGAAGACGACGTAGGTGACGCCATAGAGCGTGTCGGGACGGGTGGTAAACACTTCCACCTTGTCGCCGCTGCCGCCGATTTCGAAACTGATGTTGGTGCCCTCGGAACGACCGATCCAGTTGGTCTGCAGCTTGCGGGTCTTCTCCGGCCAGTCCAGATTGTCCAGACCGGCCAGCAGCTCCTCGGTAAAAGCGGTGATCCGGAAGAACCACTGCTTCATCTCCTTGCGCTGCACCGGACTTTCACAGCGTTCGCAATGGCCGTCGATGACCTGCTCATTAGCCAGCACCGTACCGCAGGAGTCACACCAGTTGACCGGCGCTTCCGCCTGGTAGGCGTAACCATGCTCGTACAGGGTCAGGAAAAGCCACTGGGTCCAGCGGTAATACTCCGGAGCGGATGTCTCCAGCGCGTAATCCCAGTCATACATCGCGCCGATGTGGTCCAGCTGCTGCGTGATGTAGTCGATGTTCTCGCGGGTGCTCCTGGCCGGGTGGATGCCATGCTGGACGGCATAGTTTTCCGCCGGCAGACCGAAGGAGTCGAAGCCCATCGGTTCAAAGACGGAGTAGCCCTGCATCTTCTTGAAACGCGCCCAGGTATCGGCGGGGCCGTAGTTGTACCAATGTCCGATATGCAGTCGATCGCCCGAGGGATAAGAGAACATCACCAGCGCATAGAGCCGCTGCTCCGACTGTTTCAGATCGATCCGGTGGCTGCCCGCTTCCCGCCAGTACTGGCGCCATTTGGCTTCCACCTCCTGATGGGCGTACTGATCAGACATGGTTACTCCTCGGTGGCAAAAACATCACCACAACGACAAACACGGATTTTCGCGTTGCCGTATCCTAACAGAAAAACCCGGAATAAACCGGGTTTTCAGACAAGTCGGGGCGACTGGACTCGAACCAGCGACCTTACGGTCCCGAACCGTACGCGCTACCGGGCTGCGCTACGCCCCGCCGCGGCCATGCTGTGAATCAATCAGCAGTCCATTACTGACCATTCATGGCTTATGCAAAGACTAAAATAATAGAGGCCGCCATTCCGGGAAACAAGTAAAATCTGGTACCGCAACTGGTAGTGCGGCTCACCACCACTTCTGGGCTCCGTTCTCCCAGGTGAAGATCCTCTCCTCACGGCGGGAGTCGGCCGCCACCAGCCAGTAGAGGCGTCCCGCCGGCACCTCCTCAAACAGCAGCGGTTCGACGCCGGCCGTCTGCTCACCCAGGGAGAGCCACTCCTCCTGCCAGTAGAAGAGCTCGTATACACGCCCCACTTCCAGGAATACCTGCTCGATGCTGTCGGTAGCGACGACGGTGCGACGGCGCGTCGTCGAGATCAGACGCAGATCGACCGTCTTTCCCGGCTGGCCCGGCAGCGGCCGGATATCGCCCTGCTCCGTCAGGATGAAGGGCGCACCGGCCGGTATCAGCTCCTCAGTCGCGTAATACATCGGCAGGTAAGCTATGTCGACACCCATGTCGTTGAAATCGACTTTCCCTTCCTGCAGCCAGCTCCAGTGGATGGCTTTCCACTCGCCGGAATTGAATACACAGAGATAGGCGAAATCGACGCTGTCCGGTGCCGGCTGTTCCAGCTCCAGCTCTACATCCGTCACCGGTGTGTACTGCGTGGTCACATCGATATAGCTGCGTCCCGCCAGCCAGCCGGGGACCTCCTCCCAGTCCGGTTTGATGAAGTAGAGGTTGTCCTTCTGCTCGGCGTACGACTTGCGATAGGCTTTCGCCATCTTCCCCCGCAGCCGGTAGTCACCCGGATTACTCTCGGCGCCCATGAAGGGAATCGCACCGGTCGGCGTCAGCAGCGCGTTCCAGGCGTGGTTGTTGCCGGTGTCGGCCCAGTGAGGGGTGTAATCGCTGGTCACCGGCAGTCCGTTGGCCCGCAGCGCGTAGATGGCGAGATTGGTCATATCCTCACAACGGCCCAGGCCGGTCGCCAGCATTTCTGAGAAGCTCTGATCGGTGGGATGACGATAGAACCGCTCCGTGAAGGTGAACCAGGTTTTGATGTCGTCATTGATGAGCGACGCTGCCTCCTGCGGATCAGCGGGATCCCGCATCAGTCGCGGCAGATCGATATAGCGTTCCAGGAACCAGTCGCGCCAGCGGTCCAGCGGTTCGTTGCTGCCGCGGTAGGGCAGGATGTATTCGCAGAAATCCTCGAAACTCACCTCCCGCGCCCACGGTTTCTCCCGCCAGGCCTGGAAGGCCAGATCGATGTTGTCGATCAGGTAAGCGGCCTGGATCGTCTGCAGGTCGTCCACCTGCTCCGCCAGGCCCCAGTTCAGTTCACCCTTGACCGCTTCCACCGAATCCCAGGCGGCGATCAGTGCGGAATAGTCGGGCCAGGCCAGGACATCAATGGTGATTTCGGTGTCGGTGGAGTCGTAGAGTCCGATCCGGACGAAGCAGTGGCCGGGCATATTGGCGATCAGGTATTCGGCGGCCCGCAGCTGCATGCTGTCGGCGGGTGCGCAGTAATGCCGCAGCACTTCCTCCAGTTGATGACGGTTCTTACCCGCCTGCTGCAGCGTATTCTCCACCTCACTCACCGGGTAGCGCTGGGGAATGAACGGCAGCAGGCTGCATGAACAGAGCGTCAGCACCAGCGTCATCACGGTCAATAGGATAGGCAGTCTCATTTTTCTTCCACCTGCTCAGTTCCGGTTTGTTGTACTCCGGACAGGGTTTGCGGGGACGCATCCGTCACGGGGAGACCCTCACGCAGAGCGTCGCGCAGTTCCACCGCCACCCGTTCCGGTTCGCCGTCAGGTCCGGGGAGGAGCAGCCAGCCGTGGCGCACCGCGTGCTCGAACAGGCGCCAGGTCACCTCCACATCCTTCTGACAATAGGCGCGAATCTGGTCGATCTTGCCTTCCCGCCACCACTCCAGCGCCTGCAGCCCGTCCGCCGACTTGCCCAGGTTGAGGGTAGCACCGGCCAGCGCGTCCAGGCCGGCACTGCGTCCAGAGGAGCGGCGCAGCGCTTTCAGCAGGTCGATCGACCGGCGAATCTTGAGCGCGAAGGGGAGATACCCTTTCAACACCTGGAAATCGAACCGTTCCGAATTGAAGCCGACGACGATGTCGGCCGTCATCAGTTCCTGCAGCAGCTCGTCGACCTGCTCCTCCTCCCAGGCGGTGTACACGCCGCTGACTACATCCAGAGTGACCGCCACCGAAATCCGCATCCGGTGCGCGTTCTGCCAGCCGCCCACTTCCGCGGCGGAGTAGCGGGTTTCCAGGTCGAAAACGAGGATCCTGCGTCCGTCCCAGAGCCGCTCCAGTTCGGCGTCGGCGAGTGGCGGTGCTGCGGGCGGCGGCTTCCGTCGGGAAACCGGACGCCGTTTTCTTTTAACGGGCGGCAGCGACTCCAGTTCCAGCGCTCGTTCGAGCAGCATCAAGGCGCCGCTTTTGCTCAGGGGGCGGTTGCCGGAACCGCACCTGGGGGAATGAATGCAGGCAGGGCAACCCTCCTCGCAATCGCATTCCGCGATCAACTGTCTGACCCGCGGCAGCCACTGGTCCAGCAGGCCGTAGAGTTTGTGGAAGATGCCGATACCGCCCGGGTAGCCGTCATAAAAGAAGATCACCGCATCGTCGACATCCTCGTGATGGGTGAAGCAGATGCCGCCGACATCGTTGCGGTCGCAGAGCGCGAAGAGGGGGGTCAGCGCCAGGCTGGCGTGTTCCACCGCGTGCAGGCTGCCCATGAAATGCTCCTCGGCCGCTACCAGTTCCTGCTCCAGCTGCGGAGGTATCCGCAACCAGATGCCCCGGGTCTGGAACTCCAGCGGCGGCAGTCCTTCCAGCGTATGCGTCGAGAGCAGTTCCCGCGACCGCAGATCCCGCTTTTGAAAGCCGGTGATCTGAGTCTTGACTTCCAATTCCCCCTCGTGGATGCGCAGGCCGTGCCAGGCTTCCTCCCGTTCGACTTCCAGCACCCGGATGTCCTTCTCCGCCAGGGGTTGCGTGTAGAAACTGACATCCACCGGCCGGGCGCTGATCTTGCGCGCGCTCAGATCCAGCTCCTCGATGAGGTGTTGACGACCCTGGTGCAGGTAGACGGCCCCGGTGTGACACTCCGCGAAAGCCTGTCCGCCGGAGACGGTGCCGATCAGCTTGCCGCTGCGCCAGTGATGGATGGAATAGCTCTCGCCGATGGCGCGGATCTGGACTTCCCGTTGCGGACGCTGGTTGACAGGGAAATACTGTCGCCCCCCGGCGATCGCTTCCAATCGCCGGTTGGCGGTGAGCAGGGCCAGTTCGTCCGCGTAGACGGCGGTGGGATACTGTGGATCGTCCGCGGTAAGCGCCAGCTCCGCGGCGGCACAGACCAGGTGGTCGCGACGGATGATCCGGTTGTCGACGCCGATGACGGCCCGCTCATAGTTCCGCTCGAACAGTGACAGCGGTTCCCGCATGAAGTACTGATCGAGCGCGTCATCGCCCGCTACCAGCGCCACCACCGCCGGGAACCCGGCGCGCCCCACTCGCCCGGCCCGCTGCCAGGTGGAGATCAGCGTACCGGGATAACCGGCCAGGATGCAGAAATCGAGCCCGCCGATGTCGATACCCAGCTCGAGCGCCGAGGTGGTGATCACTCCCAGCAGCTCGCCCTCCTTGAGCCGGCGTTCGATCTCGCGTCGCTCCTGCGCGCGGAAACCGGCCCGGTAAGCGGCCACCCGCTCCGCCAGCGGCCGCTGGAAACGGCGGATGTTGGCGTAGAGCGCTTCGGTCAACCGGCGGGACTGGGTGAAGAGAATCGTGCGGATACCCGCTTTCACCGCGTCCAGAAACAAATCGAGGCTGACGCGGTAGAAGGGTTTCTCGTCGACCGGGTTTATGAAGAGAAAGTGCTTTTCCGGTACCGCACCGCCGGACTGATCGACGACATTGACCTCGCAGCCCAGCAACGCTTCACCCAGTTCCTGCACGTTGGCCACCGTGGCGGAACTCAGCAGAAAGCGGGGTCGCGAACCGTAGTAGGCGGCGATGCGCAGCAGCCGCTTGAGGATGTGCATGACGTGCGCGCCGAAGACGCCGCGGTAGACATGTACCTCGTCCAGGATGATCAGACGCAGGCGCCGATAGAACTGCTGCCAGGCGGAGTGGTCCGGCAGCAGCGTGTAGTGCAGCATGTCGGGGTTGGTCAGCAGGAGATGCGGCTGCTTCGCCTTGATCGCCCGGCGGCGGTGCGCCGTCGTATCGCCGTCGTAGATTGCGGCGGAAAGCTCGGCGCCGGGAGTAGCGGCGACACGGGAGAACCAGCGCAGCTGGTCCTGGGCGAGCGACTTCAGGGGAAACATCAGCAGGGCGCTCGCATCCGGTTCACTCTGCAGCAGCTCGAGGAAGGGAAGCGTATAGGTGAGCGTCTTGCCGCTGGCGGTGGGAGTGCTGATGATCAGGTTTTCGCCCCGGCGAAACCGCTCCAGCGCTTCCGCCTGATGCCGGTAAAGCTGCTCTACGCCCAGTTCCGCCAGCCGTCCCTGCATCTCCGGCGCCAGCGCGACCTGGCCGTATTGCGGTTCGCAGGGCGGCAGCTGTTTCTCGAAGACCACCTCGTAACCGCGGCCGGACCGCTTGATCAGCTGTATGAGCTTCCGGGCTGATTTCCTGTCCATATTCGAACATACCGATAATCTGGCAGAGTGGAAACGGAAACAGCCGTGGCAGGGGTTTGACGGGCAACAAACAAAGGACCGGCAACGGCAAACGCTCTAGGCAGCGTCTTCCTCCCGGTGGCGCCAGAGCTGAAAGCGCCAGGTCAGAACCAGGCTGACCAGCGCATACTGGATCACGGACAGCTTGCTCACCCAGTGCGGCGCATATTGCGGCTCGAGATCGAGATAGGGGCAAGCGCCCTGCGGAGTGAAGACCGGGAAGCGCGCCAGGACTGCCGGATCATAGTCGGGCGTCGGCGTCGCCCAGCGTTGCGACAGGAAATGCACCGCCAGCAGCAGGCCCACCACCCACCAGCGGCGGTAGAAACCGGGATGAGCACGATAGTGGTCGTGCAGCAGCAGGAAAGCGACGGGAGCACTCCAGAAGACAATTCTGATCGTATCGGTACCGGCGCACCAGCCGAGCACCCAGAGCCCCGCCAGCCAGACCGCGAGTTGCGGATGGCGCGCTATCCAGTCCCGCAACCACCGCCAGTCGCTGAGCGGCAGCACCAGCAGGACGCCGAAGGCGCCGAACAAACCGTTGATCCAGACCGGAAAAGGCTTGTGCCAGAAACCGCCGATCACCGCCCGGGCCAGGGTGTAGCCGCCGGTACCGGTCGCCAGCTGGTGGGTGATCGCCATGGCTACGATCCCCACGCCCAGAGCGATCAGCTGCCGGCGCAATTCCAGGTCCGAGCGCCATTGACCGGGGGAGATGCTCAACGCTCGTCCCAGCACACCGGCCAGCGCCACCCAGAGCACCAGCTCCCGGAACAGCACCCCGATGAAAATCAGCAGCGTGTACCAGAAGACGCTGAGACGGGAGCGACCCAGTTCCGGCAGCAGGAGCAGCGCGAACAACCAGAGCCAGGGATCCGGCGTCACCGGATAGTAGAAGTTGAAGCGAGGGGAGACATGCCAGCTGAGCAGAAAAACGAAAACGAACAGCCAGGCGAAGCCGTCGCTCATGCCGAAGCGCCGCCAGAAGCGCAGGAACAGAAAGGGATAGAGCAGGATCGGCAGCAGGTTGACCAGCATAAAGACCTGCGTCAGGGCGAGTGAGTCGGGCAAGAGGCAGGCCAGTTTTCCCGCCAGCCAGGGAGTGCCCAGGCGGTGGCAGAAAGGCTTCTCGGCTACAACCGGTTCCCCCGCCTCGATCTGCCACGCCATCGCACCGTAGCTCACGCCGTCCCACCCGAAGCCGGCCTGGTAGGTCAACGGCGGCTGCGTCAGCCAGTAGACAGCGAGCAGCGCCAGGTAGAGCAGATAGAGGGAGAGATGTCCCGCCCGGCCCGGTGCCCCGAACACGCTTGTCGCCGCGGGTAAGCGCGAGGTTTCGCTGCCGTTGGTCTCAGTCACCCTGCAGGTCCTCTTTACCCAGACCCAACTCGCGGTCGGGGATATCGGTGGGGTACTCGCCGGTGAAACAGGCCATACAGAAATGCTCCGCCGGCTGGTAGAGCGATTCGGACAGCGCCTGCACCGACATGTATTCGACAGAATCGGCTCCCAGGTAGGCGCAGAGCCCCTCCGGATCGTTTCGATTGGCGGCCAGCTCCTCCGGATCGGGGAAGTCCATGCCGTAGAAGCAGGGATAACGCACCGGCGGTGAACTGATACGAATGTGGATTTCGGAGGCGCCCTTCTCGCGCAGCAGGTTCACCAGTTGCCGCAGGGTGGTTCCCCGCACGATGGAATCATCGACCAGCACCACCCGCTTGTCGTGCAGAACCCCCTCCACCACGTTGAACTTGAGCCGCACCGAGAAATCCCGTTCCATCTGTTCCGGATGGATGAAGGTGCGACCGATGTAGTGGTTCCGGATCAAACCCAGTTCATAGCGAATACCGGTCTCACGGGCGTAACCGAGGGCGGCGGTGTTGCTCGAGTCCGGCACCGGCAGGGTGATGTCGGCTTCCGCGGGGCGTTCCAGCGCCAGGTTCCTGCCCAGCTTGCGCCGGGTACGGTCCACATTCTCGCCGAAGATCTTGGAATCGGGACGTGAGAAGTAAATGTACTCGAAGACGCAATGCGCCCGGCGGGGTGAGGCGGCGAAGTTGATTGAATCGACACCGTTCTCGTCGATTAGCAGCAGCTCACCCGGTTCCACATCCCGGATGTACTGGGCACCGATGATGTCGAAGGCGCAGGATTCGGAAGCCACCACCGACCGGCCTTGCGGGGTGCGCCCGAGGCAGAGCGGCTTGAAACCGTGCGGGTCGCGGGCCGCCAGCAGTTTGTCGCGGAAGAGGAGCACCAGCGAATAGGCCCCGGTTATCTGGGACAGCGCCTCGGTGATCCGTTCGGCAAAAGTCGCGGCGCGGGAACGGGCCAGGAGATGGAGGACGACTTCGGAGTCGGTGCCGGTCTGGAAGATGGCGCCCTCAGCCTCCAGCCGCCGTCGCAGCTGACGGGCGTTGGTCAGATTGCCGTTGTGCGCCAGCGCGACGGAACCGAGATGGGTGTTGACCAGGATCGGTTGGATGTTGCTCTCAACGCTGAGTCCGGTGGTGGAGTAGCGGGTGTGACCGATGGCGTGTCGTCCGCCCAGAGCTCGCATCTGCTCCGGCAACCGGAATACTTCCCGCACCTGACCCGATTTGGCCCGCCGGTAAAGTCGCTCGCCGTCGGAAGTGACGATTCCCGCCGCCTCCTGCCCCCGGTGCTGCTGCGCGAACAGTCCCAGGAAGGCCAATTGCGCTGCATCCTCGACGTCGCAGACTCCGAAAATGCCGCAGGCCTCGTGGGGTTTGGCCTCATCCCGTGGCAGGGGTGGATCGATCAGGTTAATACCGGATGTGATCTCCTGGGGCATAAGCCTCCTTGTCCGTTCACACGTTATATCTGGCTCCTAGGACAGGCTCCTAAGGCAGACGCAGGATTTTAATCTTATAGAGCAGCACCACCGCCACCAGAATCGGCGTTACCCATCGCAGAATGAACCGCCAGATGGGATACCAGCGCCCCAGGTTGGAACCGCTGGTGAATTCCGCCTGTGTCTGTGCTGCGGACATCCGCCAACCGACGAAGATGGCGATCAGCAGACCGCCGGCCGGTAGTATCCAGTTGGAGGCGAGGTAGTCCATCGTGTCGAAGAAATTCATACCGAAGATGTCCGCCCAGGCGGTGAACACGGCCCCCTGCCCCGAATAGGCGCTGGGAATGCCGAAGATGAAAATGACGGAACCGGTGAGTAGAGTAGCGCGGCGGCGCGACCAGGTGGTCTCGTCGATGAAGAAACTGGTCACCACTTCCTGCAGGGAGATGGCGCTGGTCAGCGCGGCGAAGGTCAACAGCAGGAAGAAGAGCAGCGCCAGGATCATACCGCCCGGCAGCTGCGAGAAGATGATCGGCATTGTCTTGAACACCAGTCCGGGACCGGCCTGAGCCTCGAAGCCATAACCGAAAACGATCGGGAAGATCATGAAGCAGGCCATCAGTGCGACCAGGGTGTCCAGAATCGAAATCGTGATGGAGGAGCGAACCAGGTCCTCGTTGCGGGCCAGATAGCTGCCGTACGTCAACATCGCACCCATGCCAAGCGAGAGGGTGAAGAACGCGTGACCGAGCGCCTCCAGCACACCGCGGGAAGTCAGTTTGCTGGCATCGGGATAGAAGATGAAGCGCAGGGTTTTGAGGAAACCCTGGTCCGGGGCAAAGAAGCCGTAGATCACCAGCACCAACAGGATGACGAACAGGATCGGCATCAGCAGGCGGGCGGCGCGTTCGATACCCCGCCGTACACCACCCAGTACGATGCCTACCACCATCGCCATGAAGATGAAATGCCAGAAGAGGGTGATGTTGCCGTCCATGTAGAGCTTGCCGAACAGGCCGCCGATCTGCTCCGGCGTCTGGTGATGCGTGGAATCCATGATGGCCAGCAGCACGTAATTGAGCGACCAGCCGGCGACTACGGAATAATAGGAGAGAATGACGAAACCGGCGGCGATGCCCAACCAGCCAAGCAGTTTCCAGTTGGAGTTTTCGCCGGCCAGAACCTTGAAAGCGCTGACGGGGCTTTTCTGCGAAGCGCGGCCGATCATCACCTCGGCGATCATGATCGGAATTCCCACCAGCAGAATGGCGGCCAGGTAGATGAGTACGAACCAGCCTCCCCCGTTCTCACCGGTGATGTAGGGAAATTTCCAGATGTTACCGAGACCGACGGCAGATCCGGCGGCGGCCAGAATGAAGCCCAGTCTGGTGTTCCAGGTTCCACGCGTATTTGCGTGTATATCTGACATAACTACTCCCCGTTGTTAGTCATGGGCGATTTCCCCGCCGCAGCGGCAGGGGAAGGGACAGGCAGACAACCGCCCCGCCTGGCAGCAGTTGCAGGGAGAGGTCGGGTGTGTCGTCGAAGTCGACCAGTGCCGCGTCGACATACGCGTCGGTGATGTTGAACAGCTCGAACCAGAGCAACCACCACAGCAGCTTGTTGCGGTCGTTGAGGTAGAAGTTGCTGCGGCGCTGGTAATCGTATTGCAGGGCGGGATCATCGGTCTGCCGCGCCCGGTCGCCCCACTGCTGCCAGCGGTTATGTTGAGTGACGATACCCCAGATCAGGCCGATCTCAGCGCCGACGAAGAGTGCCGCCTTGAACGGACGGCCGTTGTGCCACTGCCCCCAGCCGGGTTGAACCAGCGATTTCCAGAGCGCCAGCTTCGCCTCTTCCATCACGGCCGAAGCCACGGTAGCGGGCGGCGTGGTCCTCAGCGTATCCGGCCCGGCCCAACCGGTCCGGGCGGCCAGCGCGAGGATCAACAGCACTCCGCAACCAGCCAGCGACAGTTTTTTCAACTTTCGATTCCGGCTACACATTCCATCTCGATCAACGCATCCTTAGGCAGGCCGGAAACCTCGACCAGGGTCCGGGCCGGCGGTGAGGCGGTGAAGTATTCGGCGTAGATTTCGTTCACCAGCGGGTAAGCGTCAAGGTCCCGCAGAAAGATGGTCACTTTGATCACGGCGTCCAGGCAGCTGCCGGCAGCTTCGACGACGCCGCGCAGGTTGTCCAGCACGCGCCGGGTCTGCAGTGCGATGTCGGGCGGCGCCATGGCTCCGCTGACCGGATCGAGGGCGATCTGACCGGCCGTAAACAGCAGACCGCCGCTCGCGACAACACCCTGTACGTAAGGACCGATCGCGGCGGGAGCCCGCTCGGTCGCGATGGTTCTTCTTTCCATACTGGCCTCAACTGTGGAAGGTTATCAGCCGCCGGCTGCGGTTCATGAATCTAGGGAGCGCGGGGGCCCTTCTCAATAAAAATGCACCGCGCCGCCGCCGGCAGGTATGAAAACCGGTCGGCATCAGCGCAATAGCAGGCACTTACCCTGCAATGTCGCACCATCAGCCGCCTGGACCCGGTAGAGATAGAGCCCGGAGGGATGCTCGGCCGCATCCCAATGCAACCGGTGCCGGCCGCCGGCCAGCCTGCCGTCGGACAGCCGGGCAACCTCCTCGCCCAGTAGATTATAGACCACCGCCGTGACCGGCCCGGGACTGGTCAGCTCGAATTCCAGCGTGAAGCGGCTGTTGAAGGGATTGGGGTAGCCCCGTCGCAGCGTGAGTTCAGGCGGGTCCGGGATCACCGCTTCCGGCAATATCCCGCTGGTGAACTTGAGGCTCTGTTCGGAAGCGAGTTCCTGGTTGGGCACGAGGAACCGGTTGTTGAAGCTGTATTCCAATCCGAACCGCTCGGTGGGATCTTCGATACCGATCGTGGCGTAGTTCTCCCAGGAGTCGAGGTTATTGAATTCGAGGTAGTGGAAGAGGATCTCGCTGTCGCCGTTGAACGTGGGATAGAAGGAAGCGTCCCGCAACTCCACCTGGAAGGAGACGGAGAGGGAGGAGGAGCCGTTGGCGATGGAGAAGTCGCTCCACTCGATGAGGAATCGATTCAGGGCCAGATCGTACCAGTAGAAGATATCTCCCTCCTGGATGTAGTCCCAGTTGCAGAGATCGTCCCAGAGCGGCGCGATCAGACCGGCGGGACCGTTGGCGCCGGGGATCTGCGAATTGCGCCAGCTGGTCAGGTTGGTGAATCCCGGTGCGATCCAGCCGTTGCTGCAGATGGAGATCTCGTCATACGATTCGCCGTAGAAGTTGAAATTGATCGGCAGGTCCAGATGTTCCGTCTGGCCGTAGGGATCGTCCGGATCCTGTTCGCGGGGATCGTAGATGCCCAGCGGCATACCGGGGCCGCCCGCCTCCGGATCCAGCTCCAGCCAGTCGTACTGCGGGGCGATCTGGTAGTCGTCCTCGCTGTGATATACATAGTAGCCGCCCGCATCGGGACCGGCGGGATCGCTCCAGCCGGGGACACCGATGCCTATCGCTCCGGCGGCGGTCCAGAGCAATCCCTCTTCCACGGCCAGCATCACTTCGCAGACGCTGCCGTCGACGCATTCCTCATCTACGGTCACCGTCGCGTCGACCACGGTCTGCCCCGCCGGCGGCAGCGGCGGCAATTCATACTGAGTCGCGGCGGCGGTCAACCAGTGGGACAGGGTCAGCGTCGCCAGGGTGGCGGTCTCAAAGCCGCGGTCCCCGCTGTTGCGGAGCTGCAGGGAGAGGGTGCCGGTCTCCCCCCGCTCCGGCAGCTGATTGTTACCGTCAATCCAGAGACAGGAGTCGATCTCCAGCCGGCGACCGTGCAGGAGTTGATGGAAGACTGCCGGCATCCCTTCGGTCAGCTCCGCCTGGAAGCGGTGCGCGGTCAAAACGAGGCCGGGATCATCGATCAGCAGCTCGACGCTGTTTTCCGAGAGGACTTCGCTATCCACCGGGATTTCCGGCAGCAGGAAGTCATCGCCGAAGGTCGCGCCTTCCGCCTGCAGATCGATCAGAACGGGCGCCAGCGGCGCCACGCCGTAGTTGGCCGCGCGTAACCACACCTGCTGGTTTTCACCCACCACCAGTTCCTCCCCGGCTTCCGGCACCAGGCTCAGCAGCGCCGGGCTCTGCTGCCAGGTGGACTGCAGGATGGTGCTCTGGTAGGGAATCAAACCATAGCCGCTGACGGTCAGGGTCCAGATCCGCTCTGTGCCGGTCGGCACGTCGACGACCGCCATACCGCCGGCGTCGGTCCAGGCACAACGCACTTCATCGGTCTGGTCGTCGTACAGCGCCACGCAAGCCGCTGCCGGTGCTCCGGCGGCCGTCACCCGCACCGCCACCTGTTCCTGTTCCAACGGAATCAGGCTGGGGAACTGTACGACGGGGGTGGCCGGTGTGCCCACCATCAGCTGGAGACCGGGATCACCGAGCAGGTTGTAGGTGTGAAAGTAGAAATGCACCGAATTGGTGGGACTGCCCGGATCGAGGAAATCGGGATTGTTCAGATAGAGTTCCAGTTTGCCCCGGGTCAGCACCGGTCCCAGGTAATGCAGCCGCTCCTGGATGATGCCGTAGTACACGCCCAGGTCGATGGTGTTGTTCCAGCGGGTATGCGTATCCAGTTCCGAGGGCCCTATGAAGGCGACGGCGCCCCGCTGTTGCGCGATGGTGCCGTGGCGCAGCCACTTTTCCCCGAAACAGGGATCGACGCCGTAGGAGGCGAAATCACCGCCGCCGCAGACGATGGAGGTGATGATCGGCAGTTTGTTCGTGTTATAGATGCTGGCGTCGATATCCGCGTTGGTGAAATAGGGAGTCGCCCAGGCGAAACGATGCCCGTAGCCGCGATAGTTGACGAAGGAAACGCCGTTATTGACCGGGATACTGATGCTGCTGACCGGCAGCGGATTGATGATGGTATGACTGTAGGCGGTATCAACCTGTGCATAACCGATTCCCAGCAGATCGTCGCGGACCTGGCGCATCACTTCCCGCCGCGACCAGGCCCACATCCAGTCGCAGACCATCAGAGCGCGGTCGGGCCAGTTCGGATCGTCCTCCGGCAGCCAGATATCCCGCTCGTAGCGCAGGATCTTGGCGACAACCGCCTGCAGCTCTCCGATCGTATCGACCGAAAGCCGGCCCACGCTCACTTCCGGCAGATAGTCGTCTCCCGCCAGCAGGCTGAAGGGGTGGTCGGTCACGTCCTGGTAGTTCCACTCCGGTTCGGAATGGTCGGTACCGTTGAAGAAGAAAGCGTCCAGCGGCAGACTCTGCGGGTAGAGGTCCTTGTCTCCCACCAGCAGCACGAAATCGAAGGTCTCGCCGCTGTCCCAGCGCTCCTGCAGGTGCGCCAGCATCTGGTAGCTGTCCAGCGCATCCGCCGCCACGGTATCGACTTCCCAGCCGAGCTGGCGCTTCCACTCCAGCAGCGGGTAGAGCGAAGTCCGGGCTGCTTCCGGGAAGAAGATGACATACCCGCCGCGGGTAATATCCCGTGTATCACGAATCCGCGAGCGATAGTTGAGCAGCAGCCGGTCGAACAGCTGTTCGGCGACGCGGGTAGGCCGCTGCGGCGCCAGCCGGCCGCTGTTGGTGAAGTCGTCACCCTGGTAGGAGATGCGCAGCGAGATTGTATCACAGCGCACCAGTGAATTGCCGTCGGAGCCGCTGCGGAACGGTGCGAAACTGATCTGGACCAGGCGCCGGTCGCGCATCACGGCGGGCGGCAGCAGACGCACCGGTTGCGGCCAGCGGTCGGCGGTCAGTGTTGTGGGACTCGCCGCCGGTGGTGTACTCTTGCCGTATTGATCGGAGCCGTCGAACTGCGGCGCCGGACGCAGGCCGGGCAGCAGCGCTTCGGAACAGGTGAGTTCCTCCAGGGCGATACCGGCTTGATCCGGCACCTCCACCCAGGTCGAGATTACCGGCAGCGACGTCAGAGTTGGTACCCCCGGCAGTTCGACCCGCACCCCCGCTTCCGTGCGCTCCAGCCGATAGTCAAGTAGTTCAAACCGGACGGTGATCCCCCGCCCCGCTTCCTCCGTCGCGGTCAGATGCCAGGCTTCCGTCTGCCGGGTAAACGTGCCGGCCTGTGCCAGGCTGGCTGTCAACAGGATCCAGACTAACCACATGCGGTGTCTCCCACTCATTGCTGTCAGCAGACAATCTATTCAAGCGCGACACAAGAAACAACTCACCTCAATGTACACGGCACCGGCACGGCCTGGCGTCAAGCTGGGGGCGGGAACGCGATTAAGATGCAGCGGAGATAGCGAACGTGGCTGCTCAGGCTTGACTGGATTCGGTCGTTACCTGCTCCACCTGGCACCCGGAGTCGGGCCCGCCGGTTCGAGGTGCTACGAAAGCGTAGCTGCGTCGTTTTCGATGCACCACATTATTGCTTAAATACTAAAGTCTTAGGTGGATCTGGCCGATAAGTGTAACACTATCGTAGCATTTGTTTCAGTTTCTTATCCCCCCTTCTGGGTGCCATTTTGATACTTGTAATGCCTTATATTATTATGACTTACAACTCCGCAACTTGCGAACTCCTGAAGTTGCGGAGTTTTGGCACTGTTATTGCTAAGAATGCGGTCAGACACGAGATCGATACTGAGGAGAGCCAAGTGAGAACGAACACCCGGACCGACGGCGATCAGAAGCTTTATCGTGACATCGAACAACTGCGCAGCCGCAAGAAACGATTTCTTTCCCGCCTGGAGGAGGTGCTGCGACGGGAGGGTGATGTAAGGCATCTGGTGACACTGCCGGTCAACCCGCGTGACATGAAGGTGGTTCTCTGCGATTACGAGAAGAACTCACGTGTCGAACTGGTGAACGGCAAGCGGGATGCCGGTTACTATAAGGACAACATGGAGATGCTGGAAGAGGTAGCCGACAAGATGCTGGCCCGACTCTGGAACCTGCACATCGATGAATGATGACTCTTATGTGAGGTATTGATCATGGTTGAACAGATCGGCAACGACGCCAAAATTCCGCCGCAACCGCCTGAAAGCACCCGTCCGGTCGAGCAGAAGGAAGCTGTTCACACACCCGCCAAAACCGAACGACCGGAAACTCTCGATTCCGCCAGCCGTAAGCGTCTGGCGGAGGATACGATAGAAATTTCTGCCGCCGCCCGCCGGCAGCAGTTAGAGCAGCAAAAGGAGGAGGCGGATAAAAGCAGGGAAGAGAACAACCTGCAGTTCACCGGCAACCATTTCTACACGCTGGGATTGACCCTGATCCGGCAGGAGGAGATCACACCACCCTCCGAGCCGGACATCAAGCCCTAGCCGCTGCTCTACGACCTATACACAAGTCAAATAAGGGCTGGAGTGTGCCTTTACGGCCGATGGTGAAGTATATCTGAATGAGGTCACAGATGTCCATCCTGTTTCCCACCCGGTTTTATGAAAGCCATCCGCAAATGCGGCAATGGCTGGCCCGTCATCCCGGGCTGGTGCCGGTGCTGCGCCGAAACGCCGGCCTGTCGGAGCGGTTCCGGATCAGCGTGGAGCACAACCAGGCAGGCAGGGCGACGCTGCGGGAAGAACCGATCGGTGTTCCCTATTCATCAGCCCGCAAACAGGCGGAAACCTTCAGCTCGCCTTTCAGCCCGTCCGGCAACCTCGGCTACGAGCAACCGGATCAGCTTCGTCCCAACCAGCCGCATACCCGGCACCGGGATGAGGCCGAAATGAACCTGCTGCGAAAGCTGGAAGATGAGAACTACCTTCAGCGTCACCCGGAAGTACGTGATACAATAGTCGAGGAGACCGCCCTGCGCAACGAGGTGCTGTCGCCCCGGGTGGCGAACCGGCAGGCGTTGCGGAACTACCTGGCGGCTTCCGCCTCCAGGCAGGCGGGTACACCCTGGCGTCCGAGTCGCGAACAGCTGGAGGAGCAACCGGAACTCGCGGCCTGGCTGGCCACCGACCGGGCCGGCATCGCCGGTGAGATGGCGGAACATGGCGAAGTGGTGGCGCGTGATGACGCCACCGACACCTGGACGCTGCTGAGGGAACGCGTCGGCCGGGAAGCGGCTGGCTGGTTCGACCGCAACTCACCGCTGGCTGACGAGGAGTTCTTCAGCCGCTACCCCACCGCGGCGCTCTATCTGCAGGAAAATCCGCGGGTACTGGATGACCTGCAGCGGCATAACGATAAGGCGCGGACTTTCGCGGCCCGTTTCGAACGGGTACACCAGCGGCTCCTGCCCGCGCTTACCGAACTGGCGGCGCAACGGTCGGAGAGTCCCGCACAGTTCGACCGGGAGTGGTTCCAGCTGCACCAGGAACAGGCGGTCCTGCTGGAAACCGGCAGGCGCCTGCTGCCGGAAACCGACCTGGCCAAAGCGTTCAGCGGCCAACCACTGCAAAATGACTATAACGATACAGCACTGGCGTCACAGTGGGAACGGGCAGCGGGCACGACAACACTCTCGGAGCTGCAACTGCCAGCAGGCTGGCTGGAGGAGCAAACCTGGCTGCCCCGCCTGACTAACCGTTCCGAGGAATTCGTCTCCAGCTTACTGGATCTGTCTGACCGCTTCGCGCCGGAATTGGTGCGCGAGGAGGATCTCTCCGACAACAGCTGGTGGGTGTTACGACTGGCGCAGGCACTCGATATCGAATTGCCTTCGCTGCGATTGGACTTACAGGCTTAACAGGTTCTGCGATGAAAGTGATAAAATCCGGTACCGGTAATGACTACGCGGTGGTTTCGCCCGCCGCGGCCAGGGCGGCGCTGCGTCACGCACACGCACTCGGCGTCAACCGCTACCGGGAGCAGAGTCACCTGCAGGCGAAACCGCGAGGGGAGGAGTCCGGATTGGTTCCACAGCGCCGGCGTGAAGATCCCTATGAACAGGCGCCACGCGAGCTGGTCGCGCCGGAAGAACGGCCACTGGGGCAGCCTCTTGAGAGGTCGCTGACGAGGGCGACATGATCTTTCTGATCCGACGTCTTGAGGGCAGTACCGCGGCGGTGCTGCAGATCCGCGCCAGCCTTCAGCAGCGGCAACCGTCGCCGGCACCCGCGACAACACCGGTGGAGCCAAAAACGGTCGCAAGGACCGAGCCATTACCGCTTCGTGAGGTGGCCAGGCTGCAGGACCGGTCGGAGCAGTTTCGCGGCATCAAATTGGATGTGACAGGATAGCATACGATCCCGGTATGGGGGATTACTCAAGAAAGGAGACCATAATGAAACCGGCAGTTGTCGCCACCCACGATGTCATGCAGACCATCAAGCGCCTGCAGGAGCAGAAAACGGATCGCAAGGAAGGCCAGGAAATGATCAGGGAAATCGCCGTCAGGGCCAAACACCGCGGTGTCCTGCAGATTCCCGGTCTGGGCGGGAAAGTAGACGCGAAGGGTTAAGGCGCAGGGCCGGGGCGAATCCTTAAGGCAGCTGCAGCAACACCTGCACACCGGCACCCGCTTCCCAGCTTGCTGTCAGCGTCCCTGCCCCGTCGAAACGGTCCACATGGCCGCTGCCCTGGCAGGCGACCAGAAAACCATCCGCCAGCGGCAGCACTCCCCACGCGCCGCGGTGCGCCCGCAGGGGAGTATCCGGTCCGAACCGCCAGGCGCCGCTCGGCCATTCCATCAGGTAGACCAGGCCGGGCAGTTCTCCCTCAGCGCTCCAGCCGCCGCCGCCCAACAGAAGCAGGTCTCCCTGAAAAGTGGCGGCCAGCGGGTCGCAGTTCAATTCCCGTCTTTGTATCACACTGAAGTCCAGCCAGTCCAGCTCCAGCATGACGCCGGTACCGTCGTAAGCGCCGGTGCAGAGTATGCCGAGATTGCCGGCCGGCGTCAACAGCAGGCCCTGCGGATTGATGTCCACCGGCACCGTGGCCAGCAGCTCGTCGCTGTCACCCTCCAGAACGGATAGAGAACCCTCACCCCAACTGTAGTCCGCCAGGTAGTTGCAGTTGCTCACCACCACCAGGCCTTCGTGGCACAACACCGCCTGCGGCGTATGGCCGACCGGAAAGAAGTCCCGCTCGCCGCTGACGGGATCGAGTCGCAGCAGCTGGTCCTGTTGAAAGCAGCTGATCCAGAGCCGGTCACCGTCGGTAGCGAAATTATAGGGACCGAGCAGTACTCCCCCGTCCGCCAGGTCCAGCTGCCGCAGGAAAACCGGTACCGGTTCCGGCCGGTAAACCGCGACCGTCTGCTGGTCGCTGTTGAGGACATAGAGGGTATCACGCAGCAGCAGCATGTCGTTCGGGACCCGGCCGGTACCGGCGACATCGCGCTGCAACTCGCCGCTGGTCAGATTCAGGAGGCTGAGCGTCTCCGCCCCTGTGTTCAGGGTGACGATCAGCGTATCCCCCGGTTCAGTGTCGATATCGTCAACCCGCGGCACGCAGCGCCACAACAGCAGCGATGATGCCAGGAGCAGACAGAGAATGAGTAAGTGGCGCGGGTGGTGGCGGTTGATCCGCGGAAGATGATGGGGCAGAGGAGAATGTCTCACAAAACGCATGACTTTATCGATGCCGGGATCAGCCGGCCGGCAGAAAGCGATTCAGCGAATCCCAGGGGGCGACCAGCCGGCCGCGGTGTACGATGACGGCTTTGCGAATGGGCGCCGGCAGGTCCAGTTCCGCCAGCGGCTGCCGCCAATCCACCGCCGCCAGTGCCGGCATGAACGGTACGAGGGCGCGGCTGAAGTCCTGGGAGCTCTCGCGGTGCAATTCACACGGGAGGTTGTCGACCGCCATGATCACCGGTCCGTCACCCACCACGCCGTCACGGTAGTTTCCCGACAGTGGTTCATAAACGTAGCACGGATTGTCGGAGGCGGTCGCCTTGTAGCTGCACTCGATCGAACCTTCGATGTCGATGCTGATGTCGCCGATCACCTTGAGTCCGGGCAGGACGCCGCTGGACCAGCCGTCCCGCAATGCGCGGCGTGTAACCAGCCGGGGATAGCGTTCATCCCAGTAGATCGCGTTGACCAGCACCGCCAGCTGCGGCAGGTAAGCCTCAAAGGTGGAATGAAAGAGCTGCGGCTGGTCATAGTAGGTTTGCAGTTCAAACCGGCCGCCGTCGCGTCTGGCTACCAGGTGTTCCTCCCGGAACACCACCTTCACGATACGGTCGTACGGACGCTCCCAGCCGCCGGCCAGCAGTTCGGCGGGACTTATCTCGCGCACCGGCAGCAGATCAAGAATGGCCTGGGCGCCCTGTGATACATTGCCGTAGCCGCTGACGCCGAAAACCAGCGGCCGCCCCTCCGGCAGTCCCGCCGCCTCGATTTCCTTCCCCGCCGCGCTTACCGCCGCCTGCGCCTCATTCAGCGAAGCGTAGGTGTAGGCGCTGCCGATGCGGGAGAAGGGAGAGTCGCTTCCCTCGTGCTCCAGCCGGGCGCCCAACGCGCTCAGGGTATTGATCATACCGGCGAAACCGGCATGCCTGCCGAAAAACACCAGACGGCGATCCTGCCCGTCGCTGATCAACTCATAGTCGATCAGCGTCGCGTCCAGGTCGAGCAGCCGCTTCAGCATCGGCATGTTCTGGCTTTGCCCCTTGATGACATGTGAGAAGAAGACATAGGCCTTGTTCCGCTCCAGCAGATCCGTCGGTATTTCCTTCACACCCATGACGACATCGCAGGCGGAGAGGTCTTCCATAACCTCCGCCCCGGCCTCAATGTATTCCAGGTCGCTGTAGGTACGGCGCGGGTATGGTTGCACGGCGAAGGCGAGGGAACTCTCCCGGTGCAGTTGCGCCACGGCTTCCGGCACCAGCGGCACCCTGCGTTCCCAGGTGTTCTTGTTTTCACGGCGGATGCCGATCTTGTTCAAGCTCATGGTTTTTTCCTGATTGGCGGCTGCGTCGCGATTACCTGAGGGGCGCCGCCCTGTGATACCTATTGCCCCGGCGTCTACTCTGTAACCGGCTCCCGCTTCTCGACGAATTCGATCCCTTCCGTTTTGAGTTCGGCCAGGATCGGCGTGTATATCGAGGAATCGATCGGGATCCGGCTTCCGCGTATCCGCAGCTGGTCGGTCAGAATCAACTTTACCGCGATGGCGGCCGGCATACCAACCGTCTGCGCCATGGCGGTGAAACCGCCCGGTTGGCCATGTTTCAGCAGTGTCGCGGTCACCCGTTCCCGGCGGTCGGGGTATTCTACCTCCAGCTCGTGCAGCAGGATGACCATATCGCGCTGGTGCGGATGCAGCGGCAGTCGCTTCTGCAGCAAGTCGGTCAACATGTCGGCGGGCGAGTTGCCGTGCGAGGTGACCTGCTCATCCGACAGCAGCCCCAGCCATTCCAGGTTCTGCATGATCATACCGGTGGGACTGATGTTCAGCAGCCGCGCCAGCCGCCGCTCGATGGTGGCACCCGCTTCCGGATTAAGCGGCAGGAACATCTCCACCACCTCACGGTAGGTGCACTGCTGCAGGCCGGGGATCTCCATGTCCTGGGTCGGGAGGCCGAGGTTGATGATCTGCTGCCAGGTTTCCGCCCAGCCGGGATAGCGGAGGGTACCGCGGATCATGGTTTCTATTCCCTCCAGCTCGAAGAGGTTGATGTAGTCCAGGGAGTCGCGGTTCGGATAGGCCTCCAGCATACCGACGCCTTCGACTTCCACCGGCCAGGTGAAGCTGAAGACCCGGCGTCCCGGCACGATCTTGATCCGGCCCCGCTCCAGGTACATCGCCCCCTGCTTGCCGGCCATGGTGACGTTCCAGGGATTCCAGGTGATGACATAGTTCAGGGGATTATCGCGGGAGTCCGGCGCCGGAATACCGCTGCCATAGGAACGGAATGCGCGGATCTCCCCGCCCTGCTGCCTGATCGAATTGATCAGCTGGACGGCGCCCATGTGGTCGATACCGGGATCGAGTCCGGTCTCGGTCAACAGGAGCAGGTCCTTCGCGGCGGCGGCGGCATCCAGCTCCCGCACGCCGTCGCTGCAGTAGGAGGCGGAAACGAAATGAGTACCCTGCCGCACGCACTCCTCGGCGATGACCGTCTGATAGGCGGGGGCCAGCATGTGCACGACGACATCGGATGCCTGTACCAGTGTCTCCAGCTGGGCCAGATCGTGGATGTCGATTTCGACCGCAATTCCCCGCTTATGATCACCGACCGCTTCCACGGCGGCTTTCCGGTCGATATCCCCAACCGTAACCACCCAATCCTCCCGGTCGGCGTGCTCCAGAAGATAATGGATCAGATAGGGCGCACTCTTGCCGGCGCCCAAAATCAGAATCTGTTTCATCATTGTCCTTCCTGAGGTCCCCCCCGAATCCGATCCCGTCGACGTGAAGCATTTATGATAAGCGGATAGAGGGTTTTTGTAAAGCTTTACACCGCGCAGGCGGCAAACGGCTCAGATCCCCCACCACCAGGAGAGTTTTAGCGCAAAGAGGTTGTCGGTTTCCGCCGTCAGCAGGCGCCGCCAGTCGCGTCTGAAGGCGAAACTGCCGGCATCGGCGTCATCCTCACCGTTGCGGGTCCAGACCAGGTAGAAGGTGGATCCGGGACGGAACTCCCAGCGCAGCACCACATTAGCGACGAAGGATTTGTAATTGAAATCGGGGTTATCAATCCAGACCGCATCGTCATCCTTGCCGCCGGTGGGATCGAGGTTGTACCAGTTGCCGCTGGGAACGATGGTGGCTTCACCTTCCCCGTAGACCAGGAAATCGTAAGATCCGGGCCGCCGGAATTCGCGGAAGCTGTTGTAGCGACCGACCGCCTGGAAAGGCTGTACAAAGGCCTGCAGGGACAACCGCGGCGTCAACGCCCAGTCGAACCGGATCTCGGCGGCGATCACCTTCTGATCCAGCCTGGCGAAAAGATAGCGGTGGCCGAACATGGCCGCCTGTGCGCTGTCGGCCCAGCTGTCGACATACTGGGTGCCGTAGCGGTCGTGGTTGTAGGAGGGAGCGACTTCCAGGTTGAAGCTGGAACCCAGTTTGAGAGCCAGTTCGCTGCGCACGCCGATCGATCCGCCCCACCTGGCGTTGCGGGACCATTCCAGGTTCAGTTCGCAGCTCAGGCGCTCCTGTTCGTCGGTCATCATATTCAGATTACTGATGAGAAAGGGAGGCGACTTCACACTCGGACCTCCCCGCAGCAGCGAGGGATCCTCCCCGCCGTTGCCGTAGGCTACAAATCCTTCCGTGATCCAGAAATTGGGGAAGATAAGGTACCAGAACACGCTCTCCATCATACCGAGACGGGTACCATTGAAATTGTGATTGCTGATCAGCGACCCATTCAGCAGCGCAAAACGATAGAAAGGTCCCGGTTCGTACCAGCGCCAGCCCATGGTCAGATGCTTGTTGATCATATCGCTGCGGAAAGACAGTCCGAGATCATTGGGTTCAAAGGCGGGAGAGACCAGGCCCAGCGCGCCGTTCAGGAACAGGTGCCCCCGCTCCTTGTTCAGCACCAGCCGCCCCCCCCAGCCGGTCAGGGAGGTTGCCGCACTGTCGAGCGTCAGATGGTCCGCGTCGGGACGCTGGAAATAGTGGGTGGAATTGCGCTGTAGATCGGTGATGCGGGTCCGATTGCCCCTGACATCGGTGAGACCGCCCCAGGCGCTGATCGCCCAGCTGCGTTCCGCACCCAGGAAACTCCAGCCGTCCAGTCCAAAGCTGGTCGCGCTTGTATTCAGCTGCTCCCGCAGGCGGGGGTCACTCAGGTCGCGCCGCACATCGGTCAGTAACAAGCCCAGGCCCCGCCGGCCGTCGGCAAACTCCCGCTCCGTCCTCAACAAGCCGTACCAGGTCAGCGGTTCAACCTCCTGCCGCCAGCGGATCGACGCGGGGCCGCCGAACTCAGACTCCGGCAGGTACTCTTCGATCTCTGCTTCCTCGCTCGCGGTCAGCGCGGTCAGGCAACCGAGCGACCAGCTGCCCAGACGGCCGCTCAGCTTGCCCGCGCCCAGGATAGTGGTCGCGCTGGGTACATCCACCCAGCCGCCGCTGTCGATTTCGCCCTGCGGGGCGCGGCCGATACGACGGCTGTAAAAGAAGACCGGCTCCATGAAATTGATATTCATCCGGTTGCTGGGACCGCCCCGTCCGAAGGAGAAGATCCCGGCGCCCTCTATGAAAAATGGCCGCTTCTCCTCGTAGAAGGTTTCGAAGGCACTCAGATTGATCTCGGCCGGGTCGACTTCAACCTGTCCGAAATCGGGATTGAGCGCGGCGTCGACGGTGAGGTTGCTGCCGATACCCACTTTCAGATCCAGGCCGGTGTCGAACTGGCGGGCGGATCCCTCGATCAGCGGATTTTCATCCTCCGAGGGAAGACTGCCGTAACTGCCGGTCAGGTAGGGTACGATTTCCAGACGCCGGGAAGGCTTGATATCGCGGATGCCGGTCAGCAGTCCGAAACGGGAAACCACTCCCTGTTCGTTGCGGGGATGCGGCATGAAAGTACTCGCTTCATGCCGGCGGTGAATGTCGCGCCTGAAATCGATCCCCCAGATCTGTTCCGCCGCCGCGGAAAACCGCAGCTGCGACCAGGGGATGCGGAATTCCGCCGCCCACCCTTCCCCGTTCCGGGCGGCGCGCACCGACCAGATCCCGTTCCAGCTGTTGTCGAAACGGCTGTCGTTGATGATGGTGCCGTCCTGAATCGAACCGGAGGGATTGACGCAGAACCAGAAGGCGTTGCGGCGATCATGGTAGGAATCGATTGCAAAGGAGAAACCGTCCGACTCGAAGCCCTCGTCACGCCTCAGTACACGCGTGACGATCGAATCGGGGCTTTGGTCCAGCAGCTGGGCGCCGACGTAAAGCGCGTCGTCATCGTAGCCGATCCAGACCCGGGTCGCCTCGGTCGCGGGGCGGCCGTTGTCCGGTTCCATCTGCGTGAAAGAATCCGCGCCGGGAGGCATCTGGTAAAGCGGTTCCACCAGCGTACCGTCGATCTGCAGCGGCTGCTCCAGCCGCACGGCGACGATCTCCCGCATTGAGGCGACGGCGGAGTTCGTCGCCGGGATCAAGGTCCAGCCGACACTGAGACAAAAACTGGCAACAAGCAGAAAGCGCATCTCTACTCCCTTCACTCTTCAGGTGATCTCACCGGAGCGACAATCAGATTCAGACCGAGTGGCTGATCGTCTGTTCGCTTACTGCCGTTGTCGATGGTATGCCAGCTGATCATACCGCCTGCCACAGCCCCTCTCTGCGATGGGCCGGGAGCACGGATCGATTCAGGTTCTAGGGTGTATCGTCACCTAATGTAAGTCTGGCGATCGATTCTGTGAACAGTTTTTCAGTGCCGGGGGCCGGTGGAAAAAGAATTGCCCCTATTAATAACTCTTCGCAGAATGTACCCAGATTTGTACCCCATGACGGACCGCTTCTTCCTGAAACCGTGTGGTCTGTAACCGGTCGATAATTAGTTCAATTGATAGAAGGGAGCATGTATGGAACAATTCATGGAACGCATCTGGGATCTACTGCAGATCTACGGTCTGAAGGTGCTCGGTGCGATCGCGGTGTTCGTCATCGGTCGCTGGGTGGCCGGCCTGGTGCGCGTTATCCTGCGCAGGTTGATGACGAAACGGGATGTGGACCCGGTCCTGAACCGCTTCGTGGTAAACCTGACCTATTTCGCCCTGCTGACTTTCGTCGTAATCGCGGCGCTCAACCGGCTCGATATCCAGACAACCTCGCTGGTGGCCATCATCGGTGCCGCCGGTCTGGCGATCGGACTGGCGCTGCAGGGTTCACTTTCCAATTTCGCCGCCGGAGTGCTGATGATCATCTTCCGCCCCTTCAAGCTGGGTGATTACATCGAGGGCGCCGGTGAAGCCGGCACCGTCGAGGAGATCCAGACCTTCAACACCAAGCTGAAGACACCGGACAACAAATCGATCATCATCCCCAACTCCAAGTTAATGGGCGATAACATCACCAACTACTCCGCCAAGGAGATCAGACGGGTCGATCTCACCGCCGGCATCGGTTACAGCGACGATATCGATAAAGCGCGGAGTGTTCTGAACGACATTCTGGCGCAGGATGGCCGCGTGTTGAACGACCCGGAACCCACCGTGGCGGTGGTCGAGCTGGCCGACAGCAGCGTCAATTTCGTCGTGCGGCCCTGGGTGAAGCTGGATGACTACTGGGATGTCTATTTCGACATCACCGAGGCCATCAAGAAACGCTTCGATGCGGAGGGAATCGGTATTCCGTTCCCACAGCGGGATGTGCACCTCTACCAGCATCAGAATTGATCGACTCTGTTGTACACAAAGGATAGAACGAAGGAGCAACGATGCGCATCAAGCTACTGACAGTGTTGCTGGCGGGACTGTGTCTGGCCGGCAATCTCCCGGCGGGAGAAAAGAACTGGACCGACAAGGCGGAGCTTTCATACGTACAGACCGGCGGCAACACCAACATCGTCACGATTTCAGCCGGCAACCTGCTGAATATCAAATTCAGCGACAAGCTGAATGCAGCCTGGAAGCTGGGAGTCATCTACGGCGAGAGCAACGGTGAAAAAAACGCGGAAACCTACTCCACCGAGGCGACATTCGATTATCTCTTTACCGAACGGCTCTACCTGGGCCTGGTCGCCGGCTGGCTGAAGAACGAATTGGCCGGCATCAGCTCCCGCACTCATATCGGTCCCGCCCTCGGCTACAAGGTGTTGACCGGTCCGGCCCACACACTGGATTTTAAAGCAGGTGCCAACTACGTCATTGAGCAGTACACCGGTGACGTCGAGGACTATAGTTATACGGCGGCTTCAGCGCGCGTTGCCTATCTCTGGGCGTTTTCAGAGAAGAGTACGTTTTCCGAAGCGCTGGAGCTGCTCTACGATTTCGAAACCAGCGATAATTACAACCTCAATTCGGAGACCGCCCTGCAGACAGCGTTGAGTGATATTCTCTCACTTAAGGTCAGCTATCTGATCAAGTATGACAACCTGCCGGCAACCGAGGATCTGGAGCAGAGCGACACAATCTTCTCGGTGACGCTGGTAGCGAATTTCTAGAACAGCGGAACGAGCGTCTGCGCGAATGAGGCTTTCGCGCGGTGGTAGAATAGGGTTCGTCGCGGATTTCCGGGGGAAATCCGGCAGGCTCTGTCTTCGTTGCCCCGGGTTACGTATTCGATCGTTAACTCATGTTCTGACTTGTATCGCCCCAGAATTCTACGATGAATCCTTTTTTATCCGATTAATAGATTTGGGTTCGTCATAGTCGACGTACTTGTGTATTACCTGTCCTGCGCCTAGCGGACGTCCAGCGCTTTGCGGACCGCGTGGGCGAGCACCTCCAGGCGGAACGGCTTCTGCACGAAGGAATCGGCGCCGCGGTCCAGCAGATCCTGAGCGGCGGCATCCAACTCGTAGCCGCTGCAGATGACGATCTTGAGGTCGGGGTACAGTTCCTTGAGCAGCGGCGCCACCTCCGAGCCGCCCATCACCGGCATCTCCATATCCAGCAGCACCAGGTCGATCGGGCCTTTATGCTCGTTGGCCCGCAGCAGCGCCGCCCTGCCATCAACCGCGGTCAACACCTGGTAGCCGAGGTTCTCCAGGATCTTCTGCGCAACGGCGATCACATTCGGATCGTCATCGATCACCATCACGGTCTCGTCGCCCGTCGGATTCTCGACGGCGACGCTGGTGGCGACCGGCTTCGGTTCCCTGGTGGCGGGGAGGTAGATGTCGAAGCAGGTGCCCTTCCCCGGCGTGCTGTTGACGGCAATCTCCCCCCGGTGATTGTTGATGATGCCGTAGACAGCCGCCAGCCCCAGACCGCGGCCCTGGAATTTGCTGCTGAAAAACGGCTCGAAGATCTTCAGCAGGGTGTCGGGATCCATCCCCGCCCCGTTGTCGGTGACGGTCAGGCAGATGTACTCCGGTTCGGTCAGATCAGGGTGCGCGGATTTGAAGGCGGGGTCTTTGACGACGTTACTGGTCGCAATCGAGATGTAACCTGACTCCTCGATCGCCTCCACCGAATTGAGGCACAGGTTCATGACCACCTGCGTCAACTGGGTCGGATCCGCCAGGGTATTGGCGAGATCGGGTTCCAGGTGGCGCTCGATGCGGATGCGGGGCGGAAAGGAGCGTTCGTTCAAGCTGATGACGTCCTCAACAACTTCGTTGAGGGAGATAACCCGCGGCTGGTACTTGCCGCCGCGGGCGTAGGCCAACAGCTGCTGGGCGAGGTCGCCCGCTTTGCCGGCGCTGGCGGCGATGCTGTTCAGCATGTCGCTGACGACCGCGTCGTCCACACAGCGCATTTTGGCCAGTTCCGCGTTGCCCAGCACCCCGACCATCAGGTTGTTGAAGTCGTGGGCGATCCCGGCGGCCAGTGTTGCGGTGGCTTCCATCCGGGAAGCCTTCAGCATGATGCGCTCCGACTCCTTCTGCCTGGTGATGTTCCGTGCAAACAGCGAGTAGCCCGCCAACTCACCTTCAGCGTCATGGATACCAGCGACGCGTGCATCGACGTAACGGATACCATCAGGCGTCTCTTGTTCTATCGAGAAACGGAACTCACCTTCCCGCTTCACTTGGGCGATGGCATCTTCAAACTGGCTGGGGTTGATTAACTTTCCGGAGTACAATTCGAGCGGGGTTTTGCCGATCAACTTCGCTGCCGGATACCCGAAAAGCTGCTCCGCCATCGTATTACAATAGGTTATTCGGTAATCGAGATCGTTGGTGATAATCGCCATTTCAGTTGAACTGCGCAGGATGTTGTCCAGAAGGGTGGTCTTTTCCGCCAGGGCGCTGCGGTCCTGGAAGTGTTGCAGCGCGGCGCTGATACTGACGGCGATGGTTTTCAGGGCGTTGATTTCGACATCGGTCCAGTTGCGTTCCTGATGACACTGGTCGAAACCGATAAAGCCCCACAGCGCCCGTTCCAGCATGATCGGCACCAGGCAGATCGATCGGATCTGCTGTGCTTCCAGCATCTCCCGTCCTTTCGGCGCCAGATTGCCGACATGTTCGCTGACCGTGTCCCCCCGGAGGAATATATCTTCCCATTCGCTCAGTTCGAAATCCCCGAAAGAGAAATCCTGCAGTTCGGGATTTTCGATTTCCACGCTGACGCCGGGGGAGGTCCATTCGAAGAGTTGATCGAAGAGATTCCGGCCATCAGCGGCGGAGTGTCGCCTGAAGATGTAAACCCGGTTCACTTCGCTGGCTTTACCCAGACGGGCCAGTACCTCATCGATTACCGGTTCGATGGCATCCGCCTTGATCAGTCGGTCAGCCGTGTAGCTGAGCGAGTTGAGAATCGCATTGCTGCGTTTGAGGGCGTCGGCCGCTTCACGGCGGCTGGTGATCTCGGTCGCGAGTTCAAAGCGAACCAGCCGGCCGTCGGTCCAGCGGATCGCCTGGTCCTGGTTGAAATACCAGAGGTTATTGTAGGTGTTCAGGTGTTCATACTCGACCACACCGGTGGGATTACCTTCCGTGTCAACCAGCTGATCATTGGTACAGAAGGAACAGGGCCCGCTCTGACCCGATTGCAACGTCTGCCAGCAGGTCTTACCCTTAAGATCACCGAATTTCTCGCGCAGGTATTTGTTGATGAAGAGAATCTCATGGGTCTCCAGATCGACCACGCAGACACCCACATCCATGCTCTCCAGCACCAGTTCGAAGCGCTCTAGGGTGGCCGCCAGTTCCTGCTGGATGCGTTGGACCGCGGTGACGTCACGCGCCGCGCCGACGGTGCCGATCATCTCGCCGGCGGTGTTGCGCAGCGGCGCTTTGTGCACATCCAGCGCCAGGTACTCGTTGCGCACCAGACCGTCTTCCAGAAAGACGCCCGGGCGCTTCTGCTTTTTGACGATTTCGTCGGAGTTGGCGCAGATCTCACCGAAGGTGTGCTGATAACCGGCGGCGCGTTCCCGCTCCGCGAAGAAGAGATCGTTTTTACCGGGCGGTTCATCCGGCTCGCACATCAACAGCTCATTGCGTATGGCGGGATTGGTGAAAAGGTAGCGGTTTTCCATGTCTTTGGCCCAGAGCATGTCCGGAACATTGTCAGCGACTAGAAGCAGCAGATTCAGCAGTTTCTCCGGATCCGGTATCGATCTACCTTCCGGATCTGCCGTAGCAGGGAGATCCGCCGGCGCCGTGGCTTCCGGTCGGCTGGTAGACTTGATCCGCGCACTACGCTGCTCCAGAAGTTCCAGGCGTTCCTGCAATGAGGCGATTTCCTGCAGGAGTTCACGCTTGCTCCTGCGTCCGCTGGTCGGTTTGTGCTCGCTGTTCATGACACCCTCGCTGCTTGCAGAAAGCTGTTCCAACTCTGTCACGCATCCGGGTAGTATTTCCCACCAGGTTCAATCGATGCGCTACCGGCTCACCGTCGATCTTACGAGTCAGCAATCGTCACGGCAGCCTGCAGCCTGATTTGGACTTCAGGACATACTATGCTGAAGTTCTGGGAGGGGAAGAATCGCTTCTACATTACGACTCTGGAGATGAATCTCCCGGACAGGTGGTTCATCCCCGGTTGCCGCCAAACCGGATTCCGTTACCTGGTAGAAGCCAGACCGCCTCTTCCAGAAAATCCGGCTGCTTCCCGCCTCTTGTCAAAAATATACCCAGACTGGACAGAGATGTCAATAGAGTGCACCGGCAAAACTGCGTTAGGGAGCGGCTGTAGGGGCGATCAGCGGCGGTCAAGCGCGTGGAGCGAGCGGGAAAACCGCTCCCGCGATTCTCCCCGCACCCGGGCCGGATCGACGCGATACTGTTCCAGCACTTCCGGCAGTGGCCCGGTCAGATCCAGCAGACCGGCTTCCTGCGCGACCTCCCCGGAATAGCCGGGGAAGAAGAGCCGCCAGTCCCAGAGGCTGATCGGATCCTCCCGGAGCGGATTGGCCTCCATCACCAGCTGGTTGGTGCAGGTGCTGGTGAGGGTGTTGTAGTGCTCCGGTTGCCGCCATAGCTGGTTGGCGGTGTTGAGCACGCTGACGAAGTACTCACGGAGTTTCTCCGGCGGTGCCGTAATCGGCAACATGTAGATCGGATCCCCTTCGTGATGGAGCCGTCGGCCGACGATATCGAGTTCGTCCCCCAACAGGTACATCAGCTCGAAACGCCGGTAGAGGCCAGGCAGAATCGCGTAAGGTTCTCCCGCCGCCCGCCGCGCTTCGACCGAAAGGGCCACCTGTTCACCGCCGGCGAAGCCGAAACTGAGAAAGGTATGCGCCACCCCACGCCACGCAGCAAAGTAGACCAGAAAAAAGTCGATCCGTTCCAGCGAATCGAGGTTTACGGTGACATCGTACCAATCGCAAAGCGGCCGCTCGGCGTCCAGGTAGCGGCAGGCACGCAGGTCGTGCAGTACTACCTCGCGACCGTGGAACTCGCCCCAGGGTATCCGCGCCTGTTCCGACCGGTAGATTTCGATGCGGCCCGGACGCAGCGAAAACCAAAGCGTACAGGGAAGCATCAAGGCCAACAGCGGCAGCCAGTAACCGCGCCGGAGCCGGATCGCTGCCCACACCAACAGACCGCCCAGCACCAGCCAGGCCAGCGCCGCCGTCCAGCGCAGCGGTGCGGACGACTCCAATCCATAGAGGTACAGCCCCAGCGCCCAGAACCAGATACAGCCGGTGAGCAGCCAGTAGACGGTCTTGAGGATGTATTTCAGCCAGGAGTTACGCATCAGGGCTTAACCTGCATCAACCTTTGAGATGACCGTTTCGATTACATTCAATGCCTTGTCGATGGCGACGGCGTCCACGGCCAGGCTGGTAACCGCCCGCAGCGTGTGTGGCGCGGTCGGCAGCATCAGAACACCCTCCCCGCGCATTAGTTCGCAGATCCGGGCCGCCGGTTGCTCACCCGTCCCCAGATAGACCATGTTGGTCTGTACCGCCGCGAGGTTGACCGTTAAACCGGGGATCGTTGCCGCGCCCGCGGCCAGCCGGGCGGCGTTAGCGTGGTCCTCGGCCAACCGCTCCCGGTTGTGCTCCAGCGCCCAGAGCGCGCCCGCGGCGATGATGCCCGCCTGCCGCATGCCGCCTCCCAGCTGCTTGCGGACCCGGCGGGCAGTGTGAATGAACTGCACCGAACCGGCCAGCACGGATCCGACCGGAGCGCCCAGTCCCTTGGAAAAGCAGACGCTGACGCTGTCGAACGGACCCGCGTATTCCGCTTCCGCGATTCCGGTCGCGATCGCGGCGTTCCAGAGGCGGGCGCCGTCCAGATGGATCGCCAATCCCGCCTCCCGGGCAGCCTGGCATACCTCGACTATCCGCTCCAGCGGCCAGATAGTGCCTCCGCCCCGGTTATGGGTGTTTTCCACCGCCAGGAGACGGGAGGGAGGGTAGTGAACATTCTCAGGCCGCAACGCTGCCCGGACGGCAGCGGCGGTGAAAAGGCCCCGTTCGCCCGGCAGGAGCCGGCAGGTGACCCCGGAAAGCGCGGCCGGACCGCCCGCCTCGTACCAATACATATGCGAGCTTCCCTCAAGCAGCAGCTCGTCGCCGGGACGGGTATGGCAACGCAGCGCCACCTGGTTGGCCATGGTTCCGGAGGCGACGTACAGCGCCGCCTCCTTGCCCAGCAGTGCGGCGGTGCGTTCCTCCAACTGTATTATGGTTGGATCATCCTCGAAAACATCGTCACCAACCACGGCTGTCGCCATCGCTTCGCGCATGGCGGCTCCGGGCTGGGTGACGGTATCGCTGCGCAGATCTATAATTGCGTCTTCCGGCAGGGTGGTCATCTATTGTTCCGGTTTTTCCTTGTTGATTTTGTATCACATATTACCGCACCGGCGGCAATTATACAAACCCGCCTTCAGAATACCTCCGGCCTGGCGAGCCCGGCGCGGCTTCCCGCTGCCGGAATTCGTCGAGTTACTTAACCAGCAACATACGCCCGGCTCGGCGCTCACTCTCGAATTGTATCACGTAAATGTAGACGCCGGAAGGCAGCGGACCGGCGTCGAAACTGGTCCGCCATTCCCCTGCCGGCTGCCGGGAACTCTGACGCCGCTCCAGCAGTTGCCCGTTCAGATTGTAGATCGCGAACCCCAATTCACCGGCGCGGGGGAGTTCGCAGTTGATGTGGGTGATCGCGTTAAAGGGATTCGGATGGTTGCCGTGCAGCCGGAACCGGAGCGGGCCGACTGGGAAACCGACGACGACGGCGTGTGGTTCCTCCCAATCCAATACGTTGGCCCAGATGTCGAAACCGGTCTGACCGCCGCGATTATCCTCCCAGGTGGAGTAGATTCTGGAGTTCCAGATCGTCACCGCGCCGGCGGATTGGCAGCCGCCGTCCGCGCTCGTCAGGCGGAAACTCGCGCCGAGAGACTGGCCGCCGGCGTCGAAACATCTGGCGTAGATGGCGGTGGTTCCCTCCCGCCGGTCCGTCCAGCTGATGAGGAAGCCGCCGTCAGCTGTCAATGCGACCGCTGGAAAAGTCTCGTGAGTGGGTTCCTGGTTGTCGTTGACCTGGAAGTTGTCACCGAGCGGGATTCCCTCTCCGTTGATACGCTGCGCGAAGGTGTCCCAGACGCCGGCGCGGTTGTCCGACCAGGCGATGACGCAACCGCCGTCGGCAGCGGCGGCAACGGCGGGATCCCGCTGATGGGCGCCGACAGCGTCGGTGTTGACCTGGAAGTTGTCGTCAAGCGGCGTGCCGGCCGTGTCCAGACGCTGCGCGAAGATATCTCCGATCCAGCCGTCGTTGCGGCCGTCCTGCCAGGTGAGGATGTAGCCGCCCGGATGCGCAGCGGCGGCGACCCCGCTCTGGTCGGTGTAGCCGTCATCGTCGTTGACCATGAAGTTGTCGCCGGTGGGAGTCCCGTCCGCCGTGTAGAGCTGTGCGAGGATGTCGGCGTCGTTTTCTTCACGTCCGGCCCGCCGCCGCAACAGGGACCGCTCACGGCGGCCGGTCTCTTCCAGCGGTAGATCATTCCAGGCGATCAGGAAGTCCCCGGCCGCCCGCATACCGATCGCGGGCGCGCAGTTGCACACCGCTCCCGTTTCTTCGTTAACCCGGAAGTTAGAGCCATGGGGTACGCCGTCAGTGGCGAAGCATTGCCCGTAGACGTCGCCGATGTAACCGTTGCGATAGTCTTCCCAGACCAGCACGAAGTTGCCGGCGGCGGCCATACCGGCAGCCGCGGAGCACTGGCCGCTGCCGCTGTCGGCGTCGCAGACCTGGAAATTGCCTTCCAGCGGCGTGGCTGTGTTGTCGAAGCGCTGAGCGAAGATGTCGCCCCAGTCCCGGCGTTCGTCGGTCCAGGCGATCAGAAAGGCGTCGCTGTTCCGGGCCAGTGCCGGACCGTTCTGATTGGAGCTGCCGACATCGTCGTTAACGAGGAAATTCTCCCCGGCCGTTTCACCGCCGCTGTAGCGCTGGGCGAAGATCTCTCCCTTGTCCCCCCGCCGGTGGTCTTCCCATACAATGCAGAACTCACCCGCCGCCACGCTGGCGACGGCGGGATACCCGTGATAACAGTCACCGGCAGCGGTGTTGACACAGAAGCTCTCACCCAGGGGTTCTCCAGCCGCGTCGAAACGTCGCGCATAGATATCGGTGTATTCCCCCCGCTCGTCGTTCCAGGCGACGACAAAACCGCCACCTGCAGCCAGCGCGAGGGTGGGAAAGCGTTGCGCCCAATCCTGCGGAACGGGATCCACGTGGAGATTGGCGCCTAACGGTTCGCCCGCGGCGTTGTAACGCTGCGCATAAATCTGGAACTCACCGTTGCGTTTGTCCATCCAGGCGACCACGCAACCGTCGTCGTTGCACTCCAGCTCCGCCAGAATCTGGGAGTCGCCCTGTGCGTCGTTGACCCGGAACTCATTGCCCACCGGATCACCGGCAGCGTCAAAGCGCCGACCGAAGACGCTGAAATCCGCCAAGCCCTCCCGGTTGTCGCTCCAGACGACGATGAAACCGCCGTCCGCGGTCAGTGCCACCACCGGCCAGTATTCCGTATATACGTCGTTGCCGGTAACCGGGAAGTTAGTCCCCAGCGGTTCACCCGCCACCGTGTAGCGTTGCGCATAGATCAACCAGTCACCCTGCCGTTCATCAGCCCAGACCACCACCCCGCCGGCATCCGACCAGGCGACGCGTCCATGCTCCTGCTCCGCCTCGCTCTGATCGTCGTTTACAAGCAGGTTGCCCCCCTGCGGCATGCCCAGTTCGTCGTAGCGCTGCAGATAGAGGTCCCAGTCCCAGCCTTCCGAACGGCGATCAAGCCAGGTGGAGCAGAAATCGCCGTCTGCGGCCATCGCCACATCGGACCGGTATTGCAGCGCGGTGCCGTTATCGTCGTTAAGGCGGAAATTCTCACCCACGGGAGTGCCGTCCTCCGTGTAAAGCTGCCCGAAGATATCGACATTCAGACCGTTGCGCCGGTCCTCCCAGACGGCGACATAAATGCCATTGCCGTTCGCCAGGCGGGGTGCGGCTTGATCCGCGCCGTTGACACCGCCGTTGTCGTTTACCTGGAAATCGGGGACGATCTGGGCGATGGCGGGTGTGGTGGAACCGGCCAGGAGAGAACCGATGACCAGATTGTGGATAAACCGTCTCATGCGATCTCCCATTTGGCGTCACCTTTCACAGCTGCAATGTAGCACTCACCGTCGACAGATGCATTCGGAACATGTCCGATCAGAGCTGGATGTGCAACAGCGCAGGCGGTTGCCGGTATTCAGATAATAATCATTATTATTAGTGTTTTTAGTGCGCATCCGCTATCTTACTCAAGTATTGTCCTCCCGGTAGATTCTCAGTAATCTCGCAGACCTGCGATCGGGCCGGGTCAGCCGCAATTCGGAGACACAGACTACCTTCCAATAATACAATGAGGAGTCACTGATGAACCAGATTGTGAAAGTTCTACTGGCAGCTGTAATCGCCCCGGCGTTGGGGCTTGCCTATTCATCCGGACCGCCCGACGGCCTGACCGGTGCACCTGACGAAGGGAACTGCACGAATTGTCACGGCAGCTACCCGCTGAACAGCGGCGACGGTTTGCTTGAATTCGCCGGACCGCCGCTGTTTGTGTCGGGGGAGACCTATCCGCTGGCACTCTGGCTGGAGGACCCGGGGCAAACCCGCTGGGGATTCGAGCTGAGCAGTGATGGCGTCGGTGAGCTGGCGCTGTCGTTACCTGAACTGACGCAGCTCTCCGAGAGCGGCTGCGTGCAATACATTAAAAACACTACCGCCGGTACCATGCCGGGAGTGGAGGATGGCCCGGTGGGTTGGGTGTTCGAATGGACGGCACCTGCCGATCCGCCGGCGGAAGTGACTTTCTACGCGTCTGGACTGGCTGCCGATATGAACTTCAATACCAGCGGCGACTATGTCTACACCACCTCATTCACCATCCCGCTGGTTGAGGAAGTCGCCTCCAGCGTGCTTCCGGCTGAAATCGGACTGCTGACCAGTTATCCGAATCCCTTCAACCTCACCACGGAACTGTGCTTCGAGCTGAAGCGACAGCTGGAACTGCGGCTGGAGGTGTTTGATCTCCGGGGTCAACCGGTGATGCTGCTGGCGCAGGGAGTGTATGGCGCCGGCGAACACCAGGTGACCTGGCAGGCCCCTCCCACGCTGCCCAGCGCGGTATACCTGGCCCGGCTTACAGCGGGGGAGCAACAGTTGGTGGGACGTCTGCTGTTGTTGAAGTAAGGGATTGCTTCAGGTTTCGCGGCGCTATAACTGTGCCGCCGCCTGGTAGAAGGGTCTGCACAACGCCCTGCCCCGATCCCGGATCAAGGCAGGATGGTGCGGCAGCAGCGAAAGCCGCCGTCGTTGTCGGCGCTGTCCGGATTGATGGCGCCCCGGTAGGCGGCGGCAAGGTAGAAGTCGATATAGCCCCAGCTGCCGCCGCGTAGAATGCGTCCCGTTCCTCCGGGCGCTCCAAGCGGATCGTCCTGGACACCGGGCGGATAGTCGCCGTACCAGTCGCCGCACCACTCCCAGAGGTTGCCGGCCAGATCCACCAAGCCCAGTTCACTGCTGCCGCCGGGACAGGATCCGGTCGCGGTCGTCCACCCGATACAGTATCCGACGGGGGGCGAAACCTGATCGCGGAAGTTGGCGAGGTCACAGGCGGGCGGCGCTTCTCCCCAGGGATAATTGCGGCCGTCCTCGAAGCGGGCGGCGTACTCCCATTCCGCCTCCGTGGGCAGCCGGTAGCCGGCGGCGGTATAGGGGTTGTGTCCGGCGTTCTGCTCCCAGTCGCCCTGGTAGAAAGCGGGCAGTCCCTCCATCTGACTACGCCAGTCGCAATAGCAGGCGGCCCCATACCAGGATACTTCCTTGACCGGATGACCGCCCGGATCGTATCCCGCGGGATAGGCGGTCTGAGCCGAAAGGCTGGGAGATTCCCGCAGCCCGAACTCACCCTCGGCAAAGGTCAGTTCGCAATCATCATCATCCAGATCCAGCAGTTCGAAATCCCAGGCGGTAACGGTGGTAGCGTCGGCGGTGACCTGTCCCAGGTCGTAGGCCCATTGCACGGCCTCCAGGTACTGGCTGTTCGTCACCTCGCTCGTCCCCAGGTAGAAGGCGTGGGTCAGGGTCACCTCATGCACCGGCTCGGCAACGCCCGTCTGCCCCATCTCGAAGCTGCCGGCGGGAATCGTCGTGAAATCGCTGCCGGCAACGGCGCGCACCGTGAAGAAACACTGCTGTCCGCTGTTGATCAGAAAGGGCGACTGCGTGATGCACTCGATGAGCACCGCCGGGCCGAAAGGATCGGGACCGAGACTGTAGACGCAGTATTGTTCGGCTCCGGCTACTTCGGTCCAGGCCAGGATGACCTGCGTGGAATCGCCATTGAGGTTGACGGCGATATCCACGACCGGACTGTCCAGCGCCAGCGCTGTGAACGGCAGAAACAGAACCCAAATGCACAGTGTCTTCATGGCGATCTCCGGCAGCGGTGAAAAGAAGCCTGATGGCTTACCTCGAATATACACAATCCCGCCGTGAAATGCCGTAGTTTCGAGTCGGCTGCCCAGCCGCTGCCTGGCGGCTGCCGGTCATGGTGAGGATCTGAACCGTGGAAACAGCTCAAACAGGGCAAATAGCAACTACATATAATCCAGTATAGGTTTTGTACACACTGTTGAGATAGATTGTGTCCCTAATTTTGTGTAAAAACGACTGATC
>CAZFEC010000002.1:136210-162205 GCA_964517435.1 uncultured Bacteroidia bacterium | reverse complement strand
CCCAGTGATCACGGGCCGGGGGTGCACCCCCGAAAGAATCAAGGTGGAGAGCGCCGCCATATTCCATGAAACCGAGATTGGCGTCACGGGTTGTCGGCAGGTGGTAATAGACAAAACCGACATTCGCGGCCAGGCGGGCGTTCTCCCGCATGTCGTTGTCCCACTGATAGAACCAGGTGGCCGGCGTCGGGTCGTAGGTTATCAGCAACTCGGCGGCATGGCATTCCCGGTTGACGAGCACGGCAAAGGGATCGTCTAGTACATTACGCGGCTGCCCGGGTAGCGGGACATCACTTGGTATGGGCCCTACCAGCGGTTTCTGGTAGAGGACGTTGGGCGCAATCTGCCAGTTACCGAGGTTCAGCGCAAAACCGCCCAGGGCGTTCACCTGGTTGCCGCTGCCGCTGTCCTTGAGACTCCAGCCGGTGAAGGTCTGCGTCTGATCGGGACCGCCATCCGCCACCAGCCCCTGGTACGAGCCCAGAGTGTAGAACATCCAGCTGCCCACCGTCAGGGAGAGTTTGAATTTGCCGCCCAGGGCATCCATCTCGTTGATTTCATCCTGCAAAACCCGGTAGCTGCCGTCAGCATTCTCCTTCACATACTGGAAGGTCTCTCCAACCTTGTTGCTGCCGGCCCAGAGACCACCCAGTTCCACACCGAGCGGTCCAATATTGAAGCTTGAATAAAGGCTGCTGCGACGGATAGGCTGGCGCGGTATGGCAAGAGAAGTAACTGCAGTAGTCTGCTCTTCCAGATCCTCCTGGTGAACGGCGGCCAGCTCGAGCGGTCCGACAGTGCGCTGATACTTGACCAGCACGGCGGGATTGGCGCCCCACCAGAGCTGAGGTCCGTAGGCAACCTTCAGACCATTGAAAGCCTTCTTGCCGGTAACTTCAACGCCAAGAGGCGCTTCGCCGTTGTAGATATCGATATTCGGTCCGTAGTTGGCTTCCCGGTAGAAGCCAAAGAAGTCTCCCTCATATTCCCAGTGGTAGTGACCGGTACGGTAGAAACCGTTCAGCTGGAACCAGCGGTCGTCCCAGCTCACCGAGGCGTTGTAGACTTTCAGCCGTTCAATGTCATTCATTTCAACGGTGCCGTCTTCGGTGACAACCGTGCGGGAACGACCCCGGTTCTCGTAGAAGATCTCGTCGATCGGATTCACCGGAACATGGCCGAGAACATTGAGAGTCAGGGTGCCGATCACATTCGAGGCAGGCTGGGCTTCGATCTCGGCGTAGTAGGACTGCAGGTGGTCGAAGCCGCGGAAGGCGGGATAGGTCGAGCTTCCGTCCGGTTCATCTGGAGTACTGACCCGGCTGCCGCCGGTGTTGATCGTCTCCATCCGGAGGCTCATTTCACCAAGGCGTACCTTCTGGGTGACTTCCGACTGCAGCGCCGCCCTGTCGCTGCGGGCGACGAGTACGGTCGACATCGGGATGACACCGGCGAAGTGTTCCCGGATGGCGACCAGATCGGTGTTCGGCGCGTAGGGATCGAGGCTGCAGGCTTCTTTCAAGGCGTAATAAGCCGCGCGGGGGTATACCTCGTAGAAACCATTGTGGTCACGGAATCCCTTGGCACAGATGCCCCACCATTCCTCGTTCATGTTGTTTTCACCCTCGACATAATCGACCGGATAGCCGCCGTTGGGCCAGGAAGCGTTGGTGTCATGGATGTAGAGGTTGGCGTCCTGCCGGTACTTCCACCAGCCGTCGCTCCACTGGAAAGTGATGCCACCGATGGCGTTACCAACGCGCCCCTTACCGGCGGACTGCTCATAGATTTCCTGCCATTGTCCCAGCAGGAAGCGGGCCTGCGTGAGCTGGTCCTCCTGCAACGTCCGGGCGTTGAAGGCGTCGCAGCCGAACTCGGTGAACATGACCGGCACTCCCAGCTTGGCGTCCACTTCATCGTAGAGATCGCGCACCGAGATGCCGCGGTAGACATTGGTGCCCATGATATCCAGCCCCGGGCACTCCTCGGCGATGATATCGATGTAGCCGATGTCGCCGTTGGCGATGGCGACGGGACAGCCGGGATCCAATCGGTGCAGGTCGTCGATGGCCTGCCCGAAGAGCCGGTACAGGTAGCGTGCCTTGGCGTTCCAGCGTTCGTCCTCAGGCAGGGCTTCGATCTCGAACGACGACCAGTGCAGCCCGTAGTTGTTTTCGTTGCCCAGGAGCCACATGAGCAGGCCGCGCGTATCACGGTACTCCATTGCCAGCGTTTCAATCTCGCCCAGCAGCATGCTGATCACCTTGGGATCACTGTAGTCGGTGACTGGAGTCCAGACGCCGTCGATGGTGAGGCCGTAGCGGCCCATGAGCGGGTTGATGATGGTCCAGATCCCGTAGGTATCGTAGATGTACTCCACCCAGCGGGGCGGAATCCCCGCGTACTGGCGGATCGCATTCACACCCATATCCCTGAGCAACGACATCTCCGGTTCCAGGGCTTTCTCAATGAAGTAGTCGGACTTGCCCCAGAAATCGTAGGTGTAGTTCTCACCGATAGGCATGTAGCCCCAGTTCATGCCGTACACCATGAAATCCCCGCCATCGACCTGGAGTCGCTGGCCGGAGTGATCGGAGACGACTTCAATACTTGCCGCCTGCGCGGAGATCGGTAGAGCACTGAGCAGGAACAGCGATGCCATGATCGTAAGTAAGAACCTGATTTTGAACCTGTCGGTCTTAATTGCATTACCTGTCATGAAAGGGCTCCTTGAAGTGGCAACCCGAAGCGACACCTGCGCGTCTCAAGCCACTATTTCCAATATGATATTCTATGTTTACCAGTATGCCTTGCATCCCAGTGAATCTTCGCAGCATCCGGCACCGCAACTGGACCGTACAAAGGCGTCCGTCCCGCGCCGGCCAGCGCGGTTACCTGATAGAAGCGATGATCCGCTGCCGACCAATCCGTAATCACATAGCTCTCATCTTCGACATTCGCCAGGAGATTACCGGGCGCGATTTCGAACCAGGGATCGGTGGAACTGTAGATATTGTAGCTCTCGATCGTGATCGGATCGCCGTGGATGTCCACCAGCGGTCGCGACCAGTAGAGGACCAGGTCGTTGCCGATCAATTGCAGCAGCAGATCTTCGATCGCCGCCGCAGCCGGATGCGGATCGGCGCCGCCATCCCAGTAGATATCATCGAGGGCAAATTCACACTGGGCGCCGTTGACTTCCAGAATGACAAACTCATAGCTCATCATCCGCAGGTCGATCAGCTCACCCCGGATCTCGCTGACCGGAATGGCCGCCTGACCCCAGTTGCCGTCACGGACGAGGCCATAAGTGGTCTGATAGGCGGGAAACTCGACATAGGATTGATTTCCCCAGGCATCGATGATGCCAATCTGGAAGGATACGCTGGCCGGGATATTGATCATGAATTTCAGATGCCCATCGCCGAAACCGAACAGGTTGACAGGCTGGACGGACATGATACCCGCGCCGAACCAGCCGAGTCCGGTGGTTGTCCAGGAGATGACGTTCTCCCCTTCGTAAGGGGGTATGGATCCCCCAGCGAGTGTGCCTTCCCAGACATAGATATAGGCATCTTCGTCGATAAGCAGGCTGTTGTCTGTCGGGGTAGTATCCGTGAACAGGCCGAAAGTGCCAACTTCCTGCGCAGGCGGTCCCAGATGCACCTCGCCCTGCCCGTTCCACTCGTAAACCTTGATGTAGTCAACATACATTTCAGCCGGGAAAGGCATCGAAACCGGATCACCGCTGCCGGGATCGCCGAGGTTATAGGCGTCGGTAAAGGCGCCGCCGATCGCCAGGTTGGCTATCAGATAAAACGGCTGTTGAAATTCCGCCGAGACGCTGTCGATGGGAAATGGGTACTCGTAAAGGTCGTGCTCAATTTCAGCGTCGATCGCAGTGAAGCGAAGACTGGCATCATCCCAGTAGAGGCGGTAGGTCATGAACCGGTCAGTGAATGACGGGTCGTAGTTATAGTAGGGACGGCAGTACACATCATCAGGATCCCAGGAAATGCTGGCGGCTCCGCTGGGGTTTTCCGGGGTTACGGCATCGTCCGAGTAGAAGATCGCATTCGCCCCGACCATCTGATTGACGGTTGAGTTATCCAGACCGTTACCACCGTTGTGCTCATCATGCAGATCTCTGAACGCTTGAGTGTGGCCCATCTCCATCATGTCGATCTCGCCGCAGCGCGGCCAGCTGTAGTTCGCTGTGCCAAGCATCCAGACCGCCGGCCAGCCACCCAGATCGAGATCCGGCACCAGCACTCTGGTTTCGATAACACCGTATTGAACCGCTACGTGTGACTTGGTGATGACCTTTCCCGAAGTATAATCCAGGGGATTTCCCCACTGGTCGACGATACCGGGACCCGATTCCTCCCTGGCCGTGATGCGCAGTGCGTTATTGCCCGGGTCACCGGGAATCTCAGCAATATCTACATTGTCTTCCTGGTAGAACTCCAGCTCGCCGTTGCCCCAGCCCCAGTAGCCATTTCCGGTAATCGTCAACCAGTTATCCAGGTTGTCGAAGTTATCCTCCCAGATCACATCTCCGATCTGGGCGGGAGAGATGTCCGTGAACAGAAACAGGGATAGGAGAATCAGAAGACGTACTGAGAGCCTTCCGGGATGAAACCATTCGAATGTATTCCGACTGGCTTCGTCTAAACTCAAACCGCAGGTTTGAGTAGATGTGCCAAGTGTTCGTTGCATTTCAGTTCCTGCTTTCCGCTTTGTTTGTCACAAAGCGAGTTGAATGCCGGCGATCAGAGTCTGGTCTGAAGGCACCGGCTGTATTTCATCTACCTGTGAAAGAGTACATTGTCTATGAAGACAGTGTTGGGATCACCGGAGATCAAGAGCTGTGCCAGGTGCTCCCTGGTAGTCAGTCCGACGAAATCGCTGAGCGGTATGTCGAAGGTGACCCAGCTGCCGGTCTGGAGCGGCGGATTCGAGCTGTCGGTGAAATCCAACTCATATTCGACGTCATCACCGCCACCGTATACGCCGTTGGCGCCGAAATCGACCAGCTTGATTTTGAAAACGGCCGGAAGAGCTGTGGGATCCGGTGTCCAGAAGTCCAACCGGAAATGGATCATCTGGGTAACGTCGATAGTCGGGTTCGTGAACTCGATCCCGGCGAAAACCAGGTTCGTGTAGAGCTTGATGTCATCGCCGTCGACCTGGAAATCGGCTACATCGGCCTGATCCCAGACGGCGGACCAGGTGTCGACCGGCACATCGGCGTATTCATTGCTGAAAAGCGAGATCACATCGCCGGCGGGATAGGTCGGCTGCGGTGCCGGCACGGTGGGTTGCGTCTCGTTCCCGGAACCCTCACCCTCGAAATAGACGTTATCGACAAAGACCGTGTTCGGGTCGCCGCCGATCAGCAGCTGCGCGAGGTGTTCCCGGGTGGTCAGCAGTTCGAACTCGCTGAGCGGAATGTGAAGGCTGACCCAGGCACCGGTCACCAGGGGTGGATCGTACTCCGCAGTGATGTGGACCGTATCCTCGACATCGTCGCCGCCGCCATCCCAGACTCCGTTCGCGCCGAAATCAACCAGTTTGACCCAGAAGATTCTGGGCAGCGCGGTGGGATCGGGAGTCCAGATGTCGATATGGAAATGGGTCATCGCGGTGATATCGAGGGTGCTGGAGGTGAACTCGATGCCGGCGTAATTCAGATTCGTGTAAAGTTTGACATCGTCACCGGCGATCTGCGTGTCGGTCACATCGGCCTGGTCCCAGTCGGCTGACCAAGTATCAACCGGCACATTCGTATAGGCATTGCTGAACAGCGAAATCACATTCGCAGGGTCCGCAGTCGGCACCGGTGCCGGCTCCAGCGGTTCAGTCGGCGGTGTGACGGCATAGAGATAGACATTGTCCACGTAGACCGTGTTGGGATCACCCGCGATCAGCAGTTGCGCCAGGTGCCATCTGGTGTACATTTCCGCAAAATCACTCAGGGGAATATCGAAACTCACCCAGCTGCCTGTCTCAAGCGGCGGGTTGGAGGTTTCGTCGAAGCTGAGCTGGTCATCCAGATCATCGCCGGGCCAGTAGCAGTCGGTGCCGTAGTCGACCAGCGTCAGGCTGAAAACGGCGGGCGCGGCAGTGGGGTCCGGCGTCCAGATGTCCAGGTGGAGATGCGTCATGCCGGCAGCGTCGATCATCTCGGAGGTGAACTCGACAGCGGCATACTCCAGATTCGTATAGAGCTTGGCAGCATCGCCGGCGATCTGGACTTCCTCCACATCGGCCATGTCCCAGGCAGTCGACCAGGTGTCCACCACGACATCGACATAGACGTCGCTGAAAAGCGAAATGACGGAGGCCTCGGGATGAACGGGAGTCGGCGCCGGCACAGAGGGGACGGGGTGTGCGGCATTCGCGACGACATAGTAAAACCGGCTGCCGGAGCTTGTATGGGAATACTGGTTGCCCGTCACTTCCGCCAACAGCTCTCCGACACCGCCCGGTTCCGGCAGGCTGTAGATACGGTAGCTGTCGGCACCGGAGACCGGCGACCAGGTCAGAGCCACGTCGATCGAATCACCGCTGACGGAAGCGTTGATCGCAACCTGCGGCGCATCCAGGGCCAGAGCTGATTGGATGATGGACACAACTAAAAAAACAACCGTATACTTCTTCATTTGATTTACTTTTCGTAGTGAGCAGGCGCTTTAAACAGAATACTCCTCGCGCTCATTTGCGGGTTCGATTCAGTACTTAGTTCGTGCTGCGAACAAAGTACTGAAATAATAGCTTTGCTCGCTCGTTATGTCAAGAGTTAGTTCTGGTTTTTCTTGAACTTCCGGGACCGTGTCTGGGGGAATTGGGGCGCGGTCTTGATTCCGTACTGCAAACCGTAGCCAAAGGGAAAGAGCGGATTGTAATCCTCATCTCCGATATTCCAGTTCTCGTCATCGCAGCGAGGCCAGGAGAAGTTCAGTTTGCCCTGGAAATCGTAGTCGCCGAAAAGCACATCCGCCACGCCCTGCCCTTCGGAGCCGGGCAGCCAGGCCGCCACAAAAGCCTGGGAGGCCTCCAGCTCCTGGTTGATTACCAGGGGACGGCCGCAGACCATAACCACGACGACCGGAACACCTTTGCTCGCTATGTTGCGGATCGTAGCGATGTCTTCCGGATGCAGTTCGTGATGGTACAGGTTGGTGCCGTAGGTATCCTCGAACAGGACTTCCACCCGGTCCTGATCGGCGGCTTGATCCGGGGGAGTAGGATGCTCGCCGGAATCCGTTAAGCCCGCCGCCGACTCCGCAGCTGTTTCCTCAGCGGTTTCCTTCGTCCGGGTCAAACCCGGTACGCGGATATCGCCCTTCATCTCGGCATAAGGCAGTTCCCCGATGACGACGAGGGCTACCTCATGTTTCGCGGGATCGGCGTCATCGCCGTTAACACCCGTACTCAACACCGCATTGGGAGCTTCAGCTTTTACGCCCTCCCAGATGGAAGTTCCGCCGATGATCGAGTCGTTGTCGGTAACGCCCTGCCAGTCGACGGTGAAGCCGCCGCACTGGTAACCGCGGTTGTCGGCGTTCTTGCCGGCAACCAGGATACGGGTGTTCTTGCTCAGGGGCAGGATATCATCCTCATTTTTCAACAACACCAGGGACTTGCGTACCGCCTCGCGGGCGATTTCGCGATGTGCAAGGGAGCCGAAGCAGGCGGAATCGCCGCTCAGTTTCCGCCGCGCGGGTCTCGGTTTATCGAACATCCCGAATTTGATTTTGACCCGGAGTATACGCCGCACCGCGTCATCGAGGCGCGCCAGCGGAACCCGGCCGCTCGCGACGTGAAGCTTCACCTGCCGGATGAATTCCTGCCACTTCTCGGTGATCATGAACATATCAAGGCCGGCGTTCAGCCCGATAGCAACCGCTTCCGCGTAGTCCTCCGACAGGCAGCTGATGCCGTCCCAGTCTGACACCACAATGCCATCGAAGCCTAATTCCTCTTTGAGGATTCCGGTGAGCAGTTCCCGGTGTCCGTGACACTTGATTCCGTTCCAGCTGTTCAGGGAGGCCATCACCGTCAACACGCCCGCTTCGATGGCGGATTTATAGGGCATAATATGGATACGTCTAAGTTCCGCTTCGCTGATGGCGGTTTCCCCCTGATCGATGCCGTGTTCCGTGCCACCGTCGCCGACCCAGTGTTTGACGCAGGCGATGACGTTTTCCTCAGAGAAATCCCCCTGCAAGCCCCGCACGAATCTGGGGGCATACTCGGAGATGATCCGCGGGTCTTCTGAATAGCTTTCGTAGGTGCGGCCCCAATGGTCGTTGCGGGCTACGGCCAGGGTGGGCGCGAAGGTCCAGTCCAATCCTATGGCGGTTATCTCCCGGGCGGTCGCCGCGGCGATTCGCTCGATTAAACCGGGATCGTGAGCGGCGCCCAGCCCGATGTTATGGGGGAAGACGACCGCACCCAGGACATTGGTGTTGCCGTGAATGGCATCGATGCCATAGATGATCGGAATGGCCAGGTGATCGGCGTCCTCCTCCATGGAAGCCGCCCAGTAGGCATCGTTCATCCGTATCCAATCCTCGGGCCGGTTGTCGCCCGGTACCGACCCGCCGCCGCTCAGTACGGAGCCGATATGGTATTGCTTAACTTCCGCCGGGGTGATGAACTGGCGCTCCGCCTGAACGATCTGCCCCGCTTTCTGATCCAGATTCATCCTGGCCAGCAGTGCTGAGATGCGCTGTTCGATATCCAGCACGCGCGCACTTTCTTTCAGAATTCCCGTAGTCATGATTAACTCAGTTCGATATTTATTCTGCTGACTTTTCTGTCTCGAATCCTCTCAACAATATCACCGCTCAGCGTTTCACCCTGAAAAACCTGGGAATTCCCGGCGAGATCGAACACCTCCCAGGTGGTTGGCGCCACTCCGTCAGGACCGAAGGTATCGATCAGACCGGGATTGCGGTAGGTGACGAGGATGCTGCCCAGGAACATGAAGCTGAAGCTGTTGGCCGGAAACTCGACTTCCCGCCGGCTACCGTCGATCAACAACCGGCTCCTCACCGCTGTCCGGGTGAACAACCATTCCGCCAGGGCGGGCTGGAAACGCAGCTGCAGTTCACCTGTCGGGTTGACCTGGAAGGGAGCCGCTCCCACCGTCATCAACATCAAAATATGTATGAACTCCGCCGTCGCTCCACTCAAGCGCGCTACAAAACCGTTACCGTACAGCGAGGGATCGGGATTGGCGCTGCTGACGATGAAGGAGGAGTTTTCCAGTATACTGCGGCCATAGACTTCCGGTTTGAAAAAGGGCACAAACACTTGCTTGAAATCCCGGTAGAATTCCCCGTGCAGTTCATTGCGCAGGAGTTCGAGCATGTATTTGTATTCCATGTGCAGCCAGACCGACTCGTTCTCAAACCAGCCGGGTGAGAAGGTTCTGGCACGACCGATCTCCATCGGCTGCCCTGCAAGTGAGGCGTTGACTTTGTACATCCCCAGTTTTTCATCGTAGAGGCCACTCCGGCGGATGTTGTCCACCAGCGCCTGCACCCGGTCCGGGTCGGAATTGCACCGCAGATAATGCACCGGTCCCTCCAGAAACAGCGGCAGCGGCACCTGTTTGAATGCCAAAGCCCGGAAACAGGGCAGTCCTTTCGGATTGCGCTTTAACGTTTTCCCGCCGTCCGGGATTGTCTGCTCTATCTCGCTGTAATCGGTGACTTCGTTGATGAAATAGGTGTGGATGATGCCCTGCTCCACATCCCAGGCTTTAGCGATACCCTCCTCAAGTTTGACCAGGCAGGCGGTGAAGAAGTCCTCTATCTCCTTCCGTGCAACCCGCTTTTCATCACCGTTGATTCCCAGGCGGGTCTCGGCGCGGAAAGCCTCCTTGGCTGTCGTAGCCCGCTCCCAGAACTCAAAAGGAGACAACTGCCGGGCCAGGAGGTCGCTCAGCGTAGTCATGAATTCCTGCAGCTCTGCGAACAGGGGCCATTCGTCACCGGTGACTTCAGGATCTCGCAGCGCTGCCAGCAGGAAAAGGATATGACGCTTGATTTCCAGGGTTTCGCAGACACTCGATCCCATCAATCCCGGCAGACCGTTGAGGGCATCGTACCAGCCCGGTTTATCCGCCTCCATTTCAACCCCGACCCCGGCCGGATCCAGAGAGGCCATCTTGTTGACGATGAGGCAGAACAGCAGGTTGAACAGGGTTGTGTAGTAGACCTCCCCTTCGCCGTAACGGGTATGTACCCGGTTGCGATCACGTGCCCGCCGGGAGATCAGAGCCTCCTTCTCCTCGTCGTGTACCACCGCGCCCAGCTGCATGGCGTTGCCGTCCCAGATGACGTATTTCTCATCGCGTGGCTGGACCCGGTGCGCGTTGTCGTAGAAAGTGAAGATCTTCTGCTCAAACAACAGCCGGTTGCGGTGCTCGGGGAAGACCGCCAGGTAGTTCTCCAGCAGATCCAGATTGTAGGTCCAGTGGTCGTTCCAGAAACCTTCGCCATGTTCGGTGTCGGACATCCGGGCGCAGATGGGGAGCAGATCGCCGAGGAGAGCTTCCGAACCGTTGCTCAAAGCGACTCGTTGTTCCTGCAGATGAGTCATCAACCCGCCCGGTGTAAAGGGTTCCCGCAGGAAAGTTTCGACGCTTTCCAGCTGCCCGGCTCCGAGATTGACGGACAGGATCTCCTCCAGTCGCGCCCGGTCCGTCACCTCGAAACGGGTTTCTTTGATCACCAGTGGATTGAAGCCGTCCAGCTGTATTAAATTGCAGAACTGTTCCACATTGCTCGCGCCGACATCCGGATTGAAGAAGAGATCACAACGGCGGTTCTGGTTGATGTCCCGGAAATTGCCGTTGCCCTGGGAGAAATTGGTGGGGGTCAGTCGGTAGTCGTTATAATCCCGCTCCAGATCGCCATGTTTGCGGGAATAGAGATGCAGGATGGCGCGGTGCTCGTTGCCGTTCAGAGTATGGGGGAAGCCTCCCCGCAGGGTGTTGTCCAGGAAGTTCTGACGGGCGTACCGGTCCAGCACCGGTTCCCGGCTGCAGATGAACCCGGGCTGCGTCAGCTCTTCGATCAGTTCCCGGTCGGCGCGGGACTTCGCTTCCACATAGCCGGTCCTGCTGATGACCGGTATCAGCTCGTTCAGCGCCTCGATCGAAGAAGCGTGTCCGATGATGGAGGTATAAGTGTAGGTTTCACCAGCGGGAATCGTGGTCTGGAAGAGACTCATGGCGCAGGGCAGCCGGTTCTCCAGGATCTGTCCACTGGTCATCTCCGCCGCCGAGTCGGTCAGAAACCGTTCCGGATAGCTGTAGTCACTCATCGAGCCGAAGATCTTGACCGGATCAACGATAGGTGCGATTAATCTGGTCTCCGCTCCCCCGCTTTCGAAACCGACGTAGAAGTTCCCCTTTACGATCCGTATTACGTCGGGCCGGTCCGCCGGTTCCACTTTCCCCCGGAAGAAAGGCACACCCTGCTCGAAGTTGCTCACCTCGACGAAGGCCTCCACCAGCCTTCGCATCTGCTTCAACATGTAATTGTCGACGCCGTAGGGAATGATCAACGGCAGGCCGTCGAGCCCCTCCAGGGTGACAGGGGCAGAGTCCAGATTCTGAATACGCAGAATCCGCACAAGACCGGCGTAGTCGGCCTGGGGGACATTGAAGTATTCGATGGTGAACCTGAGGCCCAGCGTCTGATTTGTCTCCTCCAGCGTCAACCGGGAGGGAGCGATGATCAGGCGCTGGTTTCGCTCAACCGCTTTGTCCCGGAAATGGTTCTGAAAGGGCTCGTAGAACGTGAGCGCGGTGTTGCCCGCCGGCTTGATGAAGGTCCGGAAGCCCTGGGTCGACACCAGCTGGTAGGCGCGGTTGGCCGGCAAGAACTCCATGATGGGATGCTGTTTGTCCTGAATACCCATGCTGCAGACGCACTGGCCGCGATTGACATAGAACAGCCACATCGGAATGCCGGTCTTGCCAGCCACTCCGGGGAAGAAGCTGGAGAACAGCTTCGTGGAGTTGTAGTCGGTGATGATCTGTTCACCGTCGTCGTTCAGGTAGTACTGCGGCTGGTCGGATGCAGTCATGACGGCGCCTTCCGTTCAGGGCTCGTTTTCGTCAGGTTGTATTCAGACAGTTTCACCAGCCGGCAACCGGCAGCGGCTGCCGGCCGATGAACCAGTCCGGATTCTATTTCATTAACATCATTCGCTTGGTATCGATCGTCTGGTTATCAACCGTCAGCTGGTAGAAGTAGACGCCGGACGCGACCGGAGTCTCGTTATAATCGGTTCCGTTCCAGTTAACCTGGTAGCGGTTAGCGGCGCGATCGCCGTCGACCAGCGTTTTCACCAGACGGCCGCCGAGGTCGTAGACCGCCAGGGAAACCTGACCCGGCACCGCCAGCGAGTAGTTGATCGTCGTGGTCGGATTGAAGGGATTCGGATAATTCTGTTCCAGGAGATAAGCCGTGGGAACGGCGGGAGTATCCCCAACACCGGCCAGAGCTTCATCGTACCAGTAGACATTATCCACATAAACCGTATTCGGGTCGCCGCCGATCAGCAGCTGGGCGAGGTGCTCCCGGGTGGTCAGCAGCTCGAATTCGCTCATCGGAATGTCGAGGCAGACCCAGGTGCTGGTTTCCAGCGGCGGATCGTAGTTGGCATCGATGTTGACCGTATCCTCCACATCGTCACCGCCACCGTCCCAGACGCCGTTCGCGCCAAAGTCGACCAGTTTGACCCAGAAGATGTTGGGCAGCTCGGTGGGATCGGGCGTCCAGATATCGATGTGGAAATGGGTCATCTCGGTGATATCGAGGGTATTGGTGGTGAACTCGATGCCGGCGTATTCCAGATTTGTATACAGCTTGACGTCATCACCGTCAATCTGTACATCCTGGACATCCGCCACGTCCCAGGGGGCCGACCAGGTGTCGACCGGCTCATCGTCGTAGACATTGCTGAACAGGGAGATGACGGAGCCTGCCCACTCCGTGGGAACGGGAGCCGGGTTCTCCGGTCCTTCCGGAATGATCTGTTCGGAGAAGGTGATGTTGTCCAGGTAGCAGACGTTGTCCTGCGTCCTGCCCTCCAGGTCGAAATCGGGGAAGAAGATGATCTGATCGACATCGGTAGAATTCGGTAGACCGATCCTGCCGGAAAAGTCGAAGGTCAACTCCTCCCATTGATTGACAACAGTGTTGGCTACCAGGAGTTCCGGATCCGCGCCACCGTCAGGCCTGGCGAATTTGACGCCAACGTTGCTGATTACCGGCTTGTAAACCATGACTTTAACCGTGCAATTGGTTGCATCAATCGAAAAAGTGCCGATGTCGGATCCGTGCTGACTTTCACAGCCGGCCCAGGGATTGCCTTCGACCAGTGCCGTAAACTGCATGACGGTGGCTGAGGTGTTGATACCGCTCGCGCTCGGATTGTCGATGATCTCGACCGGCGGATTGGTTTCGTTCTCGAACACGGTCCAGGTCCAATCGGCTCCGTAACCACCCGGCTCAAAATCGATCGGGTTCAGCTGCGCATAAGACAGTCCCGGCAGCGCGATGGCAACCGCCAGGGTCAGTAAACGAATGACTCTTTTGTCCATTACTTCCTCCCAGAAGTGGTATTGTGTTTCTGCATTATTCTGCCGCATTTATCGTCACGAATGTCATTTTCATAAAAAGCTGAACAGCTGACGCCGGTTGAATGGTCCCGGCCGCCCTCATCATGCGATCGCTGTTCCTTTACCTGTTATCTGAGGTGATCCCCCTTGTGTAGTTTCGGAAGGATTCCTTCGGTGTGCGGTTCTCGTAGAAAACTCCCCAGTTCTGCTCCACCTCCAGGGGGCTCGAATCCGCACCGCCGCCCTTCCAGGGCTCGTCAAACACTTCAAACCAGAAGGTCATGACCTGGTTCGCAGTGATCCATTCATCCAGTTCGATCAGGAAGCGTTCCTGCCCCGGCAGTCCGGCCTCACCCCTGATCAGCGTACCCTGCTCACCCGGTCCGGTCTTGGCCGGATTGTAGGCAGTTGCCCAGCCGGTCTCGCTGATAACCAGCGGTTTGCCCGGATGAACCGCTTTCACCTCCCGGTAAGTCGAATCCATCCACGCGATCGCCGTGGCCAGCTTCCTGCCGTTCCAGAGGGGATGGACGTGCGTCGCGATGAAATCGAGCTCCGCCGCTATCGATCGACTTTCCGGCTGGTTCCAGTAGCCGTAGTCATCCGAGGTGGTTACCGGGAGCGCGATGCTGTTCCTGACAGCGCGGATGTAGCGGACCAGGCTTTCCGGTTTCACCTTGTTCCAGGACCAGAACACCTGCGTCTCATTACCGACATTGACGGCAACGACGATCTCCGGATACTCACGCGTCAATGCCACGCAACGCACCGCATTCGCGATATTGGCTGACCTGGCCTCCGGAGAATTCTGCTCGTTTTCCAGCCAGACACCCAGCATCACCCGCAACGGGAGGTCATGCTCCCGGATCACCGCGAGCATGGTTTCCGCCAGGTCATCAGAGCCGTAGATCCGCAGCAGGTTCCAATGGGCGGCGATAATCTCCAGATCCTCGAGGAGCTCCACCCGGGTGGGGGCTGCACCACCCGGCGCCTGCCCCTTTCGGAAGGGGCCATAGCAGACCGCCTGCCCGATCCAGGCACCGTCCAGATGTGGTTCAAACTCGCGCATGACAAAGGGTTCGGCCCGCTCCTGTTCCTCGCCAGCCGTCAAGCCTCGCTCCAGGTCCGCCAGGGAAATCCGGGAGTGATCCAGACCACCGCCGCATGATGTGACGAATCCAGCTGTGATCAGAGAAAGATATAAAAGTGAGATGAGCTTTTTCATTTTCGAGCTTTGTTAAAGCAAAGGGCTCAGCGGAGCGCTTAAGTCTCCGCTGAGCCCCTCACAACCACATTCACACTAAGGAGATAATACTCTTTACGCCTGTTCGACTAGTTGTGGAACAGAACATTGTCAATGTAAACCGTGTTAGGATCACCGGAAATGATCAGCTGCGCTACGTGTCCCGTGGTGGTGAGCCCGGGGAACTCGGTCAGCGGCAGATCAAAGACCACCCAGTTTTCCGACTGCAGCGGAATGGAGTAGCTGGCATCAATCCAGAGCTCATGCTCCACATCATCGCCGCCGCCCCAGGCGCCGTCGGCACCGAAATCGACCAGCTTGATCTTGAAGACTGCCGGCAGATCGGTGTTATCCGGGGTCCAGAAGTCCAGACGGAAGTGCGTCATGGCGCTGGCATCGACTGTGGTGGTAGTGAACTCGATACCGGCAAAGACAAGACCCTGGTACAGCTTGACGGCGTCGCCACCGATATCATAGTCGCTGACTTCCGCCTGATCCCACGGGGCGGACCAGGTGTCCACCGGATGGTCGGTGTAGACGTCACTGAACAGGGAGATCACGTTGCCGGGGTCATAGGTCGGGGTCGGGGCCGGCACGGTCGGCTCCGGTTCCTCGGGCACCTCACCGACGCCGTGGAAGTACCAGTTGTCGAAGTAGACCTTAGCCGCTACACCATCCGGAAGGGTGTCAACCTTGAACTGGAAGATGTTGGTCAAAGCCAGACCCAGATCGGAGAAGTAACTCAGCGGAATGTCGACGCTCACCCAGTCCTCCTGGGTAATCGGCAGCGCATAGGAGCGCTCGCCGGTGGTACGGCTGATCAGGAAGAAGTTCAGTATCGTAGCGTCAGGCGTCCAGAAATCCACATGGAGATAGCCGTATCCGGACACATCCTGGTCGGCGCCATCGGCGTGGCCCAGGTTGGTGCCCTGGTAGTTGAGGTTTTCGTAGAGCAGCGTGTTGTCGCCGGCGACGTCGAAATCGACCGTGACAACCGTGCTCTGACCCCAGTTGGGATTGAAGTTGGTGTCAGCCAGATTGGTGTAGGCGCCACTGTAAATGGAGAGAACGGAATCAGGGTGCGCCGTGGGGGTGGGCGCCGGGACGTCCGGCTCGGGATCCTCGACCACCTCACCGATGCCGTGGAAATACCAGTTGTCGAAGTAAACCGTGGTAGTGATACCATCACCGCCGTCCACCTTGAACTGGAAGATGTCGGTCAGCCCCTGGCCTAGGTCGGTGAAATAACTCAATGGAATGTCGAGGCTGACCCAGTCTCCCAGGGTGATCGGTAGCGCATAGGAGCGCTCACCGGTAGTACGGCTGATCAGGAAGAAGTTCAGGGCCGTCGCGTTATGAGTCCAGAAATCTAAATGGATGTAGCCATATCCCGATACATCCTGGTCGGCACCGTCGAAATGACCAAGGTTGGTACCCTGATAGTTCAGGTATTCGTAAAGCAGGGTATTGTCGCCAGCTACATCGTAATCGACGGTGACGATCGTGTTCTGCCCCCAGGCGGGATTGAAGTTGGTGTCAGTCAGGTTGGTATAGGCATCGCTGTAAATGGAGAGAACGGAATCCGGGTGCGCCGTGGGCGTGGGAGCGGGGACGTCCGGAACCGTCGGCTCCTCCTCTTCCATGTGGAACAGAACGTTATCGATGTAAACCGTGTTGGGATCACCGGAGATGATCAGCTGCGCCAGATGTCCCCTGGTGGTCAGGCCGGGAAACTCGGTGAAGGGAAGATCAAAGACCACCCAGTTTTCCGACTCCAGCGGTATGGCGTAACTGGCATCGATCCAGAGCTCATGCTCCACATCATCGCCGCCGCCCCAGGCGCCGTCGGCACCGAAATCGACCAGCTTGATCTTGAACACTGCCGGCAGGTCAGTCGCGTCCGGGGTCCAGAAGTCCAGACGGAAATGGGTCATGGTGCTGGCATCGACAGTAGTAGTCGTAAACTCGATACCGGCGAAGACCAGGTTTTCGTACAGCTTGACGGCGTCACCACCGATGTCATAGTCGCTGACATTCGCCTGATCCCACTCGGCAGACCAGGTATCAACCGGATGGTCCGTATAGACATCGCTGAACAGGGAAATTACGTCCCCGGGATCATAGGTCGGAGTCGGAGCCGGCACGGTCGGTTCGGGGTCTTCGACCACCTCCCCGACGCCGTGGAAGTACCAGTTGTCGAAGTAGACCATGGTAGATACGCCATCACCGCCGTCCACCTTGAACTGGTAGATATCGGTCAACGCCAGGCCCAGGTCGGTGAAGTAACTCAGCGGAATGTCGACGCTATTCCAGTCTTCCAGGGTGATCGGCAGCGCATATGACCGCTCGCCGGAGGTGCGGCTGATCAGGAAGAAGTTCAGGGCCGTCGCGTTCGGAGTCCAGAAGTCCACATGGAAGTAGCCGTATCCCGAGACATCCTGGTCGGCACCTTCGACATGACCCAGGTTGGTGCCCTGGTAGTTAAGGCTCTCATAGAGCAGCGTGTTATCACCGGCGACATCATAATCAACGGTGACAATGGTGTTCTGTCCCCAGAAGGGATTGAAGTTGGTCTCGGGCAGGTTGACGTAGGCATCGCTGTAAATGGAGAGGACGGAATCGGGATGCGCCGTGGGGGTAGGTGCCGGCACGCCAGGCACAGCTTCAGCTACAGTGAAATCGATGCTGTAGGTCAGAGAGGCCGATTCATCATCGGAAGTGACCACGACTTCAGTGGTACCGGGCAGACCGGGTGCATCATTCACCAGGTGAGTGGCGTTGGGATCGGTCGTAGTCGCCGTGACGGTCGGTACGATCACCGTGCCGAACGGCAGCTCTACGTGGTAACCCAGATCGGTATAGACGAAGCCGTCAACAGTTACGGCATCAACCTGCAGGTCGCTCAGGGTGGGATCGGCACCGGCGGCATACGGATCTTTCCAGAAGTAGATGTTGTCAAGGTAGATAGTACCGGAGGTACCGCCGTCGAACTTGAGTTGATGGATGTCGTCGATGGCGAGTCCCAGACCGGTGAAGTGGCTGAGTGGAATATCGTAGCTGTTCCACACACCCATGGCAGGGGACATGGCATAGGGCTGCTCGCCGGTTGTTTCGCTGATCAGGAATACGTTGACAGCCGGCTCATCCTCAGTCCAGAGGTCGAGATGCAGGTATTCCATAAGCTGGAGATCCTCGGCATCGGCCAGCTGCGTACCCTGGTAATTGAAGATCTCATACTTCAGGGTGGGATTGCCTTCGAGATCCACGATGGTAACGACGGTTGACTGCCACCACCAGGGATTGAAATCGGTACCGGGGAGGTCCGTAAAGGCATCGCTGAACACGGAGATCACGTCATACTCAGCATGCCCGGAGGGGCCTGGAGCGGGAGGAGGATCATAAACCAGTGTCGTTACATAGAAAAACGGATCCCCACCGCTGACATCGTAGGACAGCACACCGGCTTCCACTTCAGCCAGAAGCGTACCGGTATCGTAAGGATCGGTCATACTGTAAATTGCATAGCCATCAGCTTCCGGAACTTCAGACCAGGTCAGAGTGTAAACACCGCCGGATACATGAAGCTGCGCAACCGGTGCATCCAGCGCAAAGGCAAACTGGACACTGGCTAAGAACATAAGCGCAAGTAAACTCTTTTTCATTTCTAACCCTTTCTCAAACTCTTTACTGCAAAGTGAATTCTTGTATTTCGGACACATCAACTATTTGAAAGACGGATTGATCGGATCAGCGACTTAGTTCGGCCCCCGAACAAAGTGATCTTAATGTATCATTGTCATATCACTTTGTCAAGTGAAAAAACAAAGTTGTCAGGATCCACTTGATTATCTCATTCTAATTCTTTAATATTCATAACCTTTGGAAGTGCGTTTTTTTCATGTCACGGAGTTGATGCTGAGATCGATCGTGACAGACAGACTGAAAACCGGAGATCCCGTGGAGTTATGCCTGTGAGATATCTCCTTTTGCCCTTAACCGTGGTATTCCTCCTCTGTACCTGCTCCCTTAAGCGCGATGTTGATGAACAGGCGCGGAATGAATACAGTGTTGATGACCATTTCATTCTTAAGAACGGCACTCACTTTGTGATCAGAGGAGTGGTTTATGTGCCTGGTTATCCAGGTTATCTGCCCTGGGAGATCGAGAATGCCCCTGCTCTGCCGGACCAGCTGCGGGCGAGCATCTCAACCGACATCGCCAACATCAAAGCGCTGGGTGCCAATTCCGTCCGTTTCTGGGGAGCGCCGCGTTACTGCTACGAGGCTCTATATAATGAGGGAGGGCTCGATTTCATTCAGACAATCTGGGTCGACGGCGAGGCACCCGATTTCCAGTACTCACTCTTCAAGGAAACGACCAGAGCTTACATCAGAGAGGTGGTCGATCGAATCTACTCTGTTTTCACCGACAATGACCCGCCGCTGATCGCGTTTCTTATCGGTAATGAGCTGAGCGAAGGCAGCATCCTCGCCACCGACAACGCACACCCGGAGATCACGAGCTTTACCGGCAACTACATCATCGCGTCACATCTCACCGCTACCGAAGCCTTCCTGGCGGAGATGGCCGATTATATCAAGACATATGAGTATGAGAACTACGGCAACATATCGCTGGTCTCATACGCGAACTACATCATGACGCCGGAGATAATCGACACACCGTTCCTCGATTTCAGGTGTCACAACGTCTATTCGTACGGAATCGATTACTTCCAGCCCAATACCGGAGGGGGCACCAGCAGTGGCACTCTGCTCCAGGGATGGGTGGAGGCATTAAAGGCGATGTATCCCTACCTGCCGCTGCTGATCACCGAAACCGGCTTGAGTGTATCGCCCAATGCGGCTCATGCCGGTCCGCCCAACTACGGCTATGGCGGTAATACGGAGGCGGAACAGGCGGTCTGCCTGGTGCAGAACATTACCGATATCAGCACCACGCTGCTGCCGACTGCCGGTGTCGTTATTCACGAACTGCTGGACGCCTGGTGGAAGTTCGGCCTGGAGGACTCCTATTCCCAGGACCCGGACGATGTCGAGGAGTGGTTCGGCATCATGCGTATCGTCGAGGATGGTGACTGGTGGGCTACGGAGCCGCGGCCGGCGTATGATGCGGTGCAGGGAGTGTGGGGGGAGTAGGAGGAAGGAAGAATCTCTCGCAAAGGTCGCAAAGGGAGATAGAAGGTAGAAGAAAGAAGACAGAAGACGGAAATTGGCCTCGGGAAACGATATCTGGATTGGTATCGAGAGACAAGATCCTATCTGGAATTATAAGGCTTCTGAAACCGTTTCAACAGCGGTTCCAGAAACCTTTCGTCTCACTTCAGAAAGACCATTTTCCGCGAAATGACGTTGTCATCTGTAGCAAGCCGATAGACGTAGATCCCGCTGGATATGTACGACCGGTCGATCGCCCCTGTATTTGTGTTGAATACCACTTCATGCACGCCTGCTGCATAGGATCCTTCGGCCAAGACAGCCACTTCCTGCCCCAAGAGGTTGTAGACTGTCAAATTGATCTCTTGTAGATATGGTAATGAGAACTCGATGGTTGTCGACGGGTTGAAGGGATTGGGGTAGTTCTGGGAGAGGGTGATTGCAGGAGGTTGGACCACGAAATCATCAACAAGTTCAGGGTCGCATTGTGCATCCGAATAACCGAGAACACCACAGTTGTCAGTCCGACAGGGCGAATCCGGTTGCAGACGGTAATGGTCGCCCCAGGGATTGCAGAAGATGGGATCAGCGTCAATGATGCTTTCACCAGGCCAACCTCCCTGGATATCGCAACAGCTGGCAGTGATTTCATTTGATATATCGCCATAAATCTCTACAGGGCCATTGTCCCAGAGAATACTGCCGTCCAGTACAGCGGTTACATTTTCGAAACAGAACAGCGCTCCACCCACTTCCGCACTGTTTCCAGTAATTGTCAACCGTTGCAGAGTCAAGTCCGCTCCGGAAGATGACGTGAAGAATATACCACCCCCTACATCCGCCTGGTTTCCATAGATCAACAGGTCTTCCAGTATGAGTGAGTTGTTAACGCAATGGATCCCGCCACCGAGGGTGACCGTTGAGGTATCCGGTTGATATCCACCACCGTTGGTTATCGTGAATCCGCTGATACGAGAAACACTGGATTGACCGTTTACTATCCGGATGACGGCATCCGTTCCACCACCATCTATCACGGTTTCCTCTATGCAACCGACTCCCCCATCTAGTTGATAATGGGAAGTAAGTGTGAGCTGCAAGCTGTCGATCAGGAGGTTCTCTTGGTAAACGCCGGGACTAACCAGGATGATGTCGCCCGAAGGGTTGACGTTGTCAATGGCTGACTGGATAGTGGGGTACTCGTGCGGTACTTCCAGGGTATCCCGCAGGACCGGAAAGAAGGGTGGGAAGCTGACTGAGAGGTTTTCATCATAGTTATAACGCTTCGCGTAACCTATCTGACGACTACCGTAAGGTCCGGGGGAAGAGCGGTATGTGAAGCCACGATACTTCTGTGTGATACTTCCCCAGAAATAGATTCTTCCCCGGTGATCATTATCGTCTGTATTGCATGGATCGCTTTCGGGAAGGCCGTAGGGATTGTCATCTCCAATCGTACAGGAGTTGTGCCAGAAATCGACTTCAAAGACATTATCCAGCGCCATAACAGCCGCATTGATTACGATATTCTCCCTGTCCGGAATTCCTTGTACTGCATCGCAACCGGGAAGCTCCTCTCCGCTGTGATAACCTCCGTTCTGGGGGGTGAAAGCAATTATCACATTTTTCTCTGAGATAATGCCCAGACGGTTCAGAGACCCCAGCGGCGGCATACCCATCTCGCTTTCGGGAGGATCGCCGATCCAGTCAACACCATCAAAGGCGATATCATCATAATAGACATCATCGATCAACCAGATGGTGTCGGAGGAGATTATGGTGAGCTGCCCTGTGAGGTATCCTTCCAGAAACAGTTTTCCATGGATGGTGACAACACCCTGTTCAGGTGGCGGCAGGGGAAGATATGAACCAGACTCATAGTATTCTTCGAAGTAGACCGTATCACCAGTGGAATAAAAGAGATCGCAAAACCACTGTTCGATTTGAAGCATGTCTTCACGGAGGCGCATCGTTGTGGCGATCTCTTCAAAGCTACCAACGGAATCGACATAGACATTAGCTGCCATGATTACAAGTCCGGTGTTTGCATACACCTCTTGAATGGCATAGGTTGGCGGAAAGGGATGACCACTACTATCGGGATGGTTCACCAACAGACCTTCATGAAAGATGTTATAAGCCGGATTAGTACCATCCACCCAAATAACATCTTCTTTTGAGGTTGTTACCAGACCGTAGAAGTGGGGGTAACCGCTGTCACGATAAATCCGGATATAATCATTGGAGTGCAGAGCTCCGTAGATATCATCACCATTATTGAAGACAAAATCGACCTGTCCACCGGGATCATCTGGCGGGCAATGCTGTCGGTCGTTAAAAAGCATATGACGACCGAATCCAAAGGCGGTTTCTGCCAGTAAAGCAACCAGCAGACAGATAACAATTCTCTGGTTGTGACGCATCTTATCCCCCTCTTCGTCTTCCCTGACAGATGCACTTACATCTGAATAATCCCCTACCGCCCCCGCACCACCTCCAACCCGCCCCCATCCTGCATCTCCAGATGGCGGTCGGCGATGTCGGCCAGCTCGCGACTGTGGGTGACGATCAGGAAGGACTGCCCGTCATTACGCGCCAGATCGGCGATCAGCTCGACGACGGATGTGGAGTTGGTAACGTCGAGGTTACCGGTAGGCTCATCGGCCAGGATGATGCGGGGTTTATTCACCAGTGCACGGGCCAGCGCCACCCGCTGCTGTTCGCCGCCGGAAAGCTCGCCCGGCTTGTGGTGCAGGCGGTGCTGCAGACCAACCCGTCCCAGCAGGTACTTCACCCGTTCTTCCAACTCGCCGCGGGGAGCACCCGCCATCAGGCCGGGGAGCACCAGGTTCTCCAGCGCGGAGAACTCCGGCAGCAGGTGATGGAACTGGAAGACGAAACCGATCTGGCGGTTGCGCAGGCGCGCCAGCCGCTGATCGTTGAGCCGGTAGAGATCCTGCCCGTTGAACAGCACCTCGCCGGCGGTGGGAGCTTCCAACCCCCCCAGGATGTGCAGCAGGGTGGACTTGCCGACGCCGGAAGCGCCGGTGATGGTGTGGATGCCGCCGTCCAGTTCGAAGTCGAGGTCAATCAGCACCCGGGTGTCGGGTGGAAAGGTCTTACTGAGGCTGCGGACGGCCAGCAGGGAGTTATTCATAGCGGATCGCCTCCACCGGCAGCAGACGCCCCGCCTTACGCGCCGGATACAGCGTGGCCAGGAAGCTGATTACCAGTGCCGCCGCGGCGATCAACAGGAAATCGCCGACCTGCATCTGGATCGGAAAGGCGGAGATGAAGTAGACGTCGGGCGGCAGCGACAGCAGCTCAAAGCGCCACTGCAGCCAGCAGACGGTGAACCCGAGCAGCACCCCCAGTACCGTCCCAACCCAGCCGATAAAGAGCCCCTGCCAGACGAAAACCTTCTGAATTTCGCGGCGCCCGGCGCCCATCGCCTTGAGAATGCCGATCTCCTTGCGCCGCTCCAGCACGATCATGATCAGGGTGGTGACAATGTTGAAAGCCGCCACCGCTATGATGAGCGAGAGCACGGTGAACATCATCCAGCGTTCGATCTTCATCCAGCTGAACAGGTTCTTGTGCATTTCGAACCAGGTGAGGGGATACCAGGGATAGTGCCCCAGCACCTCCAGGATTTCCGCCTTGACCTCGTCGGCGCGGTAGAGATCGTCGAGACGGATCTCGATGCCGTGCACCCGTTCCCCCAGATTGAACAGATCCGCGGCGTCAGGCAGGTTCACCAGTGCGATGATATCGTCGTACTCGAACATCCCCAGTTCGAAGATGCCGCTGACTATGAATTTGCGCACGATCGGCTGGCTGAAGGTGCTGGTGATGCCGGCGGGGCTGAAGGCGACCACAGTGTCCCCGACCGTGCAGGCCAGCTTGTCGGCCAGGTAGCGCCCCAGCACGATGCCGTTGTGCCGGCTGCCGTGCAGCGTGAAGCGCAAATCCCCCTGTACCAGGTGCTGCCGCACATCGGATACCTCGTCGACGGTGGCGGGATCGAGACCGCGCAGCACCGCCGCTTCGGAACGCCCGCCGCAACGCAGCATCCCCTTGTCCAGGATGTATGGAGACATGCCGGTGATGGCGTCGATCTGGCGCAGTTGCTCGATGACGCCGCCCGGATCGACCACCCCCTCGTTATGGAAGGCGCGCAGCCGGATGTGCGCGTCCATGCCGATGATGCGGGTGCGCACGACATCTTCGAAGCCGTTCATCACCGACAGCACGATGATCAGCGCCGCCACGCCGATGGCGATACCGACGATCGAAAACAGTGAGATCAGGGAGATGAAGCCGGTGGTGTATTTGCTGCGCAGGTGGCGCCAGGCGACGAACAGCTCCCAGCCCATTTCAGGCCTCCGGGCGCAGTTGCGGGAAAAGTATCACGTCGCGGATGGAGTCCTGGTCCAGCAGCAGCATCGCCAGGCGGTCGATACCGATGCCGAGGCCGGCGGTCGGCGGCATGCCGATCTCCAGCGCCCGCACGAAGTCATGGTCGAACGGTTGCGCTTCCTCGTCGCCCCGCTCGATCAACTCATGCTGGCTCTGGAAGCGGGACTTCTGTTCCTCCGGGTCGTTCAGCTCGGAGAAGGCGTTGCAGATCTCCTTGCCGGCGACCACCACTTCGAACCGCTCCACCAGGCCCTCCGCGGCGCGATGCTGCCGGGCCAGCGGCGACATCTCCACCGGGTAGTCGATTACGAAGGTGGGCTGGATCAGCTTCGGCTCGACGAATTCACCGAAAATCGCATCGATGATGTGTCCCGCCGCGCTCTTCTTGTCCAACTCCAGGCCCAGCTTTTTGGCTATGGCGGCCAGTTCCGGTTCGCTCTTGCCGCTGAGATCCTCGCCGGTGTGCTCCCGGATCAGCTCCAGCATCGGCACCCGCGGCCAGCCGGGCGCCAGGTCGATCTCCTTATCCTGCTTGGTGATCTTAGTCGTGCCGTGCAGGCTCCGGGCCAGCTGGGCCACCATCTCCTCAAACAGATCCATCATGTAGGTGTAGTCCTGCCAGGCGGCGTAGAGTTCCAGCTGCGTGAATTCCGGATTGTGGTAGCGGTCGATCCCCTCGTTGCGGAAATCGCGGGCGAATTCGAACACCCGCTCGAAACCGCCGACGATCAGTCGTTTCAGGTAGAGTTCGTTGGCGATGCGCAGGTAGAGCCGGCGATCCAGCGCGTTATGGTGGGTGACAAAAGGCCGGGCGGCGGCACCGCCGTAGATCGGCTGCAGGACCGGCGTTTCCACCTCCAGATAGTCGCGTGTCAACAGAAACTCCCGCATCTCCTGCACGATGCAACTGCGACGGCGGAAGACTTCCCGGATCTCCGGATTGACGATCAGGTCGAGGTAGCGCTGGCGGTAGCGTTGATCCTTGTCGGTGAAGGCGTCGAACTTCCGTCCTTCCTTCTCCTTGACGATCGGCAGGGGATAGAGGTTCTTCGCCAGCAGATGCAACTCTTTGACCAACAATGACTTCTCGCCGGCACGGGTGACGAAAGCCACGCCGCGTACGCCGATCAGATCGCCGATGTCGAGCAGCTTGAAGAGATCGTAGGCGGTGGTGCCGACTTCATCCCGCTGCAGCAGCAGCTGCAGCCGGCCGGCGCTGTCCAATATGTGAGCGAAGCTGGCTTTGCCCATGCGGCGCACCGACAGCAGGCGCCCGGCAAGGGTCACCTCCCGCTCCGTTGTCGACAGCTCCTCGAACTCCTCCAGCAGTTGACCGCTGGTATGGGTGATTTCATACCCGTAGGGATAGGGATCGACGCCTAGTTCACGAATCCGGTCCAGTTTGCTGTGCCGGTTGTCCAGAATTTCCTGCAGGTGGCCATCCTGACCGGTCGTTTTGCTCATGGTGCGCTTTACTCCCAGCTGTTCGTTGACAAATCGTGTCA
>CAZFEC010000002.1:69817-136110 GCA_964517435.1 uncultured Bacteroidia bacterium | reverse complement strand
CTGTTCGTTGACAAATCGTGTCAATGACAAATCATATCATTGACAAATCGTGTCATTGACAAATCGTGTCAATGACAAATCATATCATTGACAAATCGTGTCATTGATAAATCGTGTCAATGACAAATCGTGTAACGAGACGAAGATCGCCCCTCCGGCTGCGGTTTGGTCGTATAAGCATAACCGATCGACTACTGGAAAGCAAGTCCGCCGTCGGTTCGCGGTAGTGGATTACGGCGCTGTGCCGCTTAAGAAAATGCTTTTAAGAAATCCCGGCAGGGGACACATTTACACAAGAAATGCGATCTGACGATCGGATCTAAAGATCGTATTATAATAGTATCCGGGATCGCGATTTGAGATCGTGGTCGAACGATCCTGTTTCGACGCCACCCGCAGCAAGACCGGGCAGGCGCGACTTAGAGAAGAAAGCGGCATGAGCATTCCCTTTCCCTTTCCCGAGCATCTGCAACTGCTGGATGATCAGATCAAAGCGGCGCTGGCGGGTTATTCAGCTCCCGATTCGCTCTACGATCCGATTCGTTACATTCTGAAGAACAGCGGCAAGCGGATTCGCCCCCTGCTCGTACTGCTCACCGGTGAATCGCTGGCGGGAGACGAAAACATCCTGCTCAAGGGGGCGATCGCCGTTGAACTGCTGCACAATTTCACCCTGGTGCACGACGACATCATGGACCAGGACGACCTGCGCCGGGGGCAAACCACCATCCACAAGCGGTGGGACGAGGGTACCGCTATCCTGAGCGGTGACGGCCTGATCGGTCTGGCTTATCGGCTGCTGACGGAGCAGGACTATCCCAACTTCCAGCCGGTGCTCAAGACTTTTACCGACGCGGTGGTCGAAGTCTGCGAAGGCCAGGCGCTCGACAAGGATTTCGAAACGCGGGATTCTGTTTCACTGACCGATTACAACACGATGATCGCCAAGAAAACCGCCGCCCTCATCGCCATGGCGGTTAAGCTGGGCGCCCTGATGGCGGGCGCGGAGGGGGAACGCGCCGACCGTCTGGCCGAGTTCGGCTTCAACATCGGCATGGCCTTCCAGATTCAGGATGACCTCTTCGACTTCCTCTCCTCCAGCAAGGTGCTGGGCAAACCGGTCGGATCCGACCTGATCGCCGGTAAAAAGACCTATGTCACCCTGATGGCCGAACAGCTGCTCGACGCCGGTCAAATGGCGGACTTCCAGAGTTTCCTGAAGTTGGAGAAGATCAGCGAGAAGATGCTGCCCAGGTTGCGCCAGCTGCTGCACAAGGGCGGCATCGTGGAGCGGGGTGAATCTGAAGTCCGCGTTTATTTCTCCCGCGCCGAAGAGATATTGACCCAGGCCTTCCCCAACGGTTCCGCCGAGCAGCTTACCACCGCCACCAACTGGATTCTCAACCGGACCTACTGATCGCTCCGATGCAATTCATTCTGATAACACTGCTGTCGACTGCGGCTTACCTGGAAAACAGCGCCGTGGCGCAGACTTTCCTGCTGCGTCCGGTGATCGTGCTGCCGCTGGTTGGGCTCTGGCTGGGGGATGTCTACAGCGGCTTGCGGCTGGGTCTGCTGGCGGAGCTTATTTTCATCGAGGAACGGCCACTGGGTACGCACCTGGTACCGGAACCGGCGCCGGCACTGGCGGCGGTGCTGGGCGGCAGTCTGCTGGCACTGCCGGCGGGCGAACTGCTGAACGCCTGGCAACAGCTGCTGGTTCTGCTGATCGGCTTGCCCGCCGCCTGGGGCTACAGCGCGCTTTCTCGGTTCCAGATGCAGCTCAATGAACGGAACGACCACCTTTTCGAGGCCGCCTGCGCCCGGGGAGACCGGCGCCGGTTTGAAGGACTGTTCCGGCGGGCACTCCTGCGTCGCGCCGGCCTGGGCTGGGCCGCAGCATTGTTGCTGACCGGCGGCGCCTACCTGCTGCAGCGCCCCACGGTACCCAATGCGTTGATCGAAGGGAGTGAACTCCTGCTGGTCGCCGTGGCCGGTATCGCCATCGCCTCGGCGATCCTGGCCTTTTACCGTCGACAATGGAGAATCTACACTTATGTCGGTCTGACGCTGGGGGTGTTGCTCATCGTCGGCCTGCTGCTGATGCGGGGAGACCTGCTATGACCGGAAGTACTGATACCAGACCGCGGCAGGCGGGATGGCGGCTGCGCTGGCGGGTCTGGCTGCGTCTGCTGCTGATTCAGACCGCCTTCTGCCCGGAGCGAATGCAGAGCCGCGGTTTTCTCTACGCGCTGTTGCCCGGCACGGCGCGGCTGCAGCCGGAGGAGCTGGCTCAGTTCATGCGGCGGCACCACCGCTTCTTCAACGCGCATCCCTGGATGACCGGGTGGGCGGTCGGTCTGCAGCTGCACGCCCTGGAACGGGACGAGGATGTCGCTTCGCTGTTGACCACCCTGGTCACACCGCTGGGGGCCATCGGCGACCGCTGGTTCTGGCAGCTTCTGAAACCGCTCAGCGCGCTCCCGGCCTGTCTGGGCGCGCTGGGAGGCATCTTCGGCTTTTCCTGGCTGTTCTGGAGTGGACTGTGTCTCAGCACGCTGATGGTCCTCCTGCCGAGTTTCTATGTGCGCCGTTACAGCCTTACAGCCAGCTGGCGCCGGGGCCGGGAGAGTATCCGCGCCCTGTTCGCCTGGCGCGATTCGTCCCTGTTCGGCTATCTGCAGATTACGGGGGCGCTGCTGCTGGGCGTGTTGCTGGCCTGGTTCGCCGCCTGGCAGCAAGGCAGGGGCTTCAGCGAGTTGTTACTGCTGGCGGGCAGTGCCCTGCTCTACGCCATCCTCGCCCGGCTGCGCCTGGGCCTGGCGCTGCGTTTGAGTGTGACAGTCGCCGTGGCGGCTCTGGCTGCGATCCTGATGACGCAGATCGGCTAGCGCGGAGCGGCTGACGCGGAATGGTGGCATACTGGCAAAAAGTTGTATACTGTGTATACCGGTTACACTGGAGTCTGCTACGAATTCCCTACAGTGACAAATGCGAACGGAATCATACCAGTCCGAATCAAGGATCAACTGCATGGGCAAGAAGAACGATGGCGTCGTCACCTGCAAAATCAGCATCCTCAACCGCCTGGGTCTGCACGCCAGACCCGCCAATCAGCTGGTGCGCACCGCCGCCAAGTTCGAAGCGGAGTTGACCCTGGTGCGGGAGGACCTGCGCGTCAACGGCAAGTCGATCATGGGCGTGTTGATGTTGCAGGCCGAACAGGGTGCCGAACTGGTGCTGGAAGCTGAAGGTCCGGACGCCGAGGAGCTGCTCGCGGCGGTGGAGGAGCTGGTGCAGAACAGGTTCAACGAGGAGTAGGATCAGCGATGGAACAGACACTCCGCGGTATCAGCGCCTCGCAGGGAGTTGCGATCGGACCGGCCCGCCTGATCGATGAGAAGGCGCTGGTGGTCAAGCCGCGTACGATTCCCAAGAAGAGCGTACCGAAGGAGCTGGAACGCTTCGATAATGCCATCACCCGGACCGCTACCGCCATCCGCAAGATACAGGGTAAAGCCAATAAGCTCACACCCAGTCAGCAGGCGGAGATCTTCGAAGTTCATCTAAGCCTGCTGCAGGACCCGATGCTGATCGATCGTACCCGCAGAAACATCATCAACCAGCGGATCAATGCCGATTACGCGCTGCTGCAGGCGCTGCAGGAATACCAGAAGCTGTTCAACGAGCTGGGCGATGAAACCCTGCAGGACCGGTTGGTCGATGTCAAGGATGTCGGCAAGCGGTTGATTGAGTTCATTCAGGGACACAAACGCACCAATCCCTTCAAGTTCGAGGCCCCCGGCATCCTGCTGGCGCATAACCTTACCCCTTCCGACGCGATCCACCTCGACCGCAATCTGGTGCTGGGGGTGGCGACGGAACTGGGTGGCGCCGGTTCGCATACCGCTATCCTGACGCGAGCGCTCGGGATCCCGGCGGTGGTCGGTGTACCGAAGCTGCTGAGCGCGGCGCTGGAATACGAGACCGTCATCATCAACGGCGGTTCCGGCGAGGTGATTCTGCGTCCCCGGCCGAAGACGATCCACCGGTTCACCCTGAAGCAGCAGGCAATCGTTCAATTCGAACACTCGCTGCGGGAGCTGGTCGAACTGCCGGCCGAGACCCGCGATCACAAGCGCGTTCAGCTGATGTCCAACATCGAGCTGCCCCAGGAGGCTTTCGATACTTCCAAATGCGGAGCGGATGGTATCGGTCTCTTCCGCACCGAGTACCTCTTCCTGGCGCAGAAGAAATGGCCGAGTGAAAACACGCAGGCCCAGGAATACCTGGATGCGGCTAAAGCGATCAAACCACAACCGATCACTATCCGCACGTTCGACCTGGGCGGGGATAAGTTCCCGCTGCAGCATGTGGATGAACCGGAGGACAATCCCTTCCTCGGATACCGCGCCATCCGGGTGTCGCTGGATCAACCCCGCTTCTTCAAAATCCAGCTGCGGGCGATCCTACGCGCTTCCGTCGTCAAGAACGTGCGGTTGATGTTCCCGATGATCTCCACCCTGCAGGAGCTGCTGCAGGCGCGGAAGCTGCTCGAGGAGGCCCGGTCGGAACTGCGCGCCAAGAAAATCCCCTTCGACCGCCGGCTCCCGGTCGGCATGATGATCGAAGTACCGGCCGCCGTCATGGTCGCGGACGAACTGGCCAAGCATGTGGACTTCTTCAGCATCGGTACCAACGACCTCACGCAATACACGATGGCGGCCGACCGCGGCAACCAGTATGTATCACATATCTACCATCAACTCGATCCCAGCGTGTTGAGGCTGATCGCCCAGACGGTGAAGAGCGGGCACAAGGCCGGTATTCCGGTCGCCATCTGCGGCGATCTCGCTTCCGATCCCTTCGCCACTATTATCCTGCTCGGCCTGGGTGTTGACGAACTCTCCATGGCGCCCTCCATCCTGCCGGAGATCAAGAAGATCATCCGGGCCATCAACTGGCGTGGTACCCGCACGCTGGCCAGGCAGGCGCTGGAACTGAGGAGTTACCAGGAAGTGCAGGAGTTCGCCGCCAAGGTGCTGCAACAGTGGGTTGAGGATATTCCCTACTAAAGAGGCGGCGGGCACAGCCGGACCGTCGACAATCCCCATTAATCCAGCAACTGATACCGCAGAGTGCGCTCGCGCCGGTTGCCGGCCCGGTCCGCGGCGACCACCCGCAGCTGGTGCGACCCGGGGTTGATCCTGGCGTCGTGGCGGAAGAAGAGGCGATCGCGGTCGGCGTCGTACTCCGGGTAGACCTCGCAGGAATCCACCCAGCAACTGAAGGTCCCGATGCCGCTCAGGTCATCGGTGACCTGGATGCGGACCATTTGAGCGCGTTTGACCAGTGTATCACGCCGGGAGGGATGGCGAAATACCAGACCGGGCGGCAGCGGATCGGAGAGGCCGGCAAAGCGTCCGCTGCGTTGGATGAGGCAACTCAGATTGCCGGCGACCGTGTCTCTTTCGCAGTCCAGCGGCTGCCAGCGGCCATTCTGCTCGCGATAGAGCCAATCGCGTTGTTCCGGGCCGGTCAGAATCAGACGCAAGGGTGAAGCCAGGACCACTGCTGCCGGATCCAGCGTGAGTTCTTCACCCGACTTGGCGGATTCATCGCTCGACTCGGCGGATTTATCGCCCGACTCGGCGGATTCATCGCCCGACTCGGTGAACCGGAACAGCGTGGATCTCCGGCGGGGCGAAGTCGACTCCAACCGCCAGGGACCGCAATCGTCCAGCCCGCCTTCCCAGCCGGCCGGCAGATGCAGCAGTGTTTCCGCACCGGCGAGACCGGTTTGTATCACACCCGGTTCGCGGGGAATCAGTTGACGAAAGCCCGCGGGCAGTTCCACGACCTCGAACGCCGTCAGCGTCGCCCGGACGGGGAGCGCCGCCGGTCCCACCACGATCCAGCCGTTGTGGAAGAGCAGACTGTCGTCCGGCCAGGGTAGTGCAGCCCGGTACGATTGTGATACAAGACAGGTGAGGGAGTCGGTTAATCCCAGCGGACTGGCGACCACCAGGTTGAGCCGGGCCGAATCGGACAGGGTGTGACATGGCGGTGGCAGCGTTTCCCGCTGCAGCAGGTTACCGGCGCCCAATAGCCGCCATCCGTCTCCCAGCGCGGAAGGATGCACCCACTCCCAGCCGTTGGTTTCAAAATTGAGGCTGTCGTTACTGAAGCCGAGGCGGGTCCGGTCGAAAAGCAGCGTGGTTTCCGCCGCCGGCAGTGACGGGTCACCGTCAGGGAAGTGGTCGTTGAGACTGTACTGCCAGGCCTGGAAGTAAATCCCAACCGGACCGCTGCAGCTGAAGCGATCACCGGCCTCCAGTACCAAAGGCAGCGGAAAGCCGTTCAGACGGCTGGTCGCGCGGCAGGGAGTGATCAGCAGCGCCGCGGCAACCGGTGGCACCGCCGCGGTAAGTTGCGGGTAGAAGCATTGCGGGTTCAGTGCAATGTCGTCCGCAGTGCGTAATTCGAAATGCAGATGCGAGGGCCCGCAACCGGATTGGCCGCTCCAACCCAGGGTGTCACCGCGTTGAACCGGCAACTCACCCGGCGCCAGATGTAGCTCAACTTCATAGTCGCACCAGCGCAGCTGTTCCAGCAGGATGAGCGAATCAATCCGGGCGTTGTAGCCGCTGAGATGAGCGTAAACCGCCCGCAGGCCGGCGTCGGTGTCGAGATACAAAGCCCGACCGTAGCCCCCGTGCCTGACCTTCAACCGTGAGACAAAACCGTCGTCGATCGCCACCAGAGCGGCACTGTCGCGTCCCGCGGTGGAGATATCGACACCGGCGTGAAAGTGAGTCACCCGGGAATCGCCAAATCCGGAGGTGATGATCCGGTAGTTGCACGGCAGCAGCAGTTCCGCGGCGGCAAGCGGTAGCGAATCCACCAGGAGCAGCGACAGGCTGAGGAGCAACCAGCGATGCCGGCGCCCGGACTTGTGTGATACGTTCATCAGCGGAGAGGGATCATTCCGTGTAGGTTTGATTGCACAGGCGTTGCCGCACCCGGTCCCGCTTGGCCAGCGCGGATGACTCCCGGTGGAGGCGGTCGAGCGAACTCAGAACGGCGCAACCGGCGTCGGTCATCCCCAGCTGTTGGTAACAGATGGCGATTTTGATGAGGGCATCGGTACGCTTGTTGGCGGCGGGTACGGCGAAAACCCGTTCAAAGCTTGCGAGGGCTGGCAGCAGTTCACCGCGCGCGAAATGCGCTTCACCCAGCCAGAAGTGGATATTGTCCTCCAGGCCCGGGGTGGGATCCTCCGTAAGAAGCTGCTGGAAAAGCGCGATGGCACCGGCGTAGTCGCGGGAGTTGTAGGCGGCCACTCCGTCATTGTATTCAACGGCGACTGCTGTCTGAATGCCCGCGGCAAACAGCCCGATCAGACATATGATCGAGGGTAGGCTGCCGCAGCCGGTAGGACGCATGCTCTTTTCATTGCTCATCAATTCTCTCTCATTCATAAGCGATTCAGAACCGGTAGCTGCCGCTGATTCGGTGTATCGGTCCCGCTTCCGCGGTCAGAAAAGCGTAGTCGAACTCCCAGGCCTGCCAGCGGAAGCCGGCGCCGCAGGCGGGCCGGTCGTGGTCATAGCCGGCCCGCAACGCGACCATATCGTCATAGACCACTTCCAGACCGTGCCGGTAGCGATTAGCGTACTTGTAGGCCACTTCGCGCGCCACCCGGAAATCGACCTTGCCCAGCGGTACTTCCCAGGCGCCGGCCAGGCGCAGGCCGGGCCGTACAGCATCCACCTTGCTATCCCAATCCAGGCCGGTGCGGGTGAGATCGGACAACGCCACGGCAAAAGTGAGAGCACCGATATCGTAGTGCGCCATCACGTCCGCGAAATCGGCCTTGATACTGATACCGGCGTCGAGTCCGATACCGCGCGCGGAAGCGTTGTCGAGCTGCTGGGTCAACAGCTTGACGTTGCCGCCGAAAGGAATCTCCAGCGGGATGTTGAAGTAGAGCCAGCCGAGGTCGAGGTTGAAGCGGTTCATCTTCGCGAAGGAGAGAAACAGCGCCTGTTCGCGATCCTCGAACCAACCGTCCGGTGAGCCGCCCCGGGCGTGGATGGCCGCGGCTCGCTGTGCCACGCTGTACTCGTCGTCCGGGTAGGCGGGATAGCGGGGAATGTCGTTGACGGCGAAACGCAGGATATTCACGGCCAGGGTGGCTTCACCCAGCGGCAGCGCGCCGCCCAGGTAGAAGTAGTAGCCCAGCGGTTCCCGGAAACTGCCGAACTGCGATGCGTACATGAAGGCCACTTCGAGGCTGGAGACATACGCCAGGCGCGCCGGGTTCCAGTAGAAAGCAGTGGCGTCGTCGCACAGCGCTGTGCAGGCGGCTCCCAGCGCGAGACCGCGGGCGTCGGCGCCGTAGTCTAAGTAATCCGCCGCGTACTCTCCGGCGCCGGCCGGCGCCGTCAGCGCCAACAGCAGACCGCACGCGATCGCAGCGAGCCAGCGGGCAGATCGATACCGCGGTTGCGGGGCGGAAGCGCGTATCATCTTATCCTCGCCGCTTTGCCGGTGCAGGTGACCTTGTTCTCCCCCTGCCAGGCCGTGATACGATAGAAGTAGACGCCGTTGGCGACGGCGCGGTAGTACTCATCACGCCCGTTCCAGTGTATCTCCGCGTAGTTGATCAACGGCCCCTGCCGGGTCAGGCGGCGGATACGCCGTCCCGCCGGTGTGAAAATGTCCAGCTCGATCCGGTCGGTGAGATCGGTGAGATTGAAGATAAACAGCGTCTCCTCGGCAAAGGGATTGGGGTAGTTGCCGAAATATTCGATCGCGAGATCGGACGCGATGCGGAAACGGGTGACCAGGCTGTCGCGGTTGCCGCAAAGGTCCTGCGCACCGACGACCAGCGTGTGCAGTGAATCGGGGTGCAACCCGGTCAGGTCCGGTTTGAGCGCCACTCCCAGAGCGGCGAGATCGTTGCCGCTGTCGAGATGAATCGCCGCCGGATCGAGCGGCGTACCGTCAATCAGGGCGGTGAGTCCATCCGGATCGATGCCGTTACGGTCGCTCATATATACGGTAAAGGTCGGTTCACGTGATACAAAACCGCCGTCGGTCAGCACCTGGTTCTCCACCGAGACCTCCAACCGCGGCCGGTCGTCATCGATGGCGTCGCCGGGAACCGCGCCGCAGATAGTGCTCGTGATCGCCGTCAGCTGTACGCTGTCAGCGCTCGTTTCCTGTGTCAGTTCCTCACAGCGGAGCCAGCCGCTCTGCCAGCGGTCGGCCAGGGCGTGGGACGACACCTGGGCGCTGTCCGCCGGAAGTACCCAGGTCCAGTGCAGCGGTACCGTCTCCGGCAGATCTATCCCTTCCACCCGGTAGAGCACGGTGGCGAGAGTCAGATCCGGTTGCGGCAGTGCGGCGCCCTGCTCTTCCACTTCCAGCACCCCGCTCAGACCGGGAGGCATCTCTTCCGGCAGGATCTCCAGCCTGGTCTGCGTATCCAGTTGTATCACGGCGTGCGCGGCGCCGTCATGCGTTCCCAACTCGCTGCTGACACCGTAGTAGCGCACGGTTGCCGCCAGTATCAGCCTGTTGTTGGTACGATCGCCATCCGCCACCAGTGAGTCCGGATCCAGGTCGAACCGCAGCCAGCCGTAGTTCACCACCGGCAAATCCAGGCTGACGCTGGTGTCGGCGTCCGCGTCCAGCCGGGGTAGCGTGATTTCCGCGGCTGTCTGCCATTGGACCGAATCGACGGAGAGGGACAGGCGCAACGGCAGATCGTCGGCAGCGCTGTTGCCGGCGTTCGTCAGCAGCACCCGGCAGCCCCCTCCTGATGCAGGGGAGGTGAATACAGCAGTCAGCCGGGCGTCGGGCAGCAGCGGCAGCACCTCCTGCCAGGTCGTGGTGGTTGTATCACGATTACCGTCCAGATCCTCCGTCACGAAGAAATAGGTGAGCATGAAACCGGCCGGATAGGGCCCGTACTCCGTCGTGCCCTGGTAATGAATCGGATTGTCGGGATCAGGCAGCAGCAGCTCGCTGAACTGATCGCAGGGAACCGCCAACGTATCGAGCACCGTCAAATCGACTGCGAGTTCCAGCAGCGAATCGGCCGCGGCGCAATTAGCCGCGAAAGTGAACGGGGTGGCGGTGGTTACCTCCGCCGGCACGGTGCCGGTTCCCCATAGGTAGGGAGTCGCCAGGCTGTCGCTGTAGAAGAACGGGGTCAGCGCGTTGCAGGCGTCATGGGGATCGTCGCTGAACGCGAGCCAGCGAACCTGGCCGGGCGTACCACCGGGACAGGAATCGGGGAAAACGGAAGCCAGCTCGAAGTCGCCCTCGCCCAACGGCAGCAGTTCGTCCTCCGCGGCGTGATACAACGGGGAGGCGCCGCGCAACAGCGGCTGTGATACGTTATTGTAGAACTTGGCCAGTCCCTGTTGCGAAGTGGTCACCGTGGACCAGCCGCCTTGGAGGGACTCCCCGGGCCAGCCCGCCGCCGGCGACAGTACCGGTGTCGGCGCCGGCTGCGGCAGGTGCAGGTGCTGCGCCGGATCGCCGAGGATGTTCATACTGTTGAGCAGCGACCTGATGATCGCACCCTGCTCGGTCGGTTCCGCCAGTTCCTCCGCGTAGAGGGAATGGAAAGTGATCACCGCGTTGAACATCGCTTCGCCGACCGGCTGCCGCGGCTGGTTCAGCAGGCTGTAGTAGAAATATTGCGCCAGTTCGTTGCCGCTGAGGAAGAAGGAGAGCGCGCTGCAGCCCAACGTTCCGATCGCGCCCTGCTCCGGGGCGGTCAGCAGTTGCTCGCCCAGCGTCACCCCGCTCTCGAAGGCGTTGATGTAACAGGTGAAGTTGGTGATGAAGGGCAACGTCTGTCCGTTCTGCAGACGTAGAACATCCTCGTCGCGGAAGAGATTGTTGTCCGACCAGATGGCACCGCCGCCGTGGCCGTTGTAGCTGGCCAGCGCCACGCCGTTGTCCAGGTAGGTGAGCAGCTGTTCCGTACCGCCGAAGAAGGGCGAAAATATGTTATTCGTTTCCAGCCGTTCTACGAAGTAACGGGGGGAAATCCAGTTCTGGATCAGGGTGGCGGTCTGTTCCTCGAAGGTGAGTTCACCGACGCCGCCGATACCGGAGACGAACAGTAGGCGGTTCTGCCAGGCACCTCCCGCCGCGGCCTGATAGGTCAGCAGCTTGGCCAGCATGGCGCTCAGCTCCTCCGCGGAAGAAGCGGGCAGCCGCCCCACCAGCACATCAGGAATCTGATCCGCGGTCAGCTGCCCGAACCAGTGTTCGGTGACGGTCGCTCCCCAGTCGGTGGCGAACCGGAACTGGACCGGCAGCAGCGGCTGACCGGTCGCGGCGACGATCCGCTGTTCGTCGCTGCCGTCACCGGCCAGCAGCAGGTAGCGGGGAAATCGCTCCCAGTAATGCAGACCGTACTGCAGCAGGTCCCGGATCGCGTAGGGAGAGAAGCGTCCCTGGCTGAACCAATCGTAAACGCGTGAAGCCGGCAGCACCCGAAACGGATCGAATTCCCCGGGGTGCTGCTCCAGCCAGAGCTGCAGGGAATCGCTGTTACCGTGCGTTAGCAGCGAATCGGGAACGATCACCAGGTAATCGCAATCGAGGGTGGCGGGCGAGTAGCTGAAAGTCGGGAGGGGATCAACCCGCGTGATACAATCAACAGTCTGCAATCGTTCCGTCGTCAGCACCCGGTAGTAAACCGGCCCGGTCAGTTCATCCTGGAAATGGCAGCGGAAGTAGCCCTCGCCGGCCGGCCGGATCTCGGCGTTGGTCAGCAGTGAGCCGTCGCTGCGATAGACGCGGATGTCCTCCCGCTGAAATCCCTCTACCCTGAAATCGACGATCTCTCCGGTCGGGACGCCGTCAGCCGGATCGAGCGTGATCAGCAGCTCGTCCTCCCGGGCGATCAGGTCGCGTTGATAAGTTATCTCGTAATAATCCAGCAGGACCCGGTTGTCGGAACCGGCGGGGGTATCACCCGGCACCAGCAGCATGAGTTCGTTCGCTTCCGCCAGATAGTGTGCATGGAAAGGATTCTCGGTGCCGGTAGTGACTTCGATGTATTCCTGCTCGCGCCAGAGGTAATCACCCTCCACCGGAGACCCCGCATCCAGCTCCGGGACGGTGTGATCGTTGACATAGATCCAGGCGCGATGGATGCCGCCGTCCGGGTTGGCTTCCGTCGAGAAAGACTGCCCGCGCAATCCAGCCCGGATCTGCGCCGGCCGGGGACTGCCGTTCCAGATCCCCGGCAGTGCAAACTGGTATTGCGAGGTTTCCAGCGCTCGGGTACCGCTGTCGAAGAAGAGGTGATCCAGCTCCAGTTCGCTGTCGGCGACGACCAGGCGATCAAAGTAATTATCCTCCTCAAAGCGGCTCGTCGTCGTGAAATACTCCAGCGGATAATAACTGAGCGGATCCACCTCGACCACTTCGCCGGATTCCTCGATCATCCGCAGCGGAGGCGTCGTGCCGTCGTACAGATAATAGATGTTCCAGGGGGCAAAGGGATCGCGCCGGAGGTCCGCGCCCGCGTTCGACAGCAGACAGAGCGGCTCTTCACCCCAGAACTCCAGAGCGTCGCCGGTGGCGAAAACGCCGTCCTCATCCCCGATCACCCGCAACGGTACCGGCCCGCCGTTGTTCCAGAGGCCGATACGATCAGGGTCGGACAGCTCGCCCGGTTCCAGACCCGCCTCTACGAGCTCCTCGTATGTAATGTGATACACTCCCTCCCGGGCGACCCCGATTCGGAACAGCGTGCCGCCTGGCAACACTGCGGGCTGGATATCACATTCTTCCCTGGAAGGAGGCGTGGTATCCGCTTGCGGCAGAATGCGAAAGGGAGCGATTCCGGGGGGATAACGCAATCGGATGACCCAGTCGCGGCCGCTTCGTCCCAGCACGGTTTGTGATACACCGGCGGCCTGAATGCGGAGGGTCGATGTCGACGCGGTCAGGAGGTATTCTCCCGGTAGCGGTGAGAGGACGGGATCTATCAGACGGCCGCTGCCGGTTGACAGGGAAGCGGCTGCACCGTCAGACTGCCTGGCCGCGGCCGGTAGCGGTAGGCCCCAGACGAGGCAACCGCAGAGCAGCAGCCATGGGAGAAGCGGCCTGAGCCTCTTCAACCGTTGGAGTATCGCATGATGCTGTTTCGTCTCGCTGGCGTGATACACGGCGGTCGGTCGTCCTGTTTCATTCTGGAACAAGCGTCCTCAATTGAACCATTTCTGGCTCCAATGTCAAGCCGCCTCCCCAGGGGGTCGACCGCAGCCGCTTCCGGTGAAGTGCACATCAACGGGCAACACCGTACAGGGAATCCCGCTTCCGTTTGAACTTCCGGTTCTCTAATTTCTTGTGATCGAACAACGAGATTACAGTACATGAAGGTTTCATGGTCTACCGCAGACTAGCCTGCACCATTGCCGTCCTTCCGGTTCTCTGCTTACTGTTCGCCGCTCTGGCGCAAACCGGCATCGCTGATGCAGATCCCGGTTCGGCACGTTCCAGCGAAGCTTTCCGCGAACTGCCGCCCACGCCGAAACTGCCCCGGATTTACGGCCGGCTGCCCGGCTGGCGGGTACAGCTGCTGGCCGACAGTTCCTGGCGGCCGGTGCGCGATGTCTTCCATCAGATGTCGCCGCGGCTTCAGGTTCCGCTCCACCTCGAGTACCACCACCCCTGGTGGAAACTGACGGCGGGAGACTTCACCACGCGGGCGGAAGCGGCGGCGCTGCGACACCGATTGACCGGTCAGGGCTGGCCCGACGCCTGGATCGTCACGGCGACGGTTATCGTACCGGGACCGGTAGCGGCGGCGGCTCCCCGCCCGGAACCGCCGGTTTATTCCCACTACACCATTCAGGTGGCGGCGCTGCGTGATACAACCGCACTGGTTGATTTCCGTCGCCGCCTGGGTGAGATAATCATTCTCTCCGAAGCGGAAACCTTTCAGATCTGTGTGGGGAAATTCAACCAGCGCAGCGACGCGGCGGCGGTACTCTCCGGCATCCGCCAGCAGTATCCGGAAGCTTTTATCCGCAAAACCGGACCCAAACAGTCAAATCGTTGACATGCTGGGTTTTGCGTCGTAGAATAGCCTTTTGTAGCGCTGCACTCGTCAGCGCTACAAAAGGCATGTTTGAACGGACAATGTTCCATTGCCGCTCAACATGCCTTCCTTAATCCGTTTGAAAACGATGTTGCAACCTGTGAAGCAACGACCCGAATGTTACTTCCCGGAGCTGGTTTCCATCAACGACAGACGAGTCTGCCATGAACCTGAATCATGATTTTATCGCGGTCGCCATGATGATCGCACTGGCGGCCCTGATCAGCGGCGCCATGGTGATCATCAAGGGCCTGCTGGGTCCGCGCAGCACCAATCCCAGCAAGGAGAAGCCCTTCGAGTGCGGTGTGGAGGCGGTCGATTCACCCCGGCGCGGCATTCACATCAAGTACTACACGGTGGCGATCCTCTTCATCATCTTCGATATCGAAATCATCTTCCTCTATCCCTGGGCCGTGCAGTTCAGGGAGCTGGGGCTGTTCGGCTTCTGGCAGATGGTGATCTTCCTGGGCGTGCTGCTGATCGGGCTGTTCTATGCCTTCCGGAAGGGAGTCCTGCGATGGCAGTAGAGAATCCCCTCGGCGACGCCGTCGTTACCACGAAACTGGACGCCCTGCTGGGCTGGGCCCGCAAATGGTCGATGTTCCCCTACCCCTTTGTCACGGCCTGTTGCGGCATGGAATACATGTCAGCTTCCGCCGCGCGCTATGACCTGGATCGCTTCGGTGCCGCCTGGCCCCGTTTTACCCCGCGTCAGGCGGACCTGCTGCTGGTGGTGGGCACCATCAACCATAAGCTTTCGCCCGTACTGAAGCGGGTTTACGACCAGATGTGCGACCCCAGATATGTCGTCGCCTTCGGCGCCTGTACCATCTCCGGCGGTCCTTACGACAACTACGCCGTGGTGCAGGGCATCGACAATATCATCCCGGTCGACATGTACATTCCCGGTTGTCCGCCCCGTCCCGAAACGGTGCTGGACGCCGTGATGAAGCTGCAGGCCAAGATCCAGCATTCACCGCAGGAGGTCTGAGATGAGCGAACTGCACACCATTCCGCTCCTGCAGGAGCTCTGCGGTGAAACCATCCTGGAAACGCATGCACACCGCGGCGACGAGACGGTGGTCATCCCGCCGGCCGCGCTGACGGAAGTGGCGGCGTTGCTGCAGTGTGAGACACGCCTGCACTTCGAGTTCCTGATGGACCTTACCGCCGTCGATTACCTGGAACAGAATCGTCCCCAGCGCTTTGAGGTCGTGTATCACTTTTATTCCCTGGCGCGCAACCGGCGCCTGCGGGTCAAGGTCCGCGTCAACGACGGCGACCCGGTACCGAGCCTGGCACCGCTCTGGAAGACGGCCGACTGGTTCGAACGGGAGTGCGCCGAGATGTACGGCATCCTGTTCGAAGGACATCCCGATCTCAGACCGCTGCTGCTCTACCCCGAGTTCAAGGGCTACCCGCTACGCAAGGACTACGACCGGAGGCAGTGCCACCCGCTGGTGGAGCCGCGCCAGAAAGGGGCCGACGAATGACCACGGAGACCACCGACAAGAAGTTCGTTCCCCGCAACGATCTCGAACTGGAGACGATGGAGATAAACCTGGGGCCGTCGCATCCCACCACGCACGGCATCATCCAGATGGTGTTGCAGGTGGCCGGGGAGGACATCCTCGAAGCCGATGTGGTGATCGGTTACCTGCACCGCGGCTTCGAGAAGATGTGCGAATGCCATAACTGGAACCAGGCGGTAATCTACACCGATCGGCTCAACTATGTCTCGCCGCTGATCAACAATGTCGGCTACCACCTGGCGGTGGAGAAGCTGATGGACATCGAGGTTCCCCCGCGCGGCCAGTACATCCGGATGGTGCTCAGCGAGATCATGCGGATCTGCGATCACCAGACCGCGCTGGCGGCGGCGGCGATGGAGCTGGGCGGTTTCACGCCGTTCCTCTACCTGATGAAGGGTCGTGAACTGTGGTGGGAGCTGCTGGAGCGCGTTGTCGGCGCCCGGGTTACCACCAGCTTCACCCGCATCGGCGGCATGGTGGCCGACCTGCCGAACTGGTTCGCCGCGGCGGCCGCCGAGATCAACGCGGAAACACTCAACATCAACCGGGAAGTACACACCCTCCTGACGCGCAACCGGATCTTTATCGACCGCACCCGCGACGTCGGCACCATCGGACGCGAGGACGCCATCTCCTACGGCTTCACCGGACCGATGCTGCGTGCGACCGGCGTCGAGTACGACGTGCGGCTGGCGGAGCCCTACCTGGCCTATGACGAGGTGGATTTCGAGGTCCCGATCCTGTCCAACGGCGATGTTTACGACCGCTTCTATATCCGCATGCTGGAAATCGAACAGAGCTGCCGCATCATCGCGCAGGGGCTGACCAAGCTGCCGGACGGTCCGGTGAATATCGTCGACAAGAACATCTCCCTGCCGTCGAAGGAGGATGTCTACGGCTCCATCGAAGGACTGATGGCGCACTTCAAGCTGCTGATGCAGGAAAACGGTGTCCGCCCGGAAGCAGGTGAAGTGTATCACGCGATCGAAGCGGCCAACGGCGAGCTGGGTTACTACCTGGTCAGCACCGGCGAGCTGCGCCCGCACAAGTGCCGGGTGCGCCCCACCTGCATGCCTTTCACCCAGGCCTTGCCGCAGATGATCAAGCAGGGGATGATCGCCGACGTGGTACCCTGCTTCGGTTCGATCAATATGATCGGGGGTGAGCTGGATCGTTGATCGCGCTTGCTATCGCAAGCGTTCGCGATAGCTGTCGCTATCGCGGCAGTTGGCCGATTGAGTTCGTATATAGCAAATTTGAGTGATACAAAGCCGAGCGCCCTGCCTATGGAAGAGAACAAGATCACTATCGAAATCAACGGCGAGAACTTCTCTTTCCCCGCCGGTACCAATGTGCTGAAAGCCTGTAACCAATCGGGTTTCCCGGTCCCCCATTTCTGCTACCATCCCTGCCTGCCGGTCTCCGGCAACTGTCGCATGTGCATGGTCGAGCTGGAGATGAACGGTCGAGCCAAGGTGGATGTCGCCTGCGTCAACCAGGTGGCGGATGGTCTTAAAGTACGTACCGATACACCGGCCGTATTGAAGGCCCGGCGCGCCGCCCTGGAATTCCTGCTGCTGAATCACCCGCTCGACTGCCCCTACTGCGACTGCGCCGGCGAATGCAAGCTGCAGGACTACTACGAGCAGTACGGCAATCCGGACTACAGCCGCTACAGCGAAGAAAAGCTTCACAAGACGAAGCGACAGACGATCGGCCGCAACCTGCGGCTGGACGCGGAGCGATGTGTGCTCTGCACCCGCTGCATGCGTTTCTTCGAGGAAGTGGTCGGCAAGAAGGAACTGGGGGTACGCAACCGCGGCTCGCACAGCGAGATCCACGCCCTGACCGAAACCGGCGTCGACAACGACTACACCGGCAACGTGGTCGATACCTGCCCGGTGGGAGCGCTGACCGACAACAGTTTCCGGTTCGAACGCCGCACCTGGTACCTGCAATCGGTACCGACCGTCTGCCCCGGCTGTGCCCGCGGCTGCAACATCGAGCTGCATTTCGATCTCGAGCATGACTACAAGCGGGAAGGCAAACGGGCGCAGCGGATCAAACCCCGCTATAACGAAAATATCAACCGGTGGTGGCTCTGCGACAGCGGTCGCTACGGCTACCCCGCCATCGACGAGAACCGACTGGAGCAAGCCAGCATCGTCAGCGGCGGTCAACCACTCACCGTGGGTCGTGCGGAAGCGATCGCCGAAGCGGCCAACCTGATCGCGGCTTTCCGCGAACGGCACGGCAACGGTAAGCTGGCCGTACTGGCCAGTCCGGACGAGACCAACGAGACACTGGCCGCCCTGCGCCGCCTCTGTCACGACGGGCTCCAGCTGTTCAACATCGACTACCGGCTACAGGGCGAGTCGATTGGTATCGATGATCAGCTGCTGAAGCGGGCCGACCTTCATCCCAACTCGCGGGGCTGCGCCGAGCTGCTGCTGCCGCCCCAGTTCGAAGCGGGCACGCTGGCACAGCAGATCGAGAGCGGCGCCGTCACCGGTCTGATCGCGCTGCGCAGTGACCTGCCCGACCTGCTCGATACCTCCCTGCTGCAGAAACTGGAGTTGTTGATCGTCTGTACCACTCACACGGCGGACTGGTCGCGCCAACCGGAGGTACTGCTGCCGCTGGCCGTCTGGGCCGAGCAGAGCGGGTCCTTCACCAGCTGCGACGGTATCGTGCAGCAGATCAACTGCGCCTTCCCGCCCCTGGGCGACGCCATTCCCGGCCTGGAACTGATGTCGGAACTGGCGGCGGCGCTTAAGATCAAGGGGGTGCCGCGCGACCTACCGGAGGCGCGCCGGGTGATGACCGAACTGAATACAACCTTTACCCAGATTGAAGGACCGGTTGCCACTCCCGGCCGGCAAGTCAGCAAGGAAGCCGTAGGAGCGTCACATGTTTGAGACTATCGCCTCCCTGATCAAGATCTGCTTCATTGTCGTTTGCCTGCTCCTGCCGATGGCCTTTCTGCTGATGTGGGCGGAACGGAAGGAGAGCGCCATCATGCAGGATCGCATCGGCGCCAACCGCGCTTCCGTACTGGGGCTGCGTGCCTGGGGCCTGATCAGCATGATGGCGGACGCGATCAAGATGTTCGTCAAGGAGGACTTCTCCCCGCCGTTTGCCAACAAACGGCTGTTTCACTTCGCGCCGTTCCTGGCCATGTTCGCGGTACTGATCACCTTCGCGGTCATCCCCTTCGGACCGGAGTGGCAGCTGCTGGGACGCACGGTCAAACTGCAGATCGCCGACCTGGGGGTCGGTTTCCTCTACATCTTCGCCCTGGCGCCGCTGGGCATCTACGCCATCACGCTTGGCGCCTGGGCCTCCAACAACAAGTACAGCGCCTTTGGCGGCATTCGGGCCATGGGCCAGCTGATCTCCTACGAAGTGGTAGTCGGCCTGTCGCTGATCGGCCTGGTGATGGTGTTCGGCACCGTGCAGCTGAACGAAATGGTCATGCAGCAGGGGGAATACTGGTTCAACGGCTGGATTCCCAAATGGGGTATCTTCCTGCAACCGCTGGGCCTGTTACTCTTCTTCCCCGCCGGTTTCGCCGAGACCAAGCGGGTGCCGTTCGACCTGCCGGAGGGTGAATCCGAAATCATCGGCTTCAACCTGGAGTATTCCGGCTTGAAGTTCGGTCTGTTCATGATGTCGGAATTCATCGAGATGGTTATCCTGGGCGCACTGTTGACGACGCTGTTCTTCGGCGGCTGGCAGGTGCCCTGGTTGTACGCCGACGGCTTCCACTTCCCCTGGGGCTGGGATATCAGCCTGTCCCATCATGTGGTGGTCATCCTGCAGATTCTGTCGTTCCTCTGCAAGCTGGTCTTCTTCGGCTGGTTCCTGCAGATCGTCCGCTGGACGCTGCCCCGTTTCCGCTACGATCAGCTGATGCGGCTCTGCTGGGTCTATCTGCTGCCGCTGGCGGTGCTGAATGTAGTCATCACCGGTATTGTCATCATCGCATTGAACTAAGGTAGAGCAGCCATGTCTCAATACGTCAACCGCGATCAGTACTTCGGCGTCACGGAATCGGTCTACTACCCCGGTATCGCCAAGGGTGTCGCGCTTACCATCCGCCACTTCATCGTCAACATGTGGTTTCACCTGATGAAGGGGCTGCGCATTAAGGCGCGACCGGGCTGCGTCACCATCCAGTACCCCGACCAGCGGCGGGTACTGCCCAGGGCGCTGCGCATCCGGCACCGCATCAAGAAGCATGAAGACGGACGCCCCCGCTGCACAGCCTGCATGCTGTGCGAGACCGCCTGCCCCGACCATTGCATCTATATCGTGCCGATGGAGGCGCCGGAGGATGTACCGGAGGAGAAGATGCCGGGCGTGTTCGAAGTCGACCTGGCCCGCTGCTGTTTCTGCGGTATGTGCGTGGAAGCCTGCCCGATGGACGCCATCCACATGGACACCGGTATCTCCGAGATGGCCAGCGACCGGCGCGCCAACCTGGTGCTGAACCTGGAGTCACTGCTGGAGCCGGGTCCCAACGTCTGCACCGGTCCCGCTTTCCGCGGCAAGGACATTCTGGAAATCCTGCCGCATCTGAAACATGTGAAGCCGCTGGAGCATGAAACGGTGCCGGAGGGGACGATTTATCGGGTGGGAGGATAGAATACAGTAAGGGCAGGTCTGTGACCTGCCCTTATTGCATCCGAGAGAATTCTATAGCACATACGGGGCGACCGGTGGTCGCCCTTTTAATTGCCTCCGTCAAGATACAAATTCAGACCAGTGTCCAATACCAGTATCAGTCCATCGGAAGCGTCTCTATCAGGATTACTGTAGTCGCCAAAGCCCAGTCCGAAACGTGCGCTCAACCAATCGGTAAGGAACGCTTCTTTTCCCAACATCAAGGACACCAGAGTTACAGGTGTATCATCTTCTGCGCTGCTGCTGATAGAACTCGCCAACAGGGATAGCAGTAGTGTACCGTCGGCATCGTTGATGAGAAAGCAATCCACTCCTCCGCTGGCGTATCCGAATCTGCTACCCCTGCCCAAACTGATCCACCCCAGGCTGACTCTGGGCGCCAGCCAGTTGGTGACATTATACTTGTATCCCAGATGGATCCCGCTCGCAACACTGATGCCGCATTGGAAAGCATGGCGACCCGCCCGGTTTTGCGGCCGCTCGAAGTCCCAGGACTGCTCGCCAGACGCTGTCGTGAGCGAAGAGGTCAGGAGGAGAACGGCCAGCAGAGCCGCTTTAGTGCGTGTCATTTGTTATTCCCCATCGCATCATCCAATTCCTCTTCGCTAATCCCCAGTGCTTCCATCGCCGCCTTACGATCGCCGTCGAAGTACTCCAGCGTCTGTTGGACGAACTCCCGTACTATCTCTCGCAGCGGACGGGGACGGAACTCGGCGATGAACACGGCTGCACCGTCGCTGACCGCCTCCACCACCTGAGGCGGCAGGCACTCCACGGTCAGTATCTCTTTCTCACAGTGTGCCACCGCACGGGAAATGATAGTACTCAGCTCCCGGGTGTTGTTGGGAAAGGGATACTGGAGCAGCATCTCGAGGAACTCATCATCAAATCCCTTGATCTGCTTACCCGCTTTCCGAGCGGCCTGCGCCAGGAAATGCCCCGCCAGCAGGGGAATGTCATCCGGCCGGTCGCGCAACGGGGGAATCCGCAGAGTGTTGACCATCAGGTGATACAGCAGGTCGCGTGAAAACTTCTGTTTGTATTCGCTTTGTGTCAGGTCCAGCGTGGAGGAGACGATCAACCGCACATCCACGCTACGGATCTTGGCCGAGCTTTCCCGGTTGAACTCGCCGGCCTGAATCACACGCTTCAGGCGTACCTGCACCGGCATGGAGAGACAGTCGATATTGTTGAGGAACAGCGTTCCCTTATCCGCCTGCTCCAGCACGCCTGCGGCGCTTCTGCGTTCATCACCTGTCTCGCTGTCCCGGCCGAAGAAGAAGGCGGGGAAGTCATCCGGATCCTGGCTGTCAGCTTCGATGGCCACGAACGGTCCGTCGCTCCGTGCACTGGTTTCGTGAATGGCACGCGCCAACGGTTCCTTGCCGGTGCCTTGCTCACCCCAGATGAAGATGCTCAGGTCGCTGCCGGCCAGCTTCTCCGCCTGGTGGAACTGCCGGATCATTTCCTGGTTCTGTATCGGAAGTTTCTGGAACGCCTGTGCGTGAGTCAGATCCTCCTTCTTCAGTTCCTCCGGCAGCTGTTTGATGTCTTCGTGAATCGAGTGGTGTTCGATCGCCTTGTCGATCACCTCCAGCAGCTTATCGTCCTCGATCGGCTTGGTCAGGTAATCGAAAGCTCCCCGTTTCATCGACTTGACCGCCATCTCGAGATCGCTGACACCGGTGATGACGATCACCGGCGTATGCACGCCCTGCTCCTGCATGTTGCGCAGGATGTCGAGCCCGCTGATGTAGGGCATGTCCATATCGAGCAGAATGACGTCGAAGCTCTTCTCCTTGAGCAGATCGCCGACCAGCCGGGAATCGTTCACCACCTCGGTCTCGAAGCGGCCGGTCTGCATCAGGAAAACCATGAAGTAATTGGTGACCGCCTGGTCGTCGTCGATTACGAGTACTTTGTGCATCATGCCTCCACGCCGCGGATGGCATCGTCGACCGGGATCGTGATCTGGAAGGTGGTACCTTCGCCAGGCTGGCTGCTGACCGCGATATTGCCGCCATGTTCTTCGATAATCCGGTAGGAAATAGCCAGGCCCAGACCGGTGCCGCCGCGCGCCCGTTTGGTCGTGAAGAAGGGATCGAAGATCTGTTTCAGGGTTTTGCTGGTCATCCCCATTCCGTTATCGACCACCTCGATCAGGAGCTGATCCTCTTCCAGGCTGGTGCGCACGGTGATCTTGCCTTTGACCTCTTCCCGCATGGCGTCGCCGGCGTTCACCACCAGGTTGATCAGAACCTGCTCGATCTTCTGGGCATTGCCGGTGAAGGTGGGCAGGTCGGGCGCCAGCTCCAGTTCGATCTCCGCCTTCTTGTGCACCTGGTTGTGCACCAGCCGGGTGCCGGCCTGGATCAGCGAATTGATATCGATGTTGTCCACCAGCAGGCCTTCGTCCTTGCGGACAAAGGTGCGCAGCCCGTCGACGATGCCCTTGATCCGCTCGGAACCGTGCGCCATGTCATCCACCAGGGTCATGATGTGGTCGCGGAAGAAAGTGTAGTCGAGGCGGGCGATCTTGAGCTCGGGATGGGATTCCCGGTACTCATCTACGATCGGCAGCATGTCCTCCAGCGCCTGCTTGAGGATCTTGACGTTGCCGCGGATGAACTGGTTGGGATTGTTGATCTCATGACCGATGCCGCTGACCAGTTCGCCCAGCGAGGCCAGCTTATCCGCCTGCTGGAGCTGCTGTTCGTAGTTCTTCTCACGGGTGATGTCCCGCTGGAATTCCAGGATGCCCTCGACCTCCTGCTCCTGGTTGTAGATCGGCAGCACATTCACCTGCAGGTGCCGGTCGCCGTCCCGCAGGGTGTGGGTGACGGGAGCCTTGTCGCGCATGATCCGGGCCATACGGCAGCTCTCGCACGGCTCCTCGCGATCGAAGAGACTCCGGTAACAGAGCGAGCCTTCCTCGACCCCCTCCCGGTTGGTCATCACCACCTTGTATTCCCGGTCGAGCAGCAGCACATCGTCGGGGATAGCCCGGAACATAGTCTCGAGGCGCTGCTTGGTCGCGTCCCAGTCCCCCTGCACCCGGTCCAGATAGGAATTGGCCACTTTCAGCTTGCCGCGCTGTTCCTCCAGCTCCCGGTTGCTGGCTTCGATTTCCTCCCGCAGCTGCTGCAGGCGACGCTTGTTCTCCTCCTCCAGCTCCTTGCGCTGGGAAAGATCGGCGCGCAACTCCTTGCGCTCCAGGGCCAGGCTGAGGGTCCAGCCGATTTCGTTGAGCATCTTGACCTCTTCCGGCAGGAACTCGTGCCGGTCGTCCAGATACCCGATCCGGATTTCGCCCTTTTTCTTGTAACCGATGATCAAACGGGTGGAGATGTACTTGTCGCTGGCCAGCTTCTGCCCGTATTCCTGGTTCTGGTAAGTGGAAAAGACCACCGCCTCCTCGGGATAGGCCATACCGCCGCTGAGTATGCCTGGCAGCTTGATGAAGAACTCCTTGATCGAACCGGAGACTTCGATCCACTCCAGCACCCGGTAAATGCAGGTCAACTCCTTGGCGCGTTCTTCCAGCTCCTGGGGGCTCTGATCGCTGTATTCCTTGATCTTGTTACCGAAGAAAAGAAAGACGATACCCTGTTCGGTTTTTGTGTAGCCCGCTTTCAGCGGGGTAAGTGGCTGGTTAGCACTGTTTTTGGTCGCCAGGGCGGCGATGGCGCGCCCGCCGGTGCGGGACTGGATCATCGCAGTGCGGAAGGTGTCCAGCGAAGGCTTGGTCAGCAGGTTCTGCAGTTGTTCCTGCTCGAGGGAATGGCCTTCCTGCAGGCAATCCCGCTGGAGCATCGGGCTGGCGTGTATGATCTTCTCGCTCTCATCCACGACCAGTAGATAGTCGTAATTGTTGTCGAGAAATGAGTATAGGCTGCTAACCTCGTGCATGAGTCGACTCCCGGGTTGCTATGTGGTAACCACAGCTGCGGATAACGCAATCCCCGGGTTGAAACCCGGGGCTTTAATCCATGATCCCCAGCGGGGATCTGCAATGAGCTGAAACAAGGTATTCATATCTTTTTGCATCATGCTTCAGAAAATCAGAACATCTATAATTCGATGCAACCTAATTGGGTAAAGGAGTATCCTGAAGCTTAGCCTTCGGCTACGAATCGCCCCGGGTATTAACCCGGGGCGCGGGAATGCTTCAGTTCTGCTTTCTTGTATTAGTGCGAAATCACTACAGTCGCGCCGCCTGTCGCTACTGCTGGACCCGGTAGTGGGCGGTCCCGATTTCGCGGGTTTCCCGCTTGTACCGTTCCGTATGGGTCAACGGCGGCTGCAGCGGCAGCGTCTTAACGGAAGCTCCCACCGGCACCAGGCTCTCCTGGTCTACCAGCCGTTCGCGTGTCTGTCCGCTGTTGAGGTAGTATGTCGCCGCCCGACCCAGCTCCGGCTGCAGCAGCTCAATCAGGCTGTCGACTGCCTCCGCCGCGCCGGTCAGGCCGAAGCCTTCAGCGAGGCGGCTCAGCACCTCACGGCCGGAAACCTGCGCCGGCGGCGTGATGACCTGCTCGAAGCGCTCCACCTCGCCCAGGTAGTTGCAGCGGGTGCCCGCCGTCTCCAGATAGGTGGAACCGGGAAGCACTACATCGGCATAGTGGGTGGTCTCTGTGTCGGTCCAATCCATGGCGGCCAGGAACTGGAGGTTCTGGAACCAGCCGCTGGTGCGGTTCCAGCCGAGTGGGTCCTCACCGATGATCAACGCGCCCCGGATGGTGCCTTCGGCCAGCAGATCGCGCAATTCGGCACTGGTAGCCGCACCCGGCAGGCCGTTGGCGGCTTGGCGCCCCGGCAGGAAGAGGGGATCGGCGCCACTGATCGTAAGGCCGGCGCTGTTGGAGTTGTTGCGCGGCAGCAGCAGCTCCGCCTCCACACCCACCGCCCGTAACAGCAGCACGAAATTGGCCAGGGTGCGCATGTCGTAGGGCGCCTGGTCCTGCAGGCGGTCGGAACTGTGGACGAAGACCACCTTCCTGGCCTCCCGCACGCTGGCCGCCGCCTGGCGGATCTGTTCTTCATCGACGCCGGTCTGATCGATGACCTGCTCGAGGGAGAATTCGCGTCCCCGCAGGAACTCCCCGCCGCCGGTCATCTGCTCGATCTTTGCCGCCGGCAGATAGCCGTCCTCGATCAGCAGCTGAATGACACCGTTCCAGAGCAGCGCCGACCGGCCCCGCATTGGATCCATCACCAGTTCGCTCAGCAGCTTGTCGCTGAGATCCAGCGTGGAATTGGTGACGATCATTTTGGCGCCGCGTTTGACGGCGCTGATCAGATCGACGGCCAGGATCAGGTGATCCGCCTCCATGCTGGTGTTGTTGCAGATGATCAGGTCGGCGTCATTCAGACAGCTGAGGTCGCTGGTGGAAGCGGTGAAGCCGAGTGATGCGTCCAGGACGTTCGTCTCTTTGCCGGTACCCAGCAGGGAGAGGGAGGCGATGTTGTTGGTGCCGATCCCTTCCCGGGCGATCCGGGCCGCCAGGTAGAGCTCCTCGTTGGTGAGGTCGGGTGAAACGAAAACAGCTACCTGCTCCGGGCCGTGTTGCTCCGCGATCTCCCGCAGTCCGGCCACGGTCTGAGCGAGCGCGTCGGTCAGCGGCACCACCTTCCGGGCGTGCTCCTCCCGCGTCAGCGCCGCCAGGATGCGGTTCTGCTTGATGAACAGCTCATAGCCATAGCGGCCGTAGCGGCAGAGATAGCTGCCCGGCTCACCCGCCGCTTCGAGGTAATATCGACCGTCACTGAAGCTTTTGACATTGATATCGCACCCCAGCGAACAGAAACCGCAGGTGCTGACGGCATCGCTGGTCGCCAGACTGGCGCGGCCGGGAAACGGCAGTTTCGTCTCCAGGGCGCCGGTGGGACAGGCGTCGATACAGTTACCGCAGCTGACGCAGCTGGTTTCCACCAGCGGATCGTTCAGGGCGGGCCGCATCTCGGTGCGGAAGCCACGACCGACCAGTCCCAGCGCCGCCAACGGCAGCACCTGTTCGCAGGTGCGCACGCAGCGGGCGCAGAGAATGCATTTGTTGGGATCGTAAATGATGTAGGGATGGCGGTCGTCCACCTTGTGCTTGCGGACATATCCCTTGAAGTGATCCATGTCGACACCGTATTCCTCGGCGTAGAGCCGCAGGTCGCAGTCGGCGAAGCGGACGCAGCCGCAGGCAAGACAACGCGCCGTCTCGTGGATGTTGTCTTCCCAGTCGAAACCGGAGGCCACCTCCATGAAGCTGTCGCGGCGTTCCTCCACTTCGATCTGATTTACTTCGTGACGGGGGCTTTCCTGGACCTCGCCCAGTTCCGCCTGTCCCGGTTTGCTCCAGAACTCCTTGCGGACGGCGAAGGGCCGTCCGGGCAGCTCTTCCCCTTTGAAGTAGGCGTTGATGGCGCGCGCCGCCCGCTGGCCGTCACGAATCGCGTCGATGACGACGGTGGGACCATCGTCCGCGGCGTCGCCGCCGGCGAAGACACCCTCGATATTGGTGCACATCGTATTCAGATCCACGTCGATGGTGTTCCAGCGGGAGATGCCCAGTTCCTGCCCCTTGGCGCGTTCCAGTCCCTCCAGCACCGGCGACTGGCCGATCGCGGCCACCGCCAGCTGGCAGGACAGCTCGAACTCGGAGCCCTCCAGCGGCACCGGACGCCGCCGGCCGGAATCGTCCGGCTCCCCCAGCTTCATACGGATGCAACTCAGGCCCTTAAGTTTGCCCTGCTCATCGATGATGCCGACCGGTGCGGCCAGCTCCATGATTTCGATACCTTCTTCGATACAGTCCTCGATCTCCAGCTCATCGGCGGGCATCTCCGCCCGGGTGCGGCGGTAGAGCACGATGACCTTGTCCGCGCCCAGTCGCCAGGCGGTGCGCGCGACATCCATGGCGGTATTGCCGCCACCGACCACGACGATAACGCCGCTCAGCCGCCGGCGCTCTTCCGCCATCTCGAAGAGAAAGCTGACGCCATCGACAATACCTTCGGTTTCGAACTCGCCCTTGAGACCCATCGGTTTGCCGGTCCAGGCGCCGGCGCCCAGGAAGACGGCGTCATGCTGCTCCATCAGCTGGTCCAGCTGCACATCGACGCCAACCCTGGTGTTGTACTTGATCTCGGCACCGGCGCGGCAGATGTAATCCGTCTCGGCATCCATCACCTCATCCGGCAGCCGGTATTCCGGAATGCCGTAACGCAGCATGCCGCCGGAGCGGGAGTTGGCTTCGTAGAGGATCGGCTTGTGACCGGCCAGCCCCAGGAACCAGGCGGTGGTGAGTCCGGCGGGACCGGCGCCGACAATGCCGATGCTCTTGCCGGTGGCGGGCGCGCACGGCGGAACCTCGTCGTAGATACCGGGCGCGTCGGTGACGAAGCGTTTGATGGCGTTGATACCGACGGAGCGATCCACATCCTCCCGCCGGCAGACGATCTCGCACTTGCGCACGCAGACGCGGCCGCAGACAGCAGGCAGCGGATTGGCTTCACGAATCAGGTCCACCGCTTCGCGGGGCAGCCCCATCGCGGAGAGGGCGATGTAGCCCTGCGCGTCGACACTAGCCGGGCAGCCGTCCATACAGGAGGAGACGCAGTCGGCGTAATGGTTCGACAGCAGCAGCTCCAGCGCCGTCTGGCGGGAAGCGCGGATCCGTTCGTTGCTGGTGGTGATTTCCATGTCCGGCGCCACGCGCGTCGCGCAGGCGGGGACCAGATTGGGACGGCCCTTCACCTCCACCACGCAGAGAAAACAGGAAGCATAGGGGTCCAGCTCCGGGGAATGACATAGGGTGGGAATGCTGTCCAGCCCCTGCTCCTGGACAACCTCCAGGATGGTCTGGTGCGGTTTGGCTTCAACCGGTTGGCCGTTGATCTTTATTTTGACCGTTTCCACGGACATCACTCCTTATTGCTTGTAGACAGCGTCGAAGGTGCAGCTCGTGATACATTTGCTGCACTTGACACAGATGCTGTTGTCGATGATGTGCAATTCCTTGCGCTCGCCGGCGATGGCATCCACCGGGCAGTTGGTTGCGCAGATGGTGCAACCGGTGCAATTCTCCGCGTCGATATGGAATTCCACCAGCGGCGGACAGCTGGCGGCGGTACAGTGCTTGTCGTGAATGTGCTCGTCCCACTCATTCCGGTAGTACTTGATGGTGGTCAGCACCGGGTTGGGCGCCGACTGGCCCAGACCGCAGAGGCTGGCCTCCTTGATCTGCTCACCCAGCCGCGCCATCTTCTCCACATCCTCCGGCACCCCTTCGCCCTGGGTCACCCGGGTCAGTACTTCCAGCATACGCAGGGTACCGACGCGGCAGAAGGTGCACTTGCCGCAGGATTCATTCTGGGTGAACTCCAGGAAGTAGCGGGCCATCTCGACCATGCAACTGGTGTCGTCCAGCACCACCAGACCGCCGGAGCCCATGATAGCACCAGTAGCGGGAATCGATTCGAAGTCCACCGGTGTCTGATCCAGGTCGGCCGGGATGCAGCCGCCGGAGGGGCCGCCCATCTGTACCGCCTTGAACTCGCGGTCTTCCTTGATGCCGCCGCCGATTTTGAAAACCAGGTCGTGGATGGTAGTGCCCATCGGCACCTCCGCCAGGCCGCCGTGAGCCACCTTGCCGGCCAGGGCGAATACCTTGGTTCCCTTGCTCTTTTCGGTTCCGTAGGCGGCATAAGCCGCGGCGCCCTCACTGATGATCCAGGGCACGTTGGCGTAGGTTTCCACATTGTTGTTGTTGGTCGGCTTGCGCCAGACTCCCTGCTCCGCCGGGAACGGCGGTCGGATGCGCGGCATGCCCCGCTTGCCTTCGATAGAGGCGAAGAGTGCCGTCTCCTCACCACAGACGAAAGCGCCGGCGCCCTGCTTGATCTTCAGCTCGAAGTCGAAGCCGGAGCCGAGGATATCTTTGCCGAGGTAGCCCCTGGCGCGGGCGGCGGTGATGGCGATGTTCAGACGGTGGATCGCCAGCGGGTATTCGGCACGGCAGTAGATGTAGCCGAAAGTGGCGCCGATCGCCCTGCCGCAGATGATCATCCCCTCCAGCACGGCGTGGGGATCGCCCTCCAGCACCGAACGGTCCATGAAGGCGCCGGGATCCCCTTCGTCCGCGTTGCAGACTACGTACTTCTGATCTGCTTCATAGCCGGCGGCGAAGGACCACTTGAGGCCGGTGGGGAAACCAGCACCGCCGCGTCCCCTTAATCCGGAAGCTTTCATCTCCTCGACGATCTGTTCCGGTGTCATCTCCAGGAGCGCCTTGCGGGTGCCCTGGTAGCCGCCCGCCGTTTCGTATTCCTCGATTGATTCCGGATTGATGGTGCCGCAGTTGCGCAGCACGATCCGGGTCTGCAGGCGGTAGAAGTCTTCTTCCGCGCCGCTGGGTTCGCCGTCGCCGTCCAGCTTGAGCACGACTTTCTCTGCAACGGGGCCGTCGGCCAGCACATGTTCCGCTACGATCCGCTGCGCCAGTTCGGCGTCGACTTCGCCGTAGATCGTGCGCTGATCACCGTCGCGTACTTCCACCAGCGGCTCCCGGTAGCACATACCGATACAGCCGGTGCTGAATAGCTCGAAAGCCTCCGGTGTGGCGGCCTGCAGCTCGGTCAGGCTCTCCATCACCTTGCCGGCGCCGGCCGAGATACCACAGGTTCCCAATCCGACGATTACCTGTTTCATGAATTATCTCCAGAACTAAAAGTTAAGCTTCCGAGGTCTCGGTGGATTGTTCGCTCGCGACCACCTTCCTGGCGCCGGCGGCGGCTTTCTCCTCCCGCCGGACCTTGCGCAACAGCTTGCGCACCGAAGCGGGGGTCAACCGGCCGTGTGTGTCTTCGTCGATATTGATGACCGGAGCCAGCGAGCAGCAGCCAATGCAGGCGACGGTGTTCATCGTGAAGAGACCGTCCTCCGTCGTGCCGCCCACCTCGATGCCCAGCTCATCCTCGATCGTTTCCGTGATCAGCTTGGCGCCGGAGACATGGCAGGCAGTGCCGGCGCAGACGCGGATGAGGTGCTTACCCATCGGCTGCAGGCGAAACTGGCTGTAGAAAGTGATGACGCCATAGACGTCTGATTCCGGAACGCCGGTGACGCCGGAAATGTGACTGATCGCCCGGCGGGGAATGTAACCGAAGTGATCCTGTGCCGACTGCAGCAGCGGGATCAGTTCACCCGGCTCCCCGTCATACCGCCAGAGACGGTAACTGAAGCTTTCTGATGGTTGTGCCGTAATAGCCTCCTTTCAGCCTTGCGGCAAGAAAAGGCAGGAGCTGCGGCGGGGGCCGTCAGCTCCTGTTATCTGGATCGTTGAGAACTATAAAATCCGGACTATCTCCGGTGATGTATCACGTTGTATCACGTCCACCTGCGGCGGCTGTGACAGCAGCGCCGGGATCAGCGTTCAGCGAAGGCCGCTCCAGCTAATCTTCAATCAACTTAATGATTTTCGCCTCGCGGACACGCAGCACGCCGTCGATCTCGTTGAGCTTCTCGATGATGCGGGGGGTGCGTCCGACGGCGCCCTGCCCGGTGATCATTCCCACCAGCCGCTTGCCGTCGTCGATCACATCGCAGAATACCACCTCGTCGATGAAAAAGACGGTCGTGAAAATCTCCTGGATGGCGTCCGGTTCGATGTCGACGATGATGTAGCTGGTGGTGCCGGGCTGCTTGCCGGGGGAGACTTTACCCGGCTGCTTGACCACCTTGGCATAGATCTTGATGAACTCGTCCACATCGCGGTCCAGCTTCGGCTGCTGCACGCCGGATTGTGAGACCACGTTGACGCCCTCCATGGCGGCGATGGTCTCGCCGAGCTGTTCGATTTCGCTTTGCGAAGAGGTATGCGCCAGCACGATGATGTCGACATCGCCGCGCACCGCTTCGCAGGACCGCACGCCGTCCAGCTCGTAGAGCGCCTTGTAGATCTCCAGGCTGCGTTCCGGATCATCGACGCGGATGGTGAAATAGGAGCTGACCGACTCGCGCACCGCGGTCGCTTCCACGACGGCTTCAGTCGCTTCGCCATCCAGCGTGGTGCCGGGAGTCAGCTCGGAAAGCGCCTGTACCAGGTCGGGAATCTCGAACGGCTTATCGAGGTAGCCGGTGTTATGCTCCGACAGCGCTTCGACTTCCAGGCCGACATCACCGAAACCGGTGATCACCAGCACCGGCAGCTGCGGATACTGGTTCTTAATGACCTTGAGAATTTTCAGACCGTCGATATCGGGCATGAAAATATCTGTAACCAGGTAGTTGTAGGCGACGCCCTCCTGGCGGGCCCGGTCCAGCTCGTGAATGGCTGAGATCCCATCGGGACAAGCGACCGGATTGAAGCCTTCCTGACTGAGTCCGAAGGTCAGGTTACGCCTGATTTCAGCCTCGTCGTCGATGATTAGTACACGGCCTTTCATGACCTCCTCCAGATTAGCGGGAATTCGTCTTTACGACCGGCGAGACGGCCCGCCGGAGATTGTTCTGAAAAACTTGAGCTAGTAATGTTATGCAGGGAATTACAATTGTCAAATTGATTCGATACAACGAGGGGATTTTGAAAGTTGGACGTCTTTATGACAATTTGAGATTTGAGAATGACGATTGGCTGTTCGGTTGTAAGTAATTGAAATCATGACTATATTTGTTGTGATACAAACCGCGAAACCGATACCGAGCCGCTGGGCCTTATAGCCGGCTGGTTGTCGGTGTCGGAAGTGCCCAATACTCTGCGATCAAGTATCCCGAACAGCGTTAAAGACTGGCAGCGAACTTGCCGCTTCTATGGATGACACAACGTGACAAGCTATAAAATCTCATTAAAACATATGAGGGTGGTAATCATGCATTTGACTAAAACCCGTTGCGCGGAACTTCGCTTCGCGACAGTTCTTCTGCTCACCGTACTGCTGACCGGCGCCGTGGCGACAGCCCGCACCATCACCTATGACGACAGCTGGAACCCGTCCGGCATCAACCTGGCGGCGGCTGATCGCGGTAGTGTCGAGGTTACCTACGCGGTGACCGAGTGGCAGCTGAACCGCAGCCTCATCACCGGGCAGCAGCTGCATACGCTGCAGTTGCCGGGCACCTGGCTGCCCAACGACGCCGGTAAACCTGACCTGCCCGGCGTTTCCCGCTACATCGCTTTGCCGGAGGGAGCTGAAGCCGTACTGCACATCATCTCCTCCCGCACGGAGACCTATCATGACATCGACCTGGCGCCGGCGCCGGAGATCCCGCGCGAAAGCGATCCCGGACCGCTGGTCTACCCCCGCGACGATGCGCTCTACAACCGCGATGCTTTTTACCCCGATCAGCCGGTACAGCTCTCTACGATCACCCAATTGCGCGGCGTGGACGCGGTACTGCTGGGCATTACCCCCTTCCAGTACAATCCGGTGCGGCGCGAACTGATCGTCTATCGCGATCTTGAGATCGAAATCACCTTCCAGGGAGGCAACGGTCAGTTCGGTGAAGAACGGCTGCGCAGCCGCTGGTGGGATCCGCTGCTGCAGGACGCCCTGCTCAATCACGCTTCGCTGCCGGCGGTCGATTACTCCGCCCGGCCGCAGTCACGTGATACCGGCGCGGAATACCTGATCATCACCCCCAATGACGCCACCTTCATCGCCTGGGCCGATTCCATCCGTCACTGGCGGCAGCTGCAGGGGATCAGCACTCAGGTGACAACCACGGCTCAGATCGGCGGTAACAGCCACAGCCTGATCGAAGCCTACATCAACAGCGCCTACAACACCTGGGACATTCCGCCGACAGCCTTCCTGCTGCTCGGTGACTACGGCACCAGCGGCAATACGATCGACTCCCCCACCTGGGACAGTTACTGCGTTTCCGACAATATCTATGCCGATATAGACGGCGACGACCTGCCGGAGATCGCCCACGCGCGTATCACGGCGCGGGACGGCGCCGAACTGGCCCTCATGATCGGCAAGTTCCTCGACTACGAGAGGCAGCCGCCGCTTAACGCCGGTTTTTACAGCAACCCGATCATGGCGGGAGGCTGGCAGGATGAGCGCTGGTTCATCCTCTGTTCGGAGATCGTCGAAGGCTACATGGAACATGTGCTGGGCAAGACGCCGGTTCGGGAGTACGCCATTTACAGCGGTTCACCCGGCACGGACTGGTCGACCAACCCCAACACCAGCATGATTACCGACTACTTCGGACCCAGCGGACTCGGTTACATCCCGGCCACGCCGGCACACCTGACCGACTGGGGCGCCAACGCCACGCGCCTGAACAACGACATCAACAGCGGCGCCTTCATCCTGCAGCACCGCGATCACGGAGGTGAAAGCGGCTGGGGCGAACCGGACTACGAGATCGCCGATCTGGCCGGCCTCTCCAACGAGGACCTGATCTTCGTCTTTTCGATCAACTGCCTGACCGGCAAATACAACATCGCCGGCGAGTGTTTCACGGAGGCGTTCCACCGCCATCCGCAGGGCGCGCTGGGCTTGATCGCCGCCTCGGAGACCTCCTACTCCTTCGTCAACGACACCTATGTCTGGGGCATGTACGACCGGATGTGGCCCGACTTCGATCCCGGTTACGGCCTGCCGGGCGATCCGCAGGTGCTGCCCTGCTTCGCCAACACCGCCGGTAAGTACTACCTGCAGGCTTCCAGCTGGCCCTACAATCCCGGCGACAAGACCGTCACCTATCACCTCTTCCATCACCACGGCGACGCCTTCTCCACCGTTTATGCGCAGATGCCCCAGAACCTGACGGTGGCGCACGACCCGGCGCTGCTGAGCGGGATCAACTTTTTCACGGTTACGGCCGACCCCGGGGCGCTGGTGGCGCTGACGGTGGACGGCGAGATCATCGGCACCGGCGAGGGCACCGGCTACCCGGTCAGCATTCCGATCACGGCACAGCTGCCGGGCAACACCCTGGAGATAACCGTCACCAAGCAGGACTGTTACCGCTATGCGCAGTCGGTGCAGATCATCCCGCCGGACGGCGCCTATGTGGTCTACCGCGATCACGCGATCAACGACGCCGCCGGCAATGGTAACGGGCAACTGGACTTCACCGAAGATGTACTGCTGGCGGTTACCGCCGAGAATGTCGGTCTGGATACGGCTATCGGCGTGACGACAACGCTTGCCACCGCCGACAGTTACACCACCGTGATCGACGGCGATGCTCTCTTCGGTGACTTCGATCCCGCCGAGCAGGTCACCCTGCCCGACTGTTTCGAGATCGCGGTCGGCGCCGACGTGCCGGATCAACACCCGATACCGTTCACTTTCACCGCCACCGACGGCGACTCCACCTGGGTCAGCTACTTTACGATCACGGCCCAGGCGCCGCTGCTGTCGATCGACCAGATCGCGGTGCTGGACGGCGACAACGGGCGGCTGGATGCGGGCGAGACGGTTGATCTGGAGGTACATCTGCTCAATGACGGCGGTGCGGGGATCGCCAATCTGCTGGGTACGCTGGACTGCCTGGACGGCTACATCACCATCAACGACGGCAGTGATTCGCTGCCGCAGCTCGCCGCCGGCGTAAGCGATGTGATGACCTTCAACGTCACCGCCGATGCGGGAACCCCGATCGGACACCCGGTGGAGTTCCTGTTCGACCTGACCGCCGACGACTTCACCTTCAGCGACGATTTCGGCCTGGCGGTCGGTCTTTCGATCGAGGACTTCGAGACCGGTGCTTTCGCCTCCTACCCCTGGGCTTTCGGCGGCAACGCCGGCTGGTCGGTGGTCACCACCACCCCCTGGGAAGGCACCTACTGCGCCAACTCGGACGGCATCACCCACAACCAGACCGCGGAGCTGACGCTGGATGTCGAGGTCATCGCCGACGGCACGCTCAGCTTCTACTACCGCGTCTCCTCCGAGGGCAGCTGGGACTACCTGCGCTTCACCGTTGACGGCTCGGAAGTGGGCAGCTGGTCGGGCGAAATCGGCTGGACCCAGGCCACTTACAGCATCAGCGCCGGTCCGCACACTTTCACCTGGAAATACACCAAGGACGGTTCAGTCGACAGCGGCAGCGATTGCGCCTGGATCGACTACATCATCTTCCCGCCGCTGGCGGCACCCGACTTCCCCAGCATCACCGTCACCCCACTGGTGTACGATGTCTGGCTGGAGCCGGGCACCTCGACGCAGCGGGATCTGACCATCGGCAATGTTGATGATGGGACGCTCCACTACACGCTCGATGTAGTGCGCGACCTGGCGCAGCGGACCGCCGGTGAAAACGACAGCGGTGAGGTTTACAGTCTCGACGGACGCAAGGAATCGCTCGATCCGACCCTCTACGACGCCGACAAGAACCGGCCCGACCCGCGCCGTGGCAGCAACCAGTCCCGCGGCTCCGGCGGTCCCGACCTGTTCGGCTACACCTGGGTGGACAGCAACGAGCCGGGCGGTCCCGTGTTCAACTGGGTGGATATCACCGGCAGCGGTACGCCGATCACCCTGACCGACGACGATTATGCGACGGTAAACCTGCCCTTCGGTTTCGAGTTCTACGGCGCCGTTAAAACCCAGGTGAAGATCTCTTCCAACGGCTACCTGACCTTCGGCGGAGACGGTACCGATTACTCCAACGATCCGATCCCGGGCTCCACCGATCCGAACGACTTCATCGCTCCCTTCTGGGACGACCTCAATCCCACCCTGGGCGGTACGATCCACTACCTGGCGGAGAACACCCGTCTGGTGGTGCAGTTCACCAACATCCAGCACTATGGCGGCGGCGGGACCTACAGCTTCCAGGTGGAGATCAACGCCAACGGCACTATGCTGTTCCAGTATCTGAGCATGAGCGGCACCCTCAATTCCGCTACAATCGGATTGGAGAACAGTAGCGGTGGCGACGGTCTGCAGGTGGTCTACAATGCGACCTATGTCGAGAGCAACCTGGCGGTATCGCTGCGGGCCGCACCGCTCTGGCTGACCGTAACGCCGCTGGCGGGCGACCTGGAGGAGCTGGAGGAGCTGCTGCACACCGTCACCTTCGACGCCGGCGAGCTGGAGGTGGGTGTCTACAACGGTTCGATCACGGTGAACTCCAACGATCCGGTCAACTGGGAGATCCTGATCCCGGTGACGCTGACGGTCGATTCCGCGCCGCCGGTACCGGATCCGGTCACCGATCTGGTCATCACGATCGAGGGAAACGATGTTCTGCTCGACTGGAGCTACGACGGCCCCGCCACCTTCCACATCTACAGCTGTGGTGAACCGTACGAGACATATGTCTACCTGACCAGCACGACCGAAACCGAAGCGACTCTGGTCGACGCATTGAGCGGCCAGCGGGTTTTCTACCGGGTGACGGTGGAGAACTGACCCGATTGGGGATAACGGTCTGAAACAGAACGCGGGCGATGAGAGTCGTCCGCGTTTTTTTATATGTCAAGTGCTCGCGAAGTCAGGTTCCGAATGACAATGCGCCTATCTATGTGCGAAGCCGTTGGTCTGGTTGTATTTCCGCCTTCCGATACTTATCATTCAGAACCGGTCTGGATCCTGGAGGCGAACAACGAATCGGAGGTGCGGGATGAACAAGCTGGTACTATCCTGGATTGGAATCTGTTGCCTTTCTTCTCAGATCGCTTTCAGCACGATAATCAATGTGCCGGGCAATCAACCCAGCATACAGGCAGGTATCGAAGCCTCCATTGATGGAGACACGGTGCTGGTGCAGCCCGGTACTTATATCGAAAACATCGATTTCCTGGACAAAGACATTGCGATAGGTTCATTAACCCTGGTTACCGGGGACACCTCTTACTGCTCGCAGACGGTGATTGAAGGGCCGATGGACACACCGGTGGTCAGGTATCACGGTAATACAAGTGTTTTCAATCAGCTTTGTGGATTCACAATTCAGCGTGTGGATTCATCCTCATCGAGCGAATACAAAATCCTGTGCGAGGGAGCGGCCCCGCTGTTGCGTAATTTAAAGGTACTCGGATATGGGGACTGCGGCCACAGCGGCGGTATCAGGGTAGCGAGTGCCTATCAACCTGTGCTGCGGGATTCATGGCTGGCGGGAAACCATGCTGTCTACGGCGGCGGACTTCAACTACGCGGCTGCACTGAGGCGGAGATCAGAAATGTCACAGCTGTCGACAACTACGCGACGTGTGGAGGTGGAATCGAAATCTGGAGTTGCGATGAAACCAGGTTGTATGATGTGATCTGTGTCGGTAACAGTGCATTTTCAAATGGCGGAGGACTTGAACTTTACAGCCAGGGGGAAGCGGAGATCTACGGTGGACTGATTATCGGCAACACCGCTGATTGTGGCGGTGGCATCATCGCCCAGTCTTCTTCCTGTAACTACCTTTACCTGTCGGACGTTACAATCGCACACAACCGGGCTGAACAGGGAGGCGGCATTTCCTTCTGGTGAGCCATGGGAGATTTCGATCCGGTGGATCGATGCAATATCTATCTGAACAGTGCCATCCAGGGAACCGACCTTTTCTCCGTAGATGGATATACTTATGATGTCTATGTTGATACATTCACAGTGAGTGAGCCCGACTCCTATTTTGCATATATCTATCCCCCCGGCGAGTTCAATATCGACTTGATCCATTCAGCTCTTCCCCAGATCGCGGGTCATATCTGGGCGAGCCCTGATGGCGATATCAACAACAGCGGTGAATCACCCGAGGAACCGCTGCCGGGGCTCTTCCCCGCCATACTGGCTGCTATACCCGACAGCATTCAAGACTGCAAGATTCACCTTCTCCCCGGCACCTACAGTGTTTCCAACAGTATGGAAGCCTATCCTCTTTCAGTTAGAAGCAGGGTCAGCATTGAAGGATCGGACACTGCGGAGGTGATTCTGGATGGCGAAGGCGTCGCTGGAGTGTTGCGATATGATGGTGCCGTGGACAACGTGCTTTCAAACCTGACGATCAGAAGGGGTGCAGATGGAGGAATCCGTTGTGAGGAATCCAACCTGAACCTAGCAGGCATAGTAATCACCGAATGCGAAGCTTCAGGAATCAGTGCTTCAAATAGCGTAGTAAGAATCGTGAACAGTGTTCTTTCTGATAACAGTTCAGGCAATGGTGGTGCGATCGCTCTAGCTTACACATACCTGATTGCCAGAGATATTCTTTTCGTGGATAATTCAGCTGAATACAATGGTGGTGCCATCAGAATGCATGACAGCTATGCTGCACTTGCAAGAACTGTTTTCCATAACAATAGTGCTACCTCTAAAGGAGGCGCACTTTGCACTCAAACCTCAAGCCTCTCTCTTGTGAATTCCACAGTGACAGAAAACAGCGCTCCCCGAGGCGGCGGGATATGTTTCAACCATGATTCTCTTGCTCTGATCAACACAATCATGTGGCAGAACAGTCAGTATGAACTGGAAAACGAATGGGATGATTCCTCCCCAGCCTCGCTGCTACTGGCTTACAGCGATATTACGGATGGAGTCGATGGACTAGCTTTCGACTACCCCGACAGCCTGTTCTGGCTGAACGCGAACATCGACCAGGATCCCCTCTTCCTCGATGCTGAGAACGGCGACTTCCGGCTCAGTTCAGGTTCACCCTGTATCGACGTAGGAACCTCCTTCCTGGTGTTCAATGGCGACACCCTAGTTAACCTGACGGAAGATGACTACATCGGCGAGGCGCCGGACATGGGTGCTTTCGAATATGATTATCAAGACATCTGGTACGAACCAGAGATGACTCCGGAATGCGTCACCCTGTCCCAGAACTACCCCAATCCCTTTAATCCCACTACGATGATCGAATTCACATTGCCCTATCCGCAGGAAATCCGGCTGAAGGTCTACAATGTGCTGGGACAACGGGTGGCGGTACTGGCGGGAGGTGTATATGCGGCAGGGACGCATCGTGTTACGTTTGATGCATCTGCAGGGGCGACCAGCGGTCCGCCCTTAACCAGCGGCATTTACATATACCGACTGATAGCTTCTGATAAAGCCATCGTACGAAAAATGATGCTGCTTAGATAGCTGTCAATCGGCGCATGACCGCCACCGGCAATTGAGACCTCCGGGATGCGTATAACCGCCTGATCACAGATGACAAAATTGTATCACGCAAGATGATGCTGGTCAGATGAAGAGAGACTTCTGAAAACCGCTATTGAAACGGTCTTCAGAAGTCTCGTCAAATTCAGATCACGCTACTAGAAGCTAGACTGGCATCGACTGCTGATCTGATCCACCAGCCCCGGCACTCCCCTGCGGCACACCATCCCCGAAATAGAGCGTCTGGCTGGGGAAGGCGAATTCGAGCCCGAGTTCTTCCACGATCTTCATGATCTCGAGGTTGATCTTCTGCCGCACCGCCAGGTACTCCGCCCAGACGGTGGTGACGGTAAAGTAGTAGACCAGCACATCGATTGAATAAGCGCTGAAGTCGGTGAAGTTGACCAGCATGAAGTCCTGCCGTACCTCGGCGTCGCTCTGCAGCAGGGCTCGTATCCTTTGCACAAGCTGATCTACCTTTTCCGGCGGCGAATCGTACGTCACCCCGATCACCTGCTTGACCCGCCGCTTCTCCATCGCCGACCAGTTTTCGACTACGCTGCTCATCAACAGCTTGTTGGGAACGACGATAATGGAGTTGGCGAAGGTGCGGATGCGGGTGGAGCGGAAACCGATCTCCTCCAGCGTGCCTTCCCCCCCTTCGAACTTGATCCAGTCCCCCACCCGGAACGGCTTGTCGGTGAACATGACGATGGTGCCGAGGAAGTTGGCCAGCGTTTCCTGGGCCGCCAGCGCGATCGCCAGTCCGCCGATGCCGACTCCCGCCAGCAGGCTGCCGACGGAGTAACCGAGGTTCTGAATGATCAGGATCGCGCCCAGGATGGCCACCGTCCAGCGAAGCGCCTGCTGAATGAGCGGGCTGAACTGCGCGGCCATCGTGGGATCGGAACGGGAGAGCATGCGGCTGAATATCTGCGCCAGGAAATCGGCCAACCGGAAAGTCAGCCAGAGCAGCACCAGCGAGATGGCGATGCGGTAGCTCTGACCCAGCAATTCGATCCAGTTCCAGTCCAGGACCGTCAGGTTGAGCTGCCGCAACGCCAGGTAGAAACCGGTAACGATGACCAGCGCTGAAACCGGCGGCAGGATCGCTTTCAGGAGCAGATCGTCGTAGTCGTGCCTGGTCCTGGCCGCCAGGCCCAGGATTTTTTTAAAGAGATAGCGGTTCAGCACCCTCTGCAGGATCAGTGTCAACAGGATGATACCGAAGGCAATCAGGATATCAGTGACGGCTATGCCGCCCAAAGTCGTCTGCAACCAGGTCATTTTTGTCTCCATTTCAGTCGCAATCATTGAGAAGCGGTGCCGAACACGCTGCAGCGGTTTTTTTGCGACCGCTGAATATGGCTTAAGAAGTTGTAAAGCAGATGTCGATAAATAAATGGAAAAGTAGAGACGTTGCCGGCGAGTGGCACGGGAAAATCCGACGCGGTTTTTGTTTTATAATTCTAAGGCTTTGCAGTAATTGAAGTTACCTGATGAACGACCTGCCGATGCGGCCCTGACACAGGCACATTGCCTTCTTGCCCTTGCTGATACTCCGCAAGGCTCATTTCGCGAACTGACGCTCAGCCGCCGCTGAATCCAGCGGAATCCCAGCACCGCCACCCGGCTGCCTCCAACCAAACAGGGGATTAGAGATGTCGAAACCAACACATGCCCATCCCATGTCGATACCCGCGATTGCGCAGCGAGCTGCGACGATTTTCCTGCTGGCCGCAACGTTGCTGCTGCCCGGTCTGGCCGCCGCGCAATCCGCCGGTCTGATCGAGTACTTCGTCCCGGGGCCGGAGGAGCAACTACGCGAGATCTTCGAAGACATGGACAACGATCCCCCGGTCGGCGACTACATGGAAGCGATCATCACGGTGGCGGCCGCGACCGATTCCACCACGCTGTATTACGACCACTGGGAGAACGGTTACGATTTCGACCCGGACAATCCCAGCAGCGCCGATGAGATCTGGCTGCTCAACGCCGGTCAGCACGAGACCTTTACCGGAACGGCGATATTCGCCAACCCCCGCAACAGCGCGGAGGTGTACTATGACGGCGGGGACCGGATCTACACGATCGGCGGACCGGTCACCCTGACCCGCACTTCCTGGTCCACGGCGATGGGTACTCTCTACGCCCTGGCCTGGGAGGTATACCCCAACAAGCTGCTCAACGAGGATTACGTCATCCCGATCGGTGAGAACCTGAACTACGGACCGCTCGGTTACACCGATTTCGAGAACACCTATGTGATCCTGCAGGCCATGCGCGATGACACGCATATCATCGTCGACGATCCCTTCGTCGGCGGGGTGGAAATCGACAGCACGCTTTCCCTGGGCGGTTACACGCAATTGTATCACATCAACGCAGGCACCGAAATCCACGCGAGCCGGCCGGTACAGGTTCAGTTCGTAGTGGGCCGCACCTGGGGCGGCATCAACAGTGAGTGCCGCGGTTTCTCGGCGGTGCCGACCGCCGCCTGGGGCCAGTCCTACTACTGTCCGGTGACCAGCTGGGAAACCGGCTTCCACTCCGATCTCTACTGCTACAATCCCAATCCTTTCTCGATAACCATCAACTGGGAAGGGCTCAATGACGACGGGTTCTTCACCCTGGACGGCAATGAGACCCGTTCCCTCTACGACATCACCGGTGAATTCCTCCCGACCAATTCGGCCACGCACATCTGGTCCGACGAGGTTTTCTGGGGGGTCGGCGCCGGTGGTACCCGCAACGGCGCCTTCGACTGGGGCTTCGGTCTGGTGCCGGAGGAGTACCTCACGCCCAGCTACCACCTTGGCTGGGCGCCGTCGACCTGGGACAAGTCCGCGGACGGTTCGCCGGTTTTCGTGACACCGGTGCGGGATTCCACGACGGTCTGGGTGGACTGGAGCCCGGCGGACGGCACTCCCGATCAAAGCTGGCAGCTGGAGCGGCTGGAAGTGATCAAGATCAACGATCCGGATCACGACAACTCCGGTCTCCACATCTGGGGTACCGATAAGCTGGCGGTGATCTGGGGGGAGGACGCCGGCATCGCGCTGTACGGCGAGAACTATCTCGATGTCGGTTATGCCGCGCTCTCGATTCCCGATCCCTGGATGGAGCTGGTGCTGCGGGTGGAATGTGAGACAACCCCCGCTTCCCTGCCGGGAGACGGCGGCAGCAGCCAACTGCAGGTCGAGGTCAGCTCCTTTGCCTGGGCGGTGGACAATCCGCAGATCATTTCCTACCTCCCATCCGGCTGGGACTACATCCCCGGCACTACGACGATCACACTGCCGGACAACAGCACCATCAGCGGGCCGGCGGCCGATCCGTTGATCGTAGGAGAGGAGCTGCGCTGGCAGCCGCTGGCCGGTTTCCAGCCGGAGCAGACGCTGCAGCTGGAGTACAGCGTTCAGACCAACGGCGAACAGCAGGAGGGACAGAACGAATTCAGGCTGGAAGCCCGGGGGCACTGGGAGGACACGCATGTCTTTTCCGCTTACGCCAACAGCTGGGTCTTCATCGCCTCCGCCGACAGCCGCATTAAACCGCTTTACCTGCGGGCGGATGGCGGCAACACGCTGCAGCGAGTCCCGCCGTCCGGCGGCCACAGCGACATCTGGATTCCGGAGGGAGGCAGCGCCAACTGGCTGCTGGCGCCCGCCCTCACCGACACGCTGCATATCAGCGGCGATATCAACATCCCCCTCTACCTCTACCGCTCCAACGAACTCTATTCGCCCGACGTGGAAATCGAACTGATCGCGGACGACGGCTTCGCGCTGGTGATCGGGAGCGATCTGATCAGCGACATCACCAGCGGTTTCTATACCTTCGTGGTACCGGCTGTGGATTTGACGCTGCCTCCCGGCGCTACGCTCGAACTGACGGTGACTACAACCGAGATCGGTCCGGGCGATCGCAGCGTTCACCTGCGGTATGACGGCGAGGAGTACCAGTCCCGCGTCGTGCTGGCTACCGACACCTATCTGGTGGTGGCCAGTTTCGGCGCCTACGATGGTCCCTGGCCCACCGGACAGCTGGCCAGCGTGTTTTACTCCGATGATCCGATCTGGTTTACGGTGGAAGCGACCGATCCTTTCGGCTACGCTGATATCACCAGCAGTTCGCTGGGCGTGCCGCCGGTGATCGCCTCGCTGCCGCTGGCCGTGATCGAGGAAGCGGAGAACCGCCGCGTCTTCAGCGGCACCACCAGCATCGCGGAGCCGGGCGTCTATACCGCCGTCGATACCACCCGCGAGGGATGGGAAGGCACCGTGGAGATCCTGCGCGACTTTACCCTGACCATCATCAAGACCGATCTCCACTCCACCCTGACGGTTGAAGATCTCAACGCCGGCCCGTTGGAACCAGGGGATACGTTGCGGTTTGACGGTTACCTCTACAACTCAGGCAATGCCGACGCTACCGATGTCCGCAACGACCTGTTGCTGCCCACTCAGCTGCAGTTCCTGGGCGGCAACAGCACCCAGGGCGCGCTCCAGCTGGCGGGCGATACGCTGCGTCTGGAAGTCGGGACGATCCCGCTCGCGAGTGACACCATCCTCTACACCTTCCTGGGGGCACTGGATACCGTCATGGACAACAACACCCTGCTCACGCTGCAGGCGCTGCTGACCGACGCTGAGGGGGACCAGATCCTCTCCGACAACCCGGCGCCCAACCAGTGGAGCGGCCAGGAGAGCGGCAACGATCCGGCCGATCCCGCCGATGACGATCCGCTCGGACTCATTATTTTGTCGGCGACCCTGATCGAGCTGACCTGCGCGGCCACCGACCTGGACGGCACGCCCACGGCTCCCGGCGACAGCGTGGCCTATCTGATCCAGCTGACAAACAGCGGCAACCAACACCTGGACGATCCCGCCGGTATTCTTTACGCGCAACCGTTGCCGCCGTTCACTCTGTACCGCGAGGGCAGCGGTTTCTGCAGCAGCGGCGTACACTGGTGGTCCGATGACAGCCTCTTCTGGCAGGGAACGGTGGCGGTGGGTGAAGAAATCGAACTGTCGTTTGCGGTCGATCTGGAGACGCCCCTGTACAACGGCACCGAGATCGTCACGCAGGCGCTGGTCGGCTATGATGCGGCAGGGACCGACTCCCTGTCCGCCGTCGCCTACAGCGATGATCCCGCGACACCTGAACCGCTGGATGACACCCGGTTGATCGTCACCAGCGCGCCCGCGCTCTACGCCGGTCTGACGGTGCTCGATGAGAACGGCATGCCCGCCGTACCGGGCGACACACTGACCTGGGAATTCGTGATACAAAACAGCGGCAACGCCGCCTCCGCCGATAATCCCGGTCCGGAGGCTGTCCTGCCGCTGCCCGCCTGGTCCCTCTTCCACGACTGGTCGGTCGATCACGGCCTGCTGGAACTGGAGGCGGACACCCTGCGTTTCAACGGTGAACTGGCGCCGTCACAACCGGTCACCATCAACTGCCGCACCGTCCTGGCTGATCAGATTCCCAACCAGACGCCGATTTACATCCAGGGAGTCGTTTACTACGATTCGACGAGTGTCTTCAGCAACGACTGGCAGCTGCTGAGCGACAATCCCCAGACCCCGGCCCCGGCCGATCCGACCGGGGTGATCATCACCTCCGCTCCGACGCTCTACGCCGCGCTGACGGTGGCTGATCCCAACGGCACGCCCACCGAGCCGGGCGACACGCTCAGCTGGCAGCTGACGGTGTACAACTTCGGCGACGACACCTCGCCCGACAACCCCGGTCCGGAAGCGAAGCTGCCGTTGCCCGCCTGGAACAGTTTCCAGAGCTGGAGCAGCAACAGCGGCGACCTGACACTCGTCGGCGACACCCTGCTCTTCAACGGCCAGTACACGGCGGGGGACGAGGTGGTCATTACGGTGGAGACGCTCCTCGACCAGATGATTCCCAACGAGGCGCTGGCGGAGATGCAGGGGATAGTCCTGTACGACTCCACCGGCGGCGACAGCAATGACTGGTTGCTGTTCAGCGATGATCCCGCGACGCCGGAGCCGGCGGACCCGACCGCCATCACCATCAGCAGTACACTGCAGTTATCCGCGCTGCTGACCGTAGCGGAGGCACCCGCGCTGCTGACGCGTGATACAAAGCGCGGCGCAATCAGTCCGGCCGGTTTCGACACCTGGCGTGAGGAGGAGTACTACCCCGGTACCCGCCTGCGCTGGGAAATGGTTATCGCCAACGAGGGCAACACCCCGCCGACCGGCCTGGAGTGGACGCTCGAATTGCCGGCGGAGCTGGCTGAGTTGGGCGATCTGGAATTCCCGCCCGGAGCGGTGAACCTGACCGATACCACGGGCGGCAGCTGGGGGACGGGATTACTTCGTTTCCAGCTGGACAGTCTCGACTACCAGTCTGATGCCCTGTTCGCGTTCCAGACCACGGTGGACAGCCTGGCGGCGCACGATCTGCTCGTCTCCTGCCAGGCGGAACTGGCCTGTGACCAGCTGCTGGAGCCGATGTCGAGTGACAGCGATCCTGACTCGGCCGGCGCGCAGCCCACCGAGTTCCGGGTGCAGCGTCCGCTCCTGCAGTGCGAGGCGCAACTCGCATCAACGGGCGGAACAGAACTGATGCCGGGGGACACCCTGACATTGACGCTGAGCTGGATCAATCACAGCACGCTCACCCTGTCACAGATCGACTATCGCGAAGCGATCCATCCGGAACTACCCTGGTTGCAGATAACGGAACTGCCCCCCGGCGCCGTGGACAATTCGACCGACAGCGGCGGCCAGTGGGGTGCCGGCGAAATTCGCATCGATGATCTGCAGGCGGCGCCGGGTGATACGGTCACCTGCCGCTGGCAGCTGGTGGCCGCCTCGGTCGCGGAAGACACCAATGTGGAGCTGCAGGGCGGAATCACCGCCGCCATCGACACGCTGTTCACCGATGCCGATCCGCTGACACCAGGAGCACAGCCGTTGACGGTGGAGATCCTCAGCCAGCGGGATATATTCGCCTCCCTGCTGGTAGAGATCGATAATCCCCGCGGCGGCGGTTTCGGCAGCCGGTTCAGTCACAAGCAACTGCCTGAGGTGCTGGCATTGGAAGCCGCGCCGGGCGACCGTCTGCTGTGGACTTTCCAACTCGAAAACTACGGCACCGACCTGTCGTGGGGTGTTTCGATGTATGTCGACCTGCCCGCCTGGTTGATGAATACGACGCTGGAAGAACACAGTGAGCTGCTGGAGGTGAACTACGGACCGGACGGCGGTGTCTATGACAACGGTTGGTTCCTGGCTGTGGCGGACAGCGCGGGAACGCAGGATACACTCACTTTCAGCTTCTCGACCGTGATTCACCCAACCATCCCCGACTCCACGCTGCTCGTCACGCAGGGTTCGGTGCTGTGTGCCACGATCGTCGATACTCTGTTTACCGACGGCGACCTGGTGGAACCCGGTTTGCAATCGACCGAGGTGCTGGTGCTTACTCCCGGCGGGGAGTTGTCCGGCACCCTGCTGTTTACTGATCTGAACGGGGGACACATCCATTCCGGCGACACGCTGCGATTCTGCAGCCTCTGGGAAAACAGCTACCCGTATGCAATCGAGGACTTTACCTACCGGCACGACATGCCGCCTTACACCAGATTGTCTCACACCGGGTATCTGCCCGCCGGCGTTCAGGACACCCTGGCCTGGGAGGGAGGCGCCTCGGAGCGTGGCTTCATCCAGGTCGATTCCCTCACGCTGGCCGGTTCAGCGAGCGATTCGCTGGAATACTGGCTGGTGGTCGATTCGCTGCTCACCTTCAGCGTCATCGATACAACTCAGGCGATGCTGCAGCTGGGGGTTCAAACCTGGCTGACCGACGGCGATCCGACGGCGCCTGGTATTCAGCCTACCGTCTTCCACCTGCAGGGCGACGGAGCTCCAGAGCAGATGACGCTGTCGCTGTCGCGCAACGATCCGGATCTACCCTTTCCGGGCGGTACGACCAGCTACGACTTGCGGCTGGACAACCTGAGCGGATCGATCTTGTCCGGCTGCATGATCGCCCTGCCGCTGCCCGCCTGGGTCACCGCGGTCGAGATCACCGAGCAACCGCAGGGCAGCACCGACATCAGCGAGGAGGATCAGGTTGCCGTCAACGACTTCGTACTCGGACCGGACGGTTTTACCACGCTGTCGGTGGCGCTGCAGTTGAGTACTGAGCTGCTGCCGGACGCCCTCATCACCCTGCAGGGGTGGAGCGGCTGTCTGCAGATCCCCGGCCCGGTCTTCTCCAATCAGCTGACCGATACCCTGCGGGCGGCGCCACGCGCTCTGACCCTGGAACTCTCCGGTTTCTCCGGCGGCGCTCTCATCCCCAATAATGGAACCGTACAGGTACAGGACAGCCTGCTCTATCTCTTTACGCTGACCAACAGCGGCGGTGCGCCACTGACCGGTATCACCATCAGCGATACTCTGGACTCGGCGCTGCGTTTCGCGAGTGCCGTCTGCGGACAGGGTCCCGGCGACTACAGCAACGGCATCCTCACCTTCAGCAACATCAACCTGGATGTGGATGCCATGCTGTCCGGTACGATCGTAGTCGATATTATCGATCCGCTGCCGCTGGGAACAGTGATCAGCTCGCGTTTGACGGCGGAGGCTGACACGATCACGGTCAGCAGCGACGCGGATCCCCAGGAACCGGGCGACCAGCCGCTCGTTTACCTGGTGGATTTCGAACTCCGTTCACCGCTGCTGATCTGGAACAATCCCTGCCGCACCCATGGGGTCGACATCGTCTACCACGCTCCCGGAGCGGAACGGGTCAGTCTGGCTGTGTACAACGTACTGGGTGAGCGGGTGCGCTGGTTCGCCGACCTGCCGCCCGGCGAAGGTGTCCCGTTGCTCTGGCACAGCGACAACGACAGCGGCCAAAGCCTGGCCAACGGCACCTACATCCTGGTGCTGAAAGTGGACGGTAAGCTCACGCGCGAAAAGATCGCGCTCATTCGCTAGGAGAAGATCATGCGACGATTACTGATCACCACTCTGCTGCTCGCCGCCTGGCTGTCACCGGCGCTGGCCGGCGATGTCGGGACGACCGGCAATCCTCTGCTGCGGATACCGCTGGGAGCGCGACCGGCCGCCATGGGCGACGCTTTCACCGCGATGAGCGGAACGGCGGATGTCATCGGCTACAATCCCGCCGCTCTGGCTGCTCTGGATCATCCATCCTTCACCCTGCACTACCAGAAGCGGTTTCTCGATCTGCGGGTTACGTCACTGCAGCTGGGTGTTCCCCTGCCGCTGGGTACCCTGGGCGCGGGACTCGATTACTTCAGTGAAGGCTGGATTCATGAAACCCGTCAGGGATTGTCGACCGGCAGACGCCTGCACAGCTACTCCACCCGCATACTGCTCGGCTACGGTCTGCCGATCTACCCCTGGCTGGAAGCGGGTATGGATCTGACCTGGCTCAGCTCGTTTATAGCACAGGAGGCGTCGGCGCACTCCTTCACGACCGACTGCGGCGTGCGCTTCCCCAATGTCTTCCGGGGTTTGAGCGGTGCGCTCGTGCTCAAGCATCTGGGCACCCGGGCACGCCATGAAACGGACGGTCTCGCCAGCGAGCAGCCAAGCGGTGTGCGTCTGGGCCTGCTCTACGACGCCTTTAACGAATTGCCGGCCGATCTGGTCTGGCTTACGGCGCTCGATCTGACAGCGCTGCGGGGCGGGGGCCAGGTATTAGGAGCCGGTTCCGAAATCGCCCTGCGCGAGTTCTACAATTCGCCGCTCGACGTAGTTTTCCGGGGCGGTTGTCAGTTCAGCAGCCTGGAGACCGCTCACAGTCCGTTGACGCTGGGTTTCGGCCTGGTCTTCCAGGATTTTGCCATCGACTATGCCTTTGAGACCTTCACCGATCTGGGCAGTGTATCACGTGTTTCGCTGACCTTCCAGCCGCGGCGACTGCCGGGCGACAGCGACGGAGACGGCGTCATCGATCCGGACGATCTCTGTCCGGAAACCCCGCCCGGAGCCGAAGTCGACGAACGGGGCTGCCCCTTTGACAGCGACGGGGATACCGTTTTCGACGGCATCGATCTCTGTCCCTTCACACTGCTGGGTGCGGTGGTGGACAGCACAGGTTGCCCGCTCGACAACGACGGCGACGGAGTGTTTGACGGGATCGACCAATGTCCCGGTACGCCGGCGGACGCCAGGGTCGACCGTGACGGTTGTCCGCTCGATTCGGACGGGGACAAGGTGTTCGACGGGATCGATCAATGTCCCCACACACCGCTGGGGGCGGTAGTCGATACGGCCGGTTGTCCGCTCGACAGTGACGGCGACACCGTTTTCGACGGCATCGACCAGTGTCCCGACACACCGCCCGACACGCCGGTCGATAAGCAGGGCTGCCCGCTCACACAGGTTGAGTACGAATTCCTGGAAACCGGCCTCCTGCGCCTGCAGGACATCAACTTCGCCTCCAACCAGGCCGTGCTGAAGGAATCATCCTTCGCCGAGCTGGACCGCATCGGCAATCTGCTGGCCAAGTGGAACGAATTAACGATTGAGATCGGTGGCCACACCGATGGTCAGGGCACGGAGCTGCACAATCAGCAGCTCTCGGAGGAACGGGCCGAGGCGGTGCGCGTTTACCTGCTGAAGCACTTCCCCACGCTCAACGCGGATCAGCTCTCCTCGCGGGGTTACGGAGAATCGCAACCGATCGCGGACAACGACACCCGGGAAGGCCGCAGCCTGAACCGCCGCGTCGAGTTCCGGATCATCAGCGACGGCGAACTCAAACGGGTGCGCATGGCGAACTGGCTGGAGTGACGCCGGCAGCCTGCTCGCGTGGCTTTGTTGTGATACAACTGTGATACGATTGCATAACGGCCGTTCAACGCGGCCGTTTTTTTATCGCTTCCATCTGGCGTGCACCGAGCGTATCATTTGTTTTCCAAGCTATAGTATTGCTAGGAAATAATGGCCGAATCATTTCACACTTTCGGTAGCAATACTATAAACCGATGCTGAATAAGGTGTTCAAACGGACATTCATTACGAGCATCGGTATAAATGGCAAAACAAACGAGCGCTGGTTCATGCAACGCCTTCTCTCAGTTTCGATGCTGATACTGTTAACGCTGCTGCTGTTGTCCCTGCCGGTTCTGCTGCCGGCCGGACAGCCGGAGCCGGACCGCAAGGAGGCGCCCCGGACCGACAATTTTGCCAATCCCTATACCGATAACCGCACCCATCGCGCCAGCAACATGTGGCTGACGGTCAATAACTGGGGTTTCCTGGGGAACTTCAACACCTCCTCCCCTGATTGGATGGAAGATCCGGAATATCCCGGCCAGTGGGCGCCACAGTGCGAGTATCCTGGCGGTTCCGGCGTTCAGTATCTCTACAAGGCCGCCCTCTGGATCGGTGCGCTGATCGTCAATGAGGACGGTACCGAGACGCCCCGCGTTTCCGCCGGTGAGGAAGGCTGGCAGGGGGGGCATGAATTCTATCCCGGCTCCGATCCCTCCGCGCACATCGTGGAGAAATCGTTCCTGCCGGGGCGGGTCAACCGGCTGGGGGAGTACACGTACGACTCGCTGGCGGTCAGCGAGCAGGATTTCACAGCGATCTACTCCGACACTTTGACCGATCAGAACTGGGTGGTACCGAACGAATACGACGGTCCGCATGTCCCCCTCGGTATCGAGGTGATCCAGAAGAGTCATGCCTGGTCCTACAGCTACGCCGAGCACTTCATCATCATCGATTACGAGATCACCAACATCGCCGACAAGTACCTGAAAAACCTGTACGTCGGGCTTTACGTCGACGGTGATGTGGGCCTGGTGGAAAATCCCGATCGCAAGAGCGACGATATCTGCGGCTTCCGCGAAACGGCTCTGGACACCATCTCCGATCAGGTCATCGAGATCAATACCGCCTGGATCGCCGACAACAACGGTCGTCAGGACGGCGTCCAGCAGGGCAGCGACTTCACGGCGCCGCATGTGACCGGTATGCGGGTGCTGCGCGCGCCCAATCCGCTGTTGCGAACTTCCTTCAACTGGTGGATCTCCAACCAGAACGCCGCTTTCGACTTCGGTCCCTCCTGGCAGTACTGGCTGGAGACACCCGGCAGCGAAGGGGAATGGACAGCGGAACTGGGCACGCCCAATTCGGACCGGCAAAAGTACTTCATTCTCAGCAACCGCGAGTTTGACTACGACCAGGTATACTCCGGCAGTCCAACTTACATCGTCCAACATCCCGATACTTTCTGGATCGATACCAACAACTATGAAACACGCGAATGGCAGACGGTCGATCCGGATGTGGAGGAGGACCTGGCCAACGGTTACGACACCCGCTACCTGCTCTCCTGGGGACCACTCGGCATTTACGATCACACCGATCAGGCGGGCCGCAACATCTACCGGCTCAACCCGGGCGAGACATTTTCCATGACCGTCGCCTACATCGTCGGCAGGTGTTTCCACGATGTGAACCACCCGCAACCCCATCTGAACAATGTGGATCCGCAGCTCCTCGACTACGCCAACCTGCAGTACAACGCCCTCTGGGCCCAGCGGGTTTATGACAACGAGATGCACGACACCCCGATTTTCGACTACGGGGACGACGGGCTGCCCGCCACCGGCGACAGCGGCGAAGGTGACGGCCTGCTGGACACCGGTGACGGCTGGTACGGCGAGGATGTCGGCGTCGACGGTCTCTATGCCCTGACCGAAGGGGATACGGTCAGCTACTTCGGGGAGTATATCGGGATCTACCCCGGACCGGACGAAGGGGAACGGGACGGAAATCTGCAGCCGGAGGAGGACGCCCTGCTCTGGGGCCTGCAGACGATCCTGTCCGACAGCGGTCTGATCTACGCGGGTCCCAAGTTCTCCGAAAGTTACCTGCTGCAGGACTGGCAGATCGGCCACCTGGGCAGCAACGGCTTCCTCGATCTCGGCGACGGTATTCCCGACTTCCAGGGGCCGCCCCCACCGCCGTCTCCCATTCTGCAGTACGAACTCAACGACAGCTCGGTGATCCTGCGCTGGTCGATCGAGGCGGAGCAGTTTCTCGATCCCTTCAGCCATATCTACGACTTCGAGGGTTACCGCGCCTGGGTTTCCAACACCGGTCTGCCGGGGGAGTGGTCACTGCTGGGAGACTATGACCGGATCGACTTCGCCTACTACACCCCGGACGGCCGCCTGATGACGCTGCCCACCGGTGCCGATTTCGGCGAAGAGCCCCCAGATTCGATCGGAACCGGCTGGGAGTACCGTACCGTCTTCGCCAACGTCGGTCTCGATGGAATCGTCAATCCACTGGGCTCCTGCGAAGTCTGGGACGACCTCAACGGCAATGAGTACTGGGATCCGGAAGAACCGTTCGAGGACGCCAATGAGAACGGCAGCTACGATCTGGGGGCGGACTACACCCGCTATGAATTCGTGATACATAACGCCCGTCCCCTCTTTCCCCGCTATTACGCCGTCACCAGCTACGACTTCGGTGACTACCAGACCGGCACCGAGCCGCTCGAGTCCTCACCTGTCAGCAATATGCTTTACCTGGCGCCGGCCGGTACGTCCGACGATCCGGTGCGGGTGGTGCCCAATCCCTACCTGGCCTACGTCGACTACACCCGGAGCTACGAGATCAAGAACTCCTCAAGCGGTCTCTCCTGGGAGAACCAGGATGACGGTACCGTCGGCTTCTACCCGCAGTATGACCGGCGGATTGAATTCGTCAACCTGCCCCGGCAGGCGTTGATCCGCATCTACACCGTCGCGGGTGACCTGGTGCAGGTGCTGCCTCACAACCTAGGCGGGGACGGCAGCGGACGCTGGGAATCCGATTTCAGCGAGAGCTGGGATCTCAACAACCGCAACTTCCAGCAGGTTGCCGCGGGGCTGTATCTCTTCAGTGTGGAGGACCGCACGCCGGAAAACCGGGGCGGGATTTCGAAAGGTAAATTCGTGATCATACGCTGAGCGGTTTCCAGAGGGCGACGGACGTGGCTAAGAACCGGAAACGGGACTGCCGATAAACTAAAACGCAGACGTAGGCTGCGTTTTAGATGACAATTTGAGCGGGCATTGCTCAATGCCGCTCAATTATCATCACCAGACTGTCAGATTTATTGCTATCCGGAACGATCCATACAGAAGTCACTCAGAACCGCAGGTTTGAAATCTATGAAAGTTATCAACATCGTCGGCGCACGGCCCAACTTCATGAAGATCAACCCGCTGGTCCGGGAGATGCGGCGGCAGGAGGTCGACCACCTGCTGGTCCACACCGGCCAGCACTACGACGCCGCCATGTCGGAGAGCTTCTTCCAGGAGCTGGGAATCCCGGAACCGGACATCAACCTGGAGGTCGGCTCCGCTTCCCACGCCGTGCAGACGGCGGAGATCATGAAGCGCTTCGAGACGGTCTGCCTGCAGGAGCAGCCGGACCTGGTGCTGGTGGTCGGTGATGTCAACTCAACCGCCGCCTGTTCGCTGGTGGCGACCAAGCTCGGTATTGCCGTGGCGCACGTGGAAGCGGGACTGCGCAGCTGGGACCGCGGGATGCCGGAGGAGATCAACCGACTGGTCACCGACGTGCTGGCCGACCTGCTCTTCACCACCAGTCGCGACGCCGACGAGAACCTCCTGCGGGAGGGGATTCCCGCCGAGAAGATCCACTTCGTCGGCAACACCATGATCGATTCGCTGTTGCTGCAACTGGAGAAGGCCAAGCTGCGCCGCACCTGCGAGCAGTTCGCCGTTCCCCGGGGCGAATACGCCGTCCTCACCCTGCACCGCCCTTCCAACGTCGACACCGCAGCACAACTGGAGTATATCCTCGGCACGCTGGCGGAGGTGCAGCGGGTATTGCCGCTGGTTTTTCCGGTACACCCCCGCACCCTGGCCAATCTGGAGCAGTTCAACCTGCTGGAACGGCTGCAGTCGCTACCCGGCGTAATTCTGACCGAACCGCTCTCCTACCTCGACTTCATGGATCTCTATCGCTGCGCCAGGCTGGTTTTAACCGATTCCGGCGGCATCCAGGAGGAAACCACCTACCTGCGGATACCCTGCATCACACTGCGGGAAAACACGGAACGTCCGATTACGGTAACGCAAGGTACCAACTACCTGACCGGTACCGACCGGGAGAAGATTCTCACCGCTTTCAATGAGATCATCAACGGCGGCGGTAAATCGGGCACCGTTCCGGAATACTGGGACGGCAAAGCCGCCGAGCGGATCGTTTCCATCATCAAGCAGAGCAAACGGTAGCAGCGGTTCCACAACCATAACCCATAGGAAATCCCACCCACACGTCTGAAGCACATCTTTTTTCCCCAACCAGACCCATCCGGTCAGGTAGCCTGGCGAATTTGTTAGACCGGTTGGGGTGGGAAAAAGTTGAATTCTTGCTTGAATTAGACTATTTATGTATTACTCGGACCTGAACAGTTACCCGCGATCGAGTAGTGATTGCCAGATTCAACCGGAACGCAATCACCGATACTAAGGGAAGCGTTGATTAACCCTCCGCTGCTGTGCATACCAGCTTCGGTTCGACGAACAGACATCCCGTGCAGTATCCCGTTCCGGCCCAGGTATCTTTCCGGTTCGCTCCGCAATGCCGGTATTCAGTACCGACGCTGCGTGAACCTGCCGTGCGCCCTCGAGACGCATCTCTCCGGATTGCTGACTCCAGGCGGCCGTGGCCGCTGTGATTAGTGACAACAATGCGAACCTGGTGCTTAGCCACCCTGATCGCATAGCATTACCATGTTGTATGCCGACCGGCTTCCTGTTCAAACCTGTCCCTGGGACATGTTTTAGTGAGCTCTTCTGAGAATAGACCGAATTGCTGGGGTGGTGGGAACGCTTGATGAGTTCCGGCCGTCCTTCCAAACAAAACGCAGGAGGTATTCGTATGAAACTGAAAGAAAGACTAGCTGCGCAGATCCCGGCGGCGCGAGAACGTTATCGCAATTTAATGAAGGCACATGGCGATGTGAAGGTCGCCGATGTGACCGCCGGACAGCTTGGAGGCGGCATGCGGGGCATCAAGAGCCTGCTGACCGACATCTCCTACCTGGATCCTGAAGAGGGTATCCGCTTCCGCGGCCTGACCATTCCAGAAACACTGGAGAAACTGCCCAAGCGGGAAGGTGCAAAGATTCCGCTGGTAGGTGGATTCTACTACCTGCTGTTGACCGGCGAGGTTCCCACGCTGGAAGAGGCGGAGGAGGTTGAAGCCGACTGGCAGAGCCGCAGTTCCGTTCCCCAGTATGTTTATGATACCGTAAGCCAGGCGAAGGATGTGCACCCGATGACCCTTTTTGGTGTGGGTGTTTTGACACTGCAGGGGGAATCTGTTTTTGCCAGGAACTACGCCGCCGGCATGAAGAAGGAAGAGTACTGGGATGCCATGTATGAAGACTCGATGAACATGCTGGCCAGACTCCCTGCTATTGCCGCTTACATTTACCAGATGAAGTACAAGGGTGGCGCATATCAGGATTCCGATCCGGGGCTGGATTGGGGCTCCAACTTCGCCCATCTGATGAATGTGACCAATCCTGAGTATAAGGAACTGTCCAAGCTTTACTTCATTCTGCACAGCGATCATGAGAGCGGCAATGTCAGCGCGCATACTTCCCATCTGGTTGCCTCCGCCCTGTCGGATGTATACTACAGCTGGAGCGCCGGTCTCGGTGGACTGGCGGGACCGTTGCACGGTCTGGCCAACCAGGAGTGCCTGCGTTGGATCATGGGTCTCTACGACAAGTTCGGCGGCGTACCCACCGAAGAGGATATCAGCAAGTTCGCCTGGGATACGCTGAATTCCGGACAGGTGATTCCCGGCTACGGACACGCCGTACTGCGAAAAACCGACCCGCGCTACACTGCCCAGCGGGAATTCGCCCTGGACTATTGTGCCGATGATGACCTGTTTAGAACGGTAAATGTGGTCTATAATGTCGTACCACCGATTCTGCAGGAGCATGGCAAGGCGAAGAATCCCTGGCCGAACGTGGATGCGCATTCCGGCGTGTTGCAATACTACTACGGTGTCACGGAGTTCGATTTCTACACCGTCATGTTCGGTATTGGCCGGGCGCTCGGTATCACGGCTAACCTGATCTGGGATCGCGCCGTCGGGCAACCGCTGGAACGGCCCAAGTCGATCACTACCGACATGCTGGAGAAGATGGTCAAGCAGGGTTAAACCATGGCGGGGGGGGCGCAGGGGCGTCCCCCCTCTCCATTTGTAATCCAGCCTCTTCAACTAAGGAGGACCTGTATGGCAGAGTATTACGAAGTCCCCGGTTTCGGGGAACAGACCGCGATGGAGGCGGGTGGACTCAAAATACCGGACCAACCGATCATCCCCTTCATCGAAGGGGACGGCACCGGCCGCGATATCTGGCGGGCGACGGTCAGAGTTCTTGATGCCGCGGTTGAGAAGGCTTACGGGGGAAAGCGGAAGATCGCCTGGACCGAGGTGCTGGCCGGTGAGAAAGCCTTCAACGAAACCGGCGAATGGCTGCCCCAGCGCACGCTGGATTTCTTCCGACAATACCTGATCGGCATCAAGGGTCCGCTGACCACGCCGGTGGGCGGTGGTATCCGGTCGCTTAACGTGGCGCTGCGGCAACTACTCGACCTCTATGTCTGCCTGCGTCCGGTGCGCTATTTTGAGGGCACCCCCAGCCCGGCACGTCAGCCGGAGCTGGTGGATATGGTGATCTTCCGGGAGAACACGGAGGACATCTACGCCGGCGTGGAATGGTACGCCAACACCCCGGAATGCAAGCAGGTGTTGGATTTCCTGATGAACGAGATGGGCGTTAAGAAAATCCGCTTCCCCGATACAACTTCGCTGGGAATCAAACCGGTCTCCCGTGAAGGGTCGCAGCGGCTGATCAAGGCCGCCTTCAAGTACGCCCTCCGTTACGGCCGCAAGAGCATCTCCATGGTGCACAAGGGCAACATCATGAAGTTCACCGAGGGCGGTTTCCGCGATTGGGGCTACGAGCTTTCCCAGGATCCGGAGTTGCGGGACAAGGTAGTGACGCAGCGGGAGGCCTGGGCGCTGGAGAACAAGGAGCGGAATTCCGACCTCAGCGTACGTGACAACGCCAAGCTGATCGAGCCCTGGTTCGACCAACTGGATGCCGACAAGCAGGCGGCGATAGTGACGGAAGTCGAGGGTGCCCTGGAACTATGGCCTACGCACGGCGAGGGCAAGTGGAAGGAGCTGGTACTGCTCAAGGACAACATCGCCGACATCACCCTGCAGCAGGTCCAGACCCGACCGACCGAATTCGACATCATCGCCACGATGAACCTGAACGGCGACTACATCTCCGACGCGCTGGCAGCGCAGGTGGGCGGCCTCGGCATCGCGCCGGGTGCCAACATCAACTACGAGACCGGCCACGCTATTTTCGAAGCGACGCACGGCACGGCGCCCAAGTACGCCGACAAGGATCAGGTAAATCCCGGTTCGCTGATCCTCTCCGGAGCGCTGATGTTCCAGTACATGGGCTGGGAGGAGGCGCAGGAGCTGATTTACAAGGGTCTGGGCGGCGCCATCCAGGCCCGGACGGTCACCTATGACTTCCACCGGCTGATGTTGGCCGACGGACTGGAGGCGAAGAAGCTCAAGTGCTCTGAATTTGGCGACGCAATGATTTCACACATGGACGGCTAGAGCTGAATGCTCTGAATTTGGCGATGTCATGATTTCACACATGGGGTAACAGGTCAACTTTGTTGACCTGTTACCTTGGACGAAGCCCGCCAGGGCGGCCTTCGTCATCAGGTGTAAACGCAAGTGATCAATATCTGAAAGACAGGAGAAGCATATGCAAAAGATCGGACTTATCGGCGGTGGAGCCATCGGCGGCGTGCTCGCCCAGGAATGTGCAACTCGGAAATTGGCGTCGGAGATCGGTTTTGTCGATCCCGCCCCGATCCCTAATCCGGACGACCCGCCCGAGAAACAGGAGGTGGCCCAGAAGCAATCGATCGCCGGCGGCAAGGTGCTGGATATCTGCGAGGGCCTGCCGATCATAAGCAGCGATGTCAAGTTCAGCTGGTCCAAGGATTACAGCGCGCTGCAGGGGGCGGACCTGGTCATCAACACCGCCGGCGTGCCGCGTAAAGCCCGCCCGGACGGCACCTTCCCCTCCCGGGAGGAGCTGCTGGCGGTCAACCTGAAGATCACTAAGTCGGTGGCCGCCGGCATCGCGGAATACTGCCCTGATGCCATCATCATCAGCGTAGCCAATCCGCTGGATGCGATCGTCTACACTCTGCACAAGGTGCTGAATCCGCCGCAAGGCAAGTTGATGGGTATGGCCGGCGCCCTCGATTCCACCCGCTACCGCTACTTCGTGGCGGACGCGGCCAACGTCTCCGTCGACAACGTCAACGCGCTGGTGCTGGGGGGCCACGGTCCCACCATGGTGCCGGTACGCAGCAGCTGCCAGATCGCCGGTCTGCCGGTGACCAGCTTTATCAGCGAAGACAAGCTCGAGGCGATCGAAACGCGCACCCGCAAGGCGGGCGGCGAGGTGGTCGGACTGCTCGGTATCGGATCCGCTTTCTCCTCCACCGCCTGGGCGGCGCTGGAAATGGCGGAAGCGATCATCTTCAACAAGCGCAAGGTCATCGCCTCCAGCGCCTACCTGACTGGCCAGTACGGTATGGAAGGTCTCTTCGTCGGCGTGCCGACCATCCTGGGTAAGAACGGTATCGAGGAAGTGCTCGAGATCGATCTCACCACGGATGAACTGGCGGCGTTGCAGAAGTCGGGCGACGCGGTGCGCGCCACCTGTGACGAGGTTGATGAGATGTTGAAGACGCTGTAAACAAAGGACGTCCCGAACAGTCGGGAGGTTTCAGTATAATGCGAGCGCCCGGTGATGAGCCGGGCGTTTTTATTCTGCACTTTGAAAAGAACGCCCGGCGCGGGGCCGGGCGTCCAGGTAGAAGTGAAAGGTGTGATATTAAATGAGATTGTCGGGTAGACAATCGGGGAATCATGGATTTGCCGTCCGACAGACACGAAAACCGAATCCTGGATAAGTATCGTATGGTTCAAAAGCACGACGAACAGCGGATCTGAGTTCCGGTGAATAATCCCCACGATATCCTCCTCGGACTAGCCTCCTGCCTGAACCTGATGAACCCAAAGGATCGATTACCGGTTCTGTTGTGTATCCAGATACTACATCATTACACCATTCGATAACATTACCAGCCATGTCAGTAAGTCCCTGGTCGCTGTTACCTTGAGGATACGAACCTACTACCACTGTCCATGATTTGCACGTAGAGAAATGCCTCTACGCAGGGAACGGGCTCCCAGTCACCCCATGGAAATGTACGTCCGTCATTATAACGGGCTGCATATTCCCATTCCGCCTCGGTGGGTAGTCGATAACCTTGAGCTTCATATGGATTGTGTGAAGAAGTAGTGGTCCATTCACCATTATAAAAAGGAGGTAGTCCTTCCTTGAGGCTCAACCAATCACAAAAGCATACAGCTCCATACCAGGATATTTCCTTTACAGGGTGATCCTGTGGATTATACCCATCAGGATAGGCAGATTGCGCGTCTCCGCTCGTAGCTTCATGGATATAGAAAAGCCCATCAGCAAAGCCGATCTCGCTGTTTGGGCTAATAAGCTCGAACAACTGTTGTCCATGTGCAGATACTGTAATGGTATTGGCGGTTATAAGACCGTTTTCATACGCCCATTGCAGCATAATGATACACTCCTGATTTGTGATCTCATTAATTGAGAGACAGAAGTCATGAGTCAGCGTTACTTCGTGTTCAATTGCGGGATAGGACTCACCAATACTATCCTGCCCCATAATAAAGGTTCCTGCTTCAAAGCAGGCGAAACGCATACCATCACATATAGATTGGGCTTCTTCATCACTATAATCATCTGTAATTCCATTGATCACTGCATGAGCTACAACGTAGATATCACCTGAAAGCCCTGAAACAGCGCAGGTATGAGTACTCACATCGCCCAGTCCGGTATTTATCACCGGGTAATGTCCCGGACCAGTGCTGAATTCACCGAGATATCTCGGTAATATCTCGTTACCTACATACAGCTGCACTTCACTTAAAGTAAGGTCCTGGTAGAGATTATAGGTGACCGTTGCGGTTCCGCCAGCATACTCAACTGCTAGGTTCCCCACCAGGAGCCCAGCTGCCAAATCGCATTCATTTGCCTCGACGTAGAGATCAAAATGATAAGTGCCATTTTGTAAGGGGCCGTTAGTCCAACCCCAACGCTGGGGGCCATCATCATCCGGATCATCTAAATCGATCTCCAGGAAACAAATGGCATAGTCTTCACAACCACGGGCAAATGAACTCTTGCTTTCACTGTTCAGTGGCGGCCACCCATCACAGGAGAGGTGAATTCCATAATAGGTTGCCCAACTACCTCGCTCGACAATAGGTACACCAGCACCCCAGCCGGTTTCGTAAGTATAAGAACCATCAGCGTTCTCCAGACGTAGTTCTGAGTGTGCCGCGATATAGAGATCTTTCTCACAGATTGTTTCATCACCCTGCAGGCCAAATTCTGTCAACGATATGTAACAACACCAGGTAGTATTACCGGTAATATCTCCAGAGTGATGGGGAAAGTGCCCTATCCTGGGATTACCTTTGCGTGTCTGTGGCATTGTTGCTATGGATTCTCCAACCCATAGATGCGTTTCAGTCAACTCCCACTCGTCTGATGTTGTATATGTGACACAGAGTTCATTGGATTCTTCAAGTATCTCGACACATATGTCTCCAACTACCATGGATTGTGCCGCGATGATATCTACGCAGACATTATCCCCCGTAATTTCAATCGAAACCGGTGACATGGGGTGAGTCTCACCGGCATCCTCCTCGATCTTCTCTACACTACATCCTGAAAGCGCCAATATACTGACGATCAGAACCAGTAGGGCTGCAATTGCTTTCATGTTTCCTCCCTAAGTGATTACGGTTTGAAAATGTACCAGTCCAAGTCATACTTGTAGAGTCGATAGAGTCGTGATAGGTCCTCTTGTACGACATTTTGAGTTAAGAGTACTAAGTCAATCGGGAATCAATTGTAGGTAAGAGACGGATTCCCTTGTCGGTAAAGAATGTCCTTCCGTTGCCCTACGGAGTCTTACACTTCACCGGCGGTAACGACTGCACTAAATGGGATGCAGGTTTGTTATTTCATCAAACCGTTGGTGGGAATCAGTTTACGGTAGGTAGAACTCAGCCCTCGTGCGGCGCCACCCGGAGCCCATGCTCAATCACATAGCGGATGATCTCCGCCTGGCGGGTGAGATTCATTTTAGCTTTTGCACGGGTGAGGTAAGTCTGGATGGTCTTAATACTGATATTCAGTTCAGAGGCGATTTCGCTAGTACTCTTCCCTTCCCCGACCAGGACGAACACCTAGTACTCGCGGTTGGAGAGCCGCTCGTGCGGTAACTGATCACCCAGGGCATGCTGTTGGGCGAGGAACTGAGCCTGTTCCGGAGTGATATATATTTTGCCGTTGTAAACTGTGCGGATAGCATCGATAAGTGCATCCGGCGGTACACTCTTGGAGATGAAACCGGCACCACCGCTGTCCAGAATACGTAGCAGCAGATGGTCGGCGGGGTTCATGCTGATCATCAGGACGGGTAATTGCGGTTTATTCCGCTTGATTGCCTCCAGCGCTTCCATCCCTTTACCGCCCGGCAGGATGTAGTCGAGCAACACTACGTCGAAGCTGTTCTGCCAGACCTGCTCCAGCGCATCCTGTGCGTCGCCCGCTTCCCCACCTACCTGTATCTCCTCCGTGCGTTCCAGGATCCGCTTCAAACCTTCCCGGACGACCGGATGATCATCGACGATCAACACTCTGATCACCATTCAGACTCCCCCCAGTGGCAGCCGCACCTTGACGGTGGTGCCCTGCCCCGGTTGACTCTCGATTTCCACTTCGCCGTTCCAGGGAGCCAACCGCTCCCGCATACCCAGGAGACCCAGCGAACCGGGGCGGTGCTGCTCCGGAGGCGACATCCCGACTCCGTCGTCGCTGATGGTCAGTTTCAGCAACCCTTCTTCAAGTTCAATCCGCACAACCGCCTCCGTCGCCTGGGCATGTCGAAGTACATTGGTGAGGGCTTCCTGGCAAACGCGAAACAGCACTGTCTTGAATTCAAGTCCCAAATCGAGAGTGCTTTCCTCCCACTGGAAACTGAGCCGGGGGCCGGAGTCAGTTTGCATGTACTCAACCAACCAGGCCAGCGCGCCGGCCAGGCCGAGTTCATCCAGCACCGCCGGTCGCAGATCCGCGATCAGGTGCCGCATCGAGGTCAACGCGGTGTCGGCGCGGATGATCATGTCGTTGAGTGTTTTCTCGTGACCGGGAACCTGGTCGGACAACTCGTAGAGATCCATCTTCTGCAGCGTCAGCGTCTGGCCGAGGTCGTCGTGCAGCTCCCGCGCCAGGCGGGTGCGCTCCGTTTCCTGCGCGTTGTGCAGCCGCTCCAGCAACGCCCCCCGCTGCGCATAAGCGATTTCCAGCTTGCGTTTGGCCTCCGCTTCCGCCAGGCGGGCCAGCCGCCGCAGGCGCAGATAGCGGATCAGCGAGTACAAACCGATCAGCGCCGCCGGGATGGCCAGTCCCCAGATCAGCGGCCAGCGATAACGCCAGGTCCACCACTGCCACCAGGGGGAGAAGTAAGGTTGTACTATCAGTTCCGGCCCACCGGGGAAACGGGCCAGATAGGCCGTTTGCTTCTCACCATCTCGGTAGAAATGGAACTCCGGTGCACCTTCCAGAAGACGGAAGCCGGATCGTGCGATGATCTCCAGCTCACCATTCAAGTAGATAAAATCTCTATCCAGAAGACTGGCGAGAAAGATTTGCTCCAAATCCTCTTCGATAGCCGCGCCTTTTGCCAGCCCGAAGATTCCAGCTTCACAGACTAAACTCCTGGCGACCGAAAAATCCCTGGTCCACCATTGCAGTATTTCAGATGACGGATCGAAATGCAGGATCCATCGTTCAGGATCGATCATGGCGCAAATCGCAAAACCGCGCAGTTCCAGCTCCCGCAGTATCCGACCGGTTTTTGGATCCAGTTCATGCACAAGCTGCCTGGTTCCTCCGGCATTGAAGTTGCGAAGCTGACGCAATCCGAACAACGCCGGTTCCTTGGGGTCGGGATACAGGTAGGCGCTTCCACCTCCGCTGATGGTGGGTGTAATCCAGAGCGGCTCACCATCCTGTCGCAGGGCGATATAGTAGGCTGTTGTATCCGCGATGCCGTTATGAGTGATCCCGTTGCAGGGCGCGTTGGTTCCCCAGAGCAGTTCCTCATCACCATCATTGTCAAGATCTGACGCTCCAAAATGCCGCAGAACAGATCCACTGTGGAAGATGCTGCGTACTACCGGCGGGTCTAGATCCTCCCACAGAATCAACTCCCTTGGTGCAGGATAATAACCATAATTAATATATGACCAACCTTCCGGCGGATCGGTACCGGTCAAGTCCAGCCTGAATACCCCGCCACAGCTGATATCCCAGTTTATTCCGAAATCTTGATCCGGGCGGTATCGAACCAGAATCGTATCCTGCCTGAAGCCTTCCCAACTGAACCGAATAATCCTCAGTGATGTATCTGTGGTGAGATGGTAGTAACCTCCAATTCCTGGGGATGTGATTTCGCCTGCGAAAGCGCCCTGCCAGCGATATCCGGGCAGATCGACAGATGCGGGAACTTCAGTAGAATTCCACAAACCGTGATGATGCAGAACCTGTGTGGCGCCCAGATCGGTGATCTGGATAAAGCGGTCACCCTTTGGTGAGTGAAAGTGCGCTTCAAACAGCAGATCGTCGCTGCCATCCGCACCGGGTACCGACAACGCGCAGCTGACCCCGGATTCAATTTCCTGAATCACTTTGAACTGTAACGGATACGCGTGCGGGTCCTCCGGCAGCTGATCGCAGCCGGATAGAAGCAGGAGGGAGAGTGCGAAAAATGATAAGATAACGTGCAAACGTCTATGCAGTGGCAGCAGTGGATGCGAAGGATGCTTGCTGTTATTTTGCAGAATCACTTTCACCGCTACCCTTAATTGTCTGAATCACTGACCTTAGACGCTGTACGCCCTTGACTTAGTGAAGAAGATCACTCATGCGAATGACACAGATACGTTATTGCTTATCCAGAGCCTCCGGAAATACCTAATACCTGTCAGTGTCATCTGTGCTATCTGTGATTCTGACGTCTACCCCTCCCCTTTCCGGTACTGCTGCACGTTGATCTGGTACTTCTTGATCTTGTGCTGCAGGTTCTTGCGGGCGATCTTGAGATCGCGGGCGGTGTGGCTGACGTTGCCCCCCTGCTCCGCCAGTTTCTGTTCCAGGAAGTCCTTCTCGAACTGCTCACGCGCTTCCGAGAGGGAGAGCGGCGCGATATCAGGCTGGGCGGTGGGCACCGGCTCCGGAGTAGGAGCGGTTTCCACTGCAGCGCCGGGCCGGTCGGGATTCGGCGCAGCGGACACTGGCGCCCTGCTCTGCGCCTGCTGCACCTCCAGCGGCAGATCGTTAACCTCGATGGTATCGCTGTTCGCCATCACGCAGGCGCGCTCGATGCAGTTCTCCAGCTCCCGGATGTTGCCGGGCCAGTCGTAGCGCACGATCGCATCGTAAGCGGCGCGCCGCAGGTACATCCGTGGTTTGCCCAACCGGTTGCGGTTCTTGTCGATGAAATGCACCACCAGCTGCGGGATGTCCTCCCGCCGCTCCCGTAGCGGCGGAATCGGAATGTTGATCACATTGAGCCGGTAGTAGAGGTCGGTACGGAAGTTGCCCTTGGCCACCTCCTGTTTGAGATTGCGGTTGGTGGCGGCGATCACCCGCACATCAACCTTGATGGTCTCGCTACTGCCGACCCGCTCGAACTCCCCCTCCTGCAGCACCCGCAGCAGCTTTACCTGCAGTGCGGGACTCATCTCCCCCACTTCGTCCAGGAAGAGCGCCCCACTGTTGGCCAGCTCGAAGCGCCCCTGGCGGTTGGCCATCGCGCCGGTGAATGCACCCTTGACATGTCCGAACAACTCCGATTCCAGCAGCCCTTCCGCCAGCGCGGCGCAGTTAACCTTGACCAGCTCCTTGTCGCTGCGGTTGCTGAAGTGGTGGATCATGCCGGCCATCAGCTCCTTGCCGGTGCCGCTCTCCCCTTCGATCAACACGGTGGAATCGCTGCGGGCGATGCGGGTGATGGTCAGCTCGTACAGGTTCTGCATGCTCTTGCTGGCCGGCCGGGAGTCCCCTTTGGCGTAACGCTGGAACATCTCCGACTGCATCTGGTGGCCGCCCTTGAGGATCTCGTTCTGCTCACGGATCAGGGCCAGCTCCCGGAACAGCTCCTCCCGGTCGATCGGCTTGGTCAAATAGCCGTAAGCGCCGATTTTCATCGCCTCCACCACGCTGTCGACGGAAGCGTAACCGGTAAAGAGCAGCACCTTCACCTGCGGATAGCGGTTGCGGACCTCCGTGAGCAGCTCCAGGCCGTCCATCTGCGGCATGCGCACATCGGAGATGACGACATCGAACTCCTGCTCCTCCAGCTTACGCAGCGCTTCCAAGCCGTCGCAGGCCACATCGGTGGTGTAGTTCTCCTGCGCCAGCAGTTCGCTGATCACTTCGCAGATGTGAGCTTCGTCGTCGACTATTAACACGTGCATATGGCAGACCTCGTTCAGTGAATCTTCAGCTACCATCAGTATGTCATCCCGCTGTCACGGGCGAAATTTTCGATCAT
>CAZFEC010000002.1:60802-69717 GCA_964517435.1 uncultured Bacteroidia bacterium | reverse complement strand
TCTTCAGCTACCATCAGTATGTCATCCCGCTGTCACGGGCGAAATTTTCGATCATCCGGCGCTGGGTGGGAGTGAGCATCGGCGGCAACAGCAACTGTATCTCGACCAGCAGGTCACCCTGGCCCTCTTCAAAAGGGATACCCAGTTCCGGCAACCGCAGGCGGCTGCCCGGTTGGGTTCCGGTCGGCAGCGTCAACTCCGCCTTGCCTCCCGCCAGCAGTTTGACCTGCAGTTTGCTGCCGAGCATCAGCTGCGCGAGATTGACCGTGGTGCTGCAGACCAGGTCCCGGCCTTCCCGCCGGAAGACGGCATGCTCTTCCACGCCGACATTCAGCACCAGGTTCCCCGGGGAAGCGCCACGGCTGCCGGGTTGCCCCTTACCGTTGAGCACCATGCGGGTGCCGGCCTGGATGCCGGGTGGCACCTTCACTTCGAGCCGCTTCTGCAGGTGCGGCACCTTGATGCGCACCGTCCCGCCCAGCACCGCCTGTTTGAAGGGCAGTTTCAGTTCCTGGACGACATCCTCACCGGTGCGGGGCCGCTGTTCCCCTTCCGGCCTCGATGCACCACCGGCGGCCTGCCAGGCTGCCCGCTGGCGTTCAACCGCCTCCCAGAAGCGGTCAATGGTTTCATCCCTGATATCGGTGCGCTGATCGCCGTAGAAGCGCTGGAACATGCTATCGTAGCGCTCCCGGTTTTTCGGATCGATCAGGACTTCGTACGCTTCGGTGATCTCACGGAAGCGGGCGGCTTCACCGCCGGAGACATCCGGATGATGCCGCTTGGCCAGCCTGCGGTACTTTCGCTTGATTTCCGCCGCCGCCGCGGCGGGAGTAACCGCCAGCACCTCGTAGTAGTTCTTGAAGGTTCGACTCAATCTCGCTCCCGGGTTAGGCGACAACCGCGCCGGGCATCCCTGGTTTCGGTCACGGTCAGCTGCATCACCGTCGTGTTGAATATAGCCCGCTGTTCCGGCTTAGGCAAGCTGTGCTCGGCTTTGGGTTCCTCCGCCCGGCGTTATGCTGGACATTGTCTGCCACCGACTCTATCTTGGCTTTCAATAATCTGACTTCGAAATGGCAACAGCTCAGAATCATATGTTAAGGGTAGCTCATGACAATTCAGGATAGACTTCTCTCACCGCTGCTCCACCTGATACTCTACGGCGCCCTCCTGGTCGCCACTCCCTTCATCATGCTGCAGAACTTCCTGCAGGAAGCCATCGGCAGCATCTCCGAAATCATCTTCCATGTTGGATCGATTAAAGTAGTGGTGCTGCCTTGCACGATGGGGCTGTTTCTGCTGATCGTCTTCCTGCTGACCTTCCGGAATCTCAACTTTTTCCGGGTAGGCGTACTGATCTTCATCCTGCTGATGATCGCACTGGCCCAGCAACTGACCGATTTCTACTTCCATCACAATTTCTACGACCTGCAGCAGAACTGGCACTACTATGCGTATTCGATCTTCGCCTGGCTGATGTATCTCTACCTGGTGAAGCGGGAGATGCCTGTCTCCAGAATGATGCTCTGGACCTTCTTCATAGCGCTCTTCCTCTCCTCCTTCGACGAGTTCTTCCAGCTCCACATGAGTAACCGGGTATTCGATATCAGCGACATCGCCAAGGATGCCTGGGGAGTGCTGATCGGCATGGCGTTTGTTTATTTCGTGCTGGGAGACGGGCGCGCGCTGCTGCGGCAGGGCCGGTTGCGTCACCGCCGCCTCAGCGGCTACCTGGGCAATCCGATCGCGACTTTCGTGCTCGTGTTGCTCCTGGGACTGCTGCTGCTGATCATCAGCTCCCTGCTCACCGAGGTCGAGTACGGCTGGGTCAGCACCGGCATCACCATCGCGGTCTTCCTCTTCTGCTGGCTGCTGATCCACCTGAGCCAGTTCCGCTGGATCGGGCCGGTCGTCTACATCCTGGTGATCGGAAGCCTGCTGACTGAAATCACGCTGTTCTACACCAGCGAACCGCGAGTCACGCATAACAGCTACGGTCTGACCATCTACCGCGGGGTGCCGATACCATTCTTCGATATCATGATCTTCCCGGATGGCGGTTTCCGGCTGGTGGACAAGAAGCACATGTTCAATGTGCGCGATCGCCAGACCCTGCTCCTTCAGGAAGCAGACATCATTGTGATCGGCTCCGGTACGCGAGGCAAAGGAGGACTGGGTTTTCCGAGAAACCACGCGCACCAGTTCCTGTGGAATCCCTTTGCGCAGCAGGGTGTACAACTGTTGATCCTGCCCAACCAGAATGCCGTCCAGGTCTTTAACCAGTTAAAAAAGGATGGGAAGAATGTTCTCTTCGTTCTCCACAATACCTGCTGAGACCACTCCGGCGGAGCCCACCCGTCGCCCACCCAGCCGCGGACTCAGGCTGGGAATCACGGTTGCTCTGATCTGCATCTGGTGTCTGCTGATGTCCTTTGCCGTAGTCTCGATCTGGGAACCGCAATGGCTGCAGAACATCTCCGCGGAGGGGAAACGATCGGAAGCTAAGACCTATAAGAGCTACGCCGACGCCATGGTGAAGCAGAAGCAGCTCGCCCAGGCGATCACCAACTACCGGCAGGCAATCAAGGTCGACCCGGATTATGTAGACGCGCGGGTCAACCTGGGCGTCGCGCTCGGTCGCTACGGTTATCCGGACGAAGCGATCCGGGTCCTGCGTGAAGGCTTGACCATGAGTCCCCCCCTCGAAAGCGTCATCTACTACAACATCGCCTGGATCATGGCCGAACAGGGGGACACCAGTGGCGCGATCGAGAACTACCAGCAAGCACTTGCGGATGATCCCGATCTACATTTCACGCTGAACCGGCTGGGTATGCTTTACGAGGGACGGGGCGACTGGCTGAACGCCTACAACTGCTACAGTCAGGCGCTGGAACATCAGCTTGATATCCGCACCAGTTATTATTCGATGCTGCGGCGCAGCCTGCCTCACTACCTGCGCCCCAAGGACAGCCTCAGCCGCCGCAACCTGGAAGCACAAATCTCGGAGGGAGTCGCGCGGGAGATGCTGTCGATGTTCGATACCACCCTGATCAAGCAGCTGATCGACCGGCCGACCATATCCAGGACCTTCGACCGTCTCGGCATCGCCAGCCTGGCGCTGGGATACCGGGACGCGGGCGCTCACTACCTGGACCAGGCGGTCAAAGTGTGGCCGGATAACCGGGAGGCCGCCGCACACCTGCGACAGCTGCGGGAAAGCGGGAACTGACGGTACCGGGAACTCTTTTGCGTGCGAACGTTGGGCGCGCTTTCGGCACTTCAGATCAGGCTGGGGAACCGGCCGGGGCGGCGTGGTAGGAGCTACGTACGAGGGGCGCCGCCTGCACCTGCTGGAAGCCGATCTCGCGCGCCCGAGCGGCATAGCGTTCAAACTCAACCGGTTCGACATAGCGTGCCACCGGCAGTTTGTCGGAACGCGGTTGCAGGTACTGGCCGATAGTGACGGCCCGGCACCCCACCTCCCGCAGCTCCGTCAGCAGTTGCATCACTTCCGTTTCGCGCTCACCCAATCCCACCATCAAACCTGACTTCGTGAAGAAACCGGCGGCGACGGCCCTGGCCAGCAGTTGCAGTGAACGAGTGTAATCCGCCTGCGGCCTGACCCGGGCGTAGAGGGAGGGGACGGTCTCGACATTGTGATTCAGCACATCCGGCCGGGCGTCCAGCACGGTGGCGAGCGCCGTTGCGCTGCCCTGGAAGTCGGGAATGAGGACTTCGGTGGTCAAATCGGGAAACCGCTCCTGCAGGGTCCGCAGTAGAGCGGCGAAGTGGCCGGCACCTCCGTCCGGCAGGTCGTCGCGGGTGACGGAAGTGATGACGACATGGCGGATGGACATCGCCGCTACCGCCGCGGCGACCCGCTCAGCTTCACCGGGATCGGGGGGCAGCGGCGTCGCGCTGGCGACATTGCAGAAACGGCAGCTGCGTGTACAGCGGTCACCCAGGATCAGGAAGGTGGCGGTGCCGCGGGACCAGCACTCGTGCAGGTTGGGACAGCGGGCTTCCTCGCAGACGGTGTGCAGTTGCCGCTGGCGCAGCAGTCGCCGCAGACGCGCGACTTCAGGGCCGGCGGGGAGGCGTACCCTCGGTTTGTAAGCTGTCTTCATGCGGCAGGCTCGCTTCTATCCGATCCAATTGATCCGCTGCTCATCCGTTCAGGGCGACGATCAGAGGTGGATCGCCTGGCCCAGTGCCGCTTCCACCGCTTCAATACAGCCTTCCGCCAGCGAGGGATGGCCGTGGATCGCGCTCAGCAGCCCGGAGCAACCGGGATCCGTCCGCATGGCGATCAGAAACTCGTGAATCAACTCGGAGGCGTGTTCCCCCACGATATGGACTCCCAGCAGGAGCTGTTGCTCCGCGTCGAAGATAGTCTTGATGAAACCGGTGGTATCTCCCGCGGTCAGGGCGCGGCCGGAAGCGGCGAAGGGGAATTTGCCCACCTTGACCTCAATACCCTCGACCAGAGCCTGTTCCTCGGTAATGCCAAGCCAGGCGTACTCAGGCGAAGTGTAGATTGCCGCCGGGTAGAGGTCCCGCTGGAATCCACCGTTACGGCCGGCGAGGTGCAGAACGGCGTTGATCCCCTCGGCGCTGGCGGTATGCGCCAGGCCGGGAGCGCCCTTGACGTCGCCGATGGCGTAGATATGTGATACATTCGTGCGCAGTTGAGCGTCCACCGGAATCACGCTCTTACCGGCGGTGACACCGGCCTGCTCCAGCGCCAGCTCGCTGAAATTACCCTGGAAACCGGCCGCGAGCAGCAGCTGCTCCACCTGTACGTACTGCCGTTCATCGCGGTGCGTGAAGCGGCAGGTGACGCCGTCTCCCTCCAGGGACACCTCTTCGATCGGGGTGGCGGCGTGGACCTTGACCCCCAGCTTGCGCAGTGACAGCGCCAGCAGGCGCGCCGCTTCCGGGTCGTTGCCCGGTGCGATCCGGTCCAGCATTTCAAACAGCGTCACCTCCGTGCCGAAGCTGGCGTAGAAAGTGGCGAACTCGAGCCCGATTGGACCGCCGCCGACAATAGCCAGCGACCGCGGCAGCTGCTCCGGCACCAGCGCTTCCCGGTAGCTGATGATCCGCGTTCCGTCGAAACGGGCGAAGGAAAAGTCGAGGGGCCTGGCGCCGGTCGCGATGATGATGTGCGACGCTTCCAGTTCCCGCTCGCCGTCGCCGCCCTTGACCTGAAGGCTGTGCGGGCCGGTGAAGGCGGCGCTGCCCTCGATCAGCGTCACGCCGTTTTTCTTGAAGAGAAAGCCGATGCCGCGTGTGAGCCGGGCGCTGATATCGCGGCTGCGCTTGACGATGGCGGCCAGATCGAAGTCGACCTGACCGGCCGTCAGGCCCCACTCCTCCGATTTCTGCATATGGCGATACAGCTCGGCGCTTTTCAGCAGCGCCTTGGTCGGAATGCAGCCCCAGTTGAGGCAGACGCCGCCGGTGTGCTCCCGCTCGACGACGGCGGTCTTCAATCCCAGCTGCGCCGCCTTGATGGCCGCCACGTAGCCGCCCGGCCCGGCACCGATCACGATCAGATCATACTTGTCCACAACGTCTCCTGGTTATGTTGGAGGATAGAATATAGAAGATGGGAGATAGAAGATAGAATAAAGAATTCAGGAGTCGGGAGTCAGGAGTTTTGCGAACGAAAGACGCTCGCAGACGGGTCGCGATTCCCTGGCGAAGAATGAGGAATATCCGACTGCAAGCCACAGAAATCCACCTGTTTTTCTCCTGACTCCTGTCGCCCGACTCCTGACTCCTTGTATTACATCACCAAATAAAGGGGCAGGTCATCGACCTGCCCCTACTATCTTCTATCTTCTGTCTTCTTTCGCAACTCTTCGAGTTGCAAAAGGCGAATGACGTTGCAGTCAGTCCAAACGATGACCTTGCCGCAATCCCAGGGAACGGGATTGCAGCAAGCGAACCAGGTTACTGTCAGTTCAAACTGTTATTCATTCGAATACCTCATTCGAATGCTGTCTTCTATTCCCCCGCATTCTCCGGATACGGATGTCCCATCTCGGCAATGCGGTCGGCGAAGACAAACGGTTTATAGGTCGGGCTCTGCTCGTTGTGGCACTGCAGGCAGTTCGCTTCGTCCGGATGCCATAGCAGGCCGACGTCCGCCTCGGCGATTTCGCCGGCCCAGACACCCTTCATGTTCTTGATCTTGACATAATCGGAACCGGGCTGGTGACAGGCTTCGCAGCTGACGCTGGCCAGGCCGGCGTTGCGCTTGGCCGCTTTCGGATCCGCCAGTTCACCCAGTACGTATCCGCCCCGGTCCCAGCCGGTAACATGGCAGGCCAGACACTCCGGTGCCTCCCAGGCGGGCACTTCCAGCCCCATCTTCTTGACGATTTCAGCGGACTGCTCGTTGTGCAGGGTTTCCAGGGAGTGGGCGTGGGCGGTGGATTCCCATTTCTGGTACTGGGCGCCCTTCTCTTCCTTTTTGTGGCACATTTTGCACTTGTTACCGCCGACATAATCGGCCGCGACCAGCGCGGTACTGAAGGCGAACAGCAGCGCCGCACTCAGCAGCAGGTTTCCCTTCTTCATAAGAACTCCTTTCGGCTAGTATTTCTTCCACAAGTTTGCATTCACTCGTATCAATGGCATTCATCGCAGGACGCCGCCTGCGTCGCTTCGCCGTGACAGAGCGTGCAGTAGGCCGGATCGATCAGCGCTTCCGCGCCATGCACGCCCTCGCGGTATTCGATATCCAGGTGCCAGAGCGGCAGGATCTGGTTGCTGTCGTGGCAATCGCGGCAGGAAGCGTAATCGGTATGACAGACGGCGCAATCGCTGCTCTGCATCCGGTAATCGAGACCGTGCGTCAGCAGGTGATTGACATCGTGAAAGATGATCTCGCCGTCGGTGCCGGTGTGGCAATCCTCGCACTGATCCTCACTGTGGCACTGGGCGCATCTGCCCTTGCCGGCGGCGGCATGCATCATCACCCAGTCCGGATCGTGGCTGGCGGGCAGTAACTCATCCTGCGGCTGGTGGCAGAGATCGCAGCCCTGCATTGTCAGGGGCGTGACGTGACACTCCATGCACAGCCCCATCTTCGGCAGATGGCGGCTTTTCGCGTCCAGGCTTGCGGTGACACCGCCGTGGCAGCGCTCGCAATCGGTGTCCGGCCGGTGGGTATCGTGCGAAAACTTCGGCAGCCAGTTGGTGATGCGCGGCGCGGCCTGCGGATCGTCCGGATCGCGGTGGCACTGGGCGCAGTCATCACCGGCCGTATCGCCGTCGTGACATTCCAGGCAGATGTCCATCTCCGGCAGCAGGTTGTCGCTGCCGGCGACGCTGGCGTCAACACCCGGGTGACATTGAGCGCAGTCGACACCCATATCTTCGACGTGGAAAGCGTGCGGGAAAATGATATCCAGTTCCGGGGCGGCCGTCATAACCAGCGGTAGCAGCAGCAGGACCAGTATCGGCAAATAGAGGCGCTGTTTCATAACCGGCCTCCGAAGTTATAGCGCAGCGTGACGCTGTTCCTCAGACAGCCCTCCCAGGCGTTGTGCAGGTCTTTGTCGAGAATATTGCTGGTGTGATACATTCGCCACTTCAGATCGAATCGGCGCCAGCGCCAGTCGATGCCGAGCCGGCTGCCGTAGAGCAGCCCCTGTTCGCGCACCGCGTCTTCCACCTCGCTGGCGAAATTAGTCTGCGAAGCATATTCCAGCAGATTAATACCGCCGCTGATCTGCAGGCCGAAGCCGGGCTCGAAGGCGAACGACGCGGTCCCCTGCCAGCGGTCGCTGTCGGCGCCGGAAGTTATGTTCATCAAACCCAGGTCGATCCAGCGCCAGCCAACGGTGAAGCGTGTGTGATACCAGGTCTGATCAACCTGCAGCGTCGCCAGCTGCGACAGGTGGGCGCGCCAGCCCCGCTCATTGCGATAGGTCAAAGCCAGGCGCATGCTGTCGTACATGCGGGGCAGGATCTCGAGCCCGCCCAGAGCGACGGTCCGGGACGCCGCCAGTCGATAGCGGCCGGTGAGCAGCAGGTCGCGGCCGAAGGCACGCGAGAGGTAGACCTGGCATTCGTAGGGACGCTGGTCATTCAGATCCCAGAGGTAGAGCAGACGCGTGCGCACGTCGAAGAGACGCGGCGGCATCAGCTCTCCACCACCTGCCATGGCACCGTTCGCGGCGTTCTCCCACAGAAAGATAGCGGCATACTTGTGGCCGGCGACCCTGCCGCCGATGCGTGTTTTGAAGACCAGCTCCTCACTGCCGTAGGAGAACTCACCCGGCGACGACACCCGGTAGCCTGTCGTTAGTCTGACATCAGTACCGCTGGCGAGCCGCCAGCGCAGATCGACGCCATCGATTTTCAGCGGCAGCGCCAGCTGGAAGGGGGAAAGCCGCCCGGCCTCCACCCGCAGCTTGCCACATTCGGAACGCCAGCGCAGCGCCGCCTGCAGCAGGTCGAAGCGATTGAGGTCGTCGCTTTCACGGAAACCGATCGCGTAGCGCACCCTGGTTTTGAGCTGCCACCGGGGTGAGAACCGCAGCCGCAGGGAAGCGCTGTCGAAATTGCGCAGCATCAGGGTGTCGACGCCGCCATCCTCCACTGTCGTCAGCCGATCGGGCGTACCGCCGGCGTGATACATACCGGTGGAGACATAACCGTCGATCGTAAGCGCGCTGGCTGCAGGCTTCGCCGGGATCGTCAGCAAGGCTGGGATCGTCAGCAGCAGCAGTAACCACAGGGCTGTCAGTTTCTGCATCGGTCACCTTTCTAAAAAGGTCTCATAATCGGAACGGTTTACTCTGATCCAAATACAGATGCGCTCCGGATCGCTCCGGAGCGCATCTGGTACATCATACGATCTGGTTTACCAGGGCATCGGCCACTTGTGGCCT
>CAZFEC010000002.1:56137-60702 GCA_964517435.1 uncultured Bacteroidia bacterium | reverse complement strand
TCGGCACTGCGGATATCCAGGATGAAGTAGTCGGCCGGGGTGATCTCTGCGTAGTTCTTAATCCAACCGGACATATCATTGACCCAGTTGTCACCACCCTCGAGGAACTCCGCCAGCATCAGAAAGTAATCCGTTTCATCGACATCATCATCGTCGTCCTTATCGCAACCGACCAACAGGCCCATCAACAACAGAGCCATAAGGGAAAGATTCAAAAGCTTCTTCATAAGTCAACCTCTCTACATTTGTGTTTATTGCCCATTCCAGGGAATGCTATGTAATGAAACAAGTGATCAGTCAAGTACCCAGGAGTCCGGTAAATCATCATCCACTACGACCTCATGATTGGCAAGCGGATCTTCGCTGTACTCTGGTGCTGCCAGGTCCGCCTCGGTCAAGAATAGCACCCGGTTCTGAGGTAATGGTTTCTGCGCCACATGGTTATGCGGGTGACAGTTGATGAAACAGTTATCGGTAGTCGGCGTTACTTCCGGTCCATCGACCGAACCGCCTGTCTGTCTGGTCCAGAGCTGGGTATTATGCGGCGTGGCGTACTTCCAGTTGGGGATCTCATCGAAAGCGGCCAGCTCCAGCAGGCCCCAGGGCGCGTAGGTGTCCCGGACTACCGGCGCATGCCGCACGGCGACATAATGTCCCCGGTCGTCATAGTCCGCTGTATCGTAGGTAATGTTCCTGCCGATCTTGAACAGCTCGTAGGGATTGCGTTCGTGGTAGTCTTCGTTGGTCTTCCAGACACCGCCCACATGACAGGCGTCGCAATTATTATAAGCCTGCGAATGACAAACGTAACAATCGTGCCGCCACTCCAATTCGATGTCGCCACCCGGCCAGTGTTGTGCGTGGTAAACGTTGGTTTCACCTGCCGGACTCTCCTGATAATGACAATCGGTACAGGCCGGGGTCAGCTCGCCCAGAAAATAGCGGCCGAGGCTGCCGGTGACGTCAGCGTGCATCTCCTCGCCGGAATGGCAGTCCTCGCACTGAAAGCCGTTCCAGCGGTGAATGTCCTTCACGACATCCTCATGCTGTCCTTCGAAATCCACGCCCACCCGGCTACCGTGGCACGCCTGGCAGTTATCCTGGCGATCGGGTGTCGCCAGAAAGATGTGGTTGTCCACCAGGCCGCCGCCGACCGAGTTGGGCCGGCTGATGTGGCAGTCACCGCAGGTAGCGTGGCAGGAGGCGCATTCGCCGTTGAATTCAGTCTGGAGGTCGGCCGGGCAGGAGTTGAAATCGGCATAGCCGGCACGATCGGCCAGCTGCTGCTTCATACCCCAGATGTTCATATGTATGCTGCCGGTGAAATCGGCCGCGAGATCCGGATGGCAGTCAACACTGCCGCAGCTGGTGATCGGATCGCTGGCGGGATCGGCCAGGAAATCGGTTCCATGCGCTTCGGTTGCTGTGTAAGCGTTGGGATCGCCGCCGTGACAGGTGGCGCAGCCGATGTTACCGTGATTGGGATCCAACTCGGCAAAGCTGTCGTGACTGCCCAGACCGATGTATTTAAGCTGCCAGGGAGGCACCGCCTCCACTTCGCCGCCTCAACCACCGCCGCCACCGTCGTCGTCGGGTATTTCGTCGCCCAACAGCGCCAGCAATACCGTTTCGCTGGTGTGGCAGGTAACACAGGATCCGGTCAGTCCTTCAACTCTGTCCGCGTCGTCCAGGTCGGTCCAGCGGGAACAACCGGCCATGACGATAAACAACAGTGCAATCAGAGTTGTCTTGTCGATGATAAACCCGCGTTTCATGTATACCTGTGTTGAGTCTGCGCAGCGGCCCTGCGGGCGCTGGGATCGAAACAATATCGGTTCCTATTCCTGAACAATCACAATATAGAAAAAAAACCCCTCAGCCCAAGAAAAAGAACATTTCATTATTCCCCTCATGCGCTTCCCGAACCTGAACCGGCTGTGGGAGGGGAGGGGCATACTTTTCCCGCCGGCGGCATTATTCACCTCTTTGAATCGTGTCCTGACACAGCTCAACTTCGCCGCTGCGAGGCTAACCTCAGGATTTTACAATTCTTAACTTCCCAACTTGTGAACTCATTGCTCATTCACAAAACTGGCACGCCGCTTGCCATGAAACCGATTAGACGGCGGAAACGGCACTATCTCGCCACCCGCTACATTTATCGTGTTAAATAACTGCGATCGGTTATATCATGATGCCAGCCAGAGTGGCTACGAAATCAAGCGAGGAGTCTGATGAAACCGATCGATCCCCCCGCCGGCTTCAACGATTACATTCGTAAGCTGGAGGAAGAACTCAAAGCGCAGTCGCAGGCCGCGAGCGAAGCGGATGCGGCTGCTGCGGCCGGAAACGGCGAGCCGCTGGACGATTTCCATCTTCAGCCCCGGGAGATGGTTGAGTACCTGAACCACTACGTAGTGGACCAGCCGGAGGCGGTCTCCATCCTGGCGACCAAGATCTGCACTCACTTCAACCGCATCAAGCTGCTGAGGGTGAACACGCCGGTCGGCATGGTCAAGAGCAACATCATGATGATCGGTCCCACCGGTGTGGGGAAAACCTTCATCATCAAGCTCATCGCCGACAAGTTGAAGGTGCCGTTTGTCAAGGGGGACGCCACCAAATTCTCCGAAACCGGTTATGTCGGCGGCGATGTGGACGATCTCGTCCGCGAGCTGGTCAAGCAGGCCGACGGTGACCTGGAGCGCGCCTCGCACGGCATCATCTACATCGACGAGATCGACAAAATCGCTTCGACGGTCAAGATGGGCGTGCGCGATGTCTCCGGTTCCGGCGTGCAACGCAACCTCCTGAAGCTGATGGAGGAGACTGAGGTAAACCTGAAGCCGGCGCATGACTTCGCCGCCCAGATGGAGGCGGTCATCCAGACACAGCGCACCGGCAAGGCACCGCACAAGACGATCAATACCCGCAACATCCTCTTCGTCGTCTCCGGCGCTTTCCAGGGTTTGACCGACATCATCCGCAAGCGCTTGAGCAAGCAGCCGATGGGCTTCCAGCGCGACCTGCTCCCCACCGACCTGAAGGAGGAGGAATACCTGCGCCGCGCCACGGCGGATGACTTCATCGAATACGGTTTCGAGAGCGAGTTCATCGGCCGCCTGCCGATCACGGCGGTGCTCAATCACCTGGATGAGGCTTCCCTCTACAAGATCCTCAAGAACCCGGAAGCGGCGGTCATCCGCGGCAAGGAGATCGATTTCGCCGCCTACGAAATCGAGCTGGAGTTCGAGGATGAAGCGCTGCAGGAGATCGCACGCCGCGCGGCCGAGGCCAACACCGGAGCCCGCAGCCTGACCCGGATCATCGAGTCGACACTGATCCCGTATGAAGAGCGGCTCCCGGGCGCGGGATTGCCCAGGCTGACCGTGGACGCCAGGATGGTGGAGGACCCGGTCGGACAACTGCTGAACCGGCTGGTGGAGGGTGGTATCGCGCATTTCGCCCGCCGCTTCGAAGCGGACTACGGCATCGTGCTGGAATTCGACGACAGTGCCCGCGATTATCTGGCGGAGATCAACGCCCGGGATGGCATCAGCGTACCGTTGCTGCTGGAAGGGATGTTGAAAGATTTCGCCTACGGTCTCAAACTGATGAACCGGAGCCGCCAGACGATCAGCGGCGACATTCTCAAGAACCCGCGTGACTGGATGGATCGCCTGATCAAGGAATCCTACAGCGCGGAGGGAAAACCGGAACTGCCACCAAAGGCGGAACCGCCGGCTGATGATGTGACGCCATCACCGCCGCCGGCTTCCGACTAGATTCTAGCTGAAGAGCCGGTATCGATTCCGGCTCCAGGTGGCGGCGCGCCTCTGCAGGCAATTGAAACCAATATTTCGCCATAAACCTGGAGCTGGAGATGGATTACCGCAATGAAGACGCTATCCTGCGCACCGACGAGCTGGATGAACTGACCGCCCCGACCAAGATCCCCAAGTATCAGACCTTCGAAGCCAAGCTTTCGATCCTGCTGACCAACGACCAGCTCCGCTATCTGGAGGAGATGGTGGGCAAGATGATGCGCAACCGCACCGAGAAGCGGGAACGGATCACCAAAAACTCGATCATCCGTTCGCTCGTCGAGTTCATGCAGACGCTCGATATCGACTACAACGAAATCCCGGATGAGAAGGAGCTGGCCAAGCGGATCTTCATTGCCCGGCTGCATCGGATCATGTAGGCGGTGGGTACCGAGTAACCCAGCCATTCTGGCTGGGCTATCATGTACGACCCCGATGGGGTCGATTCCTATTGCACCCTGGAAGGGTGCAACATAATAGCCTGGGGTGTATTCGCATGAGCAATGTGGCAAACCGCCCAAACGTTGATGCGCCAACGATCGGAACGATTGTTGACAACCCCAGGTTGTGGTAAAACGCCCATGTGTTGTTGCTATCATGTGCGACCCCGATGGGGTCGATTCCTCCGTAATTGACCCGGGATTGACACCCCGGGATACTCCATGTAACCCAGCCATTCTGGCTGGGCTATCATGTGCGACCCCGATGGGGTCGATTCCTCCGTAATTGACCCGGGATTGA
>CAZFEC010000002.1:3879-56037 GCA_964517435.1 uncultured Bacteroidia bacterium | reverse complement strand
TGGGCAGTTCAAAGGTCGGGGTTTACTCGGTAGGTTTTTCTATAAGTGGTAACCCAACGCGCATTGAATTGTTAATCCCGCTCAGGAAGCGTTTGCTGAGGATTTCCCCCGCCTCTTCCGCGCCGTTCTCGAAACGATCCAGCTCCCGCACCTGTCCGCCTGCCAGCTGGGGATGCCCGCCGGCGGTACCGATTCCCGCCACGATCACCCGCGCCAGTTCCCCCATGTGGAACTCCTGGTTGGCACTGCGCAGGCTGAACAGCATCTCCTGCCGGGCGCTGACGGCATAACAGAGCACCCATTCGATATTCTCCAGGCGCAGCATCTGGTCCGCCACCTCCGCCACCGAATCGGGATGACGGATGGTGCCGATGTTACAGATCAGCGCGCTGCGGTAGATGTGAGTACCGTCGATCGCCTTATGCAGCGTGCGGAAGAATTCCGTCGAAACCCGGCTGTTGACGATGCGGTGCAGCAGGTCCCAGTCGATCTTGGAGTGCAGCTTGAAGTAGGCTTCCCGGTCGGCCTTGCCGGCGCCCCGCCCCAGGTCCTCCGTCTCGGTACGGATGGCGTAGTAGAGCGCGGTCGCCAGTTCCGTGTCCACCTTGATGTTGCGCGCCAGCAGATACTCGTAGGCGATGGTGGCGGTGGCGCCGACATCCTCCCGGATGTCCTGGAAATCGATATTGTCGAGATTGGGATTGAGGATGTGGTGGTCGATGATGCCGACCTTTTTCTCTTCCGGCAGGTGGAAGGAGATGTTGCCGGAATCGGGCTGGCAGTCAAGGAAGAGCAGCAGGTCGTAGTCCGCCGCCGCGATCGTAAAGATGGAACGCAGGTCGATTTCAACATTGTAAAGGAGAGCACGGTTCTCCGCCCGGCCGATCGAACCGCCGTAAGCGACATCCGCTTCCCGCTTCATCGACTTCAACAGCAGTTTGAACGCCCAGGCGCTGGCCACGGAGTCGGGATCGGGATTGTCGTGGATGATCAGCAGCACCCGCTCGCCGAACTGCAGAAGTTCCTTCAACTCAGCCAGTTTGCGGGAGGTTTCGACCCTCTTCATGGCGACCTATTCTTATGCTGTGCTTGCTGATAGCAGCAACCGAAGGCTGTGAGCTCCTGCAAGTTTCAGGTTTGCAGCCACTTTCGCAAGTGTTTTCCCGGGGCGGACGCGCCGCTGACAGCTAGTAGAACACCCCGAGCAGCCAGGTGTTCACAACGAACAGCGGGACCAGGATCACGACCGACCAGCCCATGTAGCCGAAGAAGGAGGGCATCCGGATACCGGTTTCCATGGCGATGGAGCGCACCATGAAGTTGGGCGCGTTGCCGATATAGGTCATCGCCCCCATGAAGACGGCGCCGGCGGAGATGCTGACCAGAATCGTGGGATAATTGGCCAGCAGCTGCGGTACCGCCGCGCTCTCGACCACACCGGGATAGTAGTTCCCCAGCGCGGTATTGAAGAATGTCAGGTAGGTGGGCGCGTTATCGAGAAAACTGGATAGCGTACCGGTGATCCAGAAGTAGCTGGAAGGAGTGCCGACCGCTTCGATGATGAAGCCGAGCGCACCGCTGGTGCCTGCCTTGAGGATCTCCAGCGCCGGTACGATCGTCATGAAGATACCGGCGAAGAGCATCGCCACCTCCTTGATCGGCCAGTAAGTGAACTCGTTGTCCTTGCGGACGACCTCCGCGGTGGTTTTGAGGGAGATCAGGATCAGCAGCACCATGGCCCCGTCCCGCAACAGGTTGACCCAAGGCAGAATCAGCGGATGTTCACCGCCCATCAAGCGGATACCGCGGGGTAGTTGATGCGCGGCATCGAAGAACAGCGGGTGCTGGTTGAGCGTGCCCGACATGATCACCGCCAGCACCACGCCCAGCAGGAGCACCAGGTTGAAGAGCCCGTTCACCCGCAACGGCTCGGTTGTCACCGGTTGCTGGGCGGTCTCTTTGCGCATCAGCAGGAAATCAACCGCATAGTAGACCAGCAGCAGCGCGATCACGTTCACCGTCATCAGGCTGATCAGACGGAAGGTCCAGAAGAACGGCACTCCGTGGAGGAAGCCCAGGAAGAGGGGCGGATCGCCGATCGGTGTCAGCGAACCACCGATGTTGCTGACCAGGAAGATGAAGAAGATCGGCGTGTGGATTTTGTAGCGCCGGTGCGCGTTGGCGCGCAGAATCGGACGGATCAGCAGCATGGAAGCACCGGTGGTGCCGATCCAGGAAGCGAGCACGGTGCCGATCAGGATGATGACGGTGTTGATCAGCGGCGTGGCCTTGATCGAACCGCGCACGATCACACCGCCGGAGATGATGAAGAGCGATCCCAGCAGGATGACGAAGGGGACATAGTCGAGTAGATAGATGTGGAGAATAGCGTAGAGCCCGTCGTGCAACCCATAGGCGATCAGGAACGGAATCGCGAACAGCAGCGCCCAGCCGGCGCTCACTTTGCCGAGGTTGTGCTCCCACCAGTGGGAAGCGAACATCGGCCAGAGGGCGATCGAGAGGAGAATGCCGATGAAGGGGATGATGCTCCAGAGAGGCAGACGCTCGCCCAGCGGCTGGTGATGTTCTCCGTGCGCGTCGGTGTGCAGCTCCGCTTCAGCGTGATGCTCGTCGGCTGCGGCGGCGGATTCGTCGTGGTACTCCCCGGTAACGCCCTGCTCCACCGGTGTTGCTGAGACAGTCGCATCGTGCCGGACGGGGTGTTCCTTCTCAGCGGCGAGACCACTGCCGGCCAGCAACAGGCTCAACAGGACGAGAGTCGCATATCTGCTCCACCAGAACATGGCTCCTCCAGATCTAATAAAAACCCGCCCGCGGCTGGCACAGGCGGGTAGAAGTTCTCAAGACAGTCCCGCGTCCAAGAGTTACACCGTGATCAGCGAGGTTATCCGCAGCAGCAAGCCGGGCATGGTACCCAGCAGCAGGATGGCCAGCGCCGCGGCGGTAGCGGAGATGGTGATGCCGGCGGGCAGATGCAGCTCGCCAACCTCCCCCTTATGGAAGTACATGTAGACCACCACCCGCATATAATAGTACACTGAAACGACCGCGTTGATAACGGCGATCACCGCCAGCGGTACATGCCCGGTCTCCACGGCGGCCTGGAAGATGTAGAGCTTACCGATAAAACCGGCGGTGGGGGGGATGCCGGCCAGGGAGAGCAGGAAAATCGTCATCAGCAGCGCCAGGAAGGGGTGACGGGCACCCAGCCCCTTGTACCGTTCCAGGTCGTAACCGCCGCCGGAGACATCCACCTGAATCGCCAGCAGAAAGATACCGGCGTTCATGAGCGCGTAGGGCACCAGGTAGAAGAGGACGGTCTGTCCCTGCACGACACTGTCCGGAGCCGCCAGCAACCCGATCAACAGGTAACCGGCGTGAGCGATGGCGGACCAGGCCAGCAGGCGCTTGATAGAAGTCTGTTTGAGGGCGGTGAGGTTACCGAGTGTCATGGTCAGGATGGCAAGCCAGACCAGAACCTGGGTCCAGACGGGACCCAGCGATTCCAACCCCCCGAGAAACACCCGCAGAAAGGCGATCAGTACTCCCGCTTTGACCGCGGTGGCCATGAAGGCGGTGATCAGCGTCGGAGCGCCTTCGTAAACGTCGGGCGACCAGGCGTGGAAGGGAACCGCCGCCATCTTGAACGCAAAACCGGTCAACATCATCAGCATGCCGATGAGCGGCATCACGCCGTCACTTCCGTTCTGGAATAGCGCTGCGTAGATACCGTTCAGCGACAGAGTACCGGTAGCGCCGTAAAGCAGTGAAATGCCGAAAAGGAGGAAGCCGGTGGCAAAAGCGCCTGTGACGAAGTACTTGAGCGCCGCTTCGCTGGAGGCCTTGTCCTCGCGCATCAAACCGGCCAGCGCGTAGAGGGCGACCGAAAGCAGTTCGATGCCTACAAACAGCACGATCAGGTTGGCGGCGGAGCTGATCGCCATCAAACCGACCGTGGCGAACATCAGCAGGCTGTAGTATTCAGTGAACGGCACCCGCCGCTGCCGCAGGTAGCCCTGACTCCCAAGCAACAGCAGCAGCAACACCAGCAGGAAGATACCATTGGCGAATTGAGTACAGCGGTCCGCCAGCACCAGGCCGCCCAGTACCGGCCGCATGACCAGCGGCGTGGTGAAGGTCAACCAGGCGGCGTGCAATACGCCCAATCCGGCCAGCCAGGGCAGCCAGGGCGCGTTCTTATCGCTGAAGGCGCCGACAATCAGCAGCAGCAGGCCAAGCAGGGCGATGACTATTTCAGGACCGATGTGTGATAACTCTGCAAATGCGTTCATGACTTACCTGCGTCGTGCTTAAATATGAATTGGAATGCTGACTCGGCAGCATTCCGAAACCATTTGAGCGTCAATGTTTCAATACTTCAATTCCGTAGGGTCCAAATGGCAACCTACTGCACCATCTTCAACAAGTTGAGCACGGCACCCTCCATCCGGGAGATGAAAGTGCCGGGATAAACGCCGATCCAGACGATGAAGAGCAGCAGCGGCAGGAACATCACCACTTCCCGCCCGTTCATATCCGTCAATTTTTCGTTTTCGGGATGGGTTATTTCGCCGAACATCACCCGCTGGTACATCCAGAGCAGGTAAACGGCGGCTAGGATCACACCCAGGGCAGCGGTGGCGGCCAGCCAGGGGGAAACCTGGAAAGTGCCCAGCAGTATCAGGAACTCACCCACGAAGCCGTTGAGACCCGGCAGGCCGACGCTGCTCAGCATGACGATCATCAGCACGGTGGCGTAAATCGGCATCACCCGCGCCAGACCGCCCATCGCGGCGATCTCGCGGGAATGGCACCGTTCGTAGATCACGCCGACCGCGAGGAAGAGGGCGCCGGTGGAGAGCCCGTGGTTCACCATCTGGATCAGGCTGCCGGTCATCGCGTGCGGTTCCAGGATGAAGATGCCCAGCACCACGAAACCGAGATGCGAGACCGAAGAATAGGCCACCAGCATCTTCATATCCTTCTGGATGATGGAGACCATGGCGCCGTAAATGATGCCGACGACCGCCAGGATCAGCAGAACCGGTCCCAGCTGCACCGTCGCTTCCGGAAACAACGGCAGCGAGAAGCGCATGAAGCCGTAGGTTCCCATTTTCAGCAGCACGCCCGCCAGGATGACCGAGCCGGCGGTAGGCGCTTCCACATGCGCATCCGGCAACCAGGTGTGCAGCGGGAAGAGGGGGACCTTGATCGCGAAAGCCAGGGCGAAGGCGGCGAACAGCCAGAGCTGGGCGGTGGGAAGCGCTTCGAAGTATTTCCAGGCCAGCAGCAGGTCAAACGTGTGACCGCCGGTGGCGGGATCGATGGTATGCCAGTAGACATAGAGGATGGCGACCAGCATCAGCAGCGAGCCGACCATCGTATAGATGAAGAATTTGACGGCGGCGTAGATTCGGTTTGAGCCGCCCCAGAGACCGATCAGGAAGTACATCGGTATCAGCATCAGCTCCCAGAAAACATAGAACAGCACCAGGTCCAGCGCCAGGAAGTTGCCGACGATTCCGGCTTCCAGCAGGAAGAACATCATCAGGTAGCCGCGCACCCGCTCCTTAATGGCGTCCCAGCCGGCCAGAATGCAGATCGGCAGCAGGAAAGTGGTCAGCAGGACCAGGAAGAGGCTGATGCCGTCCACGCCCAGGTGATAGCTGATCCCGAGACGGGGGATCCACTCGTATAATTCCACGAAACGGAAATGGTGATCCGCGCCGGCGGGGAAGCCGAAGAACAGCTGCAGCGAGAGGCCGAACTCGATTATCGACAGGACCAGGGCACTCCAGAGCAGTAGCGCTCGCTGCCGGCTCGGAATCAACCAGAGCAGCAGCATGGCGACTATCGGGAAGAAGATGATGATAGAGAGAATGTTGTCCATAATTGCTCTATGCTTTCGCTATGTGCTTTCCCCTGAAAATAGAGGATACCGTTACGCTACCGGTCCTGCAGTCGCGCTGCCGGTCCCCGTCCCGTGCGGGCATCATACTTCTATATGTAGATGACCAGGAAAATCATCACGACGGCACCGGCCAGCATACCCAGCAGGTAGTGGCGCACCGACCCGGTCTGCAGCAGACGCACGATGGCGCCGATACCGTCAACCAGTCGGGCGGAACCGTTCACTGCTCCTTCCACCAGCAGACTGTCGCCGATATTGTAGAAGAAGTTGCAGAGCGCCCGCAACGGGTTGATGATGATCTTCTCGTAGAGCTCGTCGACGAAATACTTGTTGTAGACCAGTTTGTGGATGCCGGCGAAGCGCTCCGCCAGCCGGGCCGGCACTTCCGGCCGCCGGCGGTAGAAATGGTGCGCCACCAGAATGCCGGTCAGCGCGACCACTACCGAAACCACCATCAGACCGATTTCCAGAGCCGCATGGGCGTGGTGGCCGCCATGCTCGGCGGCGTGTTCAAGGTGCATCGCGCCGGAACCGACGAACACCTCGTTCAGGAAATGGTGAATCTGGTTGGTGGCGAAAAGTTCCGGGATGCCGACGAAACCGCCCACCGCCGCCAGTACCGCCAGGATCATCAGCGGCACGGTCATGACCGCGGGCGATTCATGCAGTTGGGATTGCTCCTCGGCACTGCCGCGGAAGTCACCGAAAAATGTCATAAACAGCAGCCGGAACATGTAGAAAGCGGTCAAGCCGGCGGCGACCAGCCCGATGGCCCAAAGCACCGGGTGCCCGTTGTTGAATGTGTTCCAGAGAATCTCATCCTTGCTGAAGAAGCCCGCGAAGGGCGGAATGCCGGCGATGGCGATCGTGGCGACCAGGAAGGTGGCGAAGGTCACCGGGGTGAACTTCTTCAGACCGCCCATGTTGCGCATGTCCTGCGGATCCTTGTCGCTGTGGTGCAGCGCCTTATGCATGGCGTGAATGACGCTGCCGGCGCCGAGAAAGAGCAGCCCCTTGAAGAAGGCATGCGTCATCAGGTGGAAGATACCGGCGGAATAGGCGCCGACCCCCACCGCCAGGAACATGTAGCCCAGCTGGCTGACCGTCGAATAGGCCAGCACCTTCTTGATATCGTTCTGCATGAGGCCGATAGTAGCGGCGAAGATGGCGGTCAGCGCACCGACCACGGCCACCAGCATCATGCTGGCGGGGGCCAGGTTGTAGAGCATCGCGTTGCGCGCCACCATATAAACGCCGGCGGTTACCATCGTCGCGGCGTGAATCAGGGCCGAGACCGGCGTCGGACCCGCCATGGCGTCAGGCAACCAGACATACAACGGGATCTGGGCCGACTTACCCATCGCGCCGACGAACAACAGCGCGGTGGCGGCGGTGATCATGGCATTGCCGGTGTGGAAGTGCCCCAGCTGCCCCATCACGGTGGTGAAGTCGAGGCTGCCGAACAGCTTGTAGATGATGAACACACCGAGCAGAAATCCGAAATCACCGATACGGTTGGTGATAAAAGCCTTCTTCCCGGCGATCGCCTTTTCCATGTCGGTAAACCAGAAGCCGATCAGCAGGTAGGAACAGAGACCGACCCCCTCCCAGCCGATGAACATGATAAAATAGTTGCCGCCCATCACCAGCAGCAGCATGGCGAAGGTGAACAGGTTGAGGAAGGAGAAGTAACGGGCGACGGATCGGTCTCCTGCCATGTAGCCTATCGAATAGACGTGGATCAGGAAACCAACGCCGGTCACTACCAGCAGCATCACCTGGCTCAGCGGATCCAGCTGAAAGGTGACGTTGATATTGAACTGTTCGCCGATCTTAACCCAGTTGAAAAGATCGACCTCCACCAACCGGTGGCCGTTCTCCATCGCCAGCAGGTGGCGGAAAGTGAAGAGAGAGAGCAGGAACGAAATGCCGACCGCCAGCGATGAGATCCAGCCTACCGCTTTTTCATGCAGCTTGGGCCCGATCAATCCGTTGAAGAGAAATCCGGCCAGTGGTAGGGCGGGAATCAGCCAGAGCACCTGTTGGATCGACTCGATGTGCGTGTGAGTTGCAGTCATCCTCTCTATCCTTTCAGGGAAGTGAACAGCTCGATATTCAGTTCCCGCCGCTGACGGAACAGCAGGATAACGATGGCGAGACCCAGCGCCACTTCAGCGGCGGCCACGACCATGGAGAAGAAGATCAAAACCTGTCCCGCCATGTTCTGATGAAGATGGGAAAAAGCGGCCAGGCTGATATTGACGGCGTTCAACATCAGTTCCAGCGACATCAACACCACCAGCAGGTTGCGTCGCAGCAGCACGCCGGCGCTACCGATGGTGAAGAGGATGATGCTGAGGATGAGGTAGTGGTTGGTCAGGATCATGCTTCCTCCTTGGCTGCCCGGCCGCTGAGGATCACCGCGCCGACCAGGGCGGCGGTCAGCAGAATCCCGGCCAGTTCGAAGAGATAGTAGTACTGGTTGAACAGCAGCGCGCCGAAATGGGTAACGCTGCCGAGGAAACCCTCACCCGCCGCGACCGGCTCCACTCCGCTCAGATCGCGGGCGACGAAAGCCAGCAGAAAACTGAGCAGACCCGCCAGCACCGCGCTGATGATACGCAACGGCGATACCGGCAGCAGCTTGGCCCGGCTTTCGCGCAGGTCCAGCAACATAATGATGAAGAGGAACATCACCATCACCGCGCCGGCGTAGACGATCAGCTGTACGGCCGCCAGGAACGGCGCCTGCAACAGGATGTAGAGCCCGCCGACGCTGAACATGGTAACCACCAGAGCCAGAAACGAACTGACCAGGTGGCGGGCCAGGACAACAGTCAGCGCGCCGATCACGATGATCAGGCCCAGGGCGTAGAAGACAATTGCAGTTATCACACCTCACTCCCCGACTTGGTGGCGGCGACGCTTCGCGAAGCGCCGCTGCTTGCGATCAGTGCTTCGAATTCGGAACGGAACTTGGTCACGGCGCTCTGCACCGGCCCTACCGCGGCATCACCCAGCGGACAAACGGTCTTGAGACTGATGTTGTCGCAGATGTCGAGCAGCAGATCCAGGTCCTCCGGCTTGCCGCCGCCGGCCAGGATGCGGTGCAGGATCTGCGCCATCCAGCGGGTGCCTTCGCGACAGGGGGTGCACTGCCCGCAGGACTCATGAGCGTAGAAATCGGCCAGGATGCTGGTCGTATGCGGGATGGAAGCGGAATCGTCCATGACTATGACCGCGCCGGAACCCAGCATGGTGCCCTGCTCCTCCAGCGATTCGTAGTCCAGCCTGGCCGTCTCACATTCGGTCGCCGTCAGAATGGGTACCGAGGAACCGCCGGGGATGCACGCTTTCAGCGTGTGGCCTTCCCGAATGCCGCCGGCGTGCACGTCGATCAGCTCCATCAGCGGCGTGCCCAGTTTCAGTTCGTAGACGCCGGGGCGCCGGACATGTCCGGAGATGCTGAACAGCTTGCTGCCGGCCGACTTCTCGGTGCCGAGCTGCCGGTACCATTCGGCACCGTTGGCCAGGATGTCCGGCAGGGAAGTCAGGGTCTCGACGTTGTTGATGATCGTGGGACAGTCGTAAAGACCGACGACGGCGGGGAAAGGCGGCTTGAGACGGGGTTGGCCCCGCTTCCCCTCGATCGACTCCAGCAGCGCGGTTTCTTCGCCGCAGACGTAGGCGCCGGCGCCGCGGTGCACGTTGATGTCGACCTCCACGCCGGTGCCGAGTACATCCTTACCCAGGATGCCCGCTTCCCGCGCTTCGCGAATAGCGGTTTCCAGGATGTGGGCGCCCTTGACGAACTCGCCGCGGATGTAGATGTACGCCCGTGTCGCGCCGATGGCGTAGCAGGCGATGATCATCCCCTCCAGCAGCTGGTGGGGGGATTTCTCGATGATTTCACGGTCCTTGAAGGTGCCCGGCTCCCCTTCGTCGGCGTTGCAGACCAGGTAGACCGGCTTATCCGACTGCGGCGGCAGGAAGCCCCACTTGACGCCGGCCGGGAAACCGGCGCCGCCGCGGCCCCGCAGTCCGGAGTCCTTGACGATCTCGGTGACCTGCGACGGCTGCATGGTGGTGAGCAGCTGTTTGAGATTGCCGTAACCGTCGTGCTCGCGGTAAACTGACAGCTTGTCAGCAGCGGGGATGTCGATGTACTTGAATACTATTTTCTCTGACATGGCTACTCCAGCTTGGCGAGGATCTGCTCCAGCCGTTCCGGGGTACAGTTGGCGTGATACTCATCGTTGATCTGGACCACCGGCGCGTCACCGCAGGCACCGAGGCACTCGACGGTGGTCAGGGTGAACCGGCCGTCACTGTCGGTCTGGCCGGGAGTGAGGCTGTACTTATCCTTCAGCCATTGGAGCAGTTCCGCTGAGCCAAGCAGCGAGCAGGATAGATTCTTGCAGATTTGAATATGATGTCTGCCGACCGGGTGGAGATTGTACATCGTGTAGAAGGTAGCGACATCCTCCACATGCAGCAGCGGCAGCTCCAGAACCTCCGCCACCGCCCGCAGGGCGTCGCGCTCCAGCCACCCTTCCCGGCGTTGCACCAGGTGCAGTACCGGCAACAGCGCGGATTGTCTGTCGGGATAGCGACCGATCAGCTCGTCAATCTCCGACCGCTCTTCAGAAGTAAAAGCAAACGGCATCTAAACTCCCGTCAGTTCGGATGGAATTTGAGCAGCAATGGAACATTGTCTGCTCCAAATGCCATTTGGAACGCTGCATCTTGTCAGCGTTCCGAAACGATAATCTATTAAGAAAGGGGAAATCACGGTCGATGCAAGGGAATCTGTAATCGACCCCGGCGGTGACTCACAAAAGGGGTGCCAAGTCGCCGGAGCGGCTGGATTAAGCCTTCTACAACCCGTCGTGAGACGCGTGAGACAGGTGAAAGAACGGTCAGGGTTCCAGACCGAGTTCAGCGGCAACTCCGCTCATCGCCTGCAGCACCGTCTCCACATGGTCGGCGAACTCGACGCCCAGATCGGCGGCGCCCTGCAGCAGCTCTTCACGATTCACCGCCGCGGCGAACTTGCGGTCCTTCATCTTCTTGCGCACCGACTTCACCTTGACCTGGATCAGGGAGCGGTCCGGGCGTACCAGTGTAACGGCGACCAGAAAACCGGTCAGCTCGTCCACGGCGTAAAGCACTTTCGCCATGTCGCTGTCGCGCGGGACACCGGTCGCGTCGCTGTGACCCTGGATCGCCCGGCGCACTTCCGGCGCTACTCCCCGCTCGGTCAGGATCGATTCCCCCGCCTGGGGGTGGTTGTCCGGCCAGCGTTCGTAATCGAAATCGTGCAGCAGACCGCAGACGCCCCACTCTTCAGGGTCCGCTTCAAACTTGGCGGCATAGGCCCGCATCGCGGCTTCCACCGCCAGGGCGTGTTTCACCAGCGATTCCTTCTGGGTGAATTCAGTCAGGATGGCATAAGCTTCGTCACGGTTCATTATATCCTCCAGGATTGATGTCGTTCGATCGCCGTCGTTCGATCCGATCACCGGCGACGGTGTGATACAGCGGGTAGAGATCCGCCGTGAGACAGGCGTGGACCGGAAAGACCGTCAGCAGGTCGCCCGGACGTACCGCCGCCAGCAGCTCGCCGCGCAGATCCTCGATGATGCCATGTTCCTGCGAGAGGGAAACCAACGGCGCCTGTCGATTAATCCGCAGGCCACCGTCAACGTCCATTGTCCCGGCATAACCGTAAATCGGTCCGTCATCCGGTCCGGGCAGCGTTTCCAGACTGATATGCACCGCACCGCCCTGGATGACTATGTGCCGACGTTCCGGGTAAACGGCGACTACCGGCGTCGCTACGACCAGGGCGATCTCTTCCTCCCTGCAGGCGCTCAGCCGCTCCTGCATCAGATCGTAGAAGATGAAATTCCCCGGACGCACTTCGTCCACACCCGCGAAGTCGGGGGCGAGGCTGCAGCCGGGCGTATCGCCTACTGAGAGAGGGCAGTCCGGCCGGCCGAGAAGCTCTCGGCATTCCTGCAGCTGTACATTTGTCTCACGGAATTGCGCCACCACCGCGTCGGGATCCGGGGCCTGATAGGTCCGGCCGGCGTGGCTGAGCAGGCCGGCAAAGCGCAGTCGCGGGGAGGCTTCCACCGCGGCGATGATCCGAGCCAGCCTGTCCGTTTGTCGCCAATCGACACCGCTGCGTTGATAGCCGGTGTCGATCTCGATCCAGAGCGAGATTTCGTGCTGCAGCAGGTTGGCTAATTGTGATACAACCGGTTCCGCGTCGACCAGCAGGCTTAGTTCAATTTCACCCGCCAGGCGGTTCAGGAGCCTGGCTTCGCGCAGGTTGACCGGAAAGGCGACGGTGATGTCTCGCCAGCCGCCCTGCTCGTTATCCTCCGCGAAGTATGCGGCCATCTCCAGGGAGGAGACGGTGATCGCCTGTACACCCTCCTCCCGGAACCACGCACCGATGCGCCGGGACTGATGAGTCTTGAAATGCGGGCGGAACCGCACGGCGCTGGCAGCCGCTTTAGCCGCCATGGCGGCGATGTTGGCGCGCACCTGTTGTGTGTCAAGGAGTAAACCGGTGCGGACAAAGTGACGGGAATCCGGAAAGTCAGGTGGAATACGCATGTCTGCTTGAGTTGTGATACATTCTGCGCAACCTGCTCTCGACGGGTGAGTCAGAGATACCGTCGCAGGTATTGATCGATGAACTCAACCTGTGCAACCGTCTCGACGCTGCCGGGACGCACGCTCCGCAGCGACGTGATCGCTTCCCCGCCGGGCAGGCCCAATTCACGACCCAGCAGGCAGGCCAGCACGGTGCCGGCGCGTCCCACACCCGCTTCGCAGTGAACCGCCATCGCCTCGCCAGGCGGCAGCTGGATGTAGGTCTGCCAGATGCGGTCGATCTGCTCCGGAGTGGGCACGGCGAAATCGATCACATCCTCCCGCAGCAACCGGAAGTATCCCGTCAGTCCGTCGTCCTTGCCGGAGAGATTAACGACGGTGCTGACACCGCAGCTGTGCAGGAACTCGACCGCGACCGGCGAGTAACCGGCGGCCGGCATGCCCATACCGGCCAGTCGTCCTTCCCGCACGAAGGAGAAATTCAGCAGCCTGGCCAACAGAATCTGGGGTTCAGTGAAGGATCGATCCATCGCGTTATCAACTCTCTCTCGTTTCAATACCGGGCTGTAGCGCTACCGCCGCTTGCGGGCATCAGGTTTTGTATCACAAAACCGTGGTTACGGCAATCCGTCAGACCGGACACTCCCGGGTTGCAGGTATCAAGATTATTAAGGTATCAATAAAGTTCGAACTTCGCCAGCCGGCCGTCCAGCGCGCCGCTCACCAGCGGTCGTTTCCAGGCCGGTTTCAGCCCGATCGATTTTATCAGCTCCCGTTTGCCGGCGTAGACAAAGGCGGTGGAGCCGCGGCATCGCTGTTTGAGAAAATCCCCCAGCTCCCGGTATAGGGCTCCAATGTCGCCTCCCCGCTCCAAACGTAGTCCGTAAGGGGGATTGCAGACGATGATGTGGTGCTCAAGACTGGGCAACCGCCGGAAATCGGCTACGGTAAGTTTGATGCGGTCCCCCTGCTCCAGCCGTCCGGCATTGGTCCGCGCCTGCTTCAGAGCGACCGGTGAAATATCACTGCCGCCGAGTAGCCCCTCCGGCAGCGGTCGCAGCCGCTGCTTCGCCGAGTCCTTCACCCGGCGCCAGACCGCGGCGTCGAAATCGGGCAGGTGCCGGAAACCGAAACGATCCCGCAGTACGCCGGCCGGCAAACGCCGGTAGTGCATCAACGCCTCGCACAGTATAGTCCCGGAGCCGCACATCGGATCGTAGAGCGGCTGCTCGCCGTCCCAGCCGGTCAGGCGCAGGATGGTGGCGGCCACGGTCTCCTGCAATGGCGCCTCGCCGGCGGCGGTCCGGTAACCACGCCGGTGCAGTGAACCACCGGAAACGGCGAGACTGATCACGGCCCGGTCATTCTGGATGTAGAGATTGAACCAGACATCCGGATCGAGGGTGTCTACGCTGGGCCGCTCACCCTGGTTGTCGCGAAAGTAGTCGACGATGGCGTCCTTCAGCACCAGCGCGGCATACTTGGAATGTCTGATACGGCTGTGTGATACACTGGAAAAAACCGCCAGGGTCTGGCGGGGCGTCAGGAAGTCGCTCCATTCGATCTGCCGCGCGGTCTTGTAGAGATACTTGGTGCTGTGGCAATCGAAGGTCAACAGCGGCGCCAGGATGCGGGTGCTGATGCGGGTTTGGTAGACTATACGGTAAAGCGACTCCCGGTCGGCATTGAAGTACGCACCACGATAGCCGGTCTTTGTATCACGCGCCCCCAGCTCCGCCAGCTCCTCCGCGCCCAGCTCTTCAACGCCGTGAGCGATCTGCGCGAAGTAGCGGGAGGATTTCTGGTATTGATACATTGCACTCCCTGGCAGGAAAGCGAAAACGAAATGCCTCTCGCAAATTCGAAAGATTGAGGTTAAAACCAGTCCGTAAGTTCAATCGCCTTGCGCCAAAGGCGCAAGAAGCACGCCCATTCGAACGCGTAACGTTCAAGACATACCCATTTGTTTATTCGCCTTGTGCCGCTCTCCGATCAAGAAAGGTGAGAACCTGTTAGTTGTTGTTCGCTTGCGACGCGTAAGCGTTGCAAGAGGCACAAGAAGGACGCAAAGCTCTTTTTGTGACGCGCAGCGGCCGTTCGTCTAGGCTTAAAGCCAGCAAAGCTACGTTGTCTGAACAGCGGGACGAACGGTCGCGTAGCGATTGTTCGTCTAGGCTTAAAGCCAGCGAAGCTACGTTGTCTGAACAGCGGGACGAACAGTCGCGTAGCGATTGTTCGTCTAGGCTTAAAGCCAGCGAAGCTACGTTGTCTGAACAGCGGGACGAACAGTCGCGTAGCGATTGTTCGTCTAGGCTTAAAGCCAGCGAAGCTGGCTTTAAGTAGTACGGTCGACCCAAATATAGTACCATCTTTAAGCTGGCGCACAAGTTTATACTCTGTCCAGAAGACGTGGAACAATGCACGGTTCTGTCGTGCAATGTTCTAGACTTAAAGACCCGGCATTTAGCCGGGTCTTTAAGTAGTACCCGGGAGAGGAATCGAACCTCCGACCAATGGTTTAGGAAACCACTGCTCTATCCACTGAGCTACCCGGGCAATGAATCAAGAGAATATGGAATGCAGAAGATAGAAGACAGAAAAACACCTCACGCAAAGCACGAGGCTTTTACAGCCAGAGAAACGGAGGGCGAAAGCATGTGCGGAGATACTGCTTTCGCCCTCGAGCCGTGACAGGGGAACGGTTCGTTGTGCCTGTTCGCGATCAGTCCATCTGCCGTCGCAGAAAAGTTGGTATTTCCAGATCCTCCTCCGTGCGCCGCAACGGTTCCTTGCGGAGGCGGTAGTCCCGCTCCGGCGCCGGTTGCGGTTGCGGTGCGGGCTGGCGCGGACGCACCGGCGTTGAGGTGAACAGCTCCTGCTGCTTGACCACTGCCGGTTGCGGTGCGGCGTGCTTGAGATCGATGACGCCCGGCTCCGCCGGTCGCTGAATGCCGGTCGCGATTACGGTGATCCGCACTTCGCTGTCGAGGGAGGGATCGACCACGGTACCGAAAATAATATTGGCGTCGCCGCCGGCGGAGTCATAGATGACATTGGTGGCATCCTGGACATCGTAGAGGGTGAGATCGTCGCCGCCGGTGATATTGATTAGCACACCGCTGGCGCCCTTGATGGAGACATCGTCCAGCAGCGGACTGGAGATCGCCTTCTGCGCCGCTTCCAGGGCCCTGTGTTCGCCGGACGCCACGCCGACGCCCATTAACGCGTCGCCCATCTCGGACATGATCGTCCTTACATCGGCGAAGTCGAGATTGATCATCCCGTGGATCGTAATGAGGTCGGCGATTCCCTTAGCCGCCTGGTAGAGCACATTGTCGGCCAGGCGGAAGGCGTCGAACAGCGACGTGGTCTTCTCCACCACGCTCATCAGCCGCTGATTGGGAATCACCAGCAGCGTGTCAACCTTCTGCTTAAGCTCGTCGATCCCCTGTTCGGCGCGCTGCATGCGCTGCTGCCCTTCGAAGAGGAAGGGCTTGGTGACGATGCCCACCGTCAACACACCTTCCTCGCGGGCGATGCGCGCTACCTCCGGTGCAGCGCCGGTGCCGGTGCCGCCGCCCATGCCGGCGGTGATGAATACCATGTCGGCACCCTGGATGAAGGAGCGCACTTCGTGCTCTTCTTCGAGCAGCGCTTCGCGTCCGACTTCAGGCAGCGCGCCGGCGCCCAGACCGCGGGTGGCCTTACGCCCGATCTGCAGCTTGCTGGCGGCGCCGTTCATCTCCAGCGCCTGGTGGTCCGTGTTGATGGCGATGAACTCGACACCGTTCAACGCTTCCGTGATCATCCGGTTGATGGCATTGCCGCCCCCGCCGCCGATGCCGATAACGCGAATCCGCGCTTCATGCTCGAAACTGTCGTCGAGGTTGAAAGCCATTTCCATAACTGCCTCCGCACCTGTCAATTGAATATGCGATCCATTTTCTTGATTGTCCGTTTCTGCCACCGTTTTACCCAGCGGGTCAGTCGCTGAGTCTCGCGGCGTCTCAACTCGTAGCGCTCCGGCTTGGTCTGCCAGCGCAGCATTCCCAGCGCCGTAGCCTCTTCAAAAGCGAACTGGTCGTCGAGATTGTCAAAGCCCAGCGGCCGTCCCAGCCGGGTGGGTTTGCCGAAAACCTCGCTGACCATCTGGGGCAGACCCAGCAGCCGGCTGCCGCCGCCGGTCAGGACGATACCGCCGCCCAGGCCGCCGATCAGCACATTCTCCGCCGCGAAGTCGTGGAGACGCTGCAGGACCTCCTCCACCCGCGGTTGCACGATCTGGCGCACCTCCGAGGTGCCGACCGTGTGCACCGTGTGGCGGAAATCGGTGTACTCGATGTCCTCCTCCGGACTGCCCTCACTCCCGACCGTGCCGAAGTTGCGCTTGATCGATTCGGCGGTCGGCGGTTCCACCCGCAAGGTTTCGGCGATGTCGCGCGTGATACGGTGCGCACCCAGGGCGATGTTGCCGGCGAACTGCACCTGACCGTGCTGCCAGGCGATCAGATCGGACATGTCGGCTCCGAGGTCTATCAGCAGCACTCCCAACTCTTTCTCATCTTCGTTCAGTACCGCCAGCGATGAAGCCAGTCCGGCGGAGACCACGGCGCGCACGATCAGACCGGAGCGCTCAACCACACGCCTGACATTAGCTATCGTGGAAGTCGGATAGAATTGTGCAACCAGGCTGCCGGCCAGCATCATCGAACTCAGACCGACCGGGCGCTGCACCAGTCCCCCTTCGTCGAGTGAAAACAGTTGTTCATGGTAGTGCAGCGGGTCGTAATCATGTTCGATAAACTGTTCCTGGATCCGCTGGTAGAGCCGGTCGATATGCTCCGGCTTGATTCTGATCCCGTTCTTGCGACCGGAAGGATTCCCCGTTTTCAGACGGTAGGACTGGCGCCGGAAGCGCAGACGATCCCCGGACAGGGCGACGACAGTCTCATGCACGCCGGCCCCGTATTCCTGTTCCAGTTCCGTGATACAATCGCTGATCGATTGCTCAACGTGCTCGTGATTATAGATGCCTCCGTCACGGATACCGCTGGCGGGAACGCTGTGGCGCGCGACCACCTGCACACGGGGATCGCCTTCCGTAAAGGTGCCGATCAACATCCGTACCCGCGAGGAGCCAACATCCAGTGCTACGGCCAGGTCCGATTTAGGATGTGTCACAGAGCCACCTTTCCGGTTAGACGATGCCAGAAACTATGCAGAGCGCCCTCGGCGCGGCGTTTGCTGCGCCCGGGGACGTCGACCGTGAGCAGCGGATTGCCTATACCCCGCAGCAGTTCGGAGTCCAGTTTACCCAGACGGGCAGCCGTATACAGAATCAGGCCGATGGCGACCCCGTGGCGGGGCTGGTTGAGGCGATCGTGAATGCCGGGCAGATTCACCGGCTCGCCGATGCGGACCGGACGCTGAAAAACCTCCTCGGCTACGGTTTTGATTCCCGGCAGCAGACTGCCGCCGCCGGTGAGGACGATCCCCCCGTCCAGCATGTCGGCGAAGCGACTCTGTTCCAGCTCCAGCAGAATGCTCTCGAAATACTCCCGCAGCCGGCATTCGATGATGCTGGCGATATAACTGAGGGTGAACTCGTTCGCGGAGCTGCTGTTCACCAGCGGTACCCGGATCCGGCGATCGTCCTGCACTACCCTGGGAGTAGCCTGTCCGTAATTGATCTTCAGCGCTTCCGCGTCTTCCAGCGACGTACTGAGCACTTCGGCCAGGTCGCGCGTGATACGCTCGCCGCCCAGCGGCACGACAAGTACATGCTGGAGATGGCCTTCGTGATACAGCGTGATATCGCAGGTCCCGCCCCCGATATCAATCAGCATGCTGCCGTAGTTGCGTTCGCCCTCGTTCATAACGGCCATACCGGCCGCCAGCGATTCCAGCACCAGGCTGTCAACGCTGTGGCCCACCACCGCCAGGCAGTTGCGGATGTTGTTCACGATTGAGGTGGTGCTGCTGACGACGAGTACATCGGCGTCGAGACGGTAGCCGGTCATACCCAACGGCTGCTGCACGGTTTGCCCGTCCAGCTGGAAACCGCGCGGCAGCGTATGCGTGAGGATCTGCTCGCCGCCGGTCAACGCCGGAATGGCCTGCTGTACGACGTTCTCCACCGCCAGCTCGGTGATTTCCGTGATTTCGTGTTTTTCGCCACCGAGATTCAGTGAACCCCGTCCGACAATTGAATTGATATTACGTCCGGTGATACCGACCACCAGCGGTGTAGCCTTGGCCTGTGCCATTTTCTCCGCCATGGCGATCGAACGGCCGGCGGCGTCGGCGGCCTCCCGCATGTTGATGATGCTGCCCTGGCTGATTCCCACGGAGTCCTCAAGCCCGATGCCCATGATATCGGGGAGCCCGTCCTCAGGCAATCGCACGATCAGCGTCACCAGTTTTGTCGTACCGAGATCGAGTACGGTGATCAGTTGCTGATTTTTCATGCGTCCTGGCGCCTCCTGGCGATAAGCTTATTGTCGAACCGCAGGTCTATATGTGATACATTTCCGTTGTGCATTTCCGGGCGCGCCAGGAACAGTTCCAGTTTGGTCAACTGATGATCCAATCTTTCTCTTTCCAGCCATGCAGCTACGCCGGGGGCACCGATAGTCAACACCAGGCATTCACCCAGCGCGATACTCTGCAATTCAGCATAGAGGGCCGGGTAGCAGTTTTTTACATGGCTCGCTATCCGGCAGACGGAAACGAGTTCGTCGGCGGCGACTTCCCGGAGTACCGGCAGCAGTAGAGGACGGGCAAAGGACTCCCAGGGGAGCTGTTCGCCGGTGGCCGAGCAGATATACCAGTTTGTCTCCCGGCGATGGAGTGCCACCGGCTCCGCCTCAGTCACCTCCAGCTGCAAACGGTGGAGCGGACGGTAGTTTAGGTGCGCGTCCACGATCCAGGGGGAGGCGCACAGCCGCCGTTCCATCTCCGCCAGATCCAGCCGCAGCAGGTTCTGACCCTGGTAGTCCATTTGTGATACAATGTCGTCGCCGATCAGATAGCTGTTGCCGCTTACTTCGACGGCTGTGATCGTCATCCAGGGAGAAGTGGCGGCGGCAAACAGCAGCATGGCGGAACTCAACAGCACCACCAGCTGGATTCCCAGACTGAATGTATCACGCAGCACGGCGCGAAACAGACTGGCGAAAGAGTGACGCCGGCGCGGCCGGGAAGCCATACGGGTCATTGGTCAAAGCCCACCAGTTTGATTTCGAGCGGCAACTCCACTCCGGAGTGCTCTTTCACGCGCTCCTGCACCTGCTCAACCAGGCTCAGCATATCCGCGGCCTTGCCGGATCCGAGGTTGACGATGAAATTCGCATGCAGGGGGGAGACCTGCATATCGCCGACCTGCAGACCTTTGCAGCCGGCTTCCTCGATCAACTGGCCCGGGTAGTGGTCGTCCACCCGTTTGAAGACGCTGCCCAACGAAGGCAGGTGCAACGGCTGGGTCTCCCGCCGCTGGGACAGGATTTCGCGCGTGGCCGCATAGGCGTCGTCGCGGGAGATGGATTCCAGGCGCAGCCAGACTTTCACCACGAAACAGCCACGCACGCCCTCCGTGTGCCGGTAGCTGAATCCCATCTCCTCCCGGGTTTTCTCCACGATGTTGTCGGCATCCACCAGACGCACCTTCTCGACGAATTTGCTGATTTCCTCGCCGTAGGCGCCGGCGTTCATGGCGATGGCACCACCGATGGTACTCGGCACTCCGGTCAGGTATTCGAGTCCGGTCATTTCGTGATCCGCACAGAAACGCACTACCACGGCGTTGTCGGCTCCGCAGCCTACCGCGATCAGGTTCGGTTCAACCAGGTTGCACTTGCCCAGGCGGGGACCGGGATGTATCACAACGCCCCGGAATCCTTCATCGCTGAAGAGAATATTACTACCCCGTCCCACGAAGATGACCGGTTGCTCTTCCGCCCGCACAAACCGCAGTAACTGCATTACCTCCTGCTCACTCTGCGGCTGGCAGAAGTAGTCCGCCGGCCCGCCGATCCTGATAGTACTGTGCAGGCTGAGCTGTTCTTTTTCCTTGAAGACGCCAGTGTAGTAGTCCAGAATGCTGCTCTTAGTCATGCTCTCTCCCGACCGCTTTGTAGATGAATATTTAGTAGTACTCCCACCGCTACGAACATGATCAGCAGATTGGCTCCGCCGTAACTGATAAAAGGCAACGGCAGACCGGTGTTGGGTACCAGACCAACCACGATCAGCATGTGCAGCAGTGCATAATAAACGATGGTGAATACGATACCGCTGGCCAGAAGACGGCCGAAGGTATCGGGAGCGTGGCGGATTATCCGCACGCCCAGGTAGAGAAACGCGCCGAACGCGACGACAAGGGCCGCCGTCCCCAACCAACCCAACTCTTCACCAACTACCGCGAAAATAAAATCGTTGTAGGGCAGCGGCAGGTAAAGCAGCTTCTGCATACTGTCGCCGACCCCCTGGCCGGTAGCGCCGCCCCGGCCCAACGCGATCTGGGAGTGCAGTAATTGGTAGGCTTGCGGGTCCAGCGTCCACATGTCGTGCAGGAAGGACTGGATTCGCTCGAGGCGGTATTTACGCAGCAGCAGGAGGAGGGGTGCACCCACAGCCAGCAGGGCTGCCAGGGTGCCGACCAGCCGCCAGGGCAGGCCGGCCAGGAACAGCTGGGTGATTACGATCATGGTGATGACCGCGGTGGTGGAGAAATCGGGTTGACGAATGATCAGCATGGCGATCACCAGATAGACGGCAACCCACTGCAGCGTGGTGATGGAGCCGGCGGCGTTGCGCCCTTTGGCTTCGTGCCGCGCCAGCAGATGCGCCGTGAACAGGATCAAGGCCAGTTTGGCGATCTCCGCCGTCTGAAAGGAGAAGCCGCCGATAGAGAGGCTGCGCGCCGCGCCGCGCACCAGGTCGCCCTGCATCAGCGTCAGCAGCAGCATGACGACGGCCAGCGCCACCGCCGGCCAGGCGAAGCGGTGCAGGAAATGATAGTCCACCCTTGCGGCCAGGTAACCTAGCAGGATGCCGAGACCGCCGGCCACGAATTGACGCAGCAGCAGCTTCCAGGCGGGATTGCCCCGTTCCAGCAGCATGGGTGAGGTGGCGCTGTAGACCATCACCAGGCCGAGGAGGAACAGGAAACCCACTACTCCCACGAGCAGATATGTGAGTGTATCACGACTCATCGCCTTCATTTCAACAGCTCCCTGACAACGGCGCTCAGGCCATAGATATTCGAACCTTTGCACAGGATCAGATCGTCCGGCGCGGCGATCCGGCGCAGTTCGGCCAGCAGCGATTCCGGGTCGAGGAAGAGCTGCTTCTGACCGCTTAATTCGGCGTGCAGGGCGCTGGCCTCTTCGCCCAGGATCAGAAAACGGTGGATCGGGAGCGTGTTGGCATAAGCCGCCACCTCCCGGTGCAGCTGCTCGGACCATTCGCCGAGTTCCGCCATCCCCGCCAGCACAGCGACCCGCCGGCCGGAGGTCGGAATTTCCGCCAGCGTGCGCAGGGCGGCCCGCATGGAATCGGGGCTGGCGTTATAACTGTCATCGATAATCCGTCCGTGCGGCGTCGCGTGTATCACAAACCTGCCGCTGACCGGTTCCGCGTCCTCCAGCCGGGCGGCGATCGCGGCCGGCGCCAGGCCGACCTCCCGGGCGATGGTCCAGGCTAGCAGCGCCAGCTCCGCGCCATGCGCGCCCGGTACCGGTGCGAGCAGCTCCTGCTCCTCGATGCGCAGCCGGCGGCGCCCCCATTCATCCTGACCCAGGACAACGGCGCTGTAGTCCGGTTCCAGATCGCCGTCCTGCAGCGCGGTATCGAGAGAGCAGCCGACGGTCCGCGGCAGTTCCCGGGCGGAATCAACCACGCGCTGTTCGCTCAGGGGTAGAACGGCGGTACCCTCCGGTACCAAGCCTTCCCAGAGTTCACTCTTGGCGCGGGCGATACCGTCCGGTCCGCCCAGCGGTCCGACGTGCGCCCAGCCGATATTGGTAATCACGGCGATCCGGGGTTTCACCAGGCGGCTGAGCATGGCTATTTCACCGGGACGATTGGCGCCGATTTCCATCACGAACCACTCTTGCTCTTCCAGGTGGTTACAGATCGAGAGCGGCACACCCTGCGTGCTGTTCAGATTGCCGGGGGAGCAGCCGGTATTCAGCTCTCCCCGCAGAATGTGATACACCAGCTCCTTGAGCGTGGTCTTGCCGGCCGAACCGGTAATGGCGATGAACCGCGTGGAGGAATCAGCACGCAGCTGCTCGGCCAGCCGCAGCAGCGCGTCGCCTACATCCGCCACCGGCAGCACCGGTTGTTGTTCAAACTGCGCGGCGTGATCCCGGTAGTAGCCGTTCTGAGCCAGCGCTGCCGCGCCCTGCGCCAGAGCCGCGGTGATGAACTCGTGGCCGTTCAGGTGGCGCCCCCGAAAAGGTAGAAACAGGTCACCCGCCGTCGCCTGCCGCGAATCGAGCACCAGACGCCGCACCTGGTAATCCATCGCGGATTGGTTTCCCGTCAACAACGGGGCCAGTTCACTGAAGGCCATCGGTTTCATCGCAATACCAGTTGACAGACATCCCGGCGGTCAATCCGGCTGCCGGGCGGCGGTAATTGCCGGGCTACCCGCCCGCTGCCGCAGCAGTTCACCGTCAGGCCCGCCTGGCTGGCCAGAGCTACCGCGTCGCGCAGCTCCAGCCCGGCCAGATCGGGGACTTGCAGAGTGTCGTTGAATTCCCGTTCCGCCAGCCGAAAGTTCACCGCCGGCAGCGCGGCATATAAACCGGGAACCGGGTCCTGCGCGATGACGGTTCCGGTTCCCTGCAGGCTGAAGTTGTCCACGCCGGCGCGGCGCAGGCGGCGGCGGAGTTCCCGGTTATCCAGGCCGTGGCAGTCCGGCAACTCGTGCAGCTGCTCCAGGTCCTTGACCACTACCTGCAGGCTGCCGGTGCCGGCCTGGTTGAGATGACGGATACGGCTGAAGATCCGTTTAAAGGAACCGCCGGCGACTGTCCCGCCCCAGATCGATTCCCGCGGTGTATCGAACAGCACCAGCCCCAGGTAGGGCGTGCCGGCGATGTTGACCAGACCGACAAAGGAAGCGATGTAGTCGTCGTTGGAGTAGCCGCCCTCCGGGGCAATTTTCTGCGCCGTGCCGGTTTTGCCCATAACGGTCAACCCCGGTATGGCGGCCGGCAGACCGGTACCCTGCAGCACGGCGCCCTGCATCAGTTCCTGCAGTGTTACGAGGATGCGGGGCGAGAGAATCTCCCGCCGAACCAGCGGCCGGGTAACCCGGCTCTTACCGTCGCGGGAAACGCTTTGTATCACGTAAGGACGCAGGATCCTGCCGCCGTTAAACAGGGCCGCATAGGCGACCGCCATCTGGAGCGGGGTTACGGAGATCCCCTGTCCGAAAGAGATGTTGGCTTTCTCCACCCGCCGCCAGTTGGGCAGCGGCTGCAACCTGCCCTTGACTTCGCCCGGCAGATCGATCCCCGCGTACTGCCCGAAACCGAATGAACGCACAAACGCGTACATCGCCCGCGCTTCAATCCGCTCCGCCAGCTTGGCCGTGCCGATGTTGCTCGATTCGTAATACACTTCAGTTGCGGGGATGACACCGTAGCCCTCGGGATGGGAATCGTTGATCACCCACCTGCCGATCTGCCAGGAACCGTGTTCGCAGTCGACTGAATCCCGCAGGTCGAGATCGTATTCCGCCAGCAGCTGTGCGAAGGTGAAGGTCTTGAAAGTAGAGCCTGGTTCGTAGGTGTCGCTGACCGCCCGGTTGCGCAGTAACCCCGTCTCACCACTGCTGATACCGAGGTTGGGATTGAAGGTGGGCCAGCTGCCCATGGCCAGTAACTCACCGGTCCGCGGATTCATGATCAGGCCGGTGGCGTTCTGCGCGCCGAATTCGGCCGCAACCTGTTTCATCTCCTCCAGCAGGATGGCCTGAAAACGGGAATCGATCGTCAGGGTCACGGTGGCACCGGGTGTCGGCCGTTTGTGGCGCCCCTGCTGCCACTCGAACTTTTGCCCGGCGCAATTCTTGCCGTAGATACGCAGGCCCGGTTCTCCGCGCAGCAGCGAGTCGAGACTGGCTTCCACCCCGCAGACGCCGTTCCCCTTTTGATTGACATAGCCGACCAGCTGGGCGGAAGCGGCGCCGGTAGGATAGCAGCGTTGTGTTGAACCTTCGAAACTGAAGCAGCTGGCGTCGGCGGGGAAGTCGTCTGCCAGCAGCCGGGAGACTGCATCCCGCTCCGCCAGGGTCAGACCGGAAACGACATACACGGTCTGCCGGTCGGTAACCGTCAGCTGTACAGCCAGAGGCTGTACCGGCCGGTTCAGCAGGCCGGCCAGTGCTCGCGCCAGCACCTGCGGCCGGGTCTGCAGTCGATCCGGCTGGACGGTGAGGATGAAATTGCCCGGTATCTGCGCTGCGAGCACCACGCCGTTGCGGTCCAGCAGTTGTCCCCGTTCCGCTGGGATTACCTGGGCAGAGCTGTAAAGCCGGGTGCTCTGCTCGAGATAGTGTTCGTTGTGATACAACTGGATCCAGGCGAGCTTGACCAGCAACAGCAGCATAACACAGTACCCGGTTCCGGCGAGCAGATAAAGACGACCGCTGAAACGAAAGGGACTGCGGTAATCCATTATTCCCTCAGAGAAAGGGTTGGTGAAACGGCGGTTGCGGCCAGTCCCCTTTGCAACTGATGCCCTTCCTCACCGAGCGTGATCACGATCGGTTGGCTGTTGCGGCTGATCATGCCGAGGTGGGTCGTCGCCAGCCGGTTGATGGGCTGGAAAGCGGACAGTTGCTGATACTGCAATTGCGTGTTACGCAATTTCTGCCGGGTTTCGCTCTGCAACTGTTCCAGGGCGGCGATCCGGTAATTCAGCTGCTGCAGCGCGGTCTTTTGTGATACAAAGAGCACCAGCCCCAGGCCGACGGCTGTTCCCAGCAACGTCTTCCATCCCAGCTTGACCTGGACCGGGACCGTACGCAGCTTGACGGTGCTGCGCCGCTTGCGTTGCGGTTTGTAGCACTTGACCCGCCCGCTCATAGTTTCTCCGCTACACGCAGCCGGGCACTGCGCGCCCGGGGGTTGACCTCCAGCTCCGCGCTGTCCGGCTTCAGGGCTTTGCGGAACGGCAGTTTCATAGTCTGCCGTTTATCGCAGATGCAGACCGGTGCTTCCGGCGGGCAGACACAACTGGATTCGGCGAAGCGAAAGAACTGCTTGACCAGGCGGTCTTCGAGCGAATGATAGGAGATGACCACCATACGGCCCGCTGCGGCCAAGGCTGTATGAGCGGCCACCAGAAACTGCTGCAGTGCCTGCAGTTCGCGGTTAACTTCCAGCCGCAGGGCCTGGTATATCTGAGCCAGCAGACCGTAACCGCCCCGGTGCGGCAGCAGCGGTTCCAGCACCCGGCGCAAATCGCCGGTGCTGTGCAGCGGCGCTTCCTGGCGGGCGGCGATGATCGCGTCGACGAAGCGTCCGGCACGGGGCACTTCTCCGAAGCGGGACAGGATACCGCGCAGCACTTCCGGCTCGTATTCGTTGACGACGGTCGCCGCGGTGAGGGTGTCGGCACGATTCATACGCATATCCAGCGCGCCCTCTTTCATGAAACTGAAACCGCGTTCGGCGCTGTCCAGCTGGTGCGAGGAGACACCGAGATCGAGTAGAATGCCGTCCAGCGCCTGGGTAGCGTACTGGGGAAACTGCACGAAGAAATCCGCGAAGTTGAGCTGGTGGGTGGTAAAGCGCTCGTCAGTGCCGATACGCTCCCGGGCGGCGGCGATCGCTTCTTCATCGCGGTCGGTGGCGAGCAGACGTCCCTCCGGTCCCAGGCAGTCCAGAATCGCGGCGGCGTGACCACCTCCACCGAGCGTGGCATCCAGATAGACGCCGCCGGTCTTGACCACCAGCAGATCAATCGCTCGCTTCAGGAGTACAGGTTCGTGATACATCGGATTTTGCGTGCTAATTTTGCGAAGGCGAGCGTCGGTCCCCGCCTCTAGAGTTGAATATCCAGGTCCTCTCCAATGGAGTCGAGGTCCATATTTTCAAGGGACTTCTCGTAACGGTCAGGCTGCCAGATCTGGATAAAATTCCCTACCCCGGCAATTATCACCTGGCGGGTTTCACTCAAGCCGGCCGCGCGCAGCAGGTTGGCGGGAATATTGATGCGGCTCTGCGCATCGATCACGCACTCGAACGATTCCGCGATCAGCAGGCGCACCAGGGTACGCGTGGCTTGGCTGCCTCTCGACAAACTGGAGAGAGAGCCGGCCAGTTTGTTGTATTCTTCACGCGGGTAGAGATTAATACTTCCGTCCAGATTGCGTGTCAGCACAACTGTCGAATCATCAGTAATCAGGGCTTCTTTGAATATGGGTGGGAGCTTGATTCGCCCTTTGTCATCAAGGGTTTTCAAGTAATTGCCCATGAAACGGAAGGATACGTTACTCAAGAATTGACCACCTCTGACCACAATTAACCACTTTTGACCTCAAATAAGTCCAAACATCCCATTTTGTCAAGGGATTTGTCCTATTTCTCTTCAAGTGGTTGTTCAAATCAAGGTGTGAAATATCATATCAGTCGTGACACATTATTAATATTTCGTGTTTTCAAAGAGTTAGTTAAAGCACTGGTTTAAGTTGTGGGATCAGGGATTTCCTGCGGGGCCTGTGGTCGCTCTCTCCTCAGCGGCTGATCCTCAAACCTACGGTGCGAGACTGGCTCTGGTGAGTTGCTTGCCCAACTCGACTCCGGGTTGATCGAAGGGATTGACGCCGTCCAGCAGACCGCAGATATGCGTTTCCACCGCGAAGTACTGGAAGAGGGCGCCCAGGGATTCCGGTGTCAGCGACGGCAGGGAGATGGTGCGGCTGCCTTTCTGTTCCCGCGCCAACGCCGCGGCGGTCGCCGTCTGCTGGGCGTTGATCAGTTCCGCTAAGGTATGTCCGGCCAGCCAGGCGATCGGTTCATGCTTCTCGACCAGCTTCGGTATCGGTCGCGAACGCTGGAACCGCTCCACCCGCAGGAAGGTGATCAGCTTGTCCGGCGGGCCTTCCATGAAGAGCTGATTGAGGGAATGCTGGTCGGCGGCACCGAGAGCGCCGAGGGGGGTCGTGCCGTTGTGGACCACCCTGCCCTGCTGGTCGTGCTTCTTGCCTAGACTTTCGGCCCAGAGCTGCATATACCAATTACTGACATAACGCAGCCGGCGATGGTAGGGCATCAGCACCATGATGTTGCGTTCCCGTTTACGAAGGAAGGCGCGTGACACGATTACAGATCTGATCAGCTCACTGTGCGGCTCCAGCATGGCGACGGTTGTATCACGCGCGCCGGTCAGCAGGCGCTCCACCGGCACGCCCAGCAGCGCCGCGGGGAAAAGACCAACCGCGGTCAGCAGCGAGAAGCGCCCGCCCACGCGCGGCGGTATCGGCAACCGGTGCCAACCGTAGGTCTCAGCCATCTGCAGCAGCAGACTCTCCCCTGTGCCGGGGGCATCCGTTGTTACTACCACCCGGGCGGCCCAGCCGGCGGGATCGGCCTGTTGCAGCTGCTCCATCAGGATAGCGAAATTCGCCATCGTCTCGGGCGTGGTTCCCGATTTACTGACGACATTCACGCAGGTGCGGGTGAGATCGAGGCCATCCAGCAGGTCCTCCAGCTCTTCCGGATCGGAATTGTCCAGGACGTAGAAACGGGGTTGATGCCCCCACTCGTTGTGATAGGTGTGGTTGAGGGCGGTATGGATGGCGATCGTTCCCCAGCTGGAGCCGCCGATCCCGATCAACAGCAGGTTGTCGAAGGTTCCCCGCAGCTCAGCCGCCAGTTGCAGCACCGCCGCGATGCCCTCCTCGTCGCGATAGATGTTGAGATAGGTGAGTTCGGAGTCCGCTTCCTGTTCACGCAGCTTCTGCAGTACGACGTCGATTTCCTCCCGGCCGGCGCGCATAACCTCGTCGCCGTCGATGCCGAACTCCTCTCCCAGTACCTGCGCTTCCAGCCGCTCCAGGTCGATCTCGAAATGCTGCATACTCAACCTCTGCTTTGATGTTGCCGCGCTTGGTCGGTGAATCTAATCGTGCGCGGGGCGAATCCGGCTCAGCTCATCCTCGTCGATCACCTGACCGGAAGCGGCCACCGTGCGCAGATAGGCGCTTCCCGCGTTGAACTCAACGGCGACGAAATGCTGCTGCGTGGAAAAACGTATCACACTGTCGCGCCAGGGGGTGTCCGCCTGCGTATAGTAGGGAGCCCCCGCCCCGCCGCTGACGATCTGCCAGACCGGATACCGGAAAGCCGGATTGCCGCTCCCGTCCGCATACACCGACGTTTCGGCGTCGACCAGCATCCGGCAGTAGTTGTGTTCATCGCCGTGGACCACCAGCAGCGACTTGGAGGCGCCGGCGACGATGCTCCACCAGCGATCCCGCCGCTCAATCACCTCCCGCCGGTCGCGCCCCCGGTTGTCGGCCGGCGCGCCGCCGTTGTACCACATGGCATCGTGCAGGTGACCGCCGTTCGGAAAAGTGGGCTCATGCGTCGCGTAGACGATCCAGCGCACCGCCGGATCGGCCTGGGCGCGATTGACCTGCTCCCGCAGCCAGGCCAGCTGGGCATCCAGCATACCTCCCTCGACATTACCGCCGTACTGTTCCGGGTGCGTGCTGAACCAGTAGTTGCTGTTGAGCATGATGAAGAGTACTTCCCCCCAGGGCAACGCGTAGACCGTCTCGTCGTAGGGCGGCGCCGCGGCGGATTCGGGGGGCGGCCCCCCGCCGGGATTGGCGAACTCCGCCGCGAAGAGAGCCTCGGCCGATTGGGTGGCGTAGGGCATCCGGTCGAGCGCGACTCCCCAGCGACTGCCGTCATCGTAGAAATCGAGCAGGCTCTCGTGGTTGCCCATGCCGGTAAACAGTGGAATCGACCCGGCCGTGGAGCCGACCGCCCGTTTGAAGGACCGCAACTGGCGGCGGTAAGCGTCCGGCTGATCGGTCCAGCCGTTGACCAGGTCGCCGGGAAACAGGATCAGGCCGGGATCGTATGCCCGGGCCAGGCTCAACAGCTGCTGAAGCACCGCGTGGTTGACTCCCTCGACCGACTGCTCGCCGGCACCGACACCAGCGCGGCAATCGGACAGCAGAATCGCGGTGAACGGTTGGGTGCCGCCGGGCAGGGGCGGCGCACGGAATGTGTAGTTGCGGCTCCGGGTGGTTTCCCCCTGTGCGGTGATTTCAACGCTGTACAGATGGGTGGACTCGGGGGGCAGACCGGTCAACCTCACTTCGTGCCGCCGCTGTCCCCGCGGCGACAGGTAGGGCTCCCGCTTCTCCACCAGCACCCGTGCGTCCACCGGGCGGTCGGCGGCGAAGGAGATCACCGGCACCGGCACGCCGTCGCTTACCTCGCAGCTGTAGAAAGGTTCCTCCACGAAGGTCAACGCCCGCTGAAAACGCCCGTCGACGAAACGGAAATGCACCGTCCGCCGGATGACCATTACCTCAGCCGCGTCCGGATCCCAGATTTCGAACTGGAGCGCGACATCTCCCTCCTGCCGCTGGTCGAAGTCGGCGATGTCGTTGGGATAATTCATCAGGGACGCCAGGTTCAGGTCCGCCTCCCCGTCGCGCAGCCGCGTGCTCTTGCGCAGGCGGGGACGGGGCGGATCGGCTTCCAGCTCCCAGGGGCCGTAGTATACCCGCCCGGAGAGTTGCGCGGGCAGACGGATCTGCAATCCCCGCTCGGTGCCTTGTTGAGGTATGCAGCGATTGATATCGAAGACATCGCTGTATTGCAGCTCGATTTCGGTGGTTTTCAACGACAGCTCCAGAGGCTGGGGTACATCCCGTCCCAGCAGCTGCCCGGTGGCGATGCCGGCGGCAGTGGTCATCAGAATAATGGGGATAATCGGCACAAGGCGCATGGTCGGATTACTCCTAGCGGTTGATCTTAAGTTACCGTTGCCGAGAGGGTGTGTTGGCTGATGAACCCGGCATTCGCCGCCAGCACTTCACCACGCAGTGGCACTGCGGTTCGCCTATAGCGATCCGGTACCGCCGAAAAAGCTGTGCATGACCTGGTTGGCGAATTTCTGATAGCGTTCGCGCGGGTCCTCTGCCTGCACCTGGATCAACACGTTCATGAACCTGTTTTCAACGCGGTCGAGGCCGATGCGCACTTTGGCCTGTGAAATGGCGGCCAGGTACGCCGCCTGCAGGTTGTACTCCAGGTTGAGATCCAGGACGATGTTGCATTCCAGGCTGGCAATGTGGTTGACCAGCTCGTTGCGGGGCAGACCGGTCACCCGGCTGAAGTCCTTCTCGTTGTAGATAACGGCATTGGCGATCAGGGGGCGGTCCAACCAGGTTTTGTAGATCTCGTTGACGAAAGTGTGAATTCGCAGGTTCGTCGCCTGTTCATGCAGTTGGGAGAGCACGTAGTTGGCCTGTTCGAACTGGTGTGCTTCTCGGGGCATCAGCACCAGCAGCGCCTGAGCCTCCCGCACTTCCTGCACGATCGAAACCGGTTCCTCGGCCGCAACCCTGCGGGTGTGCAGCTTGGCCAGCAGCTCGGCGGTTCTATACTTAAGCCCCTTCTTCATCCGTGGGTTCCGTTTCAGGTATTCTGGTTACTTTGATCAATCCGAGCCGGTGCCCCTCCATCGTGAGCACCGTGAAACGAAAGCCGACCGAATCAAAGTGGTTGTCGGTCTGAGGCACCTCCCCGGCGATATCGAAAATGAAACCGCCCAGGGTTTCGTAGTCCTCGCTCTCATCGAGGATGTCCTCCTCGAACATGGCGTTGAAGTCGGAGATGCTCATGCGGGCGTCGACCAGGAAAGTGTTGTCATTCAGTTTGCGGAAGAGGGTCCCCGTCGTATCGAACTCATCCTCGATCTCGCCGACGATCTCCTCGATGATATCCTCGAGGGTGACGATCCCGGCGGTACCACCGTACTCATCAACGACGATGGCCATGTGGATCTTCTGGGACTGGAAGTCGCGCAGCAGATCGTCGATCTGCTTGGAATCGGGGGCGAAATACGGTTCCCGGAGGATATCCTTCAGCGAGAAGGCGCTGGTGTCCTGCAACAGGTAGGGAATCAGGTCCTTGGCGTAGAGGATCCCGATGATGTTGTCCATCTTCTCCTGGAAGACCGGGATGCGGGAATGCCCGTTGGTGGTGACGGTGTTGACCAGATCGTCGAAGGGGGTGTTGTCGCGGACGGCGATCATATCAATGCGGGGGATCATGATCTCCCGGACCTGCGTACGGCCGAATTCGAAGATGGAGGAGATCATCTCCTTCTCCTCCTCCTCCAGGGCACCCTGCTCCTCACCCACCTCTACCAGCGTCTTCAGCTCGGTCTCGGAGAGATGGATGCGGCCCCGTTTGCCGACCTGTCGCACCAAACCACCCATGAGCAGTTCCAGCGGACGGACAATGGGCCACAGCAGCAGCATGAAGAGGGAAAGCGGACCGGCGGCCAGACGGGAATAACGCAGATGATTCTTGACAGCGATCACTTTCGGGGTGATCTCACTCAGAATCAGGATCACGAAGGTGACGATGACGATGTCGACGATCAGCGCCAGTACCGGCGAAAAATGCCGCTGTTCGATCAAAGCATGCGTCATCATCGCCGCAATCGAGGCGATCGCAATATTGACCAGATTATTACCCAATAGAATGGCGATCAGCAGACGCTCCGGCTTCTCCCGCATGCTGGTGATACGCTGCGACAGCGCATCGTTCTCATCAGCCAGGTTCTTCAATTCCAGCCTGGTCAGCGAAAAGAACGCGGTCTCGGAGCCGCTGAAGAACGCCGACAGGATCAACAACACCGCTAGAATCACACTCTCTATAATCATCAGGTTTTCATCCATTTGCTAACCGTGTGCAACCGCTGTAACTCCGCCAGGTAACGGTTCTCTCGGCGGTGCATGGCGGCGCGCCGGGCCGGGGTGTCGTCCTCATGTCCGATCAGGTGTAACAACCCGTGTATCATCAATCGCGCCAGTTCGTTGTTCAGGGAGACTGTATAGATTGCCGCTTGCCGGCCGGCCTGTTCGTACGACACAAACACATCCCCCTGCAACGCCTCCTCTTCATACCGGAAAGCGATCACATCGGTCGGTCCGGAATGGCTCAGGTACTCCTCGTTCAACCGGGTGATCTCCCGGTTGTCCACCAGCACCACGCTGATAGTTGCGGCGCTGACAGACTCCAGTTTCAATATCCGTCGCGCGATGCAGGCTAGAACCGCGCGGTTGATGCGCGCTCCGGTTTCGTTGTAAATGTCGATTCGGTTTCCTGTCATCGGCGTATCGTTAGGCCTCCCCGGCGGGAGGAGTTGACTCCGATTGCTCTGACAGCTGCTCGACAAACGCATCACGCACACCCCGCAGATTGCTGATCGTCAGACTTGAACGATCCAGCTGGCCGGCGTTAACCTTCTCCTGGATCACGATACCTACCAGCTGGTCTACCTCCTCCCGGGTGGTCACACCCTGACTGAAGACTGCCCCGCCGACGGCATCGGCCAGCATTACGATGGAGGATTCCGGTGTCTGCGGCAGTTCGCCCGGATACCGGAATTCGGCGGTGCGAATGTCCGCGCTGTCGGTTTCACTGTGGGCGCGTTCCAGCAGGTGATCCAGTCGCGAAGCCCCGTGGTGCTGGCGAATGATATCGATCAACGCGATCGGCAGATGATGTTGTCGCGCAATGGCCACCCCCGCCTGCAGGTGTTTGCGGATCACAGGCGCCAGTTCCAGCACCGGTGGATCGAGCAGCTTGCCGCGGTTCTCGCGGAAGACTTCCGCGTTGAGCGTCTTACCCAGATCGCGGAAATAAGCGCCGGCCCGGCTCAGCAGCGGATTTGCGCCGATCTCCCGGGCGGCCGTTTCCGCCAGGCTCCCTACCTGAACGGTGAGTTTGAAAGTGCCGGGCGCGGCCAGGGCGAGTTTGCGCAACAGCGGATGCTCGATACGCGCCAGCTTGATCAGCTGCAGGTTGTTGGTCACGCCGAAGATCAACCGGAGCAGCCAGAGCAGGAACAGCGCTGCCAGCGGCGTCGCCGCCGCGGTGATGGTGGCGTAGAGCAGCTCCTGCTTCTCGGTGCCGGAGAGGGTGAAGTTTGCCAGCTTCAACCCGAAATTGGTGATGACGAAGACGATCAGGATCACCAGGCTGGTGACCAATAACCGGCGATGCCGTTGCAGGTTGCGCACGGTCCAGGCGGCACAGATACCGGTGACCACCGCGACCAGGAGGTAGGTGAAGTCGTTGCCGTAGATCGATCCGGCCAGCAGCGTCATCAGGATCAGCAGGAAGAAGGAGATCCGCAGATCGAAAATCAGGGTGAGCAGGATCGCCAGCAGCGGGATCGGGGTGACATAGACCCCCAGATCATAGTTGAACTCCAGCCGCACCACCGCCAGGATCAGGAGCAGCACGGTCAACAGCGCCGGCATCTGCCGCAGATCGCTGAAGATCGCGGGCCGGAAGACATACAGGTACACCGTCATCAGACCGACGAAAACCAGCGTCAACAGCAACCGGCCCAGCAATGACCAGTCGTCGTTGCCGTTGCTTTGCTGCCGGGTGGCCAGTTTGCGGCCCAGGCTGCGGATCTTGCCCATCGCCTCCGGCGTGATACGTTCATGGCGGTCCACGATCAATTCACCGCTCCTGACGTAACCGTGAGCGATCGGCACCCGGTCGATCGCCTCCTGCACCAGGCGTTCGGTTTCCGCCCGGTTGTAGACGATGTTGGGACCCAGCAGCTGGCGGAGGATTTCCACGCCCACGCGGTAGCCGACCGGCTGTTCGAGCTGGGGATAGTGCTTCTCCAGCCGCTCGACGATCTGCGTACTGAGCCTGGCGGTGGAGATGAGACTGCCGTGTGGCACCACCCGTTCAATCGCGCCGCGGGCGACATTGATCCGTTCGAAGTCCTCCACCCGGACCAGGTCCTCGGGGGAGATGATGAATTGACCGGCGACACCGTTCAGTACGCGCTGCAGAGCGAGACTTAACCGTTCAATCGCGGCGTAGTCCATCTCGTCGACGCCGGTCATGTCCAGCGCCAGGGGCGGGGGCACCACCCACTCCGCGGCGGTCGTGTCCAGCAGCGAGTCGAACAACCGCTCCATGACGGTGCGATAATGAGCAGCCAGCGTATCCCGGGCGCTGAAGACGGGATTGATCGACAGACGGATGGCTTCCCGGTCGCGGCGGATCTGATCGTCGCTCTTCAGAACCTCGAAATCCACCGGTGCCTCGATGGCCAGTGGGCTGATGTCGCCCACATGCAGATCGGTATACTTGAAACTGCGCCCGGAAGGATAGAGCAGCGACACCAGGATGGAGAAGATCAACAGGAGGATAATCTGGAGATAATTATCCCGCAGAATCGTCAGCACGGAACCCCAGCTGTTTTTAAGCCATGCCATTGGACTTCCCGTCGTTTTTTTCGTAGGCCGCGATGATATCCCGCACCAGCCGGTGACGAACGACATCCTCACGCCCCAGCGTCAGGAAACCGATACCCTCGATATCCTTGCAGACGGCCCGGGCGCTCAGCAGGCCGCTCTGGGTGTTGGAAGGCAGGTCCACCTGCGTTACATCCCCGGTGATGATCGCGTGCGAGCCGACACCGAGGCGGGTCAGGAACATTTTCATCTGGTTGGGTGTTGTATTCTGCGCCTCATCCAGGATGATGAAGGCGTTGTTCAACGTCCGGCCCCGCATGTAGCCCAGCGGGCAGACCTCGATGATATCGCCGTCCAGCAGCCTTTTCAGGCGCGTGCCTTCCAGCATATCGAAGAGGGAATCGTAGAGCGGGCGCAGGTAGGGATCGATTTTCATCTTGAGGTCGCCCGGCAGGTAGCCCAGGTTTTCACCCGCTTCCACGGCGGGACGGGAGAGAATCACCCGTTCCACTTCGCGGTTGAGCAGCCGCTGGAGAGCGATCGCGACCGCGAGATAGGTTTTACCGGTGCCGGCGGGACCGATCGCGAAAGTGATATCCTTCTCGCGCGCCAGTCGGTAGAAACGCTCCTGACCGCGGGTCTTGCATTGAATGACACACTTGGGAGTCTGCAGAATGGTGGATTGGGTCTGGTAACGCGGGGCTCCGTCGATCAGCATGGCACTGCGCATAATCTCGAGATCGTCGATCTCCAGCTTGCCGTTCATCCGGATCGCGTTGATGCATTCGCGCAGAAAGGCGGGGAGTTTGTCGGCCTGCTTCGCGCAGGACAGTATCCGCAACTCGTTGTCGCGTAATACGATTTGCGCCTGGAAGAGTTCCTGGATGTACTTAAGATTGATGTCCCCCGCTCCGAGCAGTATAGCCGGATCTACCGAACTATGGAGCGGGACGGTACTTTCATCATCAAATTCCATCAGTGTCCCGATTAACGATAGTGTTGCCCGGCACCGGTTCAGCTGCGAGGCAGGATGGCCGGGAGACACTATTAGGTGATGCCCAGGTTTTGTAAGAGCCAGGTTTTCGAAAGGAGCATCGCCGGCGGGGCATCACGACATCTCAGGCAGACAGCTGCTGCTGTCTGATGAGAGCTTACTGGCCGGCTCTCTTCTGGACTTCGTCTCTGGTTTCCGCGACTTCCTGCAGTTCGGCCTGCTTCTCAGCCAGCTCCTGCTCCAGTTGGCGCTGCTCCGCCCGCTTCGCATCCAATTCCCTCTCCGCACCTTCGGCGGCTGCCTTCTGCTCGCTCAACTGCTTGAGATCCTCATCCTTGGCGTACTTGGTGCAGGCGGTGAGGTTAAACAGGGAAAGCAGGAACAGTCCGGTCAGGATGTGAACGAAGGTTTTTTTAGCAGTGCGCATCGGATCCTCCTGGAATATTGCGGCCCGCCGTCAGTCACGGCGCACCGGTTTGGTCTCATCGTTGTTGTCGTTACAAGGGTGACAGCGGCCCCTCGGGCCGTGAACTCCCCTCCTGAATGGTGCAATTAACAAAGAGCGCGTTAGTCAGTCAAGAATTTAGACGGTTTACTCTTCCCGCGGCTCACGATCCGCTACCGGCTGCTCCGGCCCTCCGTCCGGTGGCAAGACCGTTCGGATGTGCAACTCCTCCAGTTGAGCCGGAGCCACGGGGGAGGGAGCGTCGTCCAGCAGCGAATAGGCGGCGTTCGTCTTCGGAAAGGCGATGACATGCTTGATGTTGGGCTCGCCGGTCAGCAACATGACCAGACGATCGAAACCGAAGGCGATACCGCCGTGTGGCGGTACTCCGTACTCGAAGGCACGCATCAGGAAACCGAATTTCGCTTCCGCTTCCTCGCGGCTTATCTTCAAAAGCTCGAAGACCTGTTCCTGCATCTCCCGTTCGGAGATTCGGATTGAACCGCCGGCGACTTCATAACCGTCGATCACCAGGTCGTAAGCGCGGGAATGCAGTTCGGCCAGCGGGACTCCCGCGGCCAGCTCCCCGGTGTCCGGCTGGGTGAAGGGATGATGGGCGGCGACGAAGCGATCCTCCTCCTCGGAGTATTCGAACATCGGGAAATCGACCACCCAGGTCAGCGCTGGACGGGAGGTGTCGATCAGGTTTAGCTCCGTTCCGAACTTGACCCGCAGGTGTCCCAGCACTTTGGCCGCCAGACGACGTTCCCCCGCGCCCAGGATCAGCAGATCGCCGTCTTCAGCTTCCAGACGCTCCGCCGCCTGCTGCAACAGTTCCGCACCGGTGAACTTGGCGATGCTGGAGGTGACCTCGCCCCCGGCCACCTTGATCACGGTGACGCCGGGTACGCCGAGGTGTTTTACGTAGTCGTTGAGCGCATCGATCTTTTTGCGGGAGAAATCGGGCGCCGCACCGGGTACCCGGATGCCGCGGATCACACCCTCTTCGGCCAGGATCTTCTCGAAAATGGAGAAACCGCAACCCTGGAAGAGATCGGAGAGCTCAACAATTTCCATACCGAAACGCAGGTCCGGCTTGTCGGTGCCGAAACGTTCCATCGCCTCTTCCCAGGGGAGACGGGGGAACGGCACCGGTATTTCGATGTCCAGGATCTCGCGGTAGATTCGCTGCACCAGTCCTTCGACCAGCGTGAAGAGATCATCCTCATCGACGAAGGACATCTCCAGGTCGATCTGGGTGAATTCCGGCTGGCGGTCGCTGCGGAGATCCTCGTCGCGGAAGCATTTGACGATCTGGAAGTAGCGGTCCAGACCGGCGACCATTAACAGCTGTTTGTAGGTCTGCGGAGACTGCGGCAGAGCGTAAAAGCGTCCGGCGTGAATACGGCTGGGGACGAGATAGTCCCGGGCGCCCTCCGGCGTCGATTTCATCAATACCGGCGTCTCCACCTCGATGAAGTTATTTTCATTCAGGTAATTGCGCGCCGCCAGCGCCAGCCGATGCCGGACCTGCATCTTGTTCAACATTGAGGGCCGCCGCAGATCCAGGTAGCGGTACTTCAGGCGGGCTTCTTCGGCGATCTCCTCGTCGTCGCGGATCAGGAAAGGCAGCGGACGGGCGCGGTTGTAGAGGTGCAGGGCGGTGACGCGCACTTCGATCTCGCCGGTCGGCATCTCCGGGTTGGCCTGCCCTTCCGGCCGGGCCCGGACTTCACCCTCCACCTGCAGCACATCTTCCATGTGGAGCGTGGAGGCCAGCTCATGCAGAGCAGCGGTTTCCGGTTCCACTACGACCTGGGTGACGCCGTAGCGGTCACGCAGATTGATGAAGATCAGACCGCCCAGGTCCCGGCTGCGGTTGACCCAGCCGGCCAGTTTCACCTCACGGCCGATATCGGTCGCGCGCAGTTCGCCACAGGTTTCGGATCGATGCATGCTTACTCCCGTAACAGGATTATGTCCAGGTTCAGCCGTTCAGACCGGCCAGGCCCAGCCCCGGAGCCAGCCAGGCGGCGATCAGATCGAACCAACGCAACAGGGTGGATCGCTGCAGCAACAGCGCCAGCTGATTATCGCCGTTGAGCAGGCGGGTCAGCAGCAGAAAAATGATCAGCAGCGCCAGCCATTTACAGCAACCCGCCGCCAGGCCGGAGAAACCGGCCGGCGAATCCCGTTCCTCCCCTCCCCACAGTCGCGACCATTGCTCCAGCAGGAGTCCCAGCAGGAAAACAAACGCCAGGAACAGCAGCAGGAGCAGGGACAGCTGAATGAGCGGCGACAGCGCGCCGAGGAGAGCTGCCAGCAGATACTTCCAGACCAGGCCGGCGGCGGTCATCGCCAGTACCATCACCAGGAGTTGCCGCCAGGCGGCGCTCCCGCGACGGTAGCCTTCCCAGGCGTACCAGGCCAGCCAGATCAGAAGCAGCCAGTCAATCCAGTGCATCGGCTCTCGACAAGGTAATGGGCAGCGGCAGCGGTGCCGCTCTTACAAAAAACCCCCCGCTCGGGGGGGGTGGGATTAGCGATTCATCATTCTGTTGAGCTTACGGTACTTCCGCCGCGCCGCATTCTCCTGGCGTTTACGGGTCTCAGACGGCTTCTCGAAGCGCTGATGTTTGCGGTACTCCGCCATCAGCCCCGCCTTCTCGCAGGACTTGGTAAAACGGCGAAAAGCTCTCTCGAAGGTTTCCCCTTCGCGTACTCGAATGTAGGGCAAGTAACACACCCCCCTTCAAATTTTTCAGACCATAAGTTTACTCGGCGCGGTATTTGGATGCAAGAGAAATGAGTATGAAGAGGATATACTCGGTATTCGGAATCGGAATCGGGATACGATTTTGATTTCCGAGACCGAGGCCGATACCGATAAACCACGAATGAACGTCACATGAGGTTTCAAGGATTCTTCTTTCGAATTCCGATAGCGATTCCGATTCCGATCATGTATGATACAACCCGAGGAGTTCGAACCACCCAGAACCTAAAGAGGAGTCAGCGGTGACGCAGGGGATCGGTATTGATATTGAAGCGATTTCCCGGTTTGAGCAGCTGCGGCGGCCGGAAGCTTTCCGGCAGCGCTTCTTCACGGAAGCGGAACGGAAGCAGCTGGAGATAGCGGACGAATCCCTGCGCCTGCTGGCGTTGATGTGGGTCGTGAAGGAGGCGGTGATTAAAGCCGCCTGGCGGCTGGTACGGCTTTTCCCAAGCGATATTGAAGTGCAGGTATACGGCAGGCAGGTCAGGGTACGTATTCTGGCGGAGCGTCTGCCGCCCCGGTACGCCTGCCGGGTGACAGCGACCTTCCCCGACGATCAGGTGATGGCGGTGGCGCAATTGACGGAGGTCTGAACAGCCCCCCGCGCAACCACCGGTTCACTCCTCCAGCTTGCGCTCGTACCCGAGCCAGGCTGGCAGAGGCTTGAATCCCAGCTTCATATTGATACCGTACATCGGGTTGTTCTCCTCGTTGTCGGTATCGACAATCTTGTAGCCGCGATCGCGCGCGTATTCCGCCGCCCGCACCTTGAGCGCCACGGCGATGCCGCGACGGCGATAGTCCGGTACGACACCGGTCAGGCCGTACCAGAGCTTGTCGGGATCGGCCTTGGTCGGCCAGAGATTGCTGAGTCCCACCCACTTCTCGCCGTCAAGCGCGATGAAGTGTCCCGCCGGCACGAATTCGGGATTCTCCAGCGTTTCTCTGATCCACTCCTCGATGGGCTCCTGCTCCCAGGGATCGGTGCCGGGGATATCCTTGATCGCCAGCCAGCGCATGTCGAAGAGGAGACGCTGCCAGTCTTCCACTTTCTCCATCAACACGTCGAGCGGTTCGATCGTGATCCCGCTCTCGGCGACCCGCTTGATGGTTTCCGCAAAAGGAGCGCCTTCAAACTGCGTCAGATCCAGGCGGGAGGCCGGTTCCCGGATTGCGAGCTTGTAGCCGCGGTCTTCCAGGAAACGCATTCCACGCGCCTGATCGTCTCGCGTGTAGGATGCGAGCATGGTCAGCTTCCGGTCGGACATCTGCGCCAGAATCCAGTCGTACATCGCCTTGCCGAAGCCCTTGTCCTGGTGCTGCGGCTTTGTATACAACTCGATGAAATGCTTGCCTTCGCGTTTCTGCCACCAGGTTTCGCAGTAAACACCGGCGGCCACGATTTCACCGTCCAACTCACCGATCACCCGATTGTGATAACGGTGGGATTCACGGTTTTCATCCTGGTGGCGCATCTGTTCCACCGTTTCCAGAACATCCGAGAAATTACTGTTCCAACAGTCGACAATGGCTCGGTAATCGTTGTCGCTGTGGTCGAAGAGTCTGATCCTCAGCATGACTCACCTCAAGTTGGTCAGACAATGTAAGCTGTTGTGTCTTGGCCGGAAACGAAAATCATGGGATCGTCCGGCACATCATGTAATGAAAAGCCCGCTCCGGCGGCCGGAACGGGCTTTCGCGAGCGGAGAGGCAGGGATTTGAACCCTGGATCGAGGTCAACCCCCGATTCACGCTTAGCAGGCGTGCGCATTCAGCCACTCTGCCACCTCTCCATGGAAAGAACGGAGGACGAGGGACTCGAACCCCCATGGGTCTAAACCCGGCGGTTTTCAAGACCGCTGCCTTACCAATTAGGACTAGTCCTCCGGACACACATACGGTTGACCGGCGGCTGAGCGCGGACTACCGGGCCGGGGTGCGGTGCTCTCTTACAAGACAGCGTACTGGATTTCCCGGACACCAATTATGAACAGGGTGCTGCATAAATACAAGCTTTTCCAGCCGGCACCGCAATTCGCCGGTTCCTCCGGCTGCACCCTACCAGCGGACGGCGACGAATTTCTCCTGAGTCATCTCCCGCAGGGCGTAACGGACACCCTCGCGGGTATTGCCTGACTCCTTCACACCACCGTAGGGCATGTGATCGATGCGCCAGGTCGGAACATCGTTAATGATGACACCGCCGGTTTTGATGCGGCTTACCGCCAGTTTGATCCGGGTCAGGTCGCGGGTGAAGACGCCGGCCTGCAGCCCGTAGATGGAATCGTCGACTCTCGCTACCGCCTCCTCGAAATCGTGGTAGGACTCCAGGGTCATGACCGGCGCGAAAATCTCCTGCGCATTGACCTGCTGCTCCGGTTTGGTATCGGTCAGAATCGTGGGGGTCAGGAGGCAACCTTCCCGCTGGCCGCCGGCCAGAAGTGAAGCTCCATCCGCCAGGGCTTCCTCGATCCAGCTCTCCGCCCGTTTGGCTTCCGTTTCATCGATCATGGGCCCGACATCGGTTGTTTCCTGGGTGGGATCACCGCAGACCAGTCCGGCGACCCGTTCCAGCAGCTGTTCCTGGAATGCGGGCCTGACCGTTTCCTCCAGGAAGACCCGCTGGACCGAGATACAACTCTGGCCGGCGTAACCGAATGCCGCCGCCGTTACGGCCTGAACGGCATAGGCCAGATCGCAATCGGAATGAACGATGACGCCGGCATTTCCTCCCAGCTCCAGCGCCACCCGTTTGCATTCCGCCTGTTTCTGCAGCTGCCAGCCGACAGCCGGGCTGCCGGTAAAGGAGAGCAGCTTGAGTCGAGGGTCGGTCGCCAGGGGCGCGGCGGCCGCCGCATCGCAGGTCACCAGGTTGAAACCGCCCGCCGGCCAGCCGGCCGCTTCGATCAGTTGCGCCAGGAGCACGGAACAGAATGGAGTCTGCGAAGCGGGACGGTGAACGATGCTGTTACCGGCCGCCATGGCTGGCGCCAGCTTGTGCGCCACCAGGTTGAGCGGAAAGTTGAAGGGAGTGATCGAGGCGATCGGACCGAGCGGCTCATGGATCAGGAAACCGGTGCGGCCTTCGCCCCAGGGCCGCAGATCGAGCGGCAGCACTTCGCCGTACAAGCGTTTGCACTCCTCGACCGCCAGTTCGAAAGTGTGCTGGGCGCGCTGCACCTCCGCCCGGGCGGTGCGCAACGGTTTGCCGGCTTCCAGGGCCAGGCGGCGGGCGAACTCCTCCGCCTGTTCGGCGATGCCCTGCTGCACCCGGCCCAGGATCGCCGCCCGTTCGTGAACCGGTAGTTCGGCACAGGCTCTGGCGGTACGGTCGGCGGCGGTGATGGCCGCTTCCACTTCTGCCGGTCCGCCCCGCGCCATGCGTCCGATTTCAGCGCCGTTCCAGGGGGAACGGATGACCGTCTCCCGTTCTCCCGCCAGCCATTTCCCGTCGATCAGCAGCTTTCCGAGCATGACAGCCTCCCTGTTTGCCGTAATCTACACAGCACCAGGGGAATTGGGTAGAGCTTTTGAGACATGTGAGTTCAATCGCTGGTGATGATCGATACCGCAGAAAGTTGGTTCGGAATTCGGTATCGGGATCGGAATCGTGTGTCGCAGAGCTGGTATGTTTTAGGTTCAGTAATACAACGCCACCGCATGCCGCTCGCGGTGCGAGGTGCTCCCCCCCGCCACGGCGGTCTCCGTCAGCAACACATAGGCACCCGGCGACAACAGCCTGCCGGCATCGTCCCGGCCGTCCCATAGGACCCGGGTGAAGGCAGCGCCGTAGTCGCCGCTCTCCAGTTCGCGCACACAGACGCCGCTCAGGGTAAAGACCCGCACGCGCAGTTGGACATGGTAGCCCGCTTCCGCCAGAGTTATCACCAGCACTTCATCCCTGCCGTCGCCATCCGGCGTCAGCAGATCGCTGCTCAACCGGTGGGCGGGTGCTGCCGGCAGGGAGTCGATCCGGATCGAATTCGGTGCCGCGGGAGTGGCGCCCGCCGCCGCCAGCGAGCGGCTCCAGCCGTCGACATCGTTCGCCAGCGACGGGTTGTAACGTTCCATCGAATAGCCGGATTCAATCCGCCATTCAGCATCCCAGCCTAACGTTTCGAGTAGAGTGCTGTCCGGTGCGAACAGATCGAGGCAATCGGCCGTGTTGGCGAGCAGCGGCATGCCGCCCGGCTCCAGACAGGGCAGATCGCCCCACTCTGCCGCGAAGGCATCCCCGTCACCGGTGAGTACGATCAATTCGTCCGGCTGCAGAATCCAGTCGCATGTGACTACCGGACGTTGTTCCTCCCCGCAGTTGTCGGCGAGCAGGTAGCCCCGCAGGTTCAGCGGCAATCCGGAGTGAGCGTTGATCAATTCGAGCCACTCCGGCCCCCGCTGCCCCGGATCCGGCATGATCTCATTGAACCGCAGCCGGCTGATGCCGGACCAGTACCAGTCCGCCGTCAAAGTATCCCGCCAGGCGCCGCTGTGCAGCGCTAGGCACAGGTTGACCCAACCCGCCTGCAGCTCCAGTCCGGGTTCCAGGGCTACGGTATCGCCGGGACACAGCCGGTCCAGTTCAAACGTGACGCGCGCGGCCTCCGTCTGCGCATAAAACGCACTGAGGTCAGCCGTCAACTGTTCCAGCGGCAGGAGACCGTTGTTGAACAGCCGCAGCCGTGGGATGGCGGAGCGCAGCTGCCAGCCCAGCTGGAACGAGTCCGGCTCGACGCTGTTGCGACAACCGGGGGTGCCGTGTTCCGGCAGGGACCAGTCACCGGCGAGCGTATCCACCGGCGTGAAAGTCATCCGTTCCCAGGAATGACCGGGCGGTCCCGGCCCGGGATAGAGTATCTCGTCTATGCTGTTCCCCGCCCCGTCGAGCAGCTGCAGCCGGACAGTCCGGCTGTTGGGAATACCATTCTGCCCGAAGGCGGCGTCCGCGATGGTCAATCGCAGTACGCTGTCCGGGATCAGTTCTTCATAGCAATCGGAATTCCCGGCATAACCGGCGTCCAGGATAAGAGCCCGCCGGCCCGGTCCCAGGCGGCTGCCGCCATGCTCAAACTGCAGGGCATCGTCGTCCCCCTCGAGGGCAATGCTCCAACCAGCGAGATCGACGCTGTCCGGACCGGTGCAAAACAGCTCGATGAATTCGGTGTAGTATTCGCTGCAGGTGGGATCGCCCATCACTTCGGACAACGACACGCCGGCCGATGCGGATTGACCGGAGAGCAGGAGCGACGCCGTGAACAGCCCCGGTAGCGCGGTTCTGATATGAGGCACCGATTCCTTTCCGGGCGGGAGAGGGGGGGATGGTTGTGAGAGCCGGCTGCGATTACAACAGGTGGAAGTACTTGCGCAGGAACCACTCCAGGCTGAGCAGCACCAGTATGACGCCCAGCAGCAGCCATTTGTTCCGCAGGAGGTGCTGTTCCGAGGTCTCGCTGACCTGGCTGTAAAACAGCAGTTGATCGGACCAGCCGGTCGCGGCTTCATTCAGATACGCACCGCCGCTGACCACGGCCAGCCGTCGCAGCGGTCCCGGTACCAGGGCAGGATTGCGGTACTCCACGCTGAACGGCTCCACCGCAAAGCCGCCGGTGACCTCCGGCAGGGTGTAATCACCGCGCCGTCCGCCGGCCCGGTAATGGTAATCGCCTGCCGGCAGCATACCCAGGTCCGCGCCGTAGCGGCCGCCGCCGTGGTCGACCAGCCGGTAGTTCTCCTGCAGGGAATCGGAGGCGATATGCAGGATCAGATCCGCGCCGGCGGCGGGCTGGCGGCTGGAGTTGAAGACCTGCGCGTCAAAACGGACCGGCTGGTTCTCCTGGAAGATCGCCTGAGCCGGTGCAACCTGCAGCGGCTGATCGGCCCGGGGCACCGTCAGCCAGCGCACCAGTTCCAGCCAGAGATCGGCATAAAGGCTGTTTCCCGGTTCCAGGCCCTGCATCTGCAGATGCCACTTCCAGGTGTCGCGCACCAGGAGCCAGCCGCGGCGGGGTGCTCCCGGCGGTGATTGCACCACCAGCAGCGCCCGGGCCGGATCGGTAAGGTCGGTGAGCAGGGATTGACTCGCGGGGAGCGGCTCCAGCGGCGGATACAGCGCCAGTACCGGCGGCAGATTCCGCCAGCGCAGCTGCAGGACCGCCAGGGCCGGTTCATCGCCCAGGACCGGATGGACCCGGGCGGGTTGGGCCGGAACCGTGACCACGTCTTCGCGGGCATCAAGCTGCGGCCAGCCGGCGAGTTCCGCCAGACGCCCGCGGTCAACCGCCGGACCCGGGATCCAGAAGCAGGATTGGCCGGCCCACTGTTCCGCGAGGTCCGCGTAGAGCGTCGCGTCGCCGCCCGGCAGCGGCAGATCGATCAGGATATACAGATCCGCCGGCGGTGCAGCAGGGATACGGAAACCGGGGTTCAGGAGCCAGGTCTCCAGCTCGATCTCACGGCTCCGGTTCAGGACGAGAGAGATCATCTCCAGATCGAAGGAGGGAGCGCCGGCGATCAGCCGCACCCGGCGGCGGTTCTCACGGATCTCGATAAACTCCGCCAGGCTGTTGTTGAGGTTGGTCTCCTCCTCTCGATCGGTGACCAGGGCGGCGCGCAGTTTCAGGCGCCCCGGCCGCTGCGGCGCCAGAGGGAACTCGAGATGCAGGGGAAACTCGGCGGCCGGCAGCAGCAGCCGGCGCCGGGCGATAGTCTCCCCGCCCAGCGTGAGTCGCACCTCCCCTGGTTCGCCGGTGAGGTTCCGCGCGGCGACGGTCACCTGTACCCGGGCGGTGTCACCCAGTGTCAGCACCGGATCGACTTCGAGTCGGGTCAACAGGGCGTCGGCGGGTGCCAGGGTGTCACCGATACCGACGGTGTAGACCGCCACTCCCGGCAGCAGCACCCGCGCCGGTTCTACGCCCCGGTTGACGGCGCCGTCGGACAGCAGTACCACCACCTGGAGGTTGCGTTCACCGTAGAACGCCTGCACCTGTCGCAACGCCTGCGCCAGGTCGGTCGCGGGCTGCCGGCAGCTGAGCGTCTCCGGTGGTGATTCCCCCAGCGACACCAGGGTGTCGCCGGCGGCGAAGTAGGTGAGGTAAGTCCCCCGCAACGGCTCCGTCAGCCGCTCCAGCCAGAGTCGCGTCGAGTCGGTTTTGGCGGCGGGGAAAGCCATCGAGAGGGAGGCGTCGATCACGATCGCCGTCTCCGGCGGTCGCTGGAAGCGATGCGCGATCTGCAGCACCGGGTTCCAGAGCAGGAAGAGGATCAGCGTCAGTGCGAGAAACCGCAGCAGGGTGAGCAGCCACCGCAGTGGCCCGGAGAGGGCGGGTACCGTGCGGCGGTAGCTCCACCAGGCCACCAGCAGCAACAGCGGCAGTGCCAGCCAGAACCAACGGGCCGCCCCCGACCAGATCAGGGAGAGTTCGCTCATGGCACAGTTCCCGGTTCACGCTCGAACATTTCCAGCGGCAGGCAGGGACTGGCGTCCAGGCCGGGCCCGGAGGAGCCATCGGTCTGGTAGCGCGCCAATCCCGCGCGGGCGATCATGACGGCGTTGTCGGTACAATAGGCGGGCTCCGGCAGAATCAGCTCTTCCACCCACTCAGCGGCGGGAGCGATGCACTCCCGCAGGCGCCGGTTGGCGGCCACCCCGCCGGCCAATAGCAGCTGGCGCACCGGATATTCCCGCAGAGCCCGCGTGGTTTTCCGTACCAGCACATCGACGATCGCTTCCTGGTAGCTGGCGGCGATATCCGGCAGACCTGCGTCCAGTTGTTCCGGCGTCAACGAGCGCACATGATGCAGCAGGGCGGTCTTCAGGCCGGAGAAACTGAACTCGTAGTTGCCGGAACGCAGCATGCCGCGGGGGAAGTCGACAGCGGCCGGATCGCCCTGCTCCGCCCGGGCGGCGATGACCGGGCCGCCGGGGTAACCGAGCCCCAGGATTTTGGCTCCCTTATCGAAAGCTTCGCCGGCGGCATCGTCCCGGGTTTCGCCGAGCAGACGGTAGCGATGCTGCTCCTCGAACAGCACCAGCTGGGTGTGCCCGCCCGACACGATCAGGATCAGCGCCGGATAGCGGGGATGGCAGCCGTCCAGATAACTGGCATAGATGTGGCCTTCCATATGATTGACGGCGACGAAGGGCAGCCCCCGACGCAGAGCCAGTCCCCTGGCGAAATGGTAACCGACCAGGAGGGCGCCCAGCAGTCCGGGACCGCGCGTGGCAGCGACCAGCTCCACCTCCGCCAATCCCTTGCCGCTCCGGGCAAGCGTCTCCCGCACGACGCGGTCGATGACGCGGATGTGCTCGCGGGAGGCGATCTCCGGCACCACCCCGCCGAAATCGGAGTGGATGGTCTGAGTGCGGACCTGCGCGGCGAGTACGCGATCGTCGGCGAGCAGCGCAGCGGCGGTTTCATCACAGGAGGATTCAATGCCGAGAATGATCATTGCACGATCATGCGGAGCTTGACCGTGTGCGGAGTGGTGGTGATCAACTCCACTTCCGGGGGATGGGTGACCTGCGGGCGCAGATAGGGTGCTTCCGGACGCCAGTCTTCGAAGTCGACCGTTACAGTGAGTTGATCTTCGGTCAGTTCGAGAATCCGGCTGGTGGCGCCCGCCATCAGCGCGTCGATGAAGGGGGGATCCGGCAACACCCGGACCGATTGCGGCAGGTTGGCCACCTGCACCGGCAGGGTCCTGAAGCGGAGTTCCAGCACCGGCTCGACCTCGAGCTGGATGGCGACCTGCCGCTGTTCCAGTTCGAGATGATTGAAGGGTATCACCAGATCGGCCATGATCTCGCGGGGACTGTCCAGATCGTCCAGGCGCAGGGATTCGGTCTGGATGCGGTCAAGGGTGTCCAGGATGGTCACGGGCGCGGTCAAGCCCACCCGGGCCGGCGTGACCCGCGGCGCATCCACCAGGCGGTAACCGGCCATGAGGTTGAGTTCCAGCTGAGGTGCGACTTCCAGCGTGTCGGTGCCGATGTCGTCGACCAGCAGCTGCAGGCGGCGCGGTTCCAGGATGGCGACCGGCGACAGGTTGACCGCCGCCGGCAGCATCACCCGCTCCGGCGTCAGTTCCACGTTCAGATCGCGGGGACCGGTGGGCGAGAGCTGCAGATCGTACCAGGCGCGGTGGAAGAGAAACTCCTGCCAGAGCGACCAGCCGCGTCCACGGATGCGGGTGGTGACCGGGGGCAATTCCCGGGTGACCAGCATCTTCCCCTGCTCCTGCAGGCCGCGCATGCGCACCGGGATCTCTTCGTCGAATTCGTACTGGTCGCCGGAAGCGATCACGAACCAGGTTGCCAGCGCCAGGCCCAGTGTCAGGATCAACAGACGGTAGCCGATGCGAAACTGGAAAAGCCGTTTCAGTCTGCTCCGCGGCAACGCGATGCTCCCTGTTAGAGTCTCTTTACACTATTACACGCGCCAGAAACCGCGCGTCATCAACACCAGTACCGTAAACAGCTCCAGACGGCCCAGCAGCATGCAGAAGCTGAGCAGCAACTTCACGACCGGATGCAGGAAAGCGTAGTTACCGGTCGGACCGACTCCCGCCAGTCCGGGGCCGATGTTGCTCAGCGAGGCGGTGACGGCCGAAAAGGAGGTGACCATGTCGTAGCCGAAGGCGGCGACGATCAGTGTGGCCAGCGTCTGGATCATAATGAACAGTATAATAAAGCCGGTGATATTGGCAACGATATCGCTGCTGACAATACGGCGGCCCAGCTTTACCGGCAGCACCGCTTCCGGATGCACCATCCGCCGCAGCTCCAGTCGCGCCTTCTTCAGCATCACCTGGATGCGGACCACCTTGATGCCGCCACCGGTGGATCCCGCCATGCCGCCGATGAACATGAGTCCGATCAGCATGAAGCGGATCAGGTGCGGCCAGAGATCGAAGTTCTCCGTTCCGTAGCCGGTGGTGGTCAGCAGAGAGACGGTGGTGAAGAGGCTGTGTTCGAGGGCGTTGCCGGGATCGTAGCCGCGGCTCAGCACCAGGATGACCGCCGTCACCAGCGTGAAGATCACGACGGTGAGGATGAAGAAGCGAAATTCCGATTCCCGGATCATCCAGCCCCAGCGGCCGGTCAGCCAGCGGATATGCAGGTTGAAGTTGATGCCGGCCAGCAGCATGAAGGCGACGATGACCAGGTTGACGTAGGTGCTGTCGAAGGCGGCGATCGACTGGTTGCGGGTAGAGAAACCGCCGGTCGCCATCGTGGTGAAGGCGTGGTTGACGGCGTCGAACCAGCTCAGGTCGCCCAGGCGCAACAGCACCACTTCCAGCAGCGTAAACAGGCTGTACACACCCCAGAGGATCAGGGCGGTCTGCTTGATGCGGGGGGTCAGCTTGGCGGTGGTCGGCCCCGGCACCTCCGCCTTGAACAGCTGCATACCGCCGATACCGAGCAGCGGCAGGATGGCGATGGAGAAGACGACGATGCCCATGCCGCCCAGCCACTGGATGAAGCTGCGCCAGATCAGCATGCTGTGGGAAAGGCTCTCGATGTCGGTCAGGATGGAAGCGCCGGTGGTGGTAAAGCCGGACATCGATTCGAAGAACGCGTCGACCGCGGAGGGGATGGCGCCACTGAAGTAGAACGGCAACGCGCCTCCGAGCGCGAAGATGATCCAGGAGAAGGTCACGATCAGAAAACCGTCCTTGAGGACCGGTTCACCGCGGGCGGGGAACAGCCGGCTGAGCAGAAAGCCGCCCACGACCAGGGCGCCGCCGGTGAAGGCGAAGGTACTGAGATCCGGTTCATTGTACCAGGCGGCCACGCCCAGCGGCAGCAGCATCGTACCGCCGAGCACCAGCACAAAGTAACTGAGGATGTGGATCACCAGCCGCAGGTTCATAGCGTGCCGAACATCTTCTCGATTTTACGCAGCGATTCCTTCATGGCGAAGACCGTCACGCGATCGTCGGCGCGGATCAGCGTTTCGCCCCAGGGAACTTCCGCGTATTTGCCCGGGGAGTAGACGCCGCAGATCAGGCTGCTCTCCGGCAGGGTAAGATCCTTGACCCGCTTGCCGACTACGGGGGAATTATCCGCTACCTGGTATTCGATGATCTGGGAGTCGACATCCTTGAGGGCGCTGAGTTTCAGGATCCGCCCCTGGCGGATGTACTGGAGGATGGCGCTGGCGGTGGAGACCTGTTTGTGGATGGTGACATCCAGACCGATGGTGGAGGCGATCGGCAGGTAGTCGGCTTTTCCCAGCAGGGTGATGGTGCGTTTGACCTTCAGATGCTGCGCCATCAGACTGGCGATCAGGTTCTTCTCCTCGTCGTCAGCCAGGGCGATGAAGACATCCATCTCCATGATACCCTCCCGGGCGAGCAGATCGATGTCGGTCGCGTCACCGGAGAGGACGAGGGTGTCGGTGAGACCGCTGGCCGCCACGGTGGTTTCCGAAGCGCCGCTCTCGATCAGCTTGACCCGCATCCCGCGGTACTTCTCCAGCTGTATCGCCAGCTCGTTGGCGATGTTGCTGCCGCCGTAGATCATCACCCGCTTAGCCATCGAATCGAGCTGCCCCGACATGCTGATAACCTGCGGCAGTTCGTTGGTGGGAAAGACGATGTAGATCTTGTCGCCCACCAGCACCTGGTCGTCGGCCCGCGGCACGAAGGCGCGACCCTCGCGGATCACCAGCATGATACGGAACTGGAAGTCCTTCTTGCGGTAGGCGAGGTTCTGCATGGTGATGCCGGTGATGTCGCACTTCTCGCGAATACTGAGCTCCATCACCTGGATCTTGCCGTCGGCGAAGTCGTAGAAATTGAGCACCGCCGAGTGGCGCAGCAGCGCGGTGATCTCCCGCGTGATGATCGAGACCGGATGTACGCAATGTATCACACCGGTGCGGGTGGAATCGAAATGCCAGTTCTCCTGCATGTACTCGGCGCTGTCGACGCGGGCGATGACGCGTGGTACGCCGTACTCGCGTGCCAGCAGCGCCGCCAGGATGTTGGTTTCATCGCAGTTGGTGACCGCCACCACCAGGTCGACATCTTCGATGCCGGCCCGGCGCAGCAGGCGGGGACTGGAGCCGTTACCGCGCAGGGTCATCAGGTCGAACGACTGGCTCAGGTCCGAGAGTTTATCCTCGGAGACGTCGACGATGGTGATGCTGTGTTCCTCTTTGACCAGAGTACCGGTCAGGAACACTCCCACATCGCCGGCGCCGATTATGAGCGTCTTCATCAGTCGCTGCTCCGCTGCTTGTTGGTGAAATTGACGCAGTCCGTGCCGACGCAGTTGTGGGGTTGACCGTCGGCGCAGTGCCAGCAATCGTGTATTGGAATCTCCGTCAGCCGCGGCAGATCAGCGGTGATCGCCGTCATCCTCCTGAGAACCTGATCGCGTGCTTCCTGCTCGGCTGCTTCCAGTCGGGTGAGTGCCGCTTCCGGATCGCGGCAGAGCAGCAGCGGATCGCCGGTCGGTCCCGGCAACAATACCACGTCCCGTTCAGCCGCCCGCTCGTCAAACCGTTCTTGTCGGGGAAATCCGGCCCAATCGTCGCCGGTCAGCGGGAGGTAGAAGGGAGCGATCGCCAGCAGCCAGCACTCCTGCGGCAGGTGTTGCTGCCAGTCGCGCAGTTCCGCCCAGCGACTGTCGTTGCCGGCGGGCAGCTCCAGCCAGATCAGACCGTAGTCGGGGGTGAACACCGCGGGTGGCGGCGAGCCGGCCAGGGCGGCCGTCTGCAGACGCCGCTGCAGGCTTTGCAGTTGCCGGCGGTAGTCGGCAGGCGTCATGATTGCTCCTCTCCAGTAATGGCCGCGATTATTCGATCTCGATCGAACGATCGCAATCAGCCGATCGTATTACGGCCCTTAGCCGAGTATTTCTCGGCCCTTAGCCGAG
>CAZFEC010000002.1:0-3779 GCA_964517435.1 uncultured Bacteroidia bacterium | reverse complement strand
AATCAGCCGATCGTATTACGGCCCTTAGCCGAGTATTTCTCGGCCCTTAGCCGAGTATTTCTCGGCCCTTAGCCGAGCACATCTCGGCCGTCGAGCCAAGGTCGCAGCGCCGGCGGTACCGTGATGGTGCCGTCCGCGTTCTGCCAGGTTTCCAGCACCGCGACCAGCAGGCGGCTGGTAGCGAGACCGGATCCGTTCAGGGTGTGCACGAAGCGCACCTTGCCGCTGGCGTTGTCGCGGTAGCGGATATTGGCCCGCCGCGCCTGGAAGTCGAGGAAGCTGCTGCAGCTGGAGACTTCGAGGAACTTGCCCTCACCCGGCGCCCAGGCTTCCAGGTCGTAACAGCGGTGCGCGGCGAAGCTGAGATCGGCCGTACAAAGCTCCTGCACCCGGTAATGGATGCCCAGCTCCTGTAGTACTCTTTCGGCATATTCGCGCAGCTGTTCCAATGCCGTGGCGGAATCCTCCGGCACAACCAGCTTGACCATCTCCACCTTGTTGAACTGGTGCACCCGCAGGAGACCGCGGGTGTCCTTGCCGTAGGAACCGGCCTCGCGGCGGAAGCAGGCGGAGTAGCCGACCAGCGACTGCGGCAGGTCCGCCTCCGCCAGGATCTCCCCCTGGAAGATGTTGGTGATGGTCACCTCGGCGGTGGGGATCAGGTAAAGATCGTCCTGCTCGATGTGATACATATCGTCGACCAGCTTGGGAATCTGGCCGGTGCCACGCATCGCGTCCGCGTTGGCGACAAAGGGAGTGAAGATCTCGGTGAAGCCGTGCTCGCGCAAGTGCAGGTCGAGCATGAAGTTGATCAACGCCCGTTCCAGCCGCGCTCCGTCGCCGCGGTAGAGCGGAAAGCCGGAGCCGGTGATCTTGGCGCCGCGCAGCATGTCCAGCAGTCCGTGTTTTTCGGACAGCTGCAGATGGTCCTTCGGTTCGAAGTCGAACTCACGCGGGACGCCGTGCACCGAAACCTCGCGGTTGCCCTCTTCACTGGCGCCCACCGGCGCGTCCGGGTGCGGCAGGTTCGGGATGTGCAGCAGCTCTTCCTGCAGGGCGGTGTTGATTTCGCGAAGTTCGCCGTCCAGCTCCTTGACGCGCGTGGAAACCTCCTGCATAGCGGCGATTGCCCCGGAGGCGTCCTCCCCTGCTTTCTGCAGGCGGCCGATCTCCTTGGAGTTGACGTTGCGCTGGTTCTTGAGTTCGTCCGCTTCGGTGGTCAGGCGGCGCAGCTGCTCGTCCAGTTCCAGGATGCGGTCGACGTCGCCCCGCTGCTCCCGCTTGTCGCGGACAGCAGCGCGGACGAGGTCCGGGTTCTCGCGTATGAATTTAACCGGTATCATGCATGCTCCTGGTCCGTTGCCGTCGCCCTGCTCTTCTGTTTCGCGGCGGCCGGGTCGGACCCTGGGTTAGTGATGGTCCCATTTGAGCAGCAGTGGTAGACTGTCTGCTCCATTTCGCTGCCTAGGCTGTCGTTCAGAATCGCCGCTTGGCTGTTCAGGCAGCGCTTCAGTAATGGGATTCGGAATGTTGCAAAGTCAACATTCCGGTATTTCAAGCTTGTAAGCTACATAAACGCGAGTCAGAGCGCAACGCAATTGCGAAGCAGATTCCGGCAATGGTCGAATATCCAATTAGTCATCCCCGCGTAGGCGGGGATCTAGAGGCGGAATGTCAAGAGGATGGTGCGAATTCGCTGATTCCCAACACTTCATTGCGATAGAAAGGGTACATACTCATCAGAGAAGTGTACCGCTGCGCGTTTCAGAAGGTTACTCTCTGGATCCCCGCCTGCGCGGGGATGACTTAGTAGGGAGAATGAATGACGTTGGGAATTTGAACACAGCTTCTGAAACGGCTTATTCGCCGTTGGCGAAACGCTTTACAGTTTCACTATGTGATACTGTTCTATTCTAATGCGGTTTCAGAAGCCTTCTACTTCACTAGTACCATCTTCTTGGTTTCTACCTGATCACTAGCCACCAGCTGATAGATATACACCCCGCTGGCGTGTCCACTTCCGTCAAATGAGACCTGATGAATGCCAGCAATGTGTGGTCCATCTGCTAGTGTTGCGACCTGTTGGCCGAGCAGGTTGTAGACGGTGAGGTGGACCTCCTGAGGATAGGGTAGCAGGAATTCGATGGTGGTGGCTGGGTTGAAGGGATTCGGATAATTCTGGCGCAGTTCAATCGTTGAGGGTTGGACAGGAGGCTGAGGTCCATACGGCACATCCTCCTGATACTCCCATAGATCAGTTGCCCCCGGCCCACCATAGCAGCCCATGTCATTGTGCAGAGTACCCTGGGATGGCCAGAGCGGGAAACCGGGATCGTTTGGATCTTCAGGATCGTTATACATGGGATCCGGATTGCCGGCGTCTATACATGGTGAGTTCGGCAGGAATGTGTAGTCGTCGTTCTCGGGATCGGTGAAGAGCGGATCAACATCAATGTTGCCTTCACCTTCCCAGCCACCGTCGATGTTGGAATAGCGAACAGTGAAGTCGATGTTAGCGTCTAAGGAATAGCCCAACTCTTCACTATAAGGACAAGTATTATTAATAATACAGTTCTCAATTAAAACAGTCTTCAAATTCGGATTGTTATGTGCTCCTATATAGATAGCTTTGCCATAGTCTCCGTAAGAATCAACAATTGCACAATTTGCAATGCCGGCATGGCTACCGATCGCTCCTGCAACAAGGTGTCCCCAGAGCTCTCCCCAATCGTTCCAGCAATTGTGGATCACCGTATTTTCCATTAAGAAGTAGTCAGCCGAGAAGTCAATTGGCTGATTTCCGCAATCGCTGAAATGGGAATTACGAATAACAAGGGTATCACAACCCCAAGCATACATCGCTGCACCAAGCAGTGAGATTTCCTGATTGTAAATTCTAACATTTTCCAATTCGAGCTTGTCGATACACCATGCGAATATTCCCCCACCTCGAGCTGTCCATGTGGCATCCGGGTATAAATAATCCCAGCTATTATCGTGAATTAATATGTTCCTTAGGATGATCTCCTGGGTATAAGCAGTGTTGAGATACAAGTAGAGGCCCCGTCCAACTTGCGCGTAATCACTAAGATTGTTTGATATTTCTGCCTGATCTAAGTGGATATTTCCACCTAATCGAAGCCTATATGCGGCACTTGAGTAGTGATCAGGTTCCTCGAAGATATCAGTACGACGAGCCTCGTTATTCATAACATAGATGTCACTCAACCATCCAGAACCACCATAGTCAACCAGAAATATGCAACCTGGATCTCCCACATTCTCGTAAGTAAACTCTTCGTAGTTATTTACGACGAAAATGCTGTCAGCGGTTAGCGTTTCGAGTGCCTCTGCGTTCACTCCTATACCGAAATCTTCCCCTTCGATTGAATAGTTCTCTGAGACACGGATATTGTGCAGGAAGAGATTGTGATTAGCGCCATTAAGATCAACCAGCCATCTATCATAAGCTTCTTCAATCGTAGTAGAGTCAAAGCTGCAATCGCTAATGATAAGTGTTTCGGCTTGTGAAACAGCTAGAAGACTGCGTTGTCTCTTTAGTTCATTATGTCGAAACAGACAATTTGTAATCTCAACAAACGGTGTAGTGCTTGTGTTAATACACATAGCCCCACCGTATGTGTGTGGGTTTCCTATGTTGTTATAGAAGGTGGTTGAATCGATCCGAAAGCTGCCATACGTGTTGGAGATGAAGGCACTTCTTCTAGCATAGTTGGAAACAAAAACACAACCGATAATTGTGGTACTTCTTGCTCCTT
>CAZFEC010000001.1:0-223673 GCA_964517435.1 uncultured Bacteroidia bacterium | reverse complement strand
TATGATCATCATGGTTTTCAGCGGCCTGCTGGGTGCGCTTAGCTTTCCGCCCCTGCCGTTTTTCTTCCTCGCCTGGGTGATGTTTATCCCCTGGTTTGTCGCCATTGAGAAGGGCAAGAGCCGGTTTCGGTACGGTTTCGTCAGCGGGCTGGTATATCACGCACTGACCCTGCACTGGATTGCCTTCAACAGCGCTCTCTCCTTCTGGGCGGCGGCCGCCACCGCTCTGCTGGCGGTGCTTTACCTCTCCATCTGGTGGGGACTGATCTTCCAGAGCGTGGCCTACCAGTACCGTCATGTCGGGCGTCCCGCTTTTCTGCAGGTACCGCTGATGATGGCACTGGTGGAGTTCATCACCTCCTTCTGGGATCTCGGCTTTCCCTGGGTGGCCGTGGGCGCCACCCAGCTCTCGACTCCCGGCGCGGTCGGTATCTTTTCCACTTTCGGCGTCTTCGGCGCCACCCTCTGGCTCGGTGGATTGAATTTCATCCTGTACATGCTGTTCAAGCGCCGCTGGCTTACCGGAGCGGTTGTGACGGGAATACTACTGCTGCTGCTGCCCTTTACCGGCAGCCAGCTCAACCGGCAACTGCTGGAAAGCAGCGGCGACACACTGCGGGTGGGAGTCATCCAACCCAACCTCGACCCGCATGTCAAGTGGAGCGCGCCTTCCGACAGCGTCATGTCCCTGAACCTGACGCTTTACAATGAGGCGGTGGAGCAGGGCGCGCAGCTGATCGTCTTTCCGGAAACCGCCGCCCCGCTGTACCTGAACCGCAGTGCCCGCTGGCGGCAGGAACTGCAGCAGGCGGTGACCGATGACGACGTGACCCTCGCGATCGGCGCCCTGGCCTCACAGTTTCTGAAAGACCAGAAGCTGATCTTCAACAGCGTCTTCTTCTTCGACGCGGTCTCCCACAACCTCCGTTACGACAAACAGCAACTGGTGCCGTTCGGGGAGCGTTTTCCCTTCCAGCGCTGGCTGCCTTCACTCGGCTCCATCAACCTGGGCCAGGCGGAATTCGCGCCCGGCAAGGGGGAGCAGGTATTGACCCTGATCGACAGCGCCGTCGCCGTCGCCCCTTCCATCTGTTTTGAGAGCATCTTTCCCCATCTCCAGTCCAGCCGCGCCCGGCAGGGAGCCGACCTGCTGATTAATGTCACCAACGACGGCTGGTACCTCAACACGCTCGAACCGGCTCAACACTATGCGCAAAGCCGTATCCGCGTCTTCGAGAACGGCGTGCCGCTGGTGCGGGCCGCCAACAACGGGATCTCGGCCATCGTCGACAGCTATGGTGCTCCGATCGCCGAACTGCCGGAAAACCAGCAGGAGGTTCTGGTCTGCGATCTCCCCCTTTACACCGGCAGTACTTTCTATACTACCTGGGGCAACAACATTCTGCGCCTGACGCTCCTGAGTGCGGCCCTCTATCTGCTGATGTTCTACGGATCTGTCTCCTGGCGCAGCAAGGTCAGCAAGAAGTCGAGAAATGTGCTCCCATAGTCCTGGCCGGCCGCTGATTGCGGCTCTACTCTTTTTGAGTCTGGCGGTAGCGGACGGTGCCGGCGCGGATCGGTTTCTGCTGCTCAACAGTTGTGCCCCCCGGGTGATGGGCATGGGGGGATGTTTCACCGCTGAAACCGATTGGAGCGCAGCCGCCTGCTACAACCCCGCTGCCGGCGCCCCCTCCGGCGATCCCGCCGCGCCGCTGTTGACCCTGCTGCTCAATCCCCTGCCGCCCCTGTTTGTGCTGGAGGAAGCGAACGCGGAACGGAACCTCTGGTCGCGGGCGTTTCCCTGGTCGCTCTATGTCTCCACACTGTACCTGCAGTTCAAACACCTGGCGCTGACGCTGATGCCGGCCGTCGAGCTGACCGGCCGCGCGGACGGCGTTCGGGACGAGCCGTGGCGAACGACCATCGGTTCGCAGGAGACGGTCAGCTACCTGGCCGCCGCCTACCGCATGGATGAAAAGGTCAGCCTCGGTATCTCGCTTCCCATCATCTGGAACGGACTAAGCGGTGAGCGCGATACCGGTCTGATTTACGGCATCATTCTGCGTCCCACCTGGCGGATGCAGGTGGGATTGACCGCCATCGACCTGCCCGGCGGCGTAAAGGAGATCCGTCTGGCCGGCGACCGTCTGCCGGACAACTCCCTGAACGCCGGTCTGCGCTACCGCTGGAAACTGCGGTGGTTCCCCGGTTACCATCGCCTGCGTATGGCGCTCGACTTCCGTAACGTGACCAACGAGGATGTAGGTGAGGTGTCGCAGGAGATGCATGTCGGCTGGGAGCTGAACAGCTGGCGCCATCTGCAGCTGCGCTGCGGTCTGTACTGGTGCGAATCCTTTTTCAACGGCAATCCCGGCCCCATCACCCGCACCCTGGGGATCGGGTTGTTCGATCTGCAGGCTCTGCGCTGGTACGGCCGCCTGCTGCCGCATCCCACCACCGCCGTCGACTACGCCGTGGTCTTCCATCCGGACCGTTCGCGAACCTATTACCTGAGTGTGAAGCTGGCACTTTAAGTACCGCTCATGATCTGAGCGCACTCGCGCTTTACGTACTTGTGGAAAAGCTGTTTGCATTGCTGCCGAGATGCTGCTAATTTGCAGGTCGACACGATGTAAAAGCCGAGCCGAAGCCCGCTGGGACTGACTCCGGCAGCAACTGAGGAGCATGATGAGAAGAGTCACCGGGACCATATTGCTGGCACTGTTGATCTCCGCCTGCGCCGGTTTGAAGCCGGAGCCGGACCATTCCCTGCGGGGACGCTACGAGGAGGCACGGACGCTCTACGCACGCGGCAAATACCTGGACGCCGCCGAGAGTTTCGACATCCTGGCACTCAGCTTCTCCGGCTCGGAACTGATGGATTCCATCAAGTTCTACTACGCGGAGTCCCGTTTCCACCTGCGCGAATACCTCCTGGCCGCCGATTCCTACGGATTCATCGTCGAGCACCTGCCCAACAGCCCGCTGCGGGATCTCTCGCAGTACAACCTGGGTAAGTGTTACTTCCTGCTGGCTCCCAAGTATCCGCTCGACCAGTCCTATACCTATTACGCGATTGAAGCCTTCTCCGACTTCCAGAAGGAATTTCCGGAATCGCAATACAGTGATGAAGTTGAAGACTACCTCTATCGCAGCCGGTTGAAACTGGCGCAAAAGGAATTCCGCAACGGCAGGCTGTACTTCCGGATGCGGCGTTTCAAGGCGGCGTTGATCTACCTGGACGACGTGTTGCGCGAGTACTACGATATCGATGAAGTGGCGGCCAGCGCCGTCTTCCTCAAGGCGGAGTGCCTGCGGGAACTGGAACGCCACCAGGATGCGCGGGCGCTCTACGAGAACTACCTCAACCAGTACCCATACGGCGAGCAGGTGGAGGATGTCCGCCAACGCCTGGAAACCATGGCCGGGGAATGACCACCGTTCTCTTCCTGGGGGGTGCGTTCGATCCGGTGCACCGGGGCCATCTGTTCATGGCGCGGCAGGTTTATGACGCCTGGCTTCCCGATCATTTTCTGTTCATCCCCAGTGCTTTAAACCCCCTGAAAGGGCGCCGGGCGCTGGCCGGACCGCGGCACCGACTGCGGATGCTGGAGTTGGCGCTCAAGGATACGCCTTTTGAAATCGACCACTGGGAGCTGGAACAGGAGGGGGCTTCCTTCACCTGGAACACCCTGCGGCACCTGCAAGACCGCTTTGGAGCGGACGCCCGGTTCAGCATGCTGATCGGGGACGATCTGCTGAACCAGCTGGCGCACTGGCACCGCTGGGAGGAGCTGGAAGCGCAGCTGGAATTCCTGCTCCTGCCCCGCGCGGACGACGGCGAGTCAGCGCCGCTGCCGCGGTTCTGTCACCGCCTGCAGGCGCCCCGGGTGGAAGTTTCCTCCACCCAGGTGCGGGAGCTGATCGCCGCCGGCGGGGATGCGGCGGAACTGCTGCCGGCCGCAGTCTGGGAGTACATCCAGGCTGAGGGCCTTTACCGTAAACCGGACGTCCAAGCCGCCGCCGACACCGACGGCGTTGAAACTGCATAGTCGGATAAAGCGATGATAACACCTGAACCGAGATCGTTGTCAAACGCAACCCGCTTTGGCGGGACGGGGCTGCTGCCGCTGTCCCGGTTCCTGTTAGTGCTGACGCTGCTGCTGACCGTCGCTACCGCCACCCGGGCGGAGTTGCTGCCGCCCGTCAAACTGCACCCGCAGGTCTGCGACAGCAATCTCTTCGTGCTGGCCTGGGATCATTCCCCCGGCTGGTACTGGCCGACACTGGACAGCCTGGGTGCATCACGCTGGTGGGTATATTTCGCCAGCCCCGCCGATCTTGAGGTGCATGACTGCCGCATCGCAACCTACGGCGGATCCGGCGAGAGCGTCACCATCAACCTGATCTATCTGGGAAACACCGAGGCGCAGGTCGACACACTGCTCTGCGGTTACCTCGAAGAAGGATATGAGGTGATACCTTTCCCGGAGCCAACTGCGATACCTGCCGGTGAGTCCTTCCGCATCGAGGTGGTTTACGAACATTACTTCGGTCCTCCCTACATGACGGCGGATAACGATGGCAATGGTAATGATACCAGTTGGATGCAAAACAGCTTAAGCCAACAGCCCATCCAACTATTTGACCGTGATCTCTGCATCCGGGTGGGAGTCACTTTCGACGGTGACGACCCGCTGGCGCCGACCCTCCAGCTGTCCCCCCTGCCTCTGGTCTGGGAGGGCAACGGGCACCCGGTGACCTTCAGCAGCCGGATCACCGATCACAGCCCTCTCGCGTCGGTCGAGCTGGAGATACTGGCGGACGGCGCTCCGGCCGCCGTTTACGATCTCGATCCGAACCTCCTGCCCCTGTCGACCGCGGTGTTGAGCGATTTCGACTGGTTGACCACGGTCGACTACCAGCTGGCGTTGACCGCCGTCGACGCCTTCAGTAACACCGGCCGTGATACAACCGACCTGTTCAACCTGCCCGCGGACTGGCCCGATCCGGAACAAGTGACCTCCGGCGCCCGTTTTGCCGATTATTACACCGGCGCCGATCCGGTCAACTCCACCGGCGGCGCGCTGGCGGTCAGGCTGACCTGCGACAACAGCGATCTGCTGGCTTTTCAGCCCCGCTCGGCGCGGGTCCGCCTGCTGGGTGAGCAACCATTCACATTTTGTATCACGCCCGATGCCGGCGGCCAGCCGGCGCCCATGGCGGGTGGCAGCTATCCCCAGGATCTGAACTGGAGTTATATGAGCGTGGTCGACCCCGGTCCCCCGCCCGATACCGGCCTGGCCCGCTGGGTGAAAATCGAATTCGCCTCGACCGGGGAGGCAGACACCCTGTTCCTGGCCGGGGAGCCGTTCTGGGCGGTGTTGCTCTACCCGGAGGAGGACCCACCCGACACTCCCGAAAACAGCTTCGGCTGCGATTCGGTCGCGCTGGCCGGCAGTTCCTGGCGGTTCAGCACCTCCGCCTGGGAGTTCAGGGAGATGGAGACGGGTAACCTGCTGCTGGAAGTGATCGGCGAAGGCGCCAGCTGCTACGACATCTACAGCGATTCGCTGCTCTACGAGGAATTCGAGGGCGGCCAACCGCTCTGCTGGGTCAACAGTTATCCCGATACTAACACGGTGGGTTGGGAGTTCGGAGCGACCGCTACTACCTGGTTCACTCCCGATTACCGTACCGCCTATGCTTTCAAGAACAGCGATCTGCATTACAATGATGTGATACAGGATACGCTGCTGACCCCCTACCTCAGCCTGGACGTAAACGCGCAACTCGCGTTCCTCTCCTGGCTGCGTCTCCACGACATGGCCGACATCAGCTCCGCCCGCGTCATCTGGCGCCAGGACAGCGAGCAGTTCGGTGACGCGCAATTGATCACCCAGGAAGCCACCAGCGATTGGGACAGCATCTATGTCTACCCCACCGCCTGGCGGCAGGAGGCGATTCAGCTGGCGAACCCGGAAGGTTCCCTCCTGCAGATCGGCTTCGTCTACGCCGCCAACAATCCCGGCGAGGGCTGCTACGGCTGGGCTATCGATTCGGTCTGCGTCACGGACACCAGCGGCTTTACGCTTTACCGCTGGGAAGGGGAGTGGGTGAAGAGTTTTGAGGTTTCGCCCGCCTTTCCCAATCCGTTCAATCCGGCGACCACCATCGCTTTCCGGCTGCAGGAGCCGGACCGGGTAACCGCGCGGGTGTATGACCTCCTGGGACGGGAAGTGCGCCTGCTGCTCGAGGATGTACTGCTGGAAGGGGAACAGGAACTCCGGTTCGATGCCACCGGCCTCGCCAGCGGTATTTATTTTGTCAGATTTCAGACGCGGACCAACCAGAGCAACGTGATACGTAAAGCACTGTACCTGAAATGAGCGCGGTCCTTCCGGCAGCGCAGGCGGACAGCTTTGTATCACGTCGCAGTTGATAACTCGCAGACAATCAGTAGGAACAGATAATTGAAGGGCACCCCTGCATGGACAAGAACCGCAAAGTAGTCATCATCGGCGGCGGTCCCGCCGGCCTGACCGCCGCCATCTACAGTTCCCGCGCCAACCTCAAGCCGTTGCTGGTGGAAGGATATCAGCCGGGCGGCCAGCTGACCATCACGACCGACGTGGAGAATTTCCCCGCCTTCCCGGAGGGGATCACCGGTCCGGACCTGATCGAGAATATGCACAGGCAGGCGGAGCGGTTCGGGACCGAGTTCCTGGATAGCGAAGTGGAGAAGATCGATCTGAGCCGGCGCCCCTTCCCGCTCACCATCGACGGCGAGGAGTATACGGCGGAGACGGTGATCATCGCCACCGGCGCCACCGCCCGCTGGCTCGGCCTGGAGTCGGAAAAGAAATTGATGGGCTACGGCGTCTCCGCCTGCGCCACCTGCGACGGCTTCTTCTTCACCGACAAGGAGGTGATCGTAGTCGGTGGCGGCGACACCGCGATGGAAGAGGCCGTCTTTCTGACCCGTTTCGCCAGCAAGGTCACCATCGTGCACCGGCGGGATGAGTTGCGCGCTTCCAAAACCATGCAGAAGCTGGCCCAGGGAAATCCCAAGATCGAGATCAAATGGAATTCGATCGTCGTCGAGATCCTCGGCGATCAGACCGCGGGCGGCGTCACCGGCGTCGTCTTTGAAAACACGCAGGACCGGAGCCGGGAGGAATTCAAGTGCGACGGTGTCTTCATGGGCATCGGCCACATTCCCAACACCCGGCTGTTCGTGGATCAGCTGGAGCTGGATGAGAACGGTTACCTGGTGAAAGCGGACCCCGGCACTTCACGTCTGGCGATACCGGGCGTATTCGCCGCCGGCGATGTGGCCGATACCCGCTACCGGCAGGCGATCACCGCCGCCGGTTCCGGTTGTCAGGCCGCGATCGACGCCGAACGGTTCCTGGAAGAGCAGGCCAGTTGAGCTGAGCCGCGCCGCAACCGACACGCAATGAAGCCTATGCAAATCGGACCTTATCATCTGCAAGCCGTGGAAGCGGGACGGTTCCGTCTGGACGGCGGCGCCATGTTCGGCGTCGTACCGCGGATCTTGTGGGAAAAACGCAATCCTCCCGACGCCAGCAACCGCATGGAGATGGCGACGCGCTGTCTCCTGATCGACGGCCCGGACGGACCGATCCTGATCGACGCCGGTATCGGCGACAAGGACTCCGATAAGTTCCGCCGCATCTTCGCGGTGGAACAGCCGGCGGCTGGCCTGACCGGCGCCCTGACCGCACTGGGCGTGCCGCCGGAGGAGATCCGGCATGTCATCCTGACCCACCTGCACTTTGATCATTGCGGCGGATTGACCTGCCTCGATCCGGAAGGAAATGCCCGTCCGGTGTTCCCCAACGCGGTACACTGGCTGCAGCAGCGGCAGCTGGACTGGGCGCGCCAGCCCAGCCTGCGCGACCGCGCCAGCTACCTGCCCGCGAACTGGGAGCCGGTGCTGGCAGCCGGTCTGGGCCGGATCATCGACGGCGATCGGGAGCTGTTTCCCGGTATCCGGGTCCGCTGTTTCCACGGGCACACCCCGGCCATGCAGCTGGTGGAGGTCGCCGACGAGGGGACCAACCTGATCTACTGCGCCGACTTGATCCCAACCAGTTCGCACATCCGGTTGCCCTTCGTCATGGGTTACGACCTCGAGGCGATCAGGACGCTGCGCGAGAAGGAGGAATTCCTGCCGGAAGTACACGAACGGCGGACGCTGCTCTTCTACGAGCACGATCCCTTCCATGTTGTATCACGTGTGGTCCGGACCGGCGACGACTTCGATCTGGAGCCGGTCGACTGGCCGGTGACCTGACACGGCGTGAGACATGGACACCGATCACTGTCAACCCGAACGTAAACAGCTGAGCGGCTGGGGCGGCTATCCCCACTGTGACTGCAATCTCTGGCGACCGCGGTCGGCGGCGGAACTACGGGAAATGCTGCAGTTCGGTGACCTCATCCCCCGCGGCGAGGGCCGCAGTTACGGCGATCCCGCCGTCTGCACCGACGGAAATGTGATACAAATGTCCGGCCTGAACCGGATTCTGGACTTCGACGCCGACCGCGGCCTCCTGCACTGTGAAGCCGGCCTGACCCTGGGCGACATCCAGGCGCGCTTCATTCCCAGGGGCTGGATGCTGCCGGTCACGCCGGGGACCCGCCAGGTACAGGTGGGTGGCGCCATCGCCGCCGATGTGCACGGCAAGAACCACCATCGCGCCGGCGCCTTCTCCGCCTGGGTGCGGGAGCTGACCCTGCTGCTGCCGTCGGGGGAGACGGTTGTCTGCAGCACCACTCAGCAGCCGGACCTCTGGCGGGCGACTGTGGGCGGGATGGGACTGACCGGTACAATACTCACCGCCATCCTCCAGTTGAAACCGATCACGACCGCCTGGATCCACCAGCGGCAATGCCGGGTCGACGGCCTGGACTCGCTGCTGGCGCTGCTGGCGCGCGAGGACGCGCGGCACGAGTATACCGTCGCCTGGGTCGACGGCGCCGCCGGAGGCCGTCGTCTGGGTCGGGGAATCGTTTTTCTCGGCGATGAGGCGACCGTTCAGGATTTGCCGGAGCCGCTGCGACGCGAGCCGCTGCGACTGCGGGTGTCGCGCGCCTGGAACCTGCCAGTGCGGTTGCCTTCGCGCACTCTGCCCCCGGCGGGCGTACGCGCCTTCAACCATTTATACTGGCGGGCGCATCCGGACCGGGAGCGGCTGATCGGGCTTTATCCGTTTTTCTACCCGCTCGATTCCCTCGGCAACTGGAACCGACTCTACGGGCGCGCCGGGTTCACGCAGTACCAGTTCGTACTCCCCCGGCACCACAGTGAGGAAGGTGTGGCCCGCGTCCTGGAAAAAGTATCACGTTACGGCGGGGCCTACCTGACGGTCCTGAAGCGGCTGGGTGCGGGCGGCGGGCTGCTCTCCTTCCCGCTGGCGGGTATCACGGCGGCGCTCGATTTTCCACTGCGGCCCGGGCTTTGCGAGCTGCTGCATGAACTCGACGAAATTGTGATACGTTATGAAGGCAGGGTCTACCTGGCCAAGGACCTGCGCCTACCGGCATCACAACTGCGCGAAATGTATCACGAACTGCCCGACTGGCTGGAAATCAGGCGCCGCTGCGATCCGCGGGGCGTAATGCAGTCCAACCTGTCGGCCAGACTGGAGCTCAACTGATGAAGATCGTCGTGTTCGGAGCCACTTCAGGTATCGCCGCCGCCTGTATCCGCCTCTGGGCGGCCCGGGGCGACCGGTTGCACCTGTTCGCCCGCAATCTCGAGCAGCTGGACCGGTTGGCGACGGAACTGCGCGACCGCTGGCGGGCGGAAGTACGCCTGGACGGTTTCGACGCCTGCGATTCCGACTCCCTTTCCCGGGCGGCCGGGTTGCTGGAACAGGAAAGCGAGAAACCGGATCTGATCCTGCTGGCTTTCGGCGAGCTGGGACGCAACCGGGAAGTGCTGTACGATCCCGCCGCGGCGCTGCGTATCACGCAGGTCAATTACACCGCGACGGCGGAATTGCTGCTCCGGCTGCTGCCGCTCCTGGAGCGGGGCGATTGTCGCCGCCTGGCGGTCATCTCCTCGGTGGCGGGGGACCGGGGCCGGGCCGGTCTGGCGGTTTACGGCGCGGCGAAAGCGGCCGTCACCTCGTTGACGGACGGCTTGCGCGGCTGGCTTCATCCCCGCGGTGTCCGGGTAACCGTCATTAAACCGGGACCCATCCGCACGGCGATGACGGCACATCTGCCTCCGTCGGCTCTGCTCAGCACGCCCGAGCGGATCGCGCCGGTGATCGTCAGAGCGGTCGACCGGAGCCGGAACCAGGTTTACGTGCCTGGCTACTGGCGCCTGGTCATGGCGCTGGTGCGCTGGCTGCCGGAGGGAATAATGAAGCGAATCCGGCGCTGACGGTACCGTATGCATTCAATTCAGGAGGAATAAAATGAGATCGGTTCGATCAGACACAGGCCGCAGTTCTTGCGGTGCCCGCAAATCGTGCGATATTCGCAAATCGTGCGATATTCGCAAATCGTGCGATATTCGCAAATCGTGCGATATTCGCAAATCGTGCGGTTCGACTCGCCTGATCCACGCGGTCTGGCTGGCGGCGGTGCTTCTGGCGGTGGCGCAACCGGCGGCGCGTCAGGCGACGGCCCAGGAAACCGAGTTGTTTCCCTTCGGTCACACATCCTTTCACTGGGAGCAGCTGATGGGCCCCCTGGAAGGGGACTTTTTCGCCGACGGCGCCATCGACACCACCGACCAGCTGCCCAGCGGTGTCCTCGGCTACGAGAGCAGTGACGATACCGGCACCACCTTTGTGCACCTGGCGGTCACGGCGCATCCCGACACCAGCTTCGATATCTTCGGTTTCTATCTGGATCTGGACGGTGAGCTGCAACCCGGCAGCTATCCCATCGGCGCTGCGACGTTATTCTTCTTCCTGATCGGGGTCGATTCGCTGCTCATTCCGGAAAATCCGGACAGTCTCGATCCACAGGATCTGCTCGATCTGATCCAGGCGGATTACGCCTTTATCTCCACGGGAGGATCGATCAATTTCACGACGGTGGAAACCGGAGTCCGCGCCGGCGGTTTCAGCGGCAACGCCATTGATGTCGACCAGTTTCCGCCGGTGTTGATCGAGATCGCTGACGGCGAATTCCACCTGTCGACACTGCCGGAAACCGTACCACCGCCGGTGTTGCCGCCGCAGCTGAAGTTGAGCGTCCAACCGAATCCCTTCAATCCCGCGACCACGATTCAGCTGACCCTGACACGACCCTCACCTCTGCGGCTGGAAGTATACGACCTGCGGGGAGCGCTGGTCAACCAGCTTCACGCCGGACGGCTCGCCGCGGGCCGGCATCGCTTCGATTTCGCGCCGGCGTCGCTGTCGGCCGGTGTCTATCTGTTGAGAGCCGTGACACCCACTGAGCAGATATCCCGCAAGGTTCTCTACCTGAAGTAATACGCTCCAGTGGGGCGATTCGCAGAATTGTTTTGGAAAAATACAACTGATAGTCTAAAGTGGTAGCAAGCGCCACCCGGGTCGTTTCCACTTACGCGGCAGGTTGACCACTGTGTGGCGGCCTGCGGTGCTGCGAGCGCTGCATTCCTATGAAACGGGCTTCCGGGTTGCGGCCGGTTCCACTGAGCCGGCCACCGTTCCGCAGCCGCCTGCAGCGATTTCACCATCATCAGACAATAGAGTGACATCCATGGAGACTCAACAGACTCAAGCGACTGTAATCGGCAAAGACGCCGCGATCGAAGGCACGCTGACCATCAAGGATTCCATCCGGATTGACGGCAGGATCAAAGGGGAACTCGCATCCGAAGAAACGGTGACGATCGGAGCCGAAGGTACACTGGAAGGTGATGTTCACGGCAAGAACATCGTAATCGGCGGTAAGGTCAACGGTTCGGTCACCGCCACCGAACGAGTCAAACTGGAAAGCAACGCCATCCTCAACGGTGACATTGTCACTCTCCGCCTGGTCATCGAGGAGGGAGCCCGCTTCGAAGGCTCCTGCAGCATGTCCGGTGAAAAGAAACCCCCCTCCGTCAGCAAGACTAATGCCGCCGCCGCCCCAACCGCGGCAGATAAAAAGGAACCGGCAACCGCTAAACCCGGGGATACTCCCCTGCGCATCTGATGTTCAAGCGGAACCCCGCTACCCGCGAAGCGCTCCGCCGCTCCGCCACCTATGTCGACCTCGGAATGCGGTTGGCACTGGTGATCCTGGGCGGCTCCCTGGGCGGCTGGTGGCTGGACAAGCACTGGGGCACACTGCCCTGGTTGACCCTGACGGGTACCGCGCTGGGACTGGTGATCGGTTTTTACTGGTTTATCATGTCACTGCGGGACCTTGAAAGAGAGAACCAGCGGGAAGAGGATCAGAACGAATGATCTTGGAATTGATCCTGGGTGCCGGCACGGCGCTGCTGCTTTTTTTCATTTCACTGATCGTAATGGTAAGAGCCATCGGCAAGGGAACCGGCAGGCTGCTGGGAGCGGTGACCATCACCTTCCTGCTGAAGCTGCTGCTGCTGTTTGCCGCGCTGTTGCTGGTTAAGACCCTGCTGGAGCAGATCGGCTCAGCTTACATCTGGAGTCTGGTCATCTGCTACCTGCTGCTGCTGTTACTGCAGGTGGTGATAGTCGTTCGGCGGATCCGGGAATTATCGCTGCCAGCGGCTCCCGCAACCGGGGAAGGGGAATGAAAACCGTCAAGACTATCTGTATCCTGCTCGCGGCCGCCCTCTGGCTGATGGGATTACAGGCTGCTCCCCTGCAGGCGAGCGGTAAGGTGTCCACTTCGAACGATGCCGCCGGGCAGGTGGAAGTTGAACACGCGACCGCGAGTTCCCAGACCGCCTCCGGTCATGTTGCTGAAGCCGATGACCACGGAGACAACGGATCCGTACTGCATCATCTCGAGCATCACCTCTGCGACAGTCGCGAGGTGGAACTGCCCGGCTTCACCCTGCACTCCTTCATCCCGTTCCGTATCGGCGACAGGGAGATGATTGTCACCAAGCATGTCTACTTCATGTGGATCTGCGGCCTGATCCTGCTGCTGCTGGGCCTCTGGGCGCGGCGCAATTACCGCGACGGCGTTCCCCGCGGCGGTCTGGCCAATTCGTTTGAAGCGATCATCGTCTTTATCCGGGACGAGGTGGTCGTGCCCAACGCCGGTCCCAGCGCGGCCAGGTACCTCGGGTTCTTCATCACCCTCTTCATGTTCATCCTGATCATGAACCTGGTGGGGATGCTCCCATGGGGCGCGACCTCCACCGGCAACATCTCGGTTACCGCCACCCTGGCCGGTATCTCCTTCATCATGATCCACTGGACCGGTATCCGGGAGCACGGCTTCTTCCGGCATTTCGGCAACCTGATCCCGCACGGCGTACCGCTGGCGCTCTATCCCATCATGCTGCCGATCGAGATCCTGGGGATGTTCACCAAGCCTTTCGCCCTCGCGATGCGGCTCTTCGCCAACATGCTGGCGGGGCACGCCGTCATCGCCACCTTCCTGGCCCTGATCCCGGTCGGGCTGGTGGGGGCGCTCTCCATCGGTTCCATCGCCGTGGCCGGTTCCGTTGCGATCAGCCTGCTGGAGCTGTTCGTCGCCTTCCTGCAGGCGTATATCTTTGCGATGTTGACCGCGATTTTCATCGGCGGTTCGCTGAATCCGCATTGATCAACTGAAGTGAAAACAATACCGGTTGCCGCGCGGCACACCGGTGAGTGATAGACCAATACAAGTCAGACAACCCGGGAGGAAAACATGGATTGGGGCTACATGGGGGCCGGCATCGGAGCAGGCCTGGTAACCATCGGCGCCGGTATCGGCATCGGCCACATCGGTAAGGGAGCGACGGAGGGAATCTCACGGCAGCCGGAAGCCGCCGGCAAGATCCAGACCGCCATGATTATTTCCGCCGCCCTCATCGAAGGTGTGGCGTTCTTCAATGCCGTCATCAACATGCTGATCGTACTCAAGTAACCGTGAACAGTAACTTGACGACGGGATTCGTATGAGTTTCAGCGAAATAATCAACCCCGCGCCCGGGTCCATCTTCTGGACCCTAATCACCTTTATCGTTCTGGTGATCGTCCTGCGCATCTACGTCTGGGGTCCGTTGATCGGCGGTCTGCGGCGGCGGGAAGAGGGTATCCGTCAGGATATCGACGACGCCAGGCAGCAGCACGAGGAGGCGGAGCAACTGCGGCAACGCAACGAGGAACTGCTGCTGGCGGCCCGCGGTGACGCCCAGGGGATCGTCAGTGAGGCCAAGCAGCGTGCTCGCGACTTCGAGGAGGAACAGAAAAACCTCCTGACGGAGGAAGTCGTCAAACTGCGCGAACGGGCCCTGGCCGAAATCGAGCAGGAGAGCCGCCAGGTGATGGAGCAGGTACGGGAGCAGGCGGTGGATCTGGTGACGGCCGCAACCCGGTCGGTGCTGGCCAAATCGCTGGGCGACACCGACCGCGAACAGATCGTCCGGCAGACGCTGGATGAACTGAAGCCATGAACAGCAGGCTGAGCCGGAAGTACGCCGAGGCACTCTACCTGGCTGCCCGGGAGCGCGACAGCGCCGCCATGCTGCTCGAACAGTTGCAGGTACTGGCGGAGCCGCTGCGGGGCGAGCTGGGCCGTTTTCTTCAGTCCGCCCGCCTCAGCAAGGCGCGCATCGTGGAGACGGTCAGCGGCCTGGTGGAGGAGCTCTTCAGCGGGCAGGACGTCCAGCTGCTGGTCAACCTGCTGCGCCTGGTCGTGGAAAAAGGACGCAGCGCGCTGCTGCCTGAAATCATCGACGAGTATGCGGCCCGTTGCGATGAGGAAGCGGGCATCGAACGCGGCGAAGTGACGGTGGCGGCAACTCTCGACCCGGAGCTGCTGGCGGAGCTGGAAGCGGACATCAGCCGCTGGCGCCGTCAGACGGTCAAGCTGTCACAGCGGGAGGACCCCGCCCTGTTGGGTGGGTTCATCGTGCACCTGACCGGGCACCGCGGCTCGGCGCAGATCGACGCCAGCCTGCGCAACCGGCTGCAACAGCTGCAGCGGCAACTGCTGGTTGAGTAAGACCTGCTGTCGAGTGGAACTCGTATAGTGTGACGCTGACAAGGTGATCGCGCAATGTTATTGTAAGGAGATGAAATGCGGACCAACCCGGAAGAGATAGTCTCGCTGTTGAAGCAGCGTATCGAGGGCTTCACCAGCGAGATCGACATCGCCGAAACCGGCCAGGTGATCCAGGTGGGTGACGGCATCGCCCGCGTTTTCGGCCTGGAGAATGTGCTGGCCGGCGAGCTGATCGAGTTCCCGAACGGGGTGATGGGGATGGCGATGAACCTGGAGGAGGACAACGTCGGCTGCGTACTCTTCGGCGGTGAAACCACCGTCGGCGAAGGGGATGTGGTCAAGCGCACCGGTCGCATTGTCGAGATTCCGGTGGGCGACGCGATGTTGGGTCGCGTAGTCAATCCACTGGGTATGCCCCGCGACGGCCGCGGTCCCATCAGCTCCGACCAGACCGTGCCGATTGAACGCAAAGCCACCGGTGTGATCTCCCGTCAGCCGGTGAAGGAGTCGCTGGCGACCGGCATCAAGGCGATCGACTCCATGATTCCGATCGGTCGCGGCCAGCGGGAGCTGATCATCGGCGACCGGCAGACCGGCAAAACGGCCATCGCCCTCGATACCATCATCAATCAAAAGGGCAAGGATGTCGTCTGCATCTATGTCGCCATCGGTCAGAAAGGCTCCACCATCGCCAAGGTAGTCAAGATCCTCGAGGATCACGGCGCCATGGATTACACCATCGTCGTTTCCTCCACCGCGGTGGAAGTGGCGCCGATCCAGTTCCTGGCGCCCTATGCCGGCGCCGCCATCGGCGAGTTCTATCGCGATCGAGGCAAGCACGCGCTCTGCATTTACGATGACCTGACCAAGCACGCCTGGGCCTATCGCCAGATGTCGCTGCTGCTGCGCCGTCCCCCCGGCCGCGAAGCCTATCCCGGCGATGTCTTCTACCTGCATTCCCGGCTGCTGGAGCGGGCCGCGAAGCTTTCCGAGGCTGAGGGCGGGGGATCGCTGACAGCACTGCCGATCATCGAAACCCAGGCGGGCGACGTTTCCGCCTACATCCCGACCAATGTCATCTCCATTACCGACGGCCAGATTTTCCTCGAGTCGGACCTGTTCTATTCCGGTATCCGGCCCGCTATCAACGCCGGCATCTCCGTCTCCCGCGTCGGCGGCAACGCCCAGCCGAAAGCGATGCGACAGGTCGCCGGTTCGCTGCGGCTGGACATGGCGCAGTTCCGGGAGCTGGAGGCGTTCGCCAAGTTCGGCTCCGACCTGGACAAAGCCACCCAGCAGCAGCTGACCCGCGGTTCGAGGCTGGTGGAGCTGCTCAAACAGAAGCAGTACCAGCCGAAGCCGGTCGAAGAGCAGGTGGCGGTGATCTTCCTGGGCATTCACGGTTTCCTGGATGAGATCCCGCTGGAGAAAGCGCTGGAGGTTGCGGACGGCTTCATCAGCTTCCTGCAGGGCAGCCATCCCGCCAAGCTGGAAGAAATTCGCGGCGAAGCGGGCATGAGTGACGAATTCATCGAAGAGCTGAAAAAGATCGCGGCGGAATACATCAAGGGAGTCCAGATCGCGTGATGAATAACCAACATGGCTCTGTTAGAGAAGTTAACAGGCATCACGTTTTAGTATTTCTCGAAAGGTTATAAACGTGAACGCTTTTTACTGGGAAATACTATAGATGGCCAACCTTAAACAGATCCGCAAGCGGATCAGCAGCGTTACCTCCACCCAGCAGATCACCAGCGCCATGAAAATGGTGGCGGCCGCCAAGATGCGCCGCGCCCAGGAGAACATCGTCAAAGCACGCCCCTACGCCTTTCGGCTGCGGCAGCTGCTGGGCGACCTGGCCCGGATTACCGATCCGCAACTCCACCCGCTGCTGGCGCGGCGCGAACCGGAGCGCACAGCCCTGGTGCTGGTCACCGGCGACCGCGGCCTCTGCGGCGGCTTCAACAGCAACATCATCCGCCGGGTGGAGCTGTTCTTAAGAGAAGAGCAGCGGGGGGAAACCCAGCTGGTGCCGGTCGGACGCACCGGCCACGACTGGTACCGGCGCCGCACGCACCCGCTCCTGCAGCACTACACCAGTTTCTTCAACGAGCTTTCCTTTTCGCACGCGCAGAGCATCGGCACCATGGTGATCGATCTCTATACGCGGTTCGAACTGGACCGGGTGCAGGTCGTCTACAACGAATTCAAATCGGCCGTACGGCAGGATGTGGTGGTGGAGACGCTTCTGCCGATCGATCTGGAGCAGGGCGCCCAGACCCACACCGAATGCCTCTACGAACCGGACGCCCCCACGCTGCTGGACAGCATTCTGCCGCTCCACATCAACTACCAGTTCTGGCGCATCCTGCTGGAGTCGAACGCGGCGGAGCAGGGCGCCCGCATGACGGCGATGGAGGCCGCCACGGAAAACGCGACCGAAATGATCGCCGAACTCACACTGCATTATAACCAGGCCCGGCAGGCCGCCATCACCACCGAGATCTCCGACATCGTGGGTGGCGCCGAAGCCATCAGCAACTGAAGAGGACAGGAATGAACAAGGGAAAAATCCTGCAGATCAACGGAGCCGTCATCGATGTGGTCTTCCCGGAAGGGGAGCTGCCGCCGATCTATTCCGCTCTGAAAGTCGAACGGGAGGGACAGCCGGCGCTGGTGCTGGAGGTGCAGCAGCATCTTGGTGAGCGGCAGTTGCGCACTGTCGCCATGGATGCGACGGAGGGTCTTGCCCGCGGTCTCGAGGTGATCAACACCGGCCAGCCGATCACGGTACCGGTCGGCCCCGGGACGCTGGGGCGCCTGATCAATGTCATCGGCGATCCGATCGACGAGCTGGGCGAGATCGAGGCGAGCGACCGTTTCCCCATTCACCGTCCTGCACCCGAATTCGAGGAGCTGGACACCAGCTCCGAGATTTTCGAGACCGGTATCAAAGTGATCGACCTGCTGGAACCGTACGCCAAGGGCGGCAAGACCGGTCTGTTCGGCGGCGCCGGCGTGGGCAAGACGGTGCTGATCCAGGAGCTGATCCGCAATATCGCCCAGGAGCACGGCGGCTATTCGGTCTTCGCCGGCGTGGGTGAGCGCACCCGCGAGGGCAACGATCTCTGGCTGGAGATGAAAGAATCGGGCGTGATCGACAAGACCTCGCTGGTGTTCGGCCAGATGAACGAGCCGCCCGGCGCCCGCGCCCGGGTCGGCCTGACCGGCCTGACCGTGGCGGAGTATTTCCGCGACGTCGAAGAGCGGGACGTGCTGCTCTTCATCGATAACATTTTCCGTTTCACTCAGGCCGGCTCGGAGGTTTCGGCCCTGCTGGGGCGTATGCCCTCCGCCGTCGGTTACCAGCCGACGCTCGCGACGGAGATGGGCGCCCTGCAGGAACGGATTGTCTCGACCAGGAAGGGATCCATCACCTCGGTGCAGGCGATTTATGTGCCGGCGGACGACCTGACCGACCCCGCTCCCGCCACTACCTTCGCGCATCTCGACGCGACGACGGTGCTGTCGCGCAAGATCGCCGAGCTGGGCATCTACCCGGCCGTCGATCCCCTCGACTCCACCAGCCGCATCCTCGATCCCAACATCGTCGGCGAGGAGCACTACGAAGTCGCCACCACCGTGCAGCAGATCCTGCAGAAGTACAAGGACCTGCAGGACATCATCGCCATTCTGGGTATGGACGAGCTTTCCGAGGAGGACAAGGTCACCGTCGCCAGGGCGCGCAAGATCCAGAAGTTCCTCTCGCAACCGAACTTCGTGGCGGAACAGTTTACCGGCATGCCGGGCCGTTACGTCACCCTGGAAGAAACCGTTCGGGATTTCCGCGGTCTGATCGACGGCGAATACGATGACCTGCCGGAGCAGGCTTTCTATATGAAAGGCACGATGGACGAGGTTAAGGAACACGCAACCAGGATCGGCAAATGAGCCAGCGCAGGGATTTCCAGCTGGAAATCATCACGCCGGACGGTGTCATCTACGAAGGCCGGGCGGAACACATCATGATTCCCGGCGCGATCGGCTATTTCGGCGTGTTGGCGAATCATACTCCCCTGACAGCGGTGATGAAAGCAGGCCAATTGACGGTAAACAGTACCGGCGGGGAGCTGCATTTCGCCACCTCGGGCGGTTTTGTCGAAGTAACGGGCGAAAGGGTGGCGCTGTTGTCGGAAACCGCGGAAGCGGCGGAGGCCATTGACGTGCCCCGCGCCGAGGCGGCTCGCGACCGGGCGCAGCAACGGCTGACCGCTGCGGGTGACGATCTGGATGTCGCGCGAGCCCAGGCGGCTTTGCGGCGCGCCCTCAATCGTCTGAAAGTCGCGCACTGATCAGTCGTCCACCCGGGGAAATACAAAAATAGTCTTACACTTGACTATTCCCGGCCTGAGACTATATTTGGAATACTGACTCAGGCAGCATTCCAAATGCCATTTTAAACTGACAATGTAGATTGCAGTTTAAATGGCATTCTGTACGAGGGTTTTCCGGTCCGATTACGGTCGCGCAATTGACACCGCCGTTTGGAGGCTGCGCGAGATCGATCGCCTGACACCTGCAGCTCGTCAACAGGGAGTCTCGAAATTGATACGCAGAAAGTTCACCTGGTTTCTCTGGCTGACCTGCTCGCTCCTCCCCCTCGCACAGCTCAATGCCTTCACCACCGCCGACAGCGCGCAGTTCCAGCAGGAATTACACCAGCACTTCCGCGGTAAGATCGCCAAATTCAATCAGGAACTCACCCTGCAGGAAGCCTCGCTGCTGGGCCGTTTTCGTTCGGTCAACCGTGAACTGCGCAACCGGGGCGGTGATTTCCGGCCACCCGGCGGTTTCTTCGATGCCGAACCGGACAGCTACGTCGTGCGCTCGGACTTCGACGAGCAGTTGATCAACTCCATTAATCTTCCCAGGCGGGTGGAAGCCTGGATGCAGCGGCAGCGCCGTGTGCTCGAAGCCAAGTCCCTCAAGGTGGACAACAATAAACAGATCCTGATCGACAGCGCCACCAACGACCAGCAGTTGCGTATGTTCCGCTTCGATCTCGAAATGGCCGTCTACACCTACGCGGCGGGCAACCACGAACTGGCGATTCTGCAGTTGGAAGACATTATCCGTTTCTACAGTTATGCCAACCTGGATGATGTCTACTTCATGCTGGCGGAAGCCAACTACGCGGCGCTTCGCTACGACGCCGCCCGTGAGATCTACCTCTATCTCCTGCGCACCTATCCCAGTAATCCCTGGCTGGGACCGATCGTCGATCACCTGGTGTATACCTGGTTCGGCTACAGCGATTTCGCTGCGATCACCGATTTTTATGCCACCTACGGTCCGGTCTGCCTGGCGCTGGAAGAGACCTGGCGTTCGGAGGTGCTTTACATGGTAGGCGTCTCCTTCTTCCAGCGGGAGGGCTACGAACAGGCCCGGGAACTGCTCCTGGAAACCCGCGGCGATTACAACCTGCGCAGCCGCCACCTGCTGGCGACCTGCAGCATCTTTCTGGATGACAGCGAACAGGCATTGCAGTTATTGGGTGAGCTGGGCGACATCCCCATCCGGCGCGATCATACCCAGCTGGACCGCTACATCCGCGACGACGCCAACATCAAGCTGGGATACCTGCACTTCGAGCGGGGTGAATTCCACGCCGCCTTCGAGGCTTTCGACCGGGTGACACTCGATTCGGAGCTCGCCGACAACGCCGTCCTTGGCCGTGCCTGGGCCGATCTCAATGTTCAGGACTACGACAGCGCCATCGAATACGCCAACGAATTGATCGACATCTATCCCGCTTCCCGGTTCATCTTCGAAGCCTACGTGCTGGTGGGGCACGCCTACGAGCTGATCGACCTGCAGGATAATTCCGTGCCGTTCTACTCGCATGTCCTGGAGGAGGGGGAGCGTTTCCAGCGGATGCAGGAGTACACCGACGAACGGCGGCGGATCGTGATCGAACTGAAACGGCTGCGCCAGCTGGAAGCGGATGTCTTTAACGAGGAGGATCTGGCCGGCTACCAGCAGTACCTGGAGCTGGATCACGATCTGGATATCCTCTACCAGCGCATCCGTTATCTGCTGTTGATGGAAGCCAACGAAGTGATGCGGGAGTACATCAGCGAGCGCATTGCCATTCAAAGGCTGCAACGGCGGCTGAACGAACTGGTGGACCCGGCGCTCGCCACCCAGGATCCGGAAGTGCTGGCGACCGTCGAGGAATTGCGCCGTACCGGGAAGGAATTAAACCAGCGGATCCGGCTCTCCGGTATCATCGAAATCAACAAGAATCCGATCGTACAGGTTGAGAACGAAACCGCTTATCGACAGAGTATATTCCGGGACCTGCGGGGGGAGATTGCGGCGGAACAGCGTCTGCTGGAGGCTACCCTGGCGGAGAGCGAACAGCTGGTCGCCACCGCGCGGCTTGGCGGCGTGCTGGCGGATCAGATCGAAACGCAGGTGACGCATGATGTGCTCAGCGATCTGCAGGCGGTTCTCGACCGTTACGAGACGCGTTTGCATGTGGAGCGGCGGGAGCCGGTCACATCCGACATCAACCGCTGGAGCGATGTGAGTTTCTCCCGGCTGGCGCTGGGAAAGATCCAGTTTAACCAGCTGCTTGAGATGGACGAACGCATGCAGGAGATAGAGGGTTATCTCGGAGCCATCGACCAGTTGTTGGAGGAGACGGAGGGCGCGATTGAAGAATAGATCAGTTCTCCTCCTCCTGCTGCTCGGTATCAGTTGCGCGACCCTGTCGTGCCTTCCCGCCGTTGCCGCTGAAACCGCCGACGCCATCGTGGCCCGCTGGTCCGAACTCTCCCAGATGAAGATAAATCCCCAGGCGGACGCCTGGATCGAAGAGGGCAATCTGATCGTCGAGCGCTACCGCGAACTGCAGGAACTGCAGACCGCCACGCTTGATTCGCTCAGCCGCGTCCAGGTGGATAAGAGTATTTTCGAACTTTCCGTCCGTCTGGGACAGCTCCTGAAGAAAGTGGAGGAAGCGCGGATATTCTCCCTGTCGCCGGCGGAACTGACCGCACTGCGGGAACAGTATAAACGGGAAGCCGATTCCCTGCAGTCAGCCTACGGCGAGCTGCGCGAAAACATCCTGGTTGAAGGCGACAAATTTCTGAAGACCTATCCCGACGATCCCCTCCTGCGCAAGTACAAGCGCAAGGATGTGGTGGCGGATGTCTGCCTGCAGCTGGGCGAACTCTACTACCAGCAGGAACGGGATCGCTACTTCGATGAGCTGGAACGATGGGAACTGCGCCAGGAAAGCGCCGCCCGGCAGGGGGTGCCCTTCAACGAACCGGAACCGGAACTGCAGCTGCAGCGTTCCGTCGAGCTCTACCTTAAGATCATCAACGAATTCCCCAACAGCGACTATGTCGCCGACGCCCTCTACAACCTCGCCAACATCTGCGAGAACTCGACCGATCCGGTCGAGCAGCGGGAAGCGGTGGAACTGTACACCGATCTCGCCCGGCGCTTCCCCGACTCCAAATACGCGGCGGAAGCCTGGATGCGGGTGGGCGAATACTGGTATGCCGCCGGGAATAACGACGACTACCGGCGCGCGATAACAGCCTATCAGCAGGTTCTCGAGTATCCCGATTTCGACGCGTGCGACAAGGCGCTCTACAAGCTGGGCTGGACCCACTATCAGCTGCTGGAGTATGAACCCTCGGTCCGCTATTTCACCGAAGCGGTTCAGTATACCCGGGCGCAGCAGGCCGCCGGCGAACGCACCCTCACGGCCCTGGAAGACGAGTCGATACGCTATATCGCCATTAATTACGCCGATCCCGGCTGGAGCGAAGGGGGGACCGCCAACCTGGCATCCTTCGTTCGCGACGACACGACGATCTACGCGGATTTCGGTTTTACTCTGGTATTGACCTATGCCGACCTGCTCAAGGAGGAAGCGCTCGATTATCGGCTGGCGGTCGACGCCTACGATTCGGTGCTCTCCCTCTATCCCCTGCGGCCGGAGGGGCCCGCCGTCCTCGAGAAGATGGTGCAGTGCCATGCCGATCGCGCTCTCAATCAGCCGCAGGAGGCTTACGAAGCGCGCAACCGCTTCAGCACCCTCTTCGTTGAGAACGAGGACTGGCTGGCGCAGAACAGTGCCGATACGCTGGTGGCGGCCGCCCGCGAGATCATGAACCTCCACCAGCTGAGCAATGTCAACCACGCCCTGCAGGAGGCGAACCGCCTGCACTCGGAGGAAGCCTACAGCGAGTTCCTGCAGCAGTCGCGCCACTATCTGCAGCTTTTCCCGGAAGACAGCAACGCTTTCCAGGTTCACTGGAACCTGGCCAAAGTGCTGGAAGCGCCCCTCAACCGCTACAGTCCCGCCTGGGAGGAATTCCTGCAGATCACCACTCTCTACCATCCGGAGTGGGATGTGATGCCGGCGGCGATCAACGCCATCGTGATGGCGCAGAACCTGATCGCCGTGGCGCCGGTCATGGAACCGGATTCCGCGGTGGCCTGGCCGCTGTCGCGCGAGGAAGAGATGCTGGTAGAGGCGCTGAACCGCTTCCAGGAGCTGTTCCCGGAAGAGGAGACATCGCCGCAGTATCTCTTCACCAATGGCGGGCTCTATCACGAACACCGACTCTGGGCAGAGGCTCGGGTGATCTTCGATCAGCTGATCGAGAAATACCCCGCTTCGCCGCTGGTCGCGGATGCGCATCTCTTCTGCATCGAGGGATTCTTCGCCGAACAGATGTTCGCCGAAGCGGAAGCGAAAGCCCAGGATCTGCTGGCGCTGGATCCGTCGCCCGAGGTCGCGACCCAGGCGCAGCAGACGATAGCCCAGGCCGTTTTCTCCGGCGCGGAGGTACTGCGGAGCGGGGATGATCACATGGCAGCCGCCGCGGAATTCAAGCGGGTGGCTCTGGATGTGCCGGACGCCGATTTCGCCGACGCCTCCCTCTTCGATGCCGCCGCCGAATACCGGAAGGCCGAGGCCTGGATGGACGCCGCCGACACCTATCTGATGTTGGTGGAGCGTTATGCCAGCTCCGAATTCGCCGACCGCTCTCTGCGGCTGGCGGCCTATACCTACCTCAACGAATTGGAAGACATGACAGCGGCCGGCCAGGCCTTCGAACGGCTGGCACTGGAATATCCCGACTCCGAGTACCGGCAGGAGGCCCTTACCAACGCCGGTATCTGCTTCGAAAAGGCGGAAGATCCGCTGAGCGCGCTGCGGGTGAACGATCTTTACCTGTCGCTCTGGCCCGACGCCGACAACGCCGCCTCCGTGATGTTCGGGAATGCAGCGCTCTACCTCAAGCTGGATCAGATCAGCGCCGCGAACAATATCTACCGTGATTTCGCGGAGCGGTTCCCCAACGACCCCCGTACCGTGCGGGCCTACTATGAGCGGGGTCAGTACTATCTCAGCCACGAGGACAGCGTTCTCGCGGCAGGGGAATTCCGCCTTACCACCGCCCGCAACCGGGAGCTGAAGCAGGGCGGATATCCCACCAACGATTACTACGCCGCCCGCGCGCTGCGCAACCTGGTGCTGTGGGAATATGACGCCTACCGCGTCATCCAGCTGCGACAGCCTCCGGATCAGCTGGAGCGGCTGCTGGTGGAGAAGAAGAGCGCCCGCAAATCGCTGCTGGACCAGCTGTACGAACTGATCGCCTACACCACGCGCGACCTTTTCCAGGCGCGCTACCTGATCGCCGCCACCCACGAGGATTTCGCCGTTACCTATCTCAACCAGGAGCAGCCGGCCTATGCCAACCAGGAAGATGAGATCGCGGCGCTGGACCGCATCGATGCCGCGGCGGCTGAATTGAACACGATCGCCAGGGAGGACTACCTCCTGGCCGTCAGCGAGATGACAGAAGCGCTGGCTAAGATCGGGGAGCGGCGCCTGGTGCAGAGCAAGTGGCAAACGGAGTTGCAGCGCTGGCTGGAAATAGTACCGGATACGGTCACGACGCCGGAGGATTCGCTGAACCAGCTGCTGGAGCTGAACCAGTCTGTCGCTCTGCTCGACACCACCGTCATCGAAGGTGAGCACTGGATCCGTCAGGCTCGGCAGCGCGTGCCCGCCATCGCCTGGGCGACCGCGGAACGCAGCGAGGAGCGGATCCGCATGTTCTACAGCGCGCCGATTATCCGCGGCGTGCCCGAGGTACGTTTCAACTACCGTGACGCGGTACTCAGCCGTTTCGTGATGCCCGCCACCCGCGATTGTATCACGGCATACATGAATGTACTCGAGCAGGCCAGTCAGGTCGAACTGGCGGGCACCTGGCACAACCGGGTCCAGGAGCGCTTCCTGCACTTCGCCGGCTACACGCTGGCCGGTTACCGGGAGCTGTTCCAGCTGGCCACGGATGCGACCGCCGCCATGGGTATCGATTTTCTCACGCTGCTTGAACAGGGGGAGGATGCGGTTGACGCCGACGGTATGGCGGCAGGCGATCTCGGCTTCTACTATCTCGATCTGACCGACTATCGGCAGAATTACCTGATGAACTCAATCCAGATGGAGTCGCAACTGCTCGAGGCTTATCAAAACACCGGCATCGCCGCTCCGGTAGTCCAGGCGCGAGGTGACAGCGTTTTGTATCACCTGTTGCAGGCGGTCACCCAGCTGGAAGCGGATCAGGAATTCACGGCGGCCCAACGCGACTTCACCTGGCAGCGGTTCGAAGATACCGGTTCCTGGGTCTGGGAGGACGCCAACGCCACCTGGGATGACGCCAACTTCGCGCTGAGCGACAATGTGTTGATCGTGCTGACCACCGCCAACGAGCTGATCGAGACCTTCCAGCTGGAGGGCGCCATCGTCAACCGCGTCTGGTTCAAGCTGGCCCAACTGGATCCGGAGCAGTTCGGCGAACGGTTCGGTTTGACGGAACAGAGTATCAATATCGGGACCTCCACCAGCTGGCTGGTCAGCGACACCTACCGTCAGGGTTATGTCGCCCCCGGTTTCGATGACAGCGACTGGCGGCCGGCCACGTTGACCGGTAACAGCGAGATCGTCCAGCGCGCCGGCTTGAGCGAAAGCGGCGCCGTGGCGATCTGGCTTGAATCGGCCCCGCCGCCGGTGGTGGTCCCGGACACCACCGCGCCGGATACAACCCAGCTGGTCGCCGCAGTCGAAGCAACCGCGGACAGCCTCTGGTTCCGGTACCGGTTCATTCTGGACGAAGTCGCCATCGCGGCGGAAATCGCGGTGACAGCCGACGATAATTACAGCATTTATCTCAACGGTGAGTATATTGACGAAGATCGCTCCGGCAGCGATGACTGGGGCGACGTCAGGCTGATCGACCTCCAGGACTATGTGGTGACGGGTGAGAACACCCTGGCTGCCGAGGTAGTGGATGAAGACGGCAGCGGTCGCGGACTGTTGGTCAACTTCGCCCTGCGCACCGTGCCGCGGCTGACAGATGACGTCTTCGAAGATAAGCTGCGCGAGGACACCGAACGCGCCAACCGCCTGGAAAGGGAGTTGGAAAGGGACAGGCTTTATGATCGCCACAAGATATACTAGCAACTGTTTGCTGTTGCTGTTTATCGCGGTTGCCCTCCAGGCGCAACCCCGCGAGCGGGTGATGCTGGGTGAAATCACGATCAAAGGGGAAATCCGTCAACCCAGCGTATCCATTATCGCTTCGCGCATCCGGCCTGAATTTCGCAAATTACAGGTGGAGAAATCATTCCTGACTGAAATCAGACAAGCTCCCGCCGACGTGGTAGAGCTGAACAGCGATATCCGCGCTCCTTTCAAACTGCGTGGGATAGATGCGCTACTGGCGAAGGAGCGGTATCATCAAGCCCGGGGAGAATCCAATAATGAATCCGGAAACAACTGATTTCCAGCCTGATGTCGAGCGGGAATTAGTAATAGCTTGCGAAGATCCGCAGCAATTCAAAGGGCTGCTGGATAAGGTGCCCTTCGACAAATTGCCGGCTGTACAAAACTATCTCTGGAATTACCTGGTGAACCTGGCCCGGGAGAACGGTCGGCCCCTGGAACGGCATGAAATCGCCGGCCGCATGATCACCAACCTCGATTACCAGCGCCGCACCGGTTGCCGGGAATCGGAGGAGACCTGCCGGGCCAAGATCTGCCAGATCACAAATCCCAACTGTGCCAGCGACAAGATCAAAATGCACATCAACACCTTGCGTGAAATGATTCTAGAATACAAAAATCCTCAGGAGGAACGTTAATGAGTACCGTCAGTCAGTTTTTCAGCCAGTTCAGCCCTTCGGAGAGCGGCGCTTTCTTCTTCTGGGTTCTGGGCATCTTCTTCGTATTCGCCATCGCCATCTTCCTGGAGCGGCTGTATGTCGTCGTCGTCAAGTCCAACATCAACGCCAGTAAGTTCATGAGCACCGTCTACTCCCTCGTCCAGAAAGGGGAGATGGACAAGGCGGTGAAACTGGCGGAGGGCTTGAAAGGTAAAGCGCTCGGTCACATAGTCCTCTCCGGACTGCTGGAGGCTAAGGACAAGGAGATCATCGACTACCGCTCGATCCAGAACGCTGTCGACGAAGCCAGCCTGGAAATCATCCCCAAGCTTAACAAACGCACACCCTACCTGTCAACCATCGCCAACGTCGCCACCCTCTGGGGTTTGATGGGAACGCTGTTCGGTCTGATCCAGTCGTTCGAAGCGGTTAAAAACGCCGGTGCCAACGCTTCACAGGCGCTGGCCGGTGGTATCGCCATCGCGATGTTGACCACCCTCGGTGGCCTGTTCGTGGCGGTTCCCTCGATGCTGATGTACGCCTGGCTCAACAATACGACCAATGGAATGATCGAGGAGATCGACGAGCATTCCGTCAAGCTGATCAACACCATAATCGGGAGTAAATAGTGGCTTTTAAACCTTCCGCCAAACGGAAATACGTTCCACCCGATGAGCGGATAGACGTCACTCCCATTATGAACCTGGTGGTGTGTTTGATTCCGCTGTTACTGGCGACGGCGATATGGGTGAAGCTGGGTTTGCTGGAATCGAAGATGCCGCCGGCGGGTGGCGGTGGCGGTGAACTGACTGAACAAGTCGAAAAACAATCGCTCAGCCTGATCGTCTCGCTGGAGGAAGTGCAGATCGCGGTCTCTATCTTCGGAGCCACTGCCGAGAATCCCCAGGTCAACGAAGCCCAATGCTATCATACGCTTCCACTGCTGGCGAACGGCGATTACGACTTCGCGGCGCTCAACCGCCTGCTGCACGATATCCGGGAGGATGTCGTGGAACTCGGCGTTCTGGCGGAGCAAATCATCAACGAGGACCGCTTCGGCAACCCGGTCTACAACCCGGATGGTACGCCGCAGATGGTAAACGACTACCTCTATAAAGATGCCGACAATGTCCGTATCTCAGCACCAAACAATTTGCCTTTTCAATCTCTGATTTCAGTCCTGGACGCCTGCCGGGTTTTCAAGGATGAAGAGGGCCGTAAGACCTATCTGTTCCCGGTTCCCTTCCTGGGCAAGCTCAGTTAGCGAGGTAAAGTATGGCGCAAGTACCGACAAAACTGAAGAGGGCGCAGCCGCAGGCAGAAGTCCTGAATCTGAGCTCGATGATGGATATGATGACCATCATCCTGCTCTTCCTGATCAAGTCCTATTCTGCGACCGGAATGCTGATCCAGAATGTTGAGGGTGTCACACTGCCGGTCTCCACTACCGCCAGTGAGCCGAGAAAGGTATTGACGTTGTCGATAGACGCCGACGCCGTCTGGCTGGACAAGGATGGCCAGCGCATACAGCAGTTCGAAAGTATGGACCAGTTGATGACGGAATCGGATGATCCCGCCGCCATGGTGCTGCCCGGTCTGCTGGCGTTTCTGGAACAGGAGGCAGAGTTGGGGCGGGAGCAGGAGCAGTACGGCGTTAAGTTCACCGGTGAAGTCAATATCCTGGCCGATCACCAGGTGCAATACAACGCCATTCTGAAGGTTCTGAAAACCTGCTACAACGCCGGTTTCTCCCAGACTGATTTTGTAGTTCTGAAGAAGGATTAGGCTATGTCAGCACCTGCTATCAGTATCAAAGAATACAAGCGTAACTACTGGGAAGCGCTAGACAAGGTCTACTGGGGAGTATTTCTCGCCGTCTTCATCGTTGAATTCGTCCTCCTGACCTACCTGCAGTCGCTCCCGGTGCGCGAGGTGACCGAGGAGGATTATCTCGCTTTCCAGCGACGTGTATTCACCACGCTGGCGCCACCGGAACCGGAACCGGCACCGGAGGTGACTTTCGCTGACGAAACCGCTGAAGGCGCCGGTGAGGCGGGCGAGGAAACCGATGAGGAAGCGCCGGCGGTGGAAGCGCCGATCGAACAGCAACAGGAGACGATTGTTTCCCGCCAGCAGCGCCGCAGTGAACAGCAGGCCGCTCGCACCGAGCGCCAGGCGGCGGCACAACAGGCTGCTGCCCAGACCGGCCTCTTCGCGGCGGTCGGCGGCGACTACGATGACAGCGGCGGCAGTTCCGGCGCGGAAGGTCTGGTGGACACTGATGTGCGTTCCACCGGCGCGGTCGATGTCGACCAGGTCGGTTCGATCTATACCGGCAGCGAGGGCGATGCCATCCGTGAAATCCGCGGCGGCCTCCAGGCCGGTGAGGGTGAAGGTTCCGGCGTAGCCATGGATTTCGGCAGTATGAGTGCGTCCGAGTTGCGGCAACTGGCTTCGGTCGGGGGCGTGACTGTCGGTGAAGTCATCGGCGGTGGCACTGGTGGTGGCGCGACCTCCACCGCTCGTTCCGAGAAATCGCTGCTGGCCCGGCTGATCGATTACCAGAAGGGTATCCAGACCTGCTACGAACGCAACAAGCGGCGCAAGCGGGATCTGACCGGCAGCATCGAGCTGTACTGGAGCATCCTGCCCGACGGCAGCGTGACTAAGATCAGCATCGTCGGCAGCTGGAATGACGCAGCCCTGGGCAAGCGGGTCGAAAGCTGTATCAAACGCAAGGTCGAGACCTGGCAGTTTGAGGAAGTGGCCGCTTCCACCGGGGAATACCCCACCGGATTCCGGTTTCTTTTCGAAGAATAACAGCGGGGGGCGTCAGCCCCCTTTTTTGCATCTCCATTCCCTGTAACCTGTTAGAACGCTATGAAGAAGCAGCTGATCAGCCGGGAAACCCTGTGCAAGGCCGGGTCTATCCGGGAGTATCTCTACGATCCCCGGCGTACCCTGATCACGGCGGAAGCGCGCGAGTATGCCGCCGCCCGGGGTATCCGGCTCGTTTCGCGTCAGGATGCGTCAATGGCCTCAGCGGAAAGCGTCGATCAGGCGGATATCGTGATCGGCGCCGACCATGGCGGCTATCAACTGAAGGAGCGGTTGAAGGAGCATCTGCAGCGGCAGGGCTTTCGGGTGCTGGATGTCGGCACCTGGTCGCAGGAAGCGGTGGATTATCCCGACTACGCCCGGCAGGTGGCGGAAGCGGTGTCGCGCGGTGAAGTCCCGCGCGGCGTCATGATCGACTCGATCGGTGTCGCCAGCGCCATGGCGGCCAACAAGATACCGGGCGTCCGGGCGGCAGCCTGCCAGATCCGCGAGGCTGTCGTAAGCGCCCGGCGCCATAACGACGCCAATCTGCTCACCCTCGGCGGTCGGGTGCTGGAGGAAGCGGAAGCGATTGAGATGCTGGAGCTGTTTCTGCGGGAGCCGTTTGAGGGTGGTCGCCACCTGCCGCGGGTGGACAAAATCAACCAGCTCGACCGCGGCTGACTTCAGTCTGCTGCCCGCCCGTAGCAGCCGTTTCTGACCGCTTGCTTCTCCCAGTGCGTTATACTAAGTTATCCAACCGGGTGCTGCCGCCAGCCTCTCTCCGGTGCGGCCACCCGTAACCAGCCCTGATTGCCAGACAACATTATTATGTTATTCAAGTACGCTATTGACAGCGGTGTCATAGCAGCTAGCCGTAAGCAGGTAACCGCAGTGGGAAAAGAGTCGTCAGCAAGGATGCAGCCCCGGCGAGGGTCCCGGTATCCCGCCCGCCGGCGCTTTCGCTTTCTGCAGGATATGTATCTGAATCCTGATCCCGAACAGGAGTTGGTACGTGCGGCCAGGCGGCTCAATTCCATCAAGACCGAAACGGTGAATCCTGACCGTACTTTTTACGCGGAAATCATCGAGAAGTTAAACCAGGAGAACCGTTCACTGCAGCTGCAACTGGAACTGGCGCAGGCGGAGTCTGAATCGCAGGTCAGAACCGGAACGACCGGCAATCCCGCCGAAGCGGCGCAACCAGGTGAAGACCGGCGAACCACAGTCAGGCAATCCCCGGCCCCGGCGGTACCTCCGCCGGCCGTGGATACGGACATCTCGAATCCCGCACCAGCGGAGATCCCCCCTGATCAGGGAGAACAGTTGCTAAGTGAAATCGCCAGTCAGTTCGAGGAGTGGTCCCTGCCGGAACAGGTGCTGGGCGAAACGCGCACGACCGCGGCTGAATTCCGCGATTTCACCGGCTACGCCGCCTTCCGCGAGTGGTTCGACCAGCAATCACAACTGCTGCTGATCACTGACCCGGAAGGGGAGTTGCTCGGCTTTTCCGGCGCTTACCGGCAGGCGGTCGGTGATGCCGTGGCCGATGGGCTGACCGGTACGCAGTTGGCAACGCTGTTCGATGAAACCGCGGTGATGCTGTTCCTCTATTCCCCGGCGGATCGCAGTTTTCCGCTGGTGGTGGACCGAGCGCTGCTGCGGGAGGTGAAAGTGACGCGTCAGACCCTGATGATAAAGGAGGAGCCGGTCGGCTATATCTTCCGACTCGCACGTGCCGAGGCGTTCCAATCTGAAAGACCTGACTGAACGTGATACACTATCCCCATCTGTCCACTTCCCGCATCGTCATTACAGCGCCTGCCGGTAATCTGCCGGCCGGCAGGATTGAGCAGGCGGTGGACTTTCTGCGTGCGCAGGGCTTTGAGGTCCGGGCGGACGGCTCCGAGCACCGGCAGCACGGTTACCTGGCCGGTACCGACACGCAGCGAGCCGCAGCGCTGCTGGAACTGGTGCGTAATCCGGAGGTGGACATCATCCTCGCCGCCCGCGGGGGGTACGGCACGGCGCGCCTGCTGCCGCTGCTACCCTGGCAGGAGATCGCTGCGGCAGGCAAATTGCTGCTGGGGTACAGCGATCTCACCGCTCTGCAAAACGCTCAACTCAGCTGCGCGGGCCTGGCTTCCGTCTCAGCGCCGATGGCGGGGACCGAACTGATCGCGATGCCGGACGAGGTGACCTGGGGATCGCTGCTACCGTTTTTGCGGCACGGCTTCGCGCCCGCGTCCGATCAACAGCTGACTTTCGAACCGGAACAGGTTCTGACACCCGGCCGGGGGGAAGGGGTGCTGGTCGGCGGCAACCTGAGTGTCTTTACTTCGCTGTTCGGCACACCCTACCTGACCAAGCCGTCGCGTTTCGTCCTGCTGCTGGAAGAGCAGGGGGAATACCCCTTCCGGCTCGATCGCTATTTCCGCATGCTGGCCAACGCCGGCTGGCTGGCGGAAGCGCAGGGGGTGTTGTTGGGACACTTCCTGGATTGCACTGAACCGGATCCCGACAAGGCGACCTTCACCGCCGCCGAGATCATCGCGGAATACTGCGGCGAACTGAGCTGCCCCGTGATACAAAACCTGCCCTACGGACATACCGCCCCCCGTCTGTCGTTGCCGATCGGCGGCCTGGTACGCATCGACAGCGACGCCGGGTGCATCGAGGTCACGCGACAAGTCTAGACCGCAACACGCCTGCCGGCTGTTTCACCTCTATTTATGGTTAGCTGCTCCCGCCCGGGGAGTTACCCGTGCAGATATTCTGGCTGAAAATCCTGCTTCCAGTACTCGCCGCCGCCGTTTGTCTCAATCCCCATACACCGCTGTGGCTGGTGCCGGTGGTATTGTCTCTGCTGCTGCTGCTCTACCAGAGGCGGCAGCAACTTTTCCTGATCGGTTGTCTGCTGCTCCTGCTGCTGAACGGCCTGGTGCACTGGCGTATACTCCTGCCACCGCCGGCGGTCGATGAGGACGGCAGCGCCGGCTACCGCGGCCGGGTTACGCAGGTAGCGCCGCTGACCTGGAGCCAGCGGGTAACGTTGCGTGACGTCGCACACCTGACCGCGGAGGGCGCGCACCCGCTCACCGGACGCTATCAGTTGTTCCTGACGGACGCGGACCCGGTGCGACCAGGTGACCAGCTGCGTTGGCAGGGACGCCGCACCGAGATCGCGCCTCCCCTCAATCGTGGCGAACCGGACTGGCGCTGGCGGGGACAGCTGGCGGGCATCTGCGGCGAGTTCCGGCGGCTGCAGTGCAGCGAGGTCACTGCCGGAAGGCTGCCCTGGCCGCGGGAATGGCAGCAGCGTTTACGGGGCAGGCTGGAGCGGTATCTGGACGGTTCCCGGCTGCAGTTGCTGAGCGCCATGTTGCTGGGAGAGCGGGAGCAGATGGCTGCAGACCTGCGGGAGGATTTCGTCCGGGCGGGCGTGATACACTTACTGGCGGTTTCCGGTCTGCATGTCGGTTTCATCGCCGCCATCCTGCTGGGTTGCCTGCGGTTGCTGCCGCTGCCACGCAAGTTGGGCTGGCTGCTGTTGCCGCTGTTGCTGGTCGCGTACGCCTGTATCTGCGGCGGTAGACCCTCCGTGGTCCGGGCGGTGACGATGGCGACAGCTCTCGCCTGGGGACAGGCGCTGGAAAGGAGGGTGTTCCCCATCGCCTGTCTGCTGGCCAGCGCCGCGCTGAGTGGACTAGCCGATCCGCTCTGTTTCTTCGAGCTGGGATTCCAGCTTTCCTACCTCGCCGTGCTGTCCGTGTTACTGGCAACGCGCTGCCGCCTGTCAGCCCGCCCGTTCCTGAATCGGCTGCTGCAGGCCGGACTCGTCTCGCTGGCTTGTTTTTGCAGCCTGGCGCCCCTGCTGCTCTATCATTTCGGGCAACTGAGTCCGATCGGCATCCTGGTCAATCTGCCCGCGATACCGCTGGCGGGATTGATCACCGGGCAGGGAATGCTGTTGCTGGCGATGGCCGATATGCCCGGTCCCGCTACCTTAGTCGCCGCGGCGTTGAGCGGATCGCTGCAGCTGTTGCAACAGCTGGTTCAGGCTGGTGCCCGGTTGCCCGGCGCCGGTTGCCTGTTACCGCAACCTTCGCTGACCCAACTGCTGCTGTGGCTGCTGGCCCTGCTGCTGCTGTTCCTGCCCGGACTGCGGCGACGCGGTCCCAAGCTGTTACTGTTGTTGCTGGCCACCTGCGCCTGGCTCTGGCTGTGGCAGCCGCAGCCGGGACTGGAGCTGGCCGCAATCAATGTGGGCCAGGGCGACGCGATATTTCTGCAATCACCCGGTGGTCACAGAACGCTGATTGACGCCGGTGCCCGCTGGGGCAGGGTGGATCGCGGTCGTTTGCAGGTGGTGCCCTATCTGCGGCGGCGCGGCGTGCACCATCTCGACCTGATTATTCTCACGCATACCGATCTGGATCACCTGGGCGGTATGCCGGCGGTTTTGCGCGAAATCGGCTGTGATACAATCTACCTGCCGGAGAGCAGGGACCATCCGCTCTTTCAGGAACTGCTCGACATCTGTCGGGAGCGGGAGATCGTGACACAAACCGGCAGGGCGGGACAGATACTGGCGCGGCAGCCGGGGTATCGCCTCTATCTGTTGAGTCCACCCTCCGGATGGCCGGGTGACGCGAACGACCGCTCCCTGGTGACGAAATGTGTCTACGGTAGTTGCAGCGCGCTGTTGACCGGCGACGCCGGCCGGTGCACCGAGGACATGCTGATTCGCATCTGGGGGGGATTTCTGCGCAGCGATCTGCTCAAGGCCGGCCACCATGGGTCGGCCGGTGCCAGCTCCGCGCGCTTTCTCGAACAGGTAGCGGCGGACCGCGCCCTCATTTCCGCCGGCCGGGGTAACCGCTACGGCCATCCCGCGCCTGCGGTCCTGGAACGGCTGCGGGAGGCGGGAACCGACGTGCTGCGTACCGATCGCGAAGGTACGTTGGAATTGAAGGGAAACGGTGAAAACTGGGTAAGACAACCACCCTGGTGGCGGCGTCCGCTGGGAAGTGTGTTTAGGTCACTGGCGAGGCTGTGGAATTGATGACCGCCGTCCTGCTATCTGTTGATGGCATAAGTAACGCAGTAGAAACCGGAGCCGGCGGGGGGATTCGGATCGCACCAGTATGTATCCTGCGTCATAGCGATCACATTTTCCGGCAGAAAAACGGCGTAGGGATCGGTGCTGCGATAGATCCGGTAGGTGGGATCCACCGGCAGACCGGAATCGGTGAACTTGCCGGCGCTGTTCCACATCAGCGGTTCATCGCCGTCCGCCAGCGGCGGCAGCGGGACGATGATAATCGGTTCGTTGCTCAGGATCTGAGGTTCACAGGGAGTCTCCGGCAGGGGTGCGCTGGCGTCGACCGGTCCGCTGCCGATGCAGGATCCCTCCGACCAGTAATTCTGCTGGGCGTTGACAGTATTCAGGGATCCGTTGACGATGTCGAAATCCCAGTTTCCCCAGAAGGATGAATGGTGAACCTCCACGGTGCAGTAGGTGGCATCGACTTGCAGCGCGATGTGATTACCCTGGAACAGCGTACTCGACAGATCCAGCGTGCTGCTGTCGCGGGTGAAGACGCCGATGTGATTGGTGATGAAGAGCGATCCGGAAACGGAGCAACTGCTGTTGTGGAGTAAGATCGCTTCGTTGTTCGCATTCAGGAAGATGCAGTCGCTGAAGTCCACCTGACTGGACTGGTCAGCGATAATGGCGGGTGCCGCCGCTTCGAAGATCGTGTTGTCGGCGGTCAGGGTACCGGCGGTTGCGATCAGGGAGAGCTCCTGATTGCGCAACCAGGAATTCGAGAATCCGACGGCGAAACTGTCGGTCGCCGCCGGTATCAGCTCGATATTGTTCAATTCGGCACCGTCATAGTGGACGGAACCGGGACCGGCTACGAGCGCAAAGTAACTGAGCACATCGTCCGTGAGATAGGACATGCCGAACTCGTACTCAGTGCGGTTGGGACCGGTGTTTTCGAAAAACAGTTCGCCACCGGTGAAGATGATGGTGGAGGGTTCTTCGGGCGGGGAATCGGCCAGGATGTACAGCTGGGTCTGATATGTCAGCTCAATTGTCTCACCGGAAACCTTGCTGGCGAGACGGTACATGATGGTGCCGTCTCGGGTTTCGGAATCGGTGAAGTCTGGATTGAAAGTCTGACCATCCACGCCGGCGTTGGCCAGGAGCCAACCTGCCGTCAGAACGGTTACAATCGCTGACAAAAGTGTGCGGTTGCGGAGATTGCGTTTCATCGTTACCGCTTCCTATTGTTTTGCATTTTGAAGACTTGTGAATCGATTCCCAGCTTCTGCAGCTTGTACTTGAGACTGCGCAGGGAAATGCCGAGGTCGCGCGCAGAGGATTCCCGTTCCCCGCGGTGCTCCCGAAGCTTGCGTACGATCAACTCGCGCTCGAAATCAGCTACCGCTTGCTCCAGTTCGACGTTGACCGCCGGTTCCGACAGCTGTTCCGCCAAGGGGACCAACGTCAGGTGTTCCGGTTCGATCACCGTCTGGGCTCTCTGGAACCCACGCAAGACCAGGTTTTTCAACTCCCGCACGTTGCCTTTATAGCTGTGCTTCTCCAGCAGGAGTATCGTTTGCGCAGAAATAGTCTTTCTGGTGTCGTGCTGCGCATTCAGTCTGTCGAGAAACCCGGTTATTAGAAAATATACATCTTCAACATGATTTCGTAAAGGAGAAATATGGATGCGGAAAACTGAAATTCGCTGCATCAAATCTTCGCGGAACTGCGATGACTTGGTCAATTCGTCCAGATCCCGGTTGGTAGCGGAGATGATGCGGGCGGGGGAGCGTTTCACCTCCTGGGATCCCATTTGATTATACTCGCCATTTTCCAGGAAACGGAGCAGCTTGGCCTGAATCGAGAGAGGGAGATCGCCGATCTCGTCCAGGAAGAGGGTACCGTCCTCCGCCGCTTCGACCAGACCGATCCGGTTTTCAGTTGCCCCGGTAAAGGAACCCTTGCGGTGGCCGAACAGAATCGATTCAAACAGTGATTCCGGGATGGCGGGACAGTTCACCGGCACGAAAGGTCGCTGCTTGCGTTCGCTGACGTTATGCAGAGCCCGGGCCACCAGCTCCTTGCCGGTGCCGGTTTCGCCCGTTATCAACAGCGGGCTGGTGGCATCGGCCAGGGTGTCGATATCGTTCATCAGCCGGTGATGGCTGCTGGAAACACCGATCATGCCATGGCGATGGAAGAGGGTGTCGGCCAGCTTTACCTGCAGTTCCCGGTGCGAGGGAGTCTCATCCCATACCTGCTGATAGGCGTTGTCCACGAAACTGCTGTCCACCTCCAACGCATCCGTCAACTGCCTGGCTTCAGTCAGGGAGCGGCGGGCAGCCTTTTCCCTGCCCAGAGCGTGCTGACTCAAACCAAGGTATGCGAGGATATGCGCCCGCTCCCCGGCGGAGGGGGACAGCTGCAGCAGCTTGCGCAGCTGGGTGATCGCCTGGGTGTGCCTCGCCTGCAGATGCAGCAGTACCGCCAGGTTGAAACTGTAACGGAAGTGAATGCTTGTTTGTTCGGTCGCGGAAATGTTTTCCAGCTCGCTCTGGAGGATATCCTGGGCTTGCAGGTAGTCCTCCCGGCGGATATGGTAGTCGGCGATGTTCAGCCGCACCAGCAGGCGCAGACGGGAGAGTTGATGAGCGTCGGCCAGCTCCAGCGCCTGCTGCAAGTGACTCCATGCCTCTTCCTGATCAATAGTGATCAGCGCATTGCCCAGCATATTGTGAATGCGGCAGCTGTCCTCGACCTCAGCGATAAAACCCTCCGCCAGCGCCTGACGGTAGAACTGAATTGCGGTCTTGATGTCACCCATATTCTTGGTGGCCAGACCGGCGTTGAACAGCGCACGCGCGGAGAGGTCGGAGAAATCATCCTTGAAATCCTGCAGACGGCAAGTACGGTAAACCTGGAAGAAAAGCTCTCTGGCCTGCTGATTCCGCCCCAGCTGGAGCAGGGCGTTCCCCCGCACCAACATCAGGTAGTTGCGCGTGGCTTCATCATTCAGGGTCGCCAGTTGCCTGTCCACTTCGGAGATACACTGCTGGTAGTCTCCGCACGCATACAGACGTACTGCCGGATTGTCAGAAAGATTTTCTTTTTTCATTTGGTTGGGTACTTGACATAGGCATTATAAGTAAATCTTCCTCCTAACACAAGTCTGATAACACATCTTCACTCATTTACCCGATTTTTTACCAACTAGGGTTATCTCCCACGAGGTGAACAAATCAACCTTTCTTTGCGTCTAACAGGTGCGATATCCGCTGGATGCCGCGGCTTTCTCCCCAGCCCCGCTGCTGTCTGCCTCCTATGCACACCGTCGTAAGTCAGCTTCGGATAAGCAGGAGGAGAGATATGAACAGATCGGCTTTCTGGCTGGGGATACTGTTGCTGCTGCTCGGTTCGACAGCCGGGGGAACGGAATGGGTGCCCGGCTGGGTGAGAGTCACCGGTCCTCAGTGTGACTGGCTGGAGAGCCTCGACCACGGACACGCCGCCCTGCAACTGGGTGGCAGCCTGCTGACGGTGCCGTGGCGCGAACCGCAGCCGGATATTACGGCGTCGGCGCTCCTGCTCGGCGGGGAGCCGACCTCCCTTTGCCGTTGCGGCGAAATGGTGCTCGCCGTCGTCGCCGACGGCTTTACCCTGATCAACTGCGCGCCGGGGCAACCACCGGCCATTTGCGGTCGTTTCCTGGATGGTACGCAACCGCTGGGCGTGACCGCCGTCGATGACAGCGCCTTCCTCAGTGTCGACGCCGCCGGTACTCTTCGCCGTTATCAGCTGGCGGCTGCACATCCCTGCCTGGTCTGGACCGAACCCGCCGGCATCCCCCCGCCCGTGGATCTGCTCGTGGAGGCGGATACCCTCTGGGTACTTTCCACTTCCACAATGTCGGTGCTGCCACTGGAAGCACCGGCGACCGGCTGGCAACTGTCGCTGAACAGGCCGTGGCAGCACTTGCACCGCATCGGCGCTTGCGCCGCTCTCAGCGGAACCAGCGGCATTGAAGTCATCAACTGGCGTGATGGCGCTCGGCGGCTGGCGTTGCCGGAGGGTGCGGCCTGCACAGTTAAACATGACACACTGTGGGTTTGTGACCGGACGGGGCAGCTGCGCTGTTTTCCCGCCGGTGAACTGGCCTGGCCGGGATATGCCGCCGGTCTTACGCTCGCCGGACCATTGCCGCAACTCCTGGTCAACTGCGACGCCGGGTTGCTGGCGGCAGCACCGGGACGGCTCTGGCTGCTGCGTACCGGATCCCAGCCGGGCGCGGAGCTGATCTGGCGGGGGGATACCGACTGTGAACGGCTGGACCTGCGCGATCATCGGCTGCTGTTGGCGGGACTCGATCGGACCCGGCTTTTCCAGCTGCGGGGAGGCGGCGCCGCGGTCGTACTGGAATCGCCGGCCTGCCGCAGCGCCGGTTTGACGGCAGGCGGATTCTTCCTGATCAGATCCGACTCGCTGCGATGGCTGCGGAGCCAGGACGGGGAGGTTGTAGCGGGCGACGGCTTCGCCCTGGCGGCGGGTGCACAGAGCGGCGTGGATTGCGGAAGCCGCATCGCGGTTGCCTGGCCGCGGCGGGTACGTCTGTACTCAGAGTCGGGACACATCCTGAGCGAGCTGAATTTCACCGCTCCCGCCACCGGTCTGCGTCGCTGCGGCGACCTGCTGCTGCGCATCGGTGAGCAGGAGGTCGACCTGATTCGGTTGGCGGAGGGTGAGCGGCTGATCCGGGTCGCCACGGCGTCGTCGAGTGGAATCAGGGATGCCGTCTTCAGCGTCAACCGTCTCTTCCTGCTCAATGCCACCGGTCTCTGGTGTGCCCGGCTGGACAGCGGACTGGAACCGCTTGAGTTGGTGCCGCCGCCGGTGACCGCCGTTTGTCTGGATGCGCGCGGCAGTCTGCTGGCACTGGGCGGAAGTGACGGCGATGTACACATACTGCGCTATAATGCCGCCACCGGCAGCTGCGTGGCGGAGCAGCGGCTGGCCGGAGCGGAACCGGTCCTGCAGGTGCGTTTTGCCGGGGAGGAGCTGGCGGTGCTCCGACGCGGCAGCGTGACATTGTATCACGACGTCGGCTCCCTCCGCGGGGATGCCCGCCCGGAGCCGGAGCTGCGCCTGCTCACCAATCCGGTGCGTCGAGGCTCGCCGTTGCGACTGGAATTGCATGGTATAGCGGCGGACGAGCTCCAGCTGTATGACATTCTCGGCCGGCACCTGGAGCGGCTGCGTCTGAACGGCGCCGCCCGGCAGATGCTCCAGCCCCTGCAGCCGCTGTCGCCAGGTGTTTACTTCCTGCGGGCGGGCAGGGGATCGAACGCGGCGGTTCTGCGCTTCACCGTGATCGAGTAGGGCCGCACTGCCAATTGCGGTCGGTTTGCGTTACTTGAGCGCGCCGGCAGGCGGGCGATTCCATTTCTCTTGCCCGCCGCCATCGTCCCGCTTGACCGATTCCCGGAAGGAACGTTCTCCTGAAACGTTCAGCCGTGAATCGGTTTATAGTATTTCTCAACCGGTTTTGATCTGCAGGGGTGTATCTTTTCGGGAAATACTATAGCTTGCAGCATGCTGCGATCCCTCTGTCTAATGATGCTGGTCCTGACAACCGCCGTCGTTTGTCCGGCGGCCGGCGACCTCAGCGGCCGGATCATCGACGCCGGCAGCGGAGGTGCCGTGGAAGGGGCGGCGATCCGGATTCCGGAACTGGGGCTGGGCACCAGCAGTGATCCCGCCGGCCGTTTTCGACTGACCACCGTTCCGGACGGGGTTTACACGATCGTCGTCAACCACATCGGTTACGAGGAATTGATCCTCCGCCAGTTGCCGGTGTCCGCCTTCCAGAACCCTCAACTGGTACTCGAACTCCAGGTACGGATCTGGGCGGGTGATACGCTCGAGGTTGCGACTGCCCGCAGCACCTTCACGCTGTTCCACGGCCGGCCGCTCTGGCGCCAACAACTGGCGGCAAGCGGCGACCTGGAGGCGATCTGCCGGGCGCTGGAAGAGTTTCCGGGGCTGCAGGTGCGCCGGAACGGCGGCTCCGTCACCGTCTCGCTGGATGGCTGTCCGCCGGAACAGGTGCTGATCTGCATCGACGGCGTACCCCTGAATCCAGGCGGCAGCGAAGCGGTCGACCTGAGCATTGTACCGCTAAGGGACAGCCGCACGCTGGAGGTGGTCGCCGGTGCCGGACAGACGCTTTTCGGCAGCAGTGGCGGCGGTATGGTCAACTTCATCACAGCGGAACAACCGCTGCCGGACGCGGTTCAGGCTTCGCTATCCTCCCAGCTTTCGCTCTCGCTCGGATTCAACCGCGGTTGGGAGCGGCTGGCGCTGAGCGGGGACGGTTTCCTGACCAGCGGCGCTTATCCTTTCCGCGATCCGGTCCGCGACAACCGGCTCTACCGGCAGCATAACAACGATCGTCAACAGCTGAGCAGCGTCGGAAGCTGGTCCCGGCGCCCATACCGGGTGCGTCTGTCCTGCAGCTGGAGTGAGCGGGGCATTCCTCCTCTGATCGACGCGCAGGGGAGCGCGGACCTGCGCCGCCGGCAGGAGCGAGTGATGTTGAGCGGAACCCGGCGGGAAGACCGGCAGCGGCTTCAGCTCTACTGCCATGCCAACTCGCTGCACTATGACGCCGCGCCCGGCGCAGCGGACCCGACCCATATCGCCTCCAGTTATGATTACTACGACAGTGGTGCCGGCTGGGAAACGGAGCTGGACAACTGGCGCCTGCGGCTGGCCGCAGTGGACCATACCTACCGCTCCCGCGACCGGACCGGGACGGTGCCGGGACGGCGCGGCAGCCGGCGCCTGCTGCGGGGAGGCGCAACCTTCCTGCTGCCGGATTGGACCCACTTCCCAGCGGTGGAACTGGAGGGAGGCGCTACCGCGGTACTCGCGCCGCAACGCCGGTTGGATCCGCTGCTGGCGGTGCGCACCAGCAGCAGCCACGGCCGCGGCAGTATACAGATCAGCGTCGAGCAAGGTCTGCATTTCCCCGCCTTCTTGGTGCAGTTCCCCCTGGAAGTCTTCCAGGTGCGGGGCAATCCCGATCTGTTGCCGGAGCGTTTCGTCGAATTACGTTGCGGCTGGCTGCAGAATGGAGAGCGCTGGTTGTGGCAGGTGGAATACCGTCACAAGACGGCACGCGATCTAATTCGCTGGCAACGGGGCAACGGTAACATCTACCGTCCCGTGAACCTGGACCGCGCCCGCATCCAGTCGCTGACCCTCTTCAGCCGCTTTCACACGGTTTTCCGCCGTTGGGAATTGAACGGCAGTCTGCAGCTGCTCGATCCCCGCAACACCACACCGGGGGACATCAATCAGGGGTACATCCTCCCGTCGCGACAACTGGTCGCCGGTTTCCTGCGCTGGTCCGGCAGGCGGGATCCCTATTTCGGCGACATTACCCTGCAGTTTGGCAGCCGCCAGTATACGATGGAATCCAACACCTCTCACCTCTCCCTCGGCTGGCGGGACCTGGAACCCTACCTGCTGACCTCCGCATCCCTCGGCAGGCATCTGTCGCGAGGCGAGCTGCTGATACGGATCGACAATCTCTTCAATCAGAATCTGCAGCGTCTGGAACGACAGGTCGAGCCATTGCGGACTCTCCATCTGCAACTCCGCTGGCGTCTCTGATCCTGCCCCACCTTCACCAACCTCCACCATCATTCTCACATCCCCTCGCTGCGGCATCCTGAAGATCTGACGACACCAACACGCTTCATTTAAGTATATCAACGTCGAATATTAAGATAATCAATACTTATAGAGAAATACCTTGACATAATTAATTGTAAGAGTAAATTATCCTGAGAAAGGAGGTCTCATGTTCAGTGGAAGATGCCCGGTCTGTGATTCCCGGCTGATCATCAGCAGCTACACGTGCGAAGCCTGCGATACCACTGTCAGCGGACGCTTTCCGCCCGGTGCCTTCAATGTGCTGGGGGAGGAGGAGGTCGATTTCGTTATCACTTTCCTCGTCTGCGGCGGCAATATCAAGCAGGTTGAGAAACGGCTGGGGATATCCTATCCGACCGTCAAGTCACGGCTGCAACGCGTAGTCAGTCAGCTGGGGCAGGAGGTTGAAGTGGAGGAAACCACAGTAACCGGTGAAGAAAACAAAGTCCTGGCCCAGCTGCGGACGGGTGAAATCGATGCGCAGGAGGCGTTGCGCCGTCTGCGCGGCGAGCAAGCTTGAAGGAGCAACCGATGGAGAATGAGCGAAAACAGGTGCTGGAGATGCTGGCGGAAGGAAAGCTCAGCGTCGAAGAGGCGCAGCAGATATTGGACGCATTGAACGCCAACCAGGATGAATGCTGTGCCGAAACAATGCCGGCCAGGCGGCGGGGCGTCTTTAGGAAGCCGCGGATGATTCATATCGAGGTGATCGAGGACGGCAAGAAGAAGGTCAACATCCACATTCCCTTCTCGCTGGCGAAGTTCGGTATGCGTTTTGTGCCGCACGATGTGGTGGATGTCGCGGGGCAGAAGATCAACCTGGACGAAATCTTTGACGCGGTTAAGAACGGCGTTGAGGGTAATCTGGTCGAAGTGGATGATGAAGACACCAAGGTCCGCATCTACGTAGACTGAAATTATCCCTTCAGTACCGCCAGCGGCCGCAAACGCGCCACGCTGCGGGCGATTTGCGCCTCTTCGACCGCGCCGGCGACTATCGCGACATCCTTGTAGGCCGCCGGCATCTCCTCGGCGATGGTAGCGCCGCTCCGGGCCTTCAGCAGGATGCCGTCCGCCGCCAGCTCGTCGCTGATGGAACGGCCCCTCGCCTTCTTGATCGCCTGGCGGCGACTCAACACGCGCCCGGCGCCGTGGCAGGCGGAACCGAAAGTCGCCATCTCAGCCTGTTTGGTACCGACCATCACCCAGGAATAGCGTCCCATATCGCCCGGTATCAGCACCGGCTGGCCGCAGTCCCGCAACTCGGGCGGCAGGGCGGAGTGCCCCGGACCGAAGGCGCGCGTCGCCCCCTTACGGTGCACGCAGACCGGCTGCCGCTTACCGTTCACCGTGTGTCGCTCGATTTTGGCGATATTATGTGAGACCTCGTAGACGACGGAAAGCACGCTGCCGGCATCGGTTCCCGGCAGAACCTGGCTCACCGCCTCCCGCACCTGGTGCGTGAGCAACTGTCGGTTGGCGAAGCCGAAGTTCACCGCGCAGTTCATCGCGGCGAAATAACGTTCGCCCTCTGGTGAACTCAGCGGTGCGCAGCAGAGTTGGCGATCGGGCAGGTAGATACCGTATTTCTCGCTCGCCCGCAGCATCTCCCGGATGCTGTCCTCGCAGACCTGGTGCCCCAGTCCCCGCGATCCGGAGTGAATGGTTACCGTCACCCGCCCCAGGGGCAGGCCGAGTCGCTCCGCCAGTTGCCGGTCGAACAGCTGGTCGACGTAACCGATCTCGACGAAATGATTGCCACTGCCCAGGGTGCCCAGCTGCGGTCGCCCTCGCGCCAGCGCCCGTTCGCTGATCACGGCGGGATCGGCTCCACTGATGCAGCCGTTCTCCTCGATACGCGGCAGATCGTGCTCGCTGCCGTATCCCTGTTCAACCGCCCAGCCGGCACCGCCCTGCAGCGCCCGTTTCAATTCGGGAGCCTTGAGGATCAGCGGGCCGGTGCCGCCCACCCCGGCCGGCACCCTTGCGTAGAGCGTCTGCAGCAGTTGGGGGAGCAGGGGGCGCACCTCCTCCACCTGCAACCGGCTGGTCAGCAACCGCACGCCGCAGTTGATGTCATAGCCGACACCGCCCGGCGAGATGATCCCTTCCGAAAGCGAGAATGCCGCGACGCCTCCGATCGGGAAACCGTAGCCCCAGTGGATGTCCGGCATGGCGATAGCGGCTTTGAGAATGCCGGGCAGCGTGGCCACGTTGGCAACCTGCTCCAGCGCGTTGTCCCGTCGGATCGTATCCAGCATGGAAGCGGCAGCGTAAATGTGACCCGGTACCCGCATGCGGCCGCGCTGCGGCAGCTCCCAGACGCCCGGGGACAACCTGCGCAGTTCCAGGTTTCGGTCAGCGCTCATCAGTCATGCTCCCGTTCCCCACCCGGTGGCGGATTCAGATGTCGAAAATAACGCGTGCCGTCCAGCCGCCGGTCGCTGCCGGTTTGAGAGACAGCTGGTGGTAGGTGATCGCTTTGATTTCCCGCGCGCAGGCGTGGCGCTTCATGTCGAACCGTTCCCCCCGCAAGTGCGCCTGCAAACGTGTGTCAGCAACCGTCAATTCGAACTGACTGTACAGCTCGCCGTCGACGCTGAAACGGTAATTCAATTCCGCCAGCCAATCGACCAGCAGCTCTTCCCGGTCGTCGCCCCGGAGTTCGAACTCCCTCGACAACCGGTTGCGTACGGAGTCGGGATTGACCAGCAATACGCTGTAGAAACCGAGAGCGGCCTGTTGAAATAGTTCCGGCAGCGTGGGTGCCGTCAATTCCAGACCGATATCGCTGCTGTGATCGAGAATCCTGAATGCAACCATAACCAGCTTCCGGTAGTCCAATGGCTAAAACGACAGCAAGCCCCTCTGCCGGTGACGGATCACGCGGCTCGCTGTGAATACTTTGCAAATTAATCACTTAATGTTTAGCATACGAAGCAATTCCTCAGCCGGCGATTACACAATCGCCCCAGGCGGGATCGACGACGAATTCGGGAGGCAATATGGATCGCATCGTTACCGGCGGCCTGCTGGTCGGAGCTCTGCTACTGTTCAGCGGTTGTCACACTGGCTCTACCGACGAGACTGATACGCTCTTCGACTTGACGATCACCCTGCAGTGCGACACGGGAGTCAATCTTAACCAGCTGCACTACTACCTCTTCGAGTACCCGGGCGAACCGGTGCTGGACAATATCCGCGCCATCTACCCCGGCATCGGACCGGCGGAGGAACTGGTGACCCTGCCGGCGCTGCTGAGCGACTTCGAGGGCGCGATTACGGCAGAGCCGGACAACAACGAACTCATCTTCACCTCCCTCGTTCCCGCCGACTATGTGCTCTGGGTGGAGGGCAATACGATTCCCACCCAGCGGTTCCTGATGAGGCAGGAAAACGAGGACCATGTGATCCGGATCCGCAGCGGCGCTCTGCTGGATGGTCTGAACCTGCTGGCCGACACGACGCTGACCACGAATATCTACGAGGTAACCGCCGACATCGTTGTCGGCGAGGGCGCCCTGTTGACGATCGGGGAGGGTTCGCAATTCCGTTTCGCACCCGGATGCGGCATCACGGTTGCTGGTGGCGGGCTGCGCATCTCCAGCAGCGCGGGGCAACCGGTGCTCTTTCTCGGCCGTGAGGAGATCGTCGGCGATCCGCAGTGGAGCGGCATCCGTCTGCAGCAACCGCTTGAACCTTTCCAGCTGGACCGGGCACTCTTCATGCATGCCGATACCGCGCTGGTTTTCAGCGACGCCGGCAGCGTTTCCCTCACCCACTGCCTGTTCGTCGACAACGGCTGCGGGGTCGCCGGGGAAGGGGATTTCCAGCTGACCAACCTGCGCTTCTCTTATAACAGCAGTGCCGCGGTGCTCCGCGCCGGAACCCTGAGCCTGGAAGGTTCGATTCTGCTCCTGCTGTCGGAGTGCGGTGTGCAGACGGCAAACGGCTGCGGTCTGCAACTGGCGAACAACTGGTTCGAATCCTGCTACCGGGCGCTCGACATCAAGGCACAGTGTCGCGGCACCGTTCTCCAGAATGTATTCAACGGTTCGACCTGGGAAACAATGCGGTTGGAAACCCCGGACAGCCTGGCCATCGCTCGCAACACCTTCCATGCCACCGCTCTCCTGGACATCCGCCTGCAGCTGACCGCCGAGCCGCTGCTCTACGTCCAGGAAAACAACCTGATGGAGGGCAACATCCTCAATCCGATCGTCACCGTGGTCAGTCACGATCCGAACCCGATGTCGCTTGATTTTCAATACAACTACTGGCACACTACCGACCTCGATCTGATCGAGAGCCATATCCATGTCACCGGCAACGCCGTTCCGGATCTGTTTCCGCTGGAAGCGACGCTGTTGACGGATGCCGGTCCCTGGGGCAGTTATCCCTACAGCATCGACTAACGTCCGGCCAGGCTGGAGAGGAAGAATGCAGGCTATCCTGAAGGAACTACAAGCGAGCTACCCCGCCGCACTGGCCCAGCTGCAGGATTTCATCCGGCTGGAGACGATCTCGACTATGCCGGAAAAGGCGGCGGAGATGCAGAAATGCGCCGATTTCCTCGCCGCCGTTCTAACCGAGAGTGGACTGGAAAACGTCGAAATCCTGCCGACCGGCGGTCATCCGGCGGTCTATGCCGACTGGCTGCACGCCCCGGACGCGCCGACGTTGTTGATCTATGGACACTATGACGTGCAACCGGTGGATCCGCTGGAGCTGTGGGATGCCGCTCCCTTTGATCCGCAGGTCGTCGACAACCGCCTGGTGGCCAGGGGCGCCAGCGACAACAAAGGTCAGATCTACATGCACATCCGGGCGGTGCGCGCCTGGCTGACCGTTAAGAAAAGGTTACCGGTCAATGTCAGGTTCCTGATCGAAGGGGAGGAGGAGATCGCCTCAGTCAACCTGCCGGCGCTGGTGAGCCGGGAAGCGGAGCGACTGCAGGCGGATCTGCTGGTCGTCTCCGACTCCAATATGATCGCACCGGAGCAACCGGCGATCACCTACGGACTGCGCGGCCTGACCTATCTGGAGGTGAACCTGACCGGCCCCAACCGTGACCTGCACTCCGGTATCTTCGGGGGTACGGTCTTGAATCCGCTGCAGGAAGCGGCCCGCCTGATCTCGCTGCTGCATGACGCGGAGGGGCGGGTGGCCATCCCCGGTTTCTACGACGAAGTAGTACCGCTCGAGGCGGCGGAGCGGAAACAGCTGGCGCGGCAACCGTTCAGCGCGGAGGAGTACAGCCGCGACCTGGGCGTGGCGGCACTGTGGGGCGACCCGGAGTATACTCCGCTGGAGCGTGCCGGCGCCCGTCCCACCTGTGAAATCAACGGCATCCTGGGTGGTTTCACCGGCGAGGGTGCCAAGACGGTGCTGCCGGCACGGGCGATGTTCAAGGTCAGTTTCCGTCTGGTGCCGCACCAGGATCCGGACCGCATCGTCGAGCTGGCGGAAGCTTTCCTGCGGGAGCAGGTGGCGGTCGGGGTGCAGCTGGAGGTCAACCGTTTCGCCGGGGGCCGGCCGGTGCTGACTCCCTGGCGCAGTCCCGCGATTCAAGCCGCTTCCCGTGCCCTGGAACGGGCGTTCGGCCGACCGCCGCAGCTGGTGCGGGAAGGGGGCTCGATTCCGATCGTGGCGGATATCCAGCACCAGCTGGGGGTGACCCCGCTGCTGATCGGCTTTGGCTTGCCGGACAGCCGCATCCACAGTCCCAACGAGAATTTCAACCTGGATGTCTTTAAACAGGGCAGTGAAAGCCTTGTCTATTTGTTGGAAGAACTGGCGGCGGTAACAGCATAACATACCGGCGTCTGTTTACCGGTTGACGGTTGCCAGGATTGTCAACCAGTCGCGAGAAGGAGTTTTCATGCGCAGACTTATAGTCCTCTGTTCGCTATTCAGCCTGACATTGAACCTGCAGGCACAATCCTGCTGGTGGGAGCCGCCCACGCCGCTGATGGGGCAGCCGGTGGAGATCTTCTACGACGCCGTCGCCGGCACCTTGCCGGATGACGCTGACGAGGTCAGGATGCACTGGGGGATCTACGATCCCGCCAACGGTTCCTGGTCGACACCGCCGGAGGAAATGTGGCCTCCCGGCACCGAACTGCACGGCTCCGGTCCGGCCGTACAGAGCCCGATGGCGCCGGAAGGAGAGGGGATCTTCAGCCTGCTGGTGGAGCCGACTCCGGAGATCGAATGGATCGCCTTCGTCTTCACTGACGGCGACAACTGGGACAACAACGACGAGCAGGACTGGCATCTGGAGTTTATCTCGGATGAGATCGTCAGCTGGTGGACGCCGGAAGAACCGGAAACCGGCCAGCCTTTGACCATCTTCTACAATCCGGTGCCGGGCGAATTGCCCAACGAGCCCACCCAGGTGCTGCTGCACTGGGGTGTGAACGAATTCGGTCACGGCAACTGGTTCACTCCGCCCGAAGAGATGTGGCCTCCCGGTACCGTCGACTGGGGGGACGGTCACGCCGTTCAGTCGCCGATGGAGGAGGTGGACGGCATCTACCAGATCACCATCACGCCGATCGATACCATCCACCATATCCACTTTGTAATTACCGACGGTACGATCTGGGATACGAACGACGGTCTGAACTGGAACATCGCCATCGGCGAAGCGCCCGACTACCGGGAGGTACTCCAGCGCTTCTGTTTCGATCCCCGCTCGATTCATTACGCCGGGCTGGGGACCCAGATCACGGCGGTCTACCTCGCCAGCGAATTCAACGGCTGGTCGATGACCGGCTACCCGCTGGAAGGGCCGGACGCGAATGGATGCTGGTGGCGCGACTGGGTGCTGCTGGAGGGGGTCTACGATTACAAGTTCGTAGTCAACGGCAGCGAGTGGACCTGGGACCCGGACAATCCGATGATCAACGAATCGGACAACAACAACTCCCAGGTAGTAGTCACCGCTTCGCAGCTGCCGATCCTGCGCGATCCCTCGCACCATCCCGGAACGGTTTTCGACGCGCCGCAGACCCTCGACTTCAGCATCACCCTGACCGCCAACGACTACGACCACCCCCTGACCGAGATCGAGGTGGAACTGGACGCGGTGAGTATTCCCTATGACTACGACGCGGAGGAGGAATTGCTCACCTGCGCGGTCGAGCTGACCGCTTTCGACCGTTATCAATTGACCATCGCGGTTGAGGACAGCGCCGCCCACAGCACTACCAGCTACTTCCCCTTTGCCGTGCACGATCCGGACGACGGCCTGCTGCTTCTGGATGCGGTCAATGACGAGCAATACGACTACCCGGCACCGCCGGGCGACTACGCCGATCTCGAAGCGCTCACCCTGACTGCGGCCGCCGGCGGCGACTCGATCAACTTCACCGCCGAGTTGGCGCTGCGCAACGACTACAGCCGGCTCTGCCTGCAAATCTCACCCTCACTGCAGGCGCTGGCCGCCGGGCAACCGGTGTCGCTGGAGCTGGACAGCCGCGACTGGGTCGGTAACGGCGTATTCGCCACGCTGTGCGATCCCGCCGCGCCGCAGTACGAGCCTGACTTCCACAACCGGCTCTACATCTCGCGCGATCCGCTGGAGGAGCTGGTGCCGATCGAAGTTACCTGCAACGGCGACAGCTACCAGTTCAGCCTCGCGGTCGACGACCTGGAGAGCGTGATGGGCAGCTACAGCTGGGAATGGTACTTCAGCCTCTACAGCTATCTGAGCGGGGTGGCGCCGGTGCAGGGGCACGCCTTTGAAGTAGGGGAGAACCAGGGCGGTATCGAATATCCCTGGGATCCGGATGTCTACGACCTGCTTTGCGCCGATTCCGAATTCCTGCAGCGGCGCCTGCTGACCAACTGGTTTGAAGGCCGTACCGCCACGCTGGACGCCGACGGCCGGGGCTTCCGCGCCGTGTTGCCGGAGGAGATCGGCGAGGGCGTCGCCAGCCCGGGACCGCGGCTGCGGATCCTGACGCAGGGCGCTCCCACCATCGTTCCCGAGCAGGAGATCGTCGGCACCGTGTCCGCTTCCGCCTTGAATCCGGTCATCATCTACATCAACGCCGATTCGGTGCTGACCGACGCGGTCAATGACACCTTCCAGGTTGAGATCACCCTGCAGGACGGTCTCAACGTGATACAAGCCAAGGCATACGACGGGGAGGGTTATCCCGGTTATTCCGCACAGATCAGCTACAATCTATTTATCGAACACGCTCCGGTGCCTTTGGCGGCGGCGAGCGTCCTGGATGAGGTCATCCACCTGTCGGGAGCCGGTACCACCGATGTCGACGAAGATATCACGGCCTGGCTCTGGGAAGCGGAGCCGGGCAATCCGGAGCCGGTCGAGATCCAGAGCGCCGATCAACAGGAAGCGACCCTGGCGTCGATCCCGGCGACCAACGGCGAGTATTACTTCAAACTGACAGTCACCGACGGGCAGCAGAACAGCGGTTGGGCGCGCACCTTCTTCACGGTCGACGACGGCGAGGTAATACCGACCGCCGTCACCATGGCGCCCGCCTGGATCGGCGACGCCATCGTCTACGAGATCTATCCCCGCTCCTTCTCCGCCTCGGGCGACCTGCCGGGTATCACCGCCAACCTCCAGTACATCGCCGACCTCGGCGTCAACACCGTCTGGCTGATGCCGATCTTCGAAGGCCCCTCGCACCACGGCTATGAGATCACCGATTACTACGCGATCGAAGCCGACTACGGCAGCATGGAGGACTTCGACGCGCTGGTGACCGCCGTCCACGATCTCGATATGCGCATCATTCTCGACATGGTGATCAACCACACCGGTATCGGCCACCCCTGGATGCAGGATTGCTTCCAGTTCGGCGAGTACTCCCACTACTGGGACTATTACGACCGCGACGCCAACGGCGACTATACCTATTACTACGACTGGGTGTCGCTGCCCAACATCAATGTCAGCAACCCGGAGACAAACTGGACGCTGGCGGAGATGGCGCTCTTCTGGCTCGACGACCACAACGTGGACGGCTTCCGCTACGACGTCGCCTGGGGGCCGCAGAGCCGCAATTTCTGGTTCTGGGTCGAGTATCGTGAATACCTGAAACGGCAGTTCCCCGATATCCTGATGCTGGCCGAAGCCAACGGGAACGACTTCACCTACTATAACGATCGCTTCGATTCCGCCTACGACTGGTCGCTGCACCACGAAGGCAATGGCGGATTCATCAATCTCTACAACGGCGTGCCGGATGTGGAGGGGCTGAACACGCTGATCACCAACTGGGGCGTCTGGTATCCCGACTACGCCTGGCCGTTCCGTTTCATGGAGAACCACGACGAATCCCGCTATCTGGCCAATCACTCGGTGGCGCAGACCAAACAGGTGGCTGCAATCCTTTTGACCATTCCCGGTCTGCCGATGATTTACGCCGGCCAGGAGGTTGGGGAACTGACGCCGCGCAATCAGATCAACTGGAGCGATCCGCAGAATCTCTCCCCCTGGTATGAGCGCCTGCTCGCGGCCCGGAACGAGTACAGTTCCCTGCGTTCGATGAATTTCGGACGCTTGAACAACGACGACATGGCGCACACCTATTCCTACTACCGCCGCAACACCGCCAGCACCGTGCTGGCCTTCCACAACCTCGAGAACAGCACCAAGACGGTTGAATTCCAGATCCCCTGTATCAACTGGGGCTACGATCCGGACAGCACCTACTACCTGAACGACCTCTACAACCAGCAGTGGTGGGAGATCCAGGGCAGTGACCTGGCCGCGCTGCCGCTCGAGTTCGGCACCTGGCAATCGCGCGTCTGTGTCATCGCCGATACGATTCTGGTGGAAGCCGTTCAACCGCCTGCCGTGGCAGGCACTTTCCAGTTGCACCCGGCTTATCCCAATCCCTTCAACCCCTCGACGACGATCAGTTTCGAACTGCCGCGTACGGCGCCGGTGGAGCTGACCATCTACAACCTGCTGGGGCAACAGGTGGCCAGGCCGGTCGACCAGGTGCTGACCGCCGGTGCGCATCAGCTGGTCTGGCGGGCGGACGGTTATGCCGCGGGATTGTACTTCTATCGTTTGACAGCTGGCGAATACACCAGTACCAGGAAGATGATGTTGGTGAAATAGGAAACGAGGTTAAGGGAGCAATCAGTCCCTGATACCTGCTTCCCTGGCATTGCTACAGAGGCCTCTGAGAACCGTTTACGCAACGGTTTTCAGAGGCCTTTTTACAGGGCATTTCCAACTGTTCTCCGGACTAAATAGAAGTATTATTATCATAGGGAAGATCGCTAATAATTTATGAGAATATAATATGATTTACGTCTCTCTGAGACGTCTCTGCCACCCCCTTGACTTTCGCCTTTTATCATATTATTATTTTTGATCTTCAAACCATGCTGAGACTGGATGAATGGAGCTGACATGGCCACAAAGAAGAAAGCGACCGCCAAACCCAGCCGCAATAAACCCGCGGCACCCGTATTCAGAACGGCGATCGCAGCCGGCGAGGAGAAAATCACCTTCAAAGTCAATGGCGGTTACCGCCTGGAGACACCCGGCTGCAAGAGCAAGATCCAGCGTATCACCCAGAACCGCATCTGGCGGGTGCAGCGCCAGGAGAGCAACAGCGCCAGGTTCGCTTTCAGCCTCAACCTGGGCCGGTACGAATCGGAAGCGGAAGCGGAGGAGTTGCTGGAGCAGCTGGAGGCGGACGGTCATGAAGTAGATGTCAGCACTGTCGGTGTGCAGTTGGAGCTGGGCAGCTTCACGCATGATAACCGCCGTTTCCAGGTAAACCTCGGCAGCTACGATACCGAAGCGGAAGCGCGGGCGCAGCTGGAGGAACTCAGCCGGTACGAACCCACCCTCATCCGCCGGCGCGTGAAAGAGGCGGGCGGTCGTTTCGAGATCTTCGATCTGGAATACGACAAACACACGATGGTAGACGATATCTGCCGTTTGATCCCGGAAACTCCGGAGTCGCGACTGATCATGTTGAAAGCCAGGATTCATCCAGGCAACCAGCGCTCGGAGAAGGAAGACCTTGTTTTCGGCGGGGGCATAGAATTCCGCCTGGAAAACGGCGGCCTGATGCTGGCGGTCAACGAAGTCGACATGGAAGACTACGTCCTGGCGGTGGTGGCGTCGGAACAGGATTCCGACTATCCGCGTGAGGCGCTTAAAGCCAAGGCGATCGCCGTCCGCAGTCTTGGTCTGGCCAAGCTGGGGCATCAGCATCCCAACGACGACTATGACTTCTGCGCCTTCGATCACTGCCAGATGTACCGGGGTGTCGGCGAGGTGCACGATCAGCAGCGCAAGGCGGTCAGCATGACGCGGGGCCGGGTGGTGCTGTTCGACGACAAGGTCGCCTCGACCTGGTATTCGCCGGTCTGCGGCGGACATCTGGAAGATGGGAAACACATCTTCGATATTCCCGCGTTGAAATATCTCACCGGGTTCAGAGACAAAAGCGACCGGGCCCGGCGGCGCGACAAAGTGGATCTCTCCCGGGAGACCAACATCCGTGACTGGATCAACAGCGAACCGAACACCTACTGCCACGTCACAGAGCGCCTGAGCCAGCAGGTCTACGAACAATCCCGCCGCTATTACCGCTGGCGCGAGTCCTACCAGCGGCGCGAGATCGAGGATGTGATTACCCGTAACACCGGTGTCGATATCGGGACCCTCTACGAAATCATCCCGATCCGGCGCGGTGTCAGCGGCCGCATCCTGGAAATGGAAATCATCGGCAGTCGCGATAATGTGCTGATCAAGGGCGAACGGCGGATCCGCCAGACATTGAGCAGCTCCGAACTGCTCTCCAGCTGCTTCCATGTAGAAGTGGAATACACCGATCTCAACGAACCGCTCAACTTCATCTTTCACGGTGCCGGCTGCGGACACGGGGTTGGTATGTGTGAAACCGGTGCCGGTACCCTGGCGGTGGACAAGGGGATGAAGTACCAGGATATCCTCGCCCATTATTACACCGGTACCATCATCAAGAAAATCTACAGCTGACGCATCCGGTTTGACCGCCCGGGAGTCGCATCCCGGGCTCGACTCGCTTCCGCGCACGGCTGTTTTACCGAAAGGCTACGCTGAATGGATATAGAAACCAAACGCACGTTGGAAAACGCCGCCGCCATGCTGGAGAAGCTGCGGGGGCATCTTTGACATCGCCGGCCGGGAACGCGAAATAGCCGAGTTGGAGGAGCGTACCGCGGCGGAAGGGCTCTGGGAAGACCCGGAGCATGCCCGGGCGTTGCTCAAACAGCTGTCGGACCTGCGCGAGGGTGTGAAACGTTTTCAGGACATCGCCGCGCAGTTCGAGGAAACGGCGGAATTCTTCCAGGTGCTGGAAGAAGGAGACAGCGACTACCCCGAGGTTCTGAAAATGCTGCAACAGGTCAATCACGATCTGTCGCTGCTTGAGTTCGAGAGCATGATGGACCAGCCGGACGACTGGCGCAGCGCCATCCTGAGTATCAACTCCGGCGCCGGCGGGACCGAGGCGATGGATTGGGTGACGATCCTGTTTCGGATGTACAAAGCCTGGGCTGAAAACAACCGCTTCCAGGTTAAAGTACTGGATGAAGTGCCGGGCGAAGTCGCGGGCTTGAAATCGGTGACGCTCAGCATCGAGGGTAAACACGCCTACGGTTACCTGCGCTCGGAAATCGGCGTGCATCGCCTGGTACGGATCTCCCCCTTCGATTCCAATTCCCGCCGTCATACATCGTTCGCTTCCGTATTTCTGTACCCGGAAGTGGATAACACGATCACGATCGAAATCAATCCAGCCGACCTCAGGATCGATACCTATCGCGCCTCCGGCGCCGGCGGTCAGCATGTCAACAAGACCGATTCGGCGATTCGTATTACGCATCTGCCCAGCGGGATCGTGGCCCAGTGCCAATCGGAACGCTCCCAGCATCGCAACAAGGAGAGCGCGATGAAGCTGCTCCACGCCAGGCTCTACCAGCAGCAGCTGGAGGAGGAAGCGGCCCGCAAGGCTGAACTGGAGGGTACCAAGCTGGAGAACGCCTGGGGCAGCCAGATTCGCTCCTACGTCCTGCACCCCTACAACATGATCAAGGATCACCGCACCGGCTACGAGACTTCCAACACCACCGCCGTGCTGGACGGCGACCTGGATGGCTTCATTCAGTCCTTTCTGCTCGGCTCCACCCCGGAGGAGTGAGCTGCTTCAACAACCGACAAACCGGAGTTCACATGATGCGCAAAGATACTCTCACCCGTTTACGCCAACTGATCCAGCCGGGCAGACGGGCGCTGCTGAGCACGCACCTGCGGCCGGACGGCGATGGACTCGGTTCGGAAGCGGCGCTGGCCCGACTTCTGGCAGAGCAGGGGGTTCAGGCTGAAATCTGGAACCACGATCCGCTGCCGCCCGGATACGACTTCCTTTTCGAAGGGCTGTCGCTGCGTCAGGTGGAAGATCCCCCGGCGGACGACGCTTACGACATCTTCTTCTGTCTGGATGTCTCGGCACCGCGGCGTCTGGGCCGGGTGGCGGAATACCTGCAACGGCAGGAGCTGACCACGATCATCCTGGATCATCACCTGGAATCGCAGATCGAGGGAGATCTTCTCTTTGTGGATGAAACAGCGGCGGCGACGGGTGAGATCCTCTACCGCCTGGCGCGTGAACTCAACTGGCCGGTCGACCAGTCGACCGCCGCCGCGCTCTGGGTGGCACTCCACACCGATACCGGCGGCTTCCGCTTCAGCAGTACCACCGCCCGCACCCTGCAGGTCGCCGCCGAGCTGATGGTGACCGGCATCGAACCGGCCCTGCTCTGCGAACGAGTGTATCACAACCGTCGCCCGGAAGCTCTGAAGCTGCTGGGCAGCGCTTTGAACACCGTCGAGTTGCTGGCAGCCGGCCGCCTGGCCATGATGTATATCGAAGAGGAAATGTATCACGACAGTCAGAGCGGTCCGGGCGATACGGAGCGGTTCGTCAATCTGCTGCAGCAGATCAGCGATGTGGAAGCGGCGATTCTGGTCTATCCCCTCTCCGCGACGCAGACCAAGGTGTCGCTGCGCGGCAGCCTGGGCAAGTCGATCCACGCGCTGGCCAAGGCGCTGGGCGGCGGCGGTCACGCGCAAGCGGCGGGAGCGGTGCTGGACGCCGCGGTACCCCAGGCGGTGGCGCGGGTGCGGCAGGCGGCCGCGGAGTTGTTTCCCAACGCATAGGAGCGTGACGAACTGAACCATGAACCAGCAGCAACAACACCTCCTGCATGAATACATCCTGCCCCGCGTGTCGAAACCGGGCCGCTACACGGGAGGCGAGCTCAATTCAATCCGCAAGGAAGACGCGGAGGTGCGGCTGGCGCTGGTTTATCCGGACAGCTATGAAGTCGGGATGAGCTATTCGGTCGGCTTCGGTATTTTGTATCACATTATCAACCGGCTCCCCTGGGCGGCTGCCGAAAGGGCTTACGCGCCCTGGTCCGATCTGGAAGCGTTGTTGCGGGAACATGAACTGCCCCTCTGTTCGCTCGAGTCACAACTGCCGCTGTGCGAGTTCGATGTGGTCGGTTTTACCCTGCAATATGAACTGCACTACAGCAACATCCTGCGAATGCTGGATCGGGGTGGTATACCGCGCCGCAGCACCGAGCGGTGTGACGCCGATCCGCTGGTGATCGCCGGGGGACCTGTCGCCTACCACTGTGAGACGATGGCCGACTTTCTGGACGCGGTCGTGATCGGCGATGGTGAGGAGGTGCTGCCGCAACTGCTGGCGAAGGTTCGCGAGGGCAAACGGCGGCAAGGTGGTCGTCGTGACCTCCTGCGGGAGTTGGCCCGCTTGCAGGGAGTTTACATCCCCGCTTTCTATCAACCGCGCTACGACAACGGCGAGTACGCCGGCATCGACTGTCTTGAATCTGACGCGCCCCTGCCGGTCAGGCCCGCCCGCGTGGAGCAGCTGCGCAACGAATATTATCCGGAACGGCCGCTGCTGCCCTTGATCGATATTGAATTCAACCGCCTGGCGGTGGAAGTGATGCGCGGCTGCAGTCGCGGCTGCCGATTCTGCCACGCCGGGATGGTTTACCGGCCGGTCCGCCAGCGGCAGCCGACCGCCGTCCAGGCGCAGATGCGCTGCGCGCTGGCCAACAGCGGGCATAGCGAGGTATCGTTGCTTTCACTCTCCACCGGCGACTACACCGGCCTGGCCGAATTGATGTCCCTGGAGATGACAACTCCCGCTCACCCGCAGACGGCGCTCTCCTTCCCCTCCCTGCGGCCGGATCGATTCACCCCGCAGATGGCGCGCGCCGCCTCCGCCTTCCGGCGTTCCGGTTTGACCTTCGCCCCGGAAGCAGGCAGCGAACGCCTGCGGGCGGTGATCAACAAGAACAACAGCGATACCGATCTGCTGGCTGCCTGCCGCACCGCCTTCGAGCAGGGCTGGCGGCGGGTGAAGCTCTATTTCATGATCGGTCTGCCGACGGAAACCGACCGGGACCTGGCGGGTATCGTGGAGTTGGTGAACGCGGTGCGTCGCCTGGGCAGGACTTACGGCGGTGCTACCGTCCGGGCGGCGATCTCGCCGTTCGCGCCCAAGCCGCACACTCCCTTCCAGTGGGAGGAACAGGTAAACCGCGACCGGCTCGCGCAGAAGATCGCCTATTTGCGCAGCCTGCCGCGTGAGCGTGGGGTGGAGCTGAACTGGCGCGACGGCGCGGTTACCGAGGTGGAATCGGCGCTGGCTCGCGGCGACCGGCGTTACGGACGCGTGGTGGAGCGCGCGGTCGAGCTGGGCGCCGGTTTCGATGCCTGGTCGAGCGAATTCAAGCCGGAACTCTGGCGGCAGGCCTTCGCGGCGGAGGATTTGCCGTTGTCAAAATGCAATTCCGCCATTCCGGTCGGTCGGTCGTTGCCCTGGAGTCACTTCCACGGTATGATCTCGACCGCCTTCCTGCAGCGGGAAAGGGAGCGGGCCTACAACACTGCCGAAACGCCCGATTGCCGCCTGGGTCATTGCTGGCAGTGCGGAAGCTGTACGCCGGAACAGGTGTCGCAGGTGACCGGAAGCCTGTTGGAGACCCCCTCGCCGCCACCTTCGCCTTCGGCGAAGGAACCACAGCCTGCTCGTCAGGCACAGCCCCCGGAGCTTTACCGGGTGCGCCTGCGCTACGCACGCCGGGGACCGGCCCGCTACCTGGGGCACCTCGATCTGCTCAAGCACCTGGAACGCGGCATCCGACTCGCAAAATTACCCCTGGCCCTGACCCAGGGCTACCACCCCCGTTACCGTTTCGCCGCCGGCCCGCCGTTGCCGCACGGTTTCACCTCCAGCGCTGAATACCTGGACCTGCTGTTGACGGAGCGGCAATCACCCGCCCTCCTGTTCGACTATCTACCGGCCGGCCTGCAGCTGATCGAGTACTACTGGCTGCCCCGCCGGGCGACGTCGGTGCAGGAGGACACTACTGCCTACCACTACACTCTCAGCTGGATCGATGCTGACGGCGAGAGCGACCGGCAGGCCCTGGCGGCCGCGTTGGCAGACGAACATATCTTTTTCCGGCGGGTGCGCAAGGGGCGCGAACAGGTCGTTGATCTCAAACCATTTATTATAGAGTTGAGTCTGGATGAAGATCGGATTAGATTGAAGACCAGGCAGCAGAAGAGCAAAACGGCGCGTCCCGACCATCTGGTCAGTGCCGTGCTCGGCGAAGAGCGGCTAGCCGCCATTCGCTTCCACAAGGATGCAGCGTTGTTGCGTTCCCAGCCGCGGGAGACAGTCCCGGTTGGCGACCGGCAACGCTCCTCTATTTATACCGATTATACCGATGCTCGCAGGTGATGTCCTCTGGAGACAGTATTCAGGCATCGGTCAATAGTATTGCCCATAGATTGCATAACTGATTCGGTCTTTTCGTTACCGCAATACTATGGAGCGCACACGAGGTAATGATGACGAAATTCCTGGATGGAATCGATAAACCTGAAGATATTCGCGGGTTTTCCCTGGCGGAGTTGACCAAACTGGCGCAGGAACTGCGTGACTACGTCATCAAGGTCGTGACGCAAAGCGGCGGCCACCTGGCTTCCAGCCTGGGAGTGGTGGAGTTGACCCTGGCCCTGCACCGGGTCTTCGACATGCCCCGTGATGTCGTCACCTGGGATGTCGGCCATCAGACCTACATCCATAAAATCCTCACCGGTCGCCGCCGACAATTGCCGACCATACGCCAGGCGGAGGGGATCTCCGGCTTCCAGTCCCGCACCGAGAGCGAATACGACAACTTCGGAGCGGGTCACGCTTCCACCTCCATATCCGCCGCCCTCGGGTTCGCCCGCGCCCGCGATATGCTGGGCGGGGATAATCATGTCATCGCCGTCGTCGGCGACGGGGCGATGACGGGCGGACTGGCTTTTGAAGGACTGAACAACGCCGGACGCGTTAATACCGACATCCTGGTGATTCTCAACGACAATGAGATGTCCATCTCCCGGAATGTCGGCGCCCTGTCGACCTACTTCACGGAAGTCTCCAGCAATCCCCTCTTCAACCGTTTTCGCAACCAGATCTGGGACATCGCCGGCAAACTGCCGGTCGGTGCCCGTACCGTCCGCGACATCGGCCACAAATTGGAGGAGAGCCTGAAGACGCTGATCCAGCCGGGTGTGATGTTCGACGAACTGGGATTCAAGTACTACGGTCCGGTCAACGGGCATTCTCTGACGGACCTGGAGAGCATCCTGAAACGTCTGAAGCAGATCCAGGGGCCCAAGCTGTTACACATCAAGACAGTCAAGGGAAGAGGACTGAAGCAGGCGGAGAGCGATCCGGTCAGTTATCACGGTGTCTCCGGCAAACCGCGGCAACCGGCGCCCTCATCCGGCGACAAGATGCCCTCCTACAACACGGTTTTCACCCATACCTTGATCGATCTGGCCAAACACGATCCCCGCATCGTCGCCATTACGGCCGCGATGGCGGAGGGGACCGGACTGGTGGAATTCGCGCAGGAGCTGCCGGAGCGCTTTTTCGATGTCGGCATTGCGGAAGGGCACGCCGTTACTTTTGCCGCCGGCCTGGCCGCCGCCGGCATGAAACCGGTGGTCGCCATCTACTCGACCTTTCTGCAGCGCGCCTACGATCACATCATCCACGATGTCGATCTGCAGCAGTTGCCGGTCGTGTTCGCGCTGGACCGGGCCGGCCTGGTCGGGCAGGACGGCGTCACGCATCAGGGCTCCTTTGATCTGGCCTACCTGAGTTCGGTGCCTGGTATGACGGTGGCGGCGCCCCGCGACGGTAACGAGTTGCGCAATCTGCTGTTCACTGCGCTCAATGAAGAACTGCAGGGTCCCTTCGCCATCCGCTATCCCAAGGACAGCGTGCTGCGTCTCAGCGAGGAGATCCGTTACCAGCCACTGGAAATCGGCAGCTGGGAGGAAGTGCTCCCGGGCGAGGAGGTGATCCTGCTGGCGGTGGGACCGCTGGTGGAAGAAGCGGTGCACGCCGCCGGATTACTGCGCGATCAGGGCGTGACTGCGGCGGTGATCAACTGCCGCTTCGTTAAACCGCTTGACCGGCGAATGCTCGCCGGCATCAAACGGCACGCGCTGGTGGTTACCCTGGAGGAGGGTAATATTCTCAACGGTTTCGGCACCATGGTCTGCGATTGCCTTTACCGCGAGCTGAAATTCCAGGGCAGTTCCCTGAAACTGGGCATCGACGACGAGCATGTCAAACACGCCACCCGCAGCGAGCAGCAGAATTCCACCGGCCTGGATGCCGCCGGTATCGCCGCCGTCGTCATGCAGAAGCAGCGGGAAGCGGTATGAACCCGACGCCGGCAGCACACCGCCCCGCGGGGGAGTAGACCGGATATGGAAATCCTGCGCGCCAGAGAAGCCGGTTTCTGTTTCGGCGTCAAACGCGCCATCGAAATGGTGCAAGAGAAATCCCGTGATTCAGACCAGCGGGTCAGCATCCTGAAAGAGATCGTGCACAATCACACGGTGATTCAGGATTTCGAGCGGAAGGGCGTACACTCGGTGGCCGATCTGGAACAGGCACCACCGGGAGTGCTGGTGGTCAGCGCCCACGGTGTCGCGCCGGAGGTGATGGAACAGGCCGCCCGTCGTGACCTGGAAGTGCTCGATGCGACCTGTCCGCTGGTAACGCGGATCCACGATATCGTGCGCGACCTGGTCCGGCAGGGTTATGAGATCTTTCTGCTGGGTGACAGCAGCCATGATGAGGTCATCGGCATTCAGGGCGTCGCCCCGGAGCACATCAGGTTGATCCAGAGCCTGGAGGAACTGCGTGACCTGCCCCAGTTGTCTCGACCGGTCGCGCTGGTCAGTCAGACGACGCAATCGCGGGAACGGTTTGAAGAGATCGCCGGTGAGTTACAGAAGCTGCAGCCGGACGCTCTGATTTACAACACCATCTGCGACGCGACCGAGAAGCGACAGAATGCCATGCGGGAGCTGGCGCAGGAATCGGACCTGGTGTATGTCGTCGGGTCCCAGAACAGTGCCAACTGCAATCGGCTGCGGGAAATCGCCCGTACCCATGGCATCCCGGCCTATCTGATCGAGGACAGCAGCGCCATCGATCCGGAGTTGGTGCGGGACTACGAACGGATCGGCGTGTCCGCCGGCGCTTCGACCCCTGACGAACTGATCGAGGGGGTTCTCGCCCGGCTGCGTGAGATCGCCGCATCGGTAAATGCTACCGGTCGGGCTGGTTGATTCTTAGCGTCTCTGCGAGACGCACTCTATAATAGACATTGCGCGAACAGGCGCGAGCGACGGTGTTACCGTCGGCACATGACTCGAAAGGGACTTGCATGAAAACCCAAGCCAAATACCTGTTGTTGAAAGATATCAAGGCGGCGAATCTGGCCTTGCCCCTGTTTGAGGGGGAACGGCCGGAAGCGCTGATTACCGCCTTGGACAGCGGAGACCGCCTCCGTCAGGCTTTTGAATGTGAGGAAGTCAGCGGTAAACCGGGGAGAATCGAGACCGTCCTCCTGCCGGAGGGAGCCGCCGTTTCCCGTTTGATCTGCGTCGGTCTGGGACGGCGCGAGGAGTACGATCTGATGCGGGTGCGCCGGGTGATGCAAAAGCTGATCGCCTGGTCCGGAGAACGCGGTCTGACCCGGCTCGACTGTCTCCTGTTCGTGAACGGTGACAGCCCCCTGCCGGACGCGGCGGTGATGCAGGCACAGATCGTGGCAGCCAAAACGGCGGGCTACCGCTTCAATGAATTCAAATCGGAACGAAAACCGCACAGTCTGAAAACACTGGCTCTATTCACCCAAACCAAAGCGTCACCGGCTGGTTTGCGCCGACAACTGGAGCGCGGAATCCTCTTCGGCGACGCCGTCAATCTCGCACGCGATCTCATCAACAAACCGGGCAACGTGGTAACTCCCGCCTACCTCGCCCAGGTCGCACGGCGCCTCCGTCCCGGCGGCATCAAGGTCAAGGTGCTGGACAGCACCCAACTGGCCGCGGAGAAGTGTGGCGGCATACTCGCCGTCGGGCAGGGCAGCCGTCAGAAGCCGCGTCTGGTCGTCATGGAGTATAAATCGAGTGCCAAACAGGCCCCGACCGTTGCCCTGGTCGGTAAAGGAGTTACCTTCGATTCCGGCGGCATTTCCCTTAAGCCCGGCACCGGCATGCACGAGATGAAGGGGGACATGGCGGGTGCGGCGGCGGTCATCGGCGTCTGCTCCGTGCTGGCGCGTCTGAAGCCGTCGGTGAATGTGATCGGCGTGGTGCCGGCGGCGGAGAACATGCCGAGCGGTGCCGGCTACAAACCGGGCGACATCATCCGCTGCCACTCCGGCAAGACAGTTGAGATCCTGAATACCGACGCGGAGGGCAGATTGCTGCTGGCGGACGGCATCAGCTGGGTCGAACGCAAATACCGCCCGGCGGCGATCATCGATGTTGCAACCCTGACCGGCGCCGTAGTCATGGCGCTGGGGCATGAGTTCTCAGGATTGCTCAGCAACGACGACCAGCTGGCGGAGCAGATTCTGGACAGCGGCGCCCAGGAGGGAGATCCCGCCTGGCGGCTGCCGTTGACGCCGGCCTTCGAAAAGCTGGTGGAAAGCAACGTCGCCGATCTGCGTAACTCCGTTCCCAACCGCGCGGCGGGTACCATTACGGCGGGTGCCTTTCTGAAGGCGCATGTCCGCGATACCGCCTGGGCGCATCTGGACATCGCCGGTACAAGCTGGCCGAAACGCAACGGCAAAGCCGACGGCCCGCAGGGAGCGGCGGTGCGTCTGCTGCTTAATCTGCTGGAGAACTTCCAGCCACCGATCAGCTAGCGAGGTTATAAGTTGATCAAGGCCGATCTCCACCTGCACAGCACCTTCTCCGACGGCTTGTACGAAGTACGTCCGCTGCTGGAGCTGGTGCGCAAACGGGGCGTCACCCTGGCGTCGCTCACCGACCACGACACCATCGCCGGTGTCAACCACGCGCAGCAGGCGGGGATGGAGCTGGGTATGCAGGTGATCAGCGGTGTCGAACTGGCGGCCGGCTTCAAGACTTCCGCGACAGCCGAGACGCGCGAGGTGCACCTGTTGGCCTACGGGATCGATCTGCACCACCGGGAACTGCTGGAGCTGCTGGAGAGGAACCGGGCCGCCCGCCGGGAACGCAACCTGGCGATAATCGCCCGCCTCAAGCTGATGGATCTGCACCTGGATCCGGACGTGCTGAACAGTGAGAACCCGGTCGGTCGACCGCACTTGGCCCGATTACTGGTTGAAAGCGGCCAGGTCAAATCGTTCCAGCAGGTATTCGCGAAGTACATCGGCGACGGAGGCCCCGCCTGGCGGCCTCGCCGCCTGGAAAGCATTCAACGGGTCTGCGCGGTGGTCCGTGCCGCCGGCGGACTGCCGGTGCTGGCCCATCCGTTGAAAAGTCTCGATTTCGCCGAGCTGGAGCAGTTGCCGCTGCCCGACCTGGCAGGTATTGAAATCGATCATCCCGCGCAGGGTGAAGCGGACCGGGAACGGTTGCGCGCCTGGGGAGAGTCGGCTGGACTACTCCTCACAGGCGGCTCCGATTTTCACGGGCCCGGCCTTTATCTTTGCCCGCGCTTCGATCCGGCGCCGCTGCTGGCCAAACTACACCAGGCGGCCGCCTAGACAAGAGAGGATAGAGATGAATCTGAATGAGATAATGGTTCCGACTGTAAGTCTCCTCGCCGGTTTGCTGCTGGCGCTAATCGTCAGCTGGATTGTCGCCGGTATGCTGCGATCCAAGGGGCGCGATGTCATCACTCGCGCCAAGGATGAAGCCAAGCGGATCAAGAAGGATGCCCTGATCCAGGCGCGCGAGGAGTGGTACAAGAAAGAGGCGCGCCTGACCAAGGAGCTGCAGAAGAAGGAGCAGAAGGTGCAGCAGTACGAGTCGCGCATCAATCAGCGTGAACTCGATCTGAAGAAGATGGACCGCACCAATCAGGAGAATAAACTGAAACTGCGCCAGCGGGAGAAGGTGCTGGAGGAGGAGCAGAAGAATCTCCAGACCACCGGCAAACAGCTGGATCTGCAGCGGTCGCAGCTGGAGGAGCAGTTGGAGACGCTTTCCGGCCTGAGCCGCGAGGAGGCGCGCTCCCTCTTTCTGGAAATGATGGAGAACCGGGCCCGGGATGAGGCGGCCGCACTGGTCAGCGAGATCAAGGTGAACGCCCGGGAAAACGCGGTACGGGAAGCGCGCGAGATCATCTCAACCACGCTGCAGAAGATGAGCGCGGAGCATACCTTCGAAACCACCGTCCGCGAAGTGGCGATTCCCTCCGGCAAAATCAAGGGGATGATCATCGGCAAGGAGGGACGCAACATCAAGGCGTTCGAGCAGGCAGCGGATGTCAAGATCATCGTTGACGAGACGCCTGACAGCATCGTCATCTCCTCCTTCGATCCGGTCCAGCGGGAGGTCGCCCGCCTGGCGCTGGAAAACCTGATCAAGAACCGCAACTTCAGCCCCCGCGTCATCAACGAGATGGTCGCCAAGGCGGAACGCACCGTCAACCAGAAGATCAACGAGGCGGCCAAGAAGGTGCTCAAGGACCTGCGTATGGAGCTGCCAGCCGAGATCCGTTCGCTGGTGGGACGGCTGCAGTACCGCACCAGCTATGGCCAGAATGTACTGACCCATTCGATCGAAGTGGCGCAGCTGGCCGGCGGTATGGCGGCGGAGCTGGGCATGGATGTGCACCTGGCTCAACGCGCCGGCCTCCTGCACGATATCGGCAAAGCGGTTACCAACGGCGCCGAGAAGAGTCACGTCGCCCTCGGTGTTGAGGTCTGCCGTCGCAACCAGGAGCATCCGATCGTGATCAATTCGGTTATGGCGCACCACGCGGAAGCGGAGCCGATCCACCCGATCGCGGAAATCGTGACCTCCGCCGACATCATCTCCAGTTCCCGACCCGGTTCCCGCCGCGATTCGATCGAGAACTACACCACGCGGGTGCAGAACCTGGAGGTGCTGGCGGAAACCTTCCCCGGAGTGACGCGGGCTTACGCGCTGTTTGCCGGCCGGGAGGTACGGGTGATCGCGGAGTCGGGCAAGCTGGATGACACACAGGTGGAGCTGCTCTCCAGCGAGATCGCCACCAAGATCCAGGAGGAGATGGAATATCCCGGCCAGATCAAGATCACGGTCATCCGGGAGAAACGGGCGGTGAGTACCGCTTAGAGTCGGGACGACACAGTCATGATCTCCGGCAAACGATCGCAACCGCCCGCGCGGCGGCGCAGGAAGCGCAAGAGGGAGGCACCCGCCTGTATCCTCTGCGGCGCCACTGAACGGCTCCAACCCGACGCGGAGCTGGAGGATGTTTACTACTGCGAGCGCTGTTGGCAGCGATACCAGTTGCAGCAGCGGGCCATTGATGAGGGCTACGAACCGGAACCGCAGGTTGAGATGTGAAATCAGTGAAGGAAACGCGTGATGCTGCTGGCGATTGACATCGGTAACACCAACACCGTGCTGGGGATGTTTGAGGGCGAGGAACTGAAGGCGCACTTCCGGCTCAGCACTTACGACACCCGTACCATCGATGAGACCTACGCGTTGCTGTATCCGCTGATGCAGACGCAGAACATCAGAACCGACGCGATCTCCGCGGTGGCGATCTCCTCGGTGGTGCCTGATTGTACCTTCATCTACGAGAAGATGGCGGGAGCCTACTTCGGTGTGGAGCCGCTCAACATCACCTGGCAGTCCTATCCCCAGCTGCCGGTTACCTATCCCAGCCCGGAGACGCTCGGTGCGGACCGCTTCTGCAATGCGGTCGCCGGTTGCGTCAAGTACGGCTGCCCGCTGATCGTAATCGATTTCGGCACCGCCACCTCCTTCGATGTGGTCAACGAACGTTGCGAATTCGTCGGCGGCGTGATCGCGCCGGGGCTCAACCTGGCCGCCGAGCTGCACTCCCGAGCCGCCAATCTGCCGAAGATCTCACTGGAATTCCCCCCTACGGTCATCGGCGACAGCACCATCCACGCCATCCAGTCCGGTACGCTCTGGGGAACCGTGGCTATGCTGGAGGGGCTTGTCGAGCGTATCACGGCCGAGATCGGCACCGCGCCCCATGTCATCGCCACCGGCGGTTTCGCCCGGCGCATGTCTGACCGCACCGCCGTCATCCAGCAGGTGGAACCCTATCTGGTACTGGAAGGAATCCGGATCATCTACGCCGACCGTCAGGCAAACAGCAGCCAAGCGGGCGGGGAGTAGATTCGAACATGTTACCTGCTGGCTGTCGCCGCGGTCGGGCGGTTCACCGTTTCTGTCTGGTGTTGTGGCTGGGATTGACCGCCGCCTCCCTGGCAACGGCTGCGGAAATGCTGCAGCTGCGTTACCCGCGCGTACTCAACCAGCAGGGGCAGCTGATTGTCCCCGTTTCCGACTCGTTATTCGTGATGGGACAGGTCGCGCCGGAAATCGAACGGCTGTGGCTTAACGATCAACCGGTGGAGCTGCGGGTGGGGGGCAGGTGGCTCCACTGGCTGGCCCGGCCGGACAGCCTCCGTTTTTCCCTCACGCACGGCGCCACCCGCATCCAGCGTGTTTATCCACTGGGTCACGCCGATCCGCTAGCGGTCACACCGCTGCCGCCGGCTGAACAGATCCGTATCAAACGCTCCGGCTGCAGTATCAAGACCGCGCCGGCCGGAACCTACTACGCTTTTCCCCAGCCGGGTACGCGGTTCCGGGTCATCGACACGGAAACCAATCTCTATCATGTCGGCTTCGGCAATCGCCGGGAGGGATGGATCCGTTCCGCCTTCGCCGCAGCGAGTAAATCGCCGCCCCCGGCACCCGGAGTGATACACCGGTTGTTGTTGTCGGAGACGGAGCAGGGCGTGTGCCTGGAGTTGATCGCTCCGCAGCAGACGGTGATCGAGCGGTTGAGTCCCGACCGGCGGCGCCTGCAGCTGACCTTCACCAACGCGATCTCGGATATCGATCGCATTCGCTACCCGGCGCAACTGGCCGGTTTGCTGCAGGTTACCTGGGAGCAGCTGGGGGACAGGGAAGTCAGGCTGACGCTGGATCTGCTGGAGGAGTGCTGTTACGGCTGGCGTCTGAACTGGGCGGAGGGCGTCTGCCGGGTGGATCTGCGGCTGGAGAGCCGCCAGGCCACCGGCGGACTCCGGTGGTTGCGGCCGGGCAAAGGCTGGACCGTCGTCCTCGATCCCGGTCACGGCGGCGAGGAGACCGGCGCGATCGGTCCCGGTGGACTGATGGAGAAGGATGTCAATCTGCGGCTCGCCCGGCGCCTGCGGACCCGCCTGGAGCGAAAGGGGTTCAAGGTGCTGCTGACGCGGGAAGCGGATACCACCTTGACGTTGACGGACCGGGTCGCGATCGCGCAGGCAGCGGACGCCGACCTCTTCGTCTCCCTGCATTTCAACTCGGTGGCACCTGACCGGGATCCGCGGCAGGCCGGCGGTACTTCTCTCCTCTGGTATTACCCGCAAGCCGCGCCACTGGCCATCCGGTTGCATTCCGAATTGACCAGGCGCCTGCAACTGGGAGATGATGGACTGTACTACGGCAATCTGGCCGTACTGCGCAACAGCTGGCTGCCGGCGGTTCTGGTGGAGGGAGGCTATCTCATCCGCCCGGAGACGGAAGCCGCCCTGGCTGACGGCCCGCTGCTGGAGCGGGAAGCCAAAGCCCTTTGCCGCGGCATCGTGAGATACATCAAAGGTCTGTGACCCGTCTTGAATATGAACTACGCAAGAGTTACATTGCTGTACATCGATTGATCACAAAAAACAAGCTATTACAGTCAAGCAAACCAGAGGAATCCCATCGTCATGCCGGAACACCTGATATCACAGAAAGGGTATGAGCAGCTGTTGCAGAAACTGGAAGCCATGCGTGAGGTCGAGATGATCCAGTTAAGGGACCGCATCGCCATCGCCCGGGAATACGGCGATCTCGCGGAGAATTCGGAATACCACTCCGCCCGCGAGGAGATGAGCCTGCTGCTGTTGAAGATCATTGAGCTGGAAGAGCGGCTGTCCAACTCGCGCGTCGTCAGTCCCAACGCCGTTTCCACCGATACCGTGCAGCTGTACACCCGGGTCACCCTCCACGACCTGGACAGCGATCAGGAGCGGATCTACTCCCTGGTTTCCCAGGATGAAGTCGATATGAGCCGGGGACGGATCTCGGTCCAGTCCCCGATCGGTGAAGGTCTGGCCGGCCACGCGGTCGGCGATGAAGTCGAAATCGAAGTTCCCTCAGGTCTGCGGCGCTATCGGATTCTGGCTATCGACAGTGATGAGGTTGATGCGGATGGGTGAACAACGTCTGTACCGCAGTAACCGGGGAAGGCTCCTGCTGGGTGTCTGCAGCGGACTGGGAGAGTACCTCAATATCGATCCCAATCTGATCCGCGTCATCTGGATCCTGTTCGCCGTCGTGGTTCCCGGCGGCATTCTGCTCTACCTGTTGACACCGCTTTTTATCTCAATCCGCCCCGACGAGGAACCGGCCTCACTCATGTCCCGCAATCAACTGCTGGCTTTCATCTTCATCGCCATCGGTCTCATCCTGCTGGTATCCCAGTATCACTTCTGGGATTCACGCTGGTTCAACCTGATCCGCATCCCCCTGGACGCCTTTCTGGCGATAATCTTTATCGTAACCGGACTGCTGATCTTCTTCTTCGGGGGCGTCCGCCGCGATCCGATGTATTTCGCCATGGAAGGGGAGAAGCGACTCTTCCGTTCGGAGCAGGAACGCAAACTGCTGGGCGTCTGCGGGGGGATCGCCGCTTATTTCAACACCGATCCCTCCCTGGTGAGACTGCTCTTCGTGGCCTTCACCCTCGTTTCCATCTGGCTGGGCGTGATCCTCTATGTCATTCTCGCACTGTTGATGCCGCAGCAACCGCATACTCTGCCGGAGGATACGGAGGGGGAACCGGAATAGCGGTCCGATCTGTTGGCGGCTCCCCCGGTTTCCCATCGCTATCGGCTTTTGCGCATACCGGTTTCTGTCCATGCAATCCCACAATCCTATCCCCTGTCTGGCTGCAAACAGCAAGCTGATTGAGTGGAATCAGCTTAAAGTGATGCTTTAGACGACAAAGGCTAACACCAGTGTATGATGTCATATATACAGATACGAGTTACTGCTCAACTCCTCTGGTGCAGTGCTCCCATTTCGCATCGGCCGGGTACGCACGCACCCTTCACTGAACCAGTTGTGGTTGTATTCTTCACACCGGCTGGTTATTCTTGAAGATCAATGCAGGCGCATCCAGGAACAACAACATCTCGAACGATGACAAAACGCATCACGATCATCAATGGACCTAACCTCAATCTGCTGGGCAGGCGAACCCCCGAGATCTACGGCAATCAGACCCTGGCTGAGCTGGAGGCGGAATTGCGTGCCGCTTTCCCGCAGGTGGAATTGCAGTTCCGCCAGAGCAACCGCGAAGGGGAGATCATCGACTGGCTGCAGCAGGCGGACGGACAGGATGGCATCGTTCTGAACGGAGGAGCGTTCAGCCACTACTCCCTTGCCATCCGCGACGCGATCGAAGCCATCGCCACGCCGGTCGTCGAAGTGCATCTAAGTAATCTGGCCGCACGGGAGGCTTTCCGTCAGGTTTCGCTGTTCAGCGCCGTCTGCCGGGGTTCCATCGTCGGTCTGGGTAAGGCTGGCTACGAACTGGCACTGCGCTATCTGACGGAAACGGCATGAACCTGGCCCAGAAGTCCCTCATCATCAGCAGCGGCAGGTTTGCCAATTCGATGGCGCGCCTGCTGGTGAACATCACCATCGCCCGCCTGCTCGCAGAGCAGCTCGGTTTGAACGGCCAGTACCAGAAGATCTGGCTGGTGTTCAATACCTTCTACATGTTCTTTCTGTTCGGCATTCCGGAGTCGCTCTACTACTTCGTACCCCGTACCGCCCGCGACCGGCTGCCGCAGCTGATCAACCAGACCTACTACCTGCTGATCGGGATGGGGATCCTGTTCCTGCTGTTTCTCACCGGTTTCTCGCATCTGGCCGCCGATCACTATCACGTGCCGGACCTGCCCTGGCATTACCGCTGGTTCGCCTTCTACGGCGCCTTCATGGTCGCCTCCAGCTTCACCGATTCGCTTTTCATCGTGATGGAGAAGCACCGGCTGATGGCGTTGTTCCAGGTTACGGAGGCGGTGTTCTTCTACGCCGCGGCCGTGATTCCGATCTGGCTGCTCGACGACATCCACCTGGCTATCGTTTGTATCACGCTGCTTGCCGCCATCAGGCTGCTGGGCGCCCACGCGCTGGTCCGCCGCTTTCTGCCCACCTGCCGGATCGGCGCCCCCCGGCTCAGCTGGGACGCGATCAAACCGCAGCTTGCCTTCGCACTCCCGATCGCCCTGACCAACATGCTCGGTTTTATGGCCGCCTTTCTGGACAAGAATGTGGTCGCCTTCTTCATCGACTCCAATGCCGTTTATACCATCTATGCCTATGGCGCCATGGAACTGCCGCTGATCGGTGTTTTCTTCGGATCGCTGAACAGCGTGATGCTGCCGGACATCAGCCGTCTCCACCACGAAGGGAAGCTGGACGACATCGCCGTGCTGCTGCGCAAGACCGTCGGTCAGGTGGTTTTCATCGTCATGCCGCTGTTGTTGTTTCTGCTGCTGGCGGCGCGCGATGCCTTCGTCTTCGTTTACGGTGAACAGTTCGGCGATTCTTCGGTGCCTTTCCGGCTCTACCTGCTGCTGCTGCCGCTCCGCATCCTGTTCTACGGGCGCATCCTGGCCGCGATGGGCAAAGCCTCGACGGTAACCAAGATCGCTCTACTCGACTTGATCGCCAACCTGCTGCTCTCCATCTTCCTGGTGCAGAAGCTGGGCTGGCTGGGCCCCGCCATCGCCTCCATAGTGACCACCTGGCTGGAAGTGAGCGTTTTCATCTGGTACCTGGACCGGCTGCTGGGGGGCAAACGGCTGCAGATATTTCCGGCCCGCCGCATCCTGCGGGCGTTGCTCCTGGCCCTGCTGGCCGCGCTGCCGGCCTACCTGCTGTTGATTTCGCTGGAGACGCCGTTCCAGCGGTTGGCGGCGGCGGGCGTTGTCTTTACGGCGGTCTATCTGCTGGGCATTACCCTGACGGGTGACTTCAAACAGATTCGCGATAGCCTGCGCGGGAGCCGGGGAAAAGCGTAACACAAACAGACCAAGCGAATGGCCAACTATCGTCTCCAGCCGATCGATCATCAACAGTATACTGAAGCTGCTCAGACCGCAGCCTTGTTGGGCAACCCGGTCTGGGCGGCGGGGTTGGAGCGGTTCTTTCCCGGCTCCATCACCTACCTGGGCTTCTGGAAGGGGGAGGAACTACTGGCGGTTCTCTTTCTGCAGCAACGCCGCCGCCTGGGCGTGCGCCTGTGTCACACCCCTTTCCTGACTCCCTACACGGTCATCCACTGGTTGCAGGAACGCCGGGAGCACGATCAGCGGCGCCGCCACCAGCGCTTGACCGCGGAGTTGGCCGGCTGGCTGCAACGGCGTTTTCATCAGGCGGTCCTCAAGTTCGCGCCCGTCGATCAGGATGTCCGCTCCTTCCAGTGGTCGGGCTGGACCACCCGCTGGCGCTACACCTATCTCGTGGAGCCGCCCCGGGAACCGACGGCCCAGCTGGCCAAGCACCTGCGCCGCCAGCCCGGCCTGGCGGTTGCTACCGAGGTGCCGACAGCGGAGCTGCGGGAGCTGATCACGGCGGCGCTCGCGGCCAACAACTTCACCCATCTGGATCCGGGTCTGATCTACGCCTGGATCTGCGAGTTGGTCGACACCGGCGTCGCCAGCTGCCTGGTGGCACGGCTGGAGGGCGAGGCACTGGCGCTCCAGGTAGAGCTGGCGCAGGCAGACTGGCGCGGCAGCTGGCTGCAACTGACCCTGCCGGCGGCGAAGTCCGCCAGCCCGGGCAGCCATCTCCTGGCGGCGCAATTGCGGGAAACCGGCGTGTCCCTGGATCTGCTCGGGGCCGACGATCCCGGCATCGACGAGTACAAATCCGCCAGCGGCGGGCGACTGGTCGCTTACCCGGAGGTACTCTGGTTCAGCAATACGCTGCTGGGACGCCTTTACCGGCGTCGTCACGGCTGGTAACTCCCGGAGGAACGCGCCGCCGGTTGTGATAGCGAGAATAACCAGGATCAGCGCATGATAGAATCGATCGGCGTCTACATCGGTTGTGCCAGCGGCTGGCGGCGGGAAATCGAGTACACGCTCCGGTTCCTGTTCAACGCCGCCGGTGTACGATACCGGGTGGTCGACGAGTTGAGCGAATTGCGGCCGTTCCAACGGGTGTTGATTTACGCCGATGTGGAGCGGGAGCGGTTCGCCGCTTTACCCAACCAGGTCACGCTCTACATCCCCTGCCTGATCCATACCGAGGAGGTGAAGACCCCCGCCACCCGCTATCGGGAAAAACCGGTGGATGTCTACGGCCCCTATATCCAGTTCGAAGAGCTGGCGGACTACCCCTACACCTACAAGCAGGGCGGGTCGCCGGTCCAGATTCACGTCGCCGCCGAGGCCAGCTATATCAAGCTTGGCTGGGACCTGATCGGCGCCGCCTTCCACCTGTTGAATCTCTCGCGCGAGCGCGGCCGTCAGGGAGAACGTCTCCAGTCGCCCGCGCCGGACGAAGGCTGCAGCGAGGAGCCGGCGGTGGATCGCTATGTGCTGCACCTGGCGGAATTGCTTGATCTCTATCAGCCGGGTATTGAGCGGATGAAGCGCTGGCCGGAGGACGCCCCTTTCGCCGTGGCGTTAACGCATGATGTCGACATGCTGCGCAAGTGGCGCTGGCGTACACGCCTGAAGTGGACGGCGCGTCTGCCCCTTACACTCTGGCGCGACCGCGCTCAGTTGCGCCGGGACTGGCGCGAGATGCGGGCGCCGCGGGATCCCTGGGACAACTGTGCGGAGGTGCTCCGGCTGGAGCGGGAGTATGGTTTCAACAGCAGCTGGTTCTTCCTGACCGAAGCCCGCGACCACCAGACCTTTCGCTACCAGGTAGGCGGTGCCCGTGCCCGGAGCGCAATCCAGGCCGTTAAAGAGCAGGGGGGGGAAGTAGGCCTCCACGGCGGCTACCGGCAGGCGCATACACCCTCCCGTTTTCTGGAGCAGAAACACACACTGGAGGGAATTCTCGAGCGTGAACTGCAGGGCGTGCGGCAGCACTGGCTCCGTTTCTCCCTGGACAAGACCTGGGATGCCCAGTCCCGCGCCGGTTTCCAGTACGACAGCTCACTCGGCTGGAATCACTGCGCCGGGTACCGTTGCGGCACTTCGCTGCCGTTTCCGGTCTTCGACCCGATCCGCAAGCAGGAGTCGGGTCTTTACGAAATTCCACTGATCTGCATGGATACTGCGTTGTTCTACGAACAGGGGCTGCCGCCCGCCGAGGTTACCGTCCGTCTCAATCGGCTGCTCGACACCACCGCCAAGGCCGGAGGCCTGCTGACCGTCCTGTTTCACAATCACTATTTCTATGCCGAGGATTTCCCGGGATGGGAGGAGACCTACCGCGCGTTCCTAGCTGAAGTGAAACGGCGCTCCGCCTGCGTAGACACTCTGCGCAATATCGTGCGCCGCTGGCAACGCCGCCGCCGGCTGCTGGAAGAAAACGACGCGCCATGAAGCACATCGTTATCGCGATCCTGTCGGATTTGTATCACGAAACACGCCTGCTCCGGATGGTTGAATCCCTGCAGGCCGATGGCTGGCGGGTAACGCTGATCGCCGCCAGGGGAAGTGAACACCCGTTCCAGGGCGTGGAGCTGTTACAGCTGCCTTTGCGTCCGCGCCGGCGGCTTAAACGCTACTTTCTATCATTCATGTGGCGTCTCTACCGGCTGGCGGGAAGCCTGGAGGCCGATTGCTTCCTGGCGATTGATCCGCCGGCACTGTTTCCACTCGCCCTACGCCGGCGCTGCCGGCCGTTGCTCTACGATTCCCGTGAGTACTTCACCGAGCTGGGCACCGTCGTCCGGCGGCCGCTGATCCGGAAATTCTGGTACTTCCTGGAACGCTACGGCATCCGGCGAGCCACCGGCTGGATGACGGTCTGCGAGAGTATCGAGCGGGAACTGCGGTCGCTGTATGGCGTGGAGCCTGGCCGGGTGATTCGCAACGTATCACGCCGCCAAGCCGCTGAGCCGAATGATGACCTGCGCCGGCGCCTGCAGCTACCCCCGGAGCGTCCCCTCCTGCTCTACCAGGGTGGTTTGTGGGCAGCCTACGATTTTACGCCGCTCAATGCAGCGATGCGGGAACTACCGGATTGCGTTCTGGTTTACCTGGGCGGCGGCCCGCTGTTGTCTTCTCTGCAGGAATGGGTGGAGCGCAACGGTCTCACCGACCGGATCCGTTTTCACCCGCGGGTGACACCGGGGGAACTGCCCCGTCTCACCGCCGCGGCCGACATCGGCGTGATCCTGATTCCGCCGCTGGGAAAGTCATACCAGTACCTGTTGCCCAACAAGCTCTTTGAATACATCCAGGCCGGTCTGCCGCTGCTGGTGTCCGCTTTTCCGGAGTTGATGCGGATCGTGGATGAGTATGGTATCGGGATCGGCACCGATCCCAGCGATAGCCGGGCGATCACGGCGAGCATCAGGGAACTGGTTTCCGAATGGCGTCGCGGGAGTTATCGTGACGGTCTGGTGCGTGCCGCCGCCGAACTGAACTGGGAGCGGGAGGAGCAGCGTTTTCTGGAAGCGGTGAGGGAGGTAAGCTAACAGTGCGCCTGAGTGTTGTCATTCCGACCTGGAACGATCTGCCCGGTCTGCAGCGTTGCCTGGCTTCCCTGCGGGAGCAGGACCTGGATGCCGGGCAGTATCAGCTGGTGGTGGTAGACGACGGTTCCAGCGACGGTACCGCCGCCTGGCTCCGGGAACAGACCGATATCACCGCCGTTGTACTGCCTGAGAACCGGGGCCGCGCCGCGGCCCGCAACGCCGGACTGGAACAGGTCAGGGGCGAGCAGGTGGTTTTCCTCGATGCGGACCTGACCGTGCCGGCTGATTTCCTCCGGGTACACCTGGAGCAGGCGCAACCCGATCTCGTCTGGCTCGGACGCGTCCGGTTCTCGGCTGCGAGCGGCCGCGGCGGCTTCCAGCGCTATCTGGAGACCCGCGGTGCCTGGAAGTACCGGGAACAGGGCGATCTGCCGGCCCGCTATTTTGTCACCTGCAACGCCATGGTGCCGTACGCTCTGTTGCAACGCACGGGTGGTTTCAATGCCGAACTTCGCTACTGGGGCGGTGAGGATATGGAGCTGGGTTTGAGGCTGGCTGAACAGGGCGTCCGCTTTCGATTCAACTCGGCGGCGCTGGCGCTGCATCATCAGCGGCGCAGCTTCGCCGGACATGTAGCCAACCAGGAGATTTACGGCCGTCACAATCTCCCTCGTCTGCTCCGGCGCCACCCGCAACTGATCCGGGAGCTGCAGCTGGAACCCCTGCAGCCGGGCGGCTGTCAACGCTGGCGGCGCTTCTGGCTGCGATTCGGTCTGGCGGAAGTTCTGGTCGCGTTGCTGGTGGCGGTAGAAAAACCATTGCGGTACATTCGGTTGCCGGATAAGTTTTACGACCTGGCTCTCTGGCTGGCGACTGTCAAGGGTTTACGCAAAGGAGATCGCCTGTGGCACGGATAATCGACGGTAAACAGACCGGTCAGGCTGTACGGGCTGAAATCGCCGCCCGCGTGGAGGAGTTGGTGCAGCGGGGCATCACGCCCGGTCTGACCGCGATACTGGTAGGGGAGGATCCCGCCTCACAGGTTTACGTCCGCAGCAAGGAGAAAGCCTGTCACCAGGCCGGCATCAACTCCAACGTGATACGTCTGCCGGCGGAGATCTCGCAGGCCGGCCTGGAGGCTGTCGTCCAGGAACAGAACGAGTCCCCCGCCGTGCACGGCATTCTTGTGCAGCTGCCGCTGCCGAAGCACCTCAATGAACAGCGCATCATCAACCGCATCTACCCCGCCAAGGATGTCGACGGGTTCCATCCCCAGAGCATCGGCAACCTGCTGCTGGAGCAGCCCGGCTTCATACCGGCCACGCCACTGGGTATCCTGGAGCTGCTGCGTCGCTACCAGTTGCCGACCCGGGGCAAGCAGGCGGTGATCGTCGGCCGCAGTCACATCGTCGGTAAACCGCTCGCAGCGCTCCTGATGCAGAAGGGAGAATACGGTGACGCGACGGTGACCGTATGCCATTCCCGCACCGCCGACCTTGCCGCCGTTACCCGCGGCGCCGATTTACTCATCGCCGCGATCGGCAGCCCCCGGCTGATCCGCGGTGATATGGTCAAGCCGGGAGCGGTGGTCATCGATGTCGGCATCAATCGCGTGGAGGACAGCTCGGCCAAGCGGGGTTACCGCCTGGTGGGCGACGTCGCTTTCGACGAAGTGGAGCCAGTCGTCGCCGCCATCACACCGGTGCCCGGCGGGGTGGGGCCGATGACGATAGCCATGCTGCTGAGCAACACCCTGCGCGCGGCGGAGACGGGAGAATCCGTATGAGTTTCGTACGCAGCAAAAGCACGCTTACGCAGCGCGTCATCGTCGCATTGATCGGGATCCCGATATTGCTGCTGGCAATATTGCTGGGCGGTTGGCTGCTGCTGCTGGTGACGATGGCCATCACGGTAGCCGCTACTACCGAACTGCTTACCCTGTGGCGGCGAGCCGGCGCTAAAGCCCAGCGGCTGGTACCCCTGGCGGCGGCGCTGCTGATCCCCGCGGCTTTTCACTTTCTGCCGGACAACCTCAACATCCTCCTGAGTATCCTGCTCACCTTTTCCCTGCTGCTCCTGGCGATCGAACTGTTCCGCAGCAACATCAACGCACTGCTGACCACCGCCGGCGTATACCACATCATCTGGGTGGTGATTCTGCCGTTTTCGCTGTTGATCCCACTCCGCCAGCAGCCCCACGGAGCCCAGCTCCTGCTGCTGGTGTTTCTGGTCGCCTGGGCGGTCGACACCGGGGCTTACTTTGTCGGCCGCGCCTACGGTCGTCACCAGCTTTGCCCGGAGATCAGTCCTAAAAAGACGGTGGAAGGTTGGGGAGGCGGTACAGTGGCTGGTCTGCTGGTAGCCTGGCTGGCCGGTTTCTGGATGTCGCTGCCCGTCACGCTCCTCTGGAGCGGCGCGCTGCTGATGGTGCTGCTGGGACCGCTCGGCGATCTGGTGGCTTCCCGGTTCAAGCGCAGCGTTGAAATTAAAGACGCCTCCACTCTGCTGCCGGGACACGGCGGCTTCATCGACCGTTTCGACACCTTTATTCTGACCCTGCCCGCTCTCTATCTAATGCAAATGTGGATCTGAACGCGGCTGCTCCCACGCTGCCCGGTTAGAAAAAAGAACGGGCGTGACCGCTTTGGCACGGTCACGCCCAGGAATATACCACGTTTTAAGGTGCGGGAATCGCCTTGAAAATCAGCCGATCAATCCGGCTACCAGTGCCGGTAACTGATTCGCCTGCGCCAGCATGGAAATGCCAGACTGCATCAGGATCTGCGAGCGTACAAAGTTGGACATCTCCAGAGCCATGTCGGCGTCGCGAATCTGCGATTCCGATGAGGTCGCCGTCTCCTGCGAGACCTGCAGGTTCAGAATCGTCTTGTGGAGACGCTCGACATAGGAACCGAGGCGGGTCCGCTCCGTCACCTTGGTGTCGATCGCGCTGTCGATGATATCGATGGCGCTCTGCGCATTGGCGGTAGTCGTCAGCATCACTGTATCGCCCAGACCGAGACCGCTGGAGGTCATATCGGCCAGGTTGATGTGATAGTAATCCTCGTTGGAGACATTGTAGGTGCCGATGTGCAGCTTGATGCCGGTGGTACCGGAAGAGTAGGTGCCGTCCAGCAGGTTGAGACCGTTGTAATTGGTCACATTGGCGATCCTGGTGATTTCGCTCTTCAACTGCTGGAATTCGACATCGAGATAAGAACGGTCAAGCGAGGTCAACGTTCCATTCGAGGCTTGAACAGCCAGCGCCCGCAGCCGGATCAGCTTTTCATCAATGACTGAAAGCGCACCTTCCGCCGTATTCAGCAGATTCACAGCGTAGTTGGCGTTACGTTCCGCTTCCGCCATGCTGGCGATCTGAGCCCGGAATTTCTCCGAGACCGCCAATCCCGCCGGATCCTCCCAGGCGTTGTTGATGCGCAAACCGGATGAGAGCCGGTTTACAGCTTGATCCATGTACTGCTGGGTTCGCCAGAGATTGCGATGTGCGGTCATTCCCAGCACATTGTGATTGATTCTCATACTCATGGCATTCTCCCGTGGTTCTATTCCTTGGTTCGTTCGATTTCGTTTCGTTTCAGTGACCATTTCGGGAGGAGCTGGTGCGCCTCCACATATGTTATCGTGAGGTCCCTAAAAAACTTTAATTTGGATTCTGTTGCTGCGTAAGAGTAGTAATATCAATGCGAAAGGTTGTTGCAACCGCGGCTGGAAACGGTGCCACCTCCGGTTTGAATGACCTGATCGCGGCACTTTTCAACCAAATTCTCCTGAAATCGCGGTAAACTCGCGAGCCGGACACTCCGGAAATCGTCAAATCGCTGAAATCATGGCCGGCTGTTCCGCCGGGTATATCTCAAGAGTATCATTCCCCCTTCGCCTTACCTGGAAAACGAAGGCGCCGTTGCCCACTTGTTCCGGAAACGGTCCGCCTCTATATTGTTGCGTCCAGTTTCGCCGGCTTGATGTTATCCGCAATACACCGGGAGGGTGTGTGTTCCGCCATCGGCTGCTCCTCTGGTTTATCCTGATCCTGCTGTCGCGATGCGCCGCCCCGCCGGTTTCCGACCTGGCCGGCACTGCCCGCTCCGCCTGGCTGGATCAATATGTGCGGCAAAGCGAGTCGCTGCGCGCGGTCGACTGGAACGGATACATCAGCGTGCTTTCCCGTCGCAGCGATCAGCTGACGTTGCCGTATCATCTGCACTATGCGACCGACAAGGTCGTCGACACATTGGATCTCACCGTCTCGACACCCTTCGGTACCCCGCTGATCGAAATCCGCATCGTGGACGATAAGCTCGAGTACCGGAGCGGGTGGCCGAGCGATGACGGCTTGCCGCTGCCGCTAGGCGGGGCGGATTCACTGGAAATTACTGCAGCGGATGCCTATTCTTATTTCTGGGCGGTACCGTGGCTGGAGACGGAGCCGGGAGTGACCGGAGTCGGTGTCAGCTTCGACGACCGCAACCAACCGGCCCGGATAGTGCTGGATGAGACCGGCACCCGCTGGTTGGATTACGCCTTCAGGCAGCTGCCCGGCATCGGAATCTGGCCCAGGTCTATTAGGTATACTGAGCAGGACGAGCTGCAGATCACCATAACCGTAAAGGAGCCGGAAAAGTATGACAGCGATATCGGTTCTGATTCCCAGCTATAACGAGGCGGAATCGTTGCCGGAACTCCTGCAGCTGGTGCGGGAGGAACTGGAACGGATCACCCCCGACTGGGAAATCCTGGTAGTGGACGACGGTTCTACCGACGGCACCTCTCCCCTGTTGAAGGAGTGGCGTGAGCAGGAACGCCGTCTGAAGTACATCCGTCTGCGCAGCAACAGCGGCAAAGCGGCCGCGCTGGCCGCCGGCTTCCGGGTGGTCAAGGGGGACACCGTTTTCACGCTGGACGCCGATCTGCAGGATGATCCCCGCGAGATTCCCCGTTTCCTGGAGATGCTGGATGCAGGTTATGACCTGGTTTCCGGCTGGAAAAAAAAGCGGCATGATCCCTTGAGCAAAACCTTACCCTCCCGTCTCTTCAACCGGGTGACTTCGATCTTCGCCGGTGTTCGCCTGCATGACTTCAACTGCGGCTTCAAGGCCTACCGGCGCCAGGTGATCGAAGAGGTGGAGATATACGGCGAGCTGCATCGCTACATCCCCGCCCTCGCGGCGGCGCGCGGTTTCCGGGTGGGAGAGATAGTGGTGCGGCATCACCCGCGCCGCCACGGCGTCACCAAATACGGCGTCGGCCGCTTCTTCAAGGGACCGATGGATCTGCTCACGGTGATCTTTCTCTCCCGCTTCACCCGCAAGCCGCTCCACCTGTTCGGCTTCATCGGTATGCTCTCGATCCTCTTCGGTTCGGTGGTGATGGCCTACCTGATCTGGTGGAAGCTGAGCGGTAACTCGCTCTCCAACCGCCCGCTGCTCCTCTTCGGACTTCTGGCAATCATCGTCGGCGTTCAGTTCATCTCGTTCGGGCTGCTGGGCGAGATGATCTCCAGCACGGTTCCGCGTCCCGACTACTCGATTCATGAGCAGGAGCTGGATTGAAAATCTGCGCCCTTACACATACTTATCCCCGATTTCCACGCGACACCAACGGCCCTTTTGTCGAATTCCTGATGGAGGAGCTGGCCTCGCGCGGACACGAAGTTCACCTGCTCACTGCCTGGGATGAGCAGTTCAGCGCCGACCGGAACGGTAAGCGGGTGCAGTTGCACCATTACCGCTATGTCTGGCCGTCGCGTCTGCATCTCCTCGGCTATTCCCGCACGATCCACGCCGATGTCCGGCTCAAGTTCGGCATGCTGCTGCTGTCGCCGCTCATGCTGGTTGCCGGCACCCTGGCTTTCTACCGCCTGGTAAGGCGGGTGCAGCCGGACCTCCTGCAGGCCCACTGGTTTCTGCCCAACGGATTCATGGCGGCGATCGTCTCCCAGCTGACCGGTGTGCCGCTGGTGGCCACCCTGCACGGATCGGATGTCTTCGTCGCGGAGAAGGGCGGACCCTACCGGTTGATGACCCGCTTCACCAATCGCACTCTGACCCGGCTGACCTCCTGCTCGCCCGAACTTCGCGACCGGATCTGCGCCACCGGCTTTCCCAGACTGCAGAGCCGGGTGATACCCTACGCCGTCGATCCGGCGCTGGAGACGCCTGCCCTCTCCGCGGAAGAGAGCGACGTACTGCGTCGACAGTACGGTCTGGCTGGGTGCAAGATCATCCTTTGCCTGGGACGGCTAGTCTACAAGAAGGGCTTTGAGTACGCCATCCGCGCCCTGCCGGAAATACTGGCGGTCGATCCGGAGGCGCGCCTGCTGATCGCCGGTACCGGCGACCTGGAGCAGGAGCTGCAAAGCCTGGCCCGGGATTGCGGAGTGGCGCAGCAGGTGATCTTCGCCGGCGAACTGATGCGGGATCGGATCGGCGCTCATCTGGCGCTGGCCGACATCTTCCTGATGCCCTCTGTACACGACCAGGCCGGCAATGTGGACGGTCTGCCCAATGTGATCCTGGAGGCGATGGCCGCCGGTCTGCCTGTGATCGCGACCGAGATCACAGGTATCCCCCTGGCCGTGACGGATGGCGAAAACGGCTATCTGGTACCGGAGCAGGATGCCGCCGCGATTACGGCCACCGCGCTGAAGCTGCTGCAGAGCGAAGAGCTGCGCCGGCGTTTCGGCATCCGTTCCCGGGAGCTGATCAGCGAACGGTTGAACTGGCGTGAGGTCGCCTCCAGCTACGAACAGCTTTTCAACGAGGTGATCGACGTTCGGAGAACGACCGGATGAAGATCTGCATGGTACAGCAGCACCCCGTCGAAGCGGGCAAAACTCCCGCCGCCATACTGCGCTATCTCAAGCTCGCGGAGCATTTCAGCAGAGCCCGGGAAGTGGTTCTGATCATGCCCTCCGCGGGAAAGCCCAGGCGGGAGTTCGCGGGATTGCCCTGCTACCAGGTGCCGACTCCGGGCAGCCGCTGGAAATGGTTTGACATGCTCTGCTTCGCGCTGCTGCTATTGCCGGTGCTGGTGCGCGTTGCACGTCGCGAACAGCCCGATATCTGGTTCGTCGATGAGCTGTTCGTCGGACTGGCACTGCCCTGGTTCAAGCTGTTCAACCGGCGGCCGGTGAATTACGATGTGATGGGCATCCACTTCTATCAGGTGCGCAAGAACAACCGCAACCTGCTGCGGCACTGGCTGCTGGGGGGCATTTACGGATTGCTGGAGCGGTTGACCATCTGGGGCAGTACTTTCCTGACCACCGTCAACGACGCGCACCGTGAAGTGCTGTCACGTTGGACGGCCAAGCCGGTGCATGTGATACGTGATGCGGCGGAATTCCTGCCGCCCGCGCTGGCCGACCCACCGGTGCTCCTCCCGGACTGGCCCGCCGGCAGTGTCGGGTTGACCTTCATCGGCAAGCTCTCCAACCACCGGCTGGATGACTTGTTCCGGGAGCTGCCGGTGCTGCTGGAGCGCTGTCCGGCGCTGCGGCTTCTGATCGTCGGTGACGGGCCCTTTCGTAACTATTACCGGCGCTGGGCGCAACGCCTGGGCGCGGTTGAGCGCATCTGCTTCCACGAATTCGTTCCGCACAGCCGCCTGCCCGAATTCAGCGCGGTCACCGATATCGCCTACTCGGACGACTGGTCCGACATCGGTTTTCCGATGAAGGTGTTCGAATACATGCACCTCGGGCTGCCCATGCTGGTGGAGGATACGCCCGCCGTGCGCGAGGTCCTGCGGCCTGATGTCGATTCGTTCTTGTATCGCGGCCGGGAGGGACTGGCCGCAGCCATCATCCGTCTGGTTGAGGATGAAGAGCTGCGTCGGCGCCTGGCGCAGAACGCCGCTCAACAGGCACCACTGCACACCTGGGAAAGACGGGTTGCCGAGTTCCTCGAACTTTACCGCCAGTACACCGGGGAGAGCCGTGATGAGTGAGTCCCGGCGCCCGGTTCTGTCGTTGCTGGTCTGGCTGCCGTTGCTGCTGGCTGGATGCCTGGCGGGTGAACAGCAGGAGGTCTCGACACCGGTTGAGGTGCAGGCGCTGACCGCGTCACCCCCACCGCCGCCCCCACTGTTCTACCGCGAGGTGAGCGAGGGAGATGCCTACAGCCTGATGCTGGCGGAACTGCAGGTTGAGCAGCGGCGGGATGCCATCCGCCTGCTCAACGGTTACCTGCCGGCACGGCGCCTGCGGCCCGGTCTGCGCTACGCCTACCGCCTGCGGGAAGGTGGCGGGCTGGATTCGCTGCTCTTTCACTACCGGCCGGAATCGCTGCTGGTGATAACACCCGCGGCGGAAGGATTGCGGGCGGCGACGCTGGCTCTACCCGGTCGATCGGAATGGTGGCTCTACGAGGGGGAACTCCGGGGCAACCTCTACGAATCGATGGTGGCGGCCGGCGTCCCGCTGGAGGCGGTCATTTCCTACACCGATATCTTCCAATGGGATGTCGATTTCTTCGTCGATTGTCGCAACGGTGACCGCTGGTCGCTGCTGCTGGAAAAACGCTTCCTGAAATCCGGTGGCGAATGGCGCCTTCAATTGTACGGCCCGTTGCGCTGGGCGACCTATAGTCAAGCCGACACAACCTTCACTGCCTGGCGGTTCGAACCGGAACCGGACCGGGCGGGATACTTTACCAGCGCTGGGGAACCGTTCGCCAAGACCTTCCTGAAGTCACCGCTCAATTACCGGCGCATCTCCTCCCATTTCAGCCGCGGCCGCTTTCATCCGATCCTGAGAAAGGTGCGCCCGCATAACGGCGTGGATTTTTCCGCCGCCTACGGCACGCCGGTGGTCGCGTCGGGGAACGGTCGCGTCGTCAAGCTCGCTTTTCAGCGGCGGGGAATGGGGCGGTATGTCAAAATCCAGCATGCCAACCGCCGCTACGCGACTCTTTACGGACACCTCTCCGGCTACGCCCCCGGTCTGCGGGAAGGGCAGCGTGTCAAGCAGAACCAGCTGATCGGTTACGTCGGCACTACCGGACTGACCACCGGTCCCCACCTGCATTATACCTTCCTGGTTGACGGCAAGGCGATCGATCCGCTCCGGATACCCAATCCCGGCCTGGAACCTCTGGCGGGTGAGGTGCTGACCCGGCTGGCCGCCGCCGTCGCCCGGACCGACAGCCTGTTGGGCTGCAGTCAGATGCTTCTGCCGTCGGCGCCGGCGTCACCTGCATCATTGGCAACCCTCACCAGCGGTGACGCATCGCGGTCAGATCCGTAAACACACGTGGATATAAAAAAGCCCGGCTTGCGCCGGGCCAGCTCAGAATAGGGTGCTCACAGGAAACCTGCTGACATAGTGGTTCCAGTACTATGCAGACTTACGGCTCCCACAACATACACGCAGCATTCCCATGCAAGCATGTACAGATGTACCATCTAAAGAGCAACTATCATGCCAATCGGAAAGCACAAGAATATTCCCCAATATCCCTCAACCATTGCCGCTGAAACCGCGTTTTGCATCAACTGCGGTTGCCATCTGTAAAGTTTTCAAGATGACTTGATCGCGTTGGTTTGCATCTCTTTGCGGACGGGTAAACAACGCAGCTCACACCCGCTGTTCTCGCTCTAAGCGGCTTCCGCTAAAAGCTTTGGAAATTCCCAAGAGACCTTATATTGTGCCACGGAAGGGAACGGATCTTTTCCCGCACCTTGAGTGTTGATTTCCGAATACCAAAAAGAGCTGGAGTGACATAATGGCAATTCCTGTAGGTATCAATGGCTTTGGGCGCATCGGCCGGTTGGTTCTGCGCCGCGGTCTGGAACTGGGTAACCTCGAAGTGGTCGTGATCAACGATCTGACCGATGCCAAAACCCTGGCGCATCTCTTGAAATACGATTCCACGCACGGCCGCTTCCCGGGTGAGGTGGGTCATACCGATGACAGCATCATCGTCAACGGCCGTTCGATCCGGATCACCGCCGAGCGCAATCCGGCCGACATCCCCTGGGAGGACGCAGGTGTCGAGCTGGTAATTGAAGCCACCGGTGCCTTTCGTAAGCGGGAGCAGGTGCAGCAGCATCTCCGCGGTGCCGTCAAGAAAGTCATCCTCACCGTTCCCCCCAAGGAACCACTGGATGCGATGGTGGTAGTGGGAGTCAACGACGCTGACCTGAAACCGGAACACGCTATGGTTTCCAACGCTTCCTGCACGACCAACTGCCTGGCGCCCGCCGCCAAAGTGCTGCACGAGGTGTTCGGCATCCGCCGTGGCCTGATGTCCACGGTGCACGGTTACACCAATGACCAGAATGTGCTCGACATGCCTCATTCCGACCTGAGACGGGCACGTACCGCAGCTCAAAACATCATCCCCACCACCACCGGTGCGGCGGCCGCTGTCGGCAAGATCATGCCCGATCTCAACGGCAAGCTGGACGGCATGGCGCTGCGGGTACCGGTGCCCAATGGATCGCTGGTGGATCTGGTGGTCGAGCTTGAGCAGGAGACTACCCCCGCCGGGATCAATGCCGCGATGAAGAAGTATGCCGAGGGTGAACTGAAGGGCATCCTGGAGTACACTGAGGATCCGATCGTTTCCACCGATATCATCGGCAATCCGCACTCATCGATCTTCGACGCTACCGCCACCATGCAGATGGGCGACAACTTGTTCAAGGTGATCACCTGGTACGACAACGAGTACGGCTATTCCTGCCGCGTCGTCGACCTGGCCGTGAAGATGGTGGCCCAGGCATGAACTTCGCCGGCGTCAAGGATATCTGCGTCGAGGGAAAACGGATTCTGGTGCGCGTAGATTTTAATGTGCCGCTCGAAGCAGGCAAGGTGACGGACAACCTGCGCCTGCGCGCGGCGCTGAGTACGATCAACTACCTGCGCGGCGCCAGAGCCAGGATTATTCTCCTCTCACATCTGGGTCGCCCCGCCGGCGAGCCGGACCCGCAGTATTCACTCAAACCGGTACAGGCGGAATTGAGTTCGCTGCTGGAAGCGCCGGTCGGCTTTGTGTCCGATTGTATCGGTCCGGAGGTTGAACAGGCGGTGGAGAACCTGGGCGAGGGAGACATACTGCTGCTGGAAAACCTGCGGTTTTATCCGGGGGAGAAACAGAACGATCCCGATTTCGCTGCCGCGCTGGCCCGGCTGGGGGATGTTTATGTCGACGACGCTTTCGGCAGCGCACACCGGGCGCATGCTTCCACTCACGGGCTGCCCCAGCTGATGCCGGTGGTCGCCGCTGGTTTCCTGATGGAGAAGGAGCTGCATTTCCTGGGACAGGCGCTGCAGGATCCCAAGCGTCCCTTCACCGCCGTTCTGGGCGGTGCCAAGATTTCAGGTAAGATCGATGTAATACAAAACCTGTTCGACCGGGTGGATAACATCCTCATCGGTGGCGGAATGATGTATACGTTTCTAAAAGCGACCGGCCTGGAGATCGGCGACTCCATTCTGGAGGAGGACCGGGTGGAAATGGCCCGCGAAATCCTCGCGGAGGCGGAACGCAGGCAGGTCAAGTTGCACCTGCCGGTGGATACGCTGTTGACCGGGTCGCTCGATGATGAGATCACGGAAGTGCGTCCCGTAACCGAGATCCCGGCCGGTAAGCTGGGAGTGGATATCGGACCGGAAACCGTCGCGCGCTTCAGCGAGATTATAAGCGGGTCCGGTCTGCTGCTCTGGAACGGACCGATGGGGATCTTTGAGCGTCCGCAGTTCGCCAAAGGCACACTGGCCATTGTCGATGCGGCGGTCACGATGACGGAACACGGCGGTACCAGCATCGTCGGCGGCGGCGATTCCGCGGCGGCCGTGCGTCAGAGCGGCCGGGCGGATGGTATCACGCACATTTCCACCGGTGGGGGGGCTTCCCTCGAATTCCTGGAAGGTAAGGAGCTGCCCGGGGTGGAGGCCCTGAAGCGCCCCTGGTAGTACCCATTCGCTACGGATAAACCAAACCTCGCCGGTTCGCGTCGGCGGGGTTTTCTCTCTCGGTCAGACAACCAGGGGTAAATCGCAGCGGTCGCGGGTACGCTCATTTCTCCGGGGCGCGCCAGCGGTAAAACACCCCCCGCTGCTGTTCTTCGCGTTTCAGGTTGCCGCTGGCTGCGAGATCCGTCAGCAGTTGGTCGACCTGCAGTGAATCCGCCCCCAGGGCGGCGGCGAGATCCGCGGCCGTACAGGGCCTGCGACGCAGCAATTCGATTGCCCGCAGGCGCAGACCGGTATTCGCTGCAGCGGTGTCCGGTTGTTCCTCCTTCGGCCCGCAACCGGTGGGTGCCGCGATAAGCTCAGCACTCAGCCGGGATGCAATCCGGCGCAGCCGCTCGGGAGTGGCCGCCTTCACCCAGCTTTCGGTACCGGGGCGGTCCAGCGTATTGATCTGCACACGTTGAGGCGCCAGTTCCCGGATCGCCAGGCTCAACCGTTCCAGCTCCTCTTCACCATCGTTCAAACCGGGCACGATAAAGCACTCCAGCCAGAATTCTCCCTCGAACTCCGCCTGGAAGGCGCGCAGCCCCTCCAGATGCCCGGCCGCAGTGATACCGGTCGCCGGGCGGTTGAGCCGCTCCAGCGTTTCCGGCGTGACGGCGTCGAGTGAGGGTATCACGATCTGCGCCCGGCAAAGCTCCCGCCGGACCTGCGGGTCGCCCAGCAGTGTTCCATTTGTCAGCACCACGACGGGGTAGGTGGGAAAACGGTCGCGGATAAAACCGATCAGCTCGCCCAGCCCGGAGTGGAGCGTCGGTTCGCCGGCGCCGGAGAAGGTTACGGCATCCAGGCGCGGCTGTGTCGCCAGTATGTCCTCCAGCTCCCGCTTGACGGCGTCCGTCGGGACGAATTCGGCGCGAGTCGTAGTCAGTCTGGTCGTGCCGCCGCATTCGCAGTAGACGCAGTTCAGGGTACAGACTTTGTGGGGTACGAGATCGACGCCGAGTGACAGGCCGAGGCGTCGCGAGGGTACCGGACCGAAAAGATAGCTGTATTTCATTCCCACTTTTCCAGTGTTTGCATAGCCGTCGCCAGGTCGGGGATGCCGCTGCGTCCACCCGGTTGCCGGCACTTGAGGCCCGCCACCACCGCCGCGAACCGGAGCGCCTGCGGCAGGGGATAGGCGTGGATGAGCGCGTGCAGCAGCGCGCCGTGATATACATCGCCCGCTCCGGTGGTATCCACGGTCGTGACCGGGTAGGGGGGAATCCAGCCGCTTTCTCCCTCGCAGCCGAAAACCGCGCCGCCGGCACCCAGCGTGATCACCGCCAGCTCCGGACCCTGGCGGGTCAACTCCAGGGCGGCGGTCATTGCTTCGGTATCCGGCAGGTAGTCAATGATGAAGTCGCGTGAGACGACGCAGTAATTGCAGGCGGCCACCAGCTCCCGGCTGCGTTCGCGCAGGCTGCCGAGGTCGCACATCACCTTGCCGCCGCCGCTGCGCACCCGTCGTGCCGCTGCCAGGGCGGCTTCACCGTCGCGTCCGTCCAGCAGCAGGAAATCGATCTCCTCCAGCGGCAGCGGAGTCAGGTCCTCCTCCGTCAGCGACCGGCAGTCGCTGCGATCGAGGATAACCGTGCGCTTGCCGGACGGTTGCTCAACCAGAATGGTGGCTTCCGGCGTGGCGAGCTCCGCCGACTGGATGACCCAGCCGGTCTCCACGCCCTCCGCCTGCAGTTCCGCCAGCAGGACGGCGGCGATATCATCGTCTCCGAGTACCGTCATGAAGCTCACCCGGTTGCCCAGCCGCGCCAGGGTCACGCAGGCAGTCGCCACCGGGCCGCCTCCCTGCCGCAGGCCGGACAGCGCCTCCACCTTGCTGTTCAGGGCGGGGTAGGGAGAGACCCGCAGCAGGTGGTCCAGCGCGGTGTGTCCGATCCCGAGGAGTTTAACCTCTGCTTTCATCTGCTGAACTCCCGTTGCTTGAGCTGCGCGAGTACCTGGCTGTTTGTATCACACCTGACGGCGGACTCCACGATGTCGACCGGCAACAGCCGCTGGTATTCCGGCTGGAGGAAGCGCGGCCCGACCAGGATCAGAAAGCCCCGATCCCGTTCGGAGCGGATCAGGCGACCGCCGGCCTGGGCGACCTGGGTCATACCCGGAATGCGATAGGCGTAGTCGAAACCATCCTGCTCCCGCCGGTCATAATACGCACGCATCAGTTCATTATCCACCGACACCGCCGGTAACGCGGGTCCCACCACGATAACCCCTTCCAGCAGACGGCCCGGCAGATCGACTCCCTCCGCCAGCGAGCCGCCGCTGACGGCGAGCAGCAGCTGCGCCTCGGGCTGACGCAGCGATTGCAGCAGCGCAGCCCGTTCGGGGTTAGTCTGTCCCGGTGTCTGTACCAGCAGAGGCAGCTGCGGTGCGAGCGTGGAACGCAGCTGCTGCAGATAGTCGAAGGAGGGTAGAAAGACCGCCAGATTGACGCCGCCGGTTTCAAAAACCCGGCCGACCAGCTCGCTCAACTCCGGCAGCGAAGCCTCCCGCTGGCGCAGGCGGGTGTGAATGGCTGTTTGTATCATAACCAGGCGGTTCCGCGCCGGAAAAACCGCCGGCAGGTCCAGCCGGGGTGTCTCGGGCGGCAGACCGGCAAGCTCTGTAAAAGCTGATGCCGGTGGCAGCGTGGCGGAGAAGAGAAACACCGCGGGGAATTCCGTGAGTTGCTGCCGCACCGGCTGAGGTACCTTCAGGCAGAGGATGCGCAGAATAAAACCGTTGCGCCGTTGCTCCACGAAGTGCTCAAATCCCTCTTCCGTCTGACCGGCCAGGTAGCAGAAATACTGCAGGTCGTAGTAGAGCGACGCGACCGCATCCTTCTCCAGAAGACTGCCACTGATTTTGTGATACAACAGCCAGGCCATGAACGCCTGCGCCAGCTCCAGCGCGATCTCCTCCCATTCGTCCCGCTGAAACCGGGCGGACACGGTATGCTGCCATCGCCAGCGATCGGTGCGGAAACAGTCCTGTTCCAGGCAGAGGTCCCGGAAACGTTCAAACGCCGAACGCAGCTGACGATTGGGATCGACGCCGCCGAAGAGTCCCGGTTGTCCCGCGGCGGCTGCTTCCCGGTCCTGGCACAACTGGATCACCCGGTCAAGGTCCCGGCTGTCGATATCGATCGAGAACCAGGAGCGGGCCCGGGCTGGGAAGTTATGCGCTTCATCCACCAGCAGGAACAGCCGCTCCGCCTGTCCGGTCCGGAAGAGACGGCGAATCTGACTGGCGGGAGCGAAGACATGATTGTAGTCGCCAATGACGACATCCCGCTCCTCGCTGAGGGAGAGCGCCAGTTCATGGGGACAGACGCGATACTGTTCCGCCGTCAGCCGCAGCTCTTCCTCGCCGACGATGTCGAACCCGCCGAGTCGGCTCAGAGCGCGCCGGCTGGCAGCCTGAAAGTCGCGGAGAAATGGACAGTAATCGGCATCACAGATGTAGCGCTCAGCTGGACAGATCTTCTCCCGCGCCGGGATCCGCACACAGCTGACCGGCGTTGCCGTCGCCGTGTTGATCAACCGCACCAGCTCGACGAAACTCATCTGGCCGCTGTTTTTCGGGGTGACGACAAAAAGTCGCCTATCCTTCCGTAATGCCACCTGCAGTGCGGGATACAGCATCGCCGCGGTCTTGCCGCTGCCGGTCGGCGCCTGCACGACCAGCGAATCGTGGCGGGCGGCGGCGTCGCTTACCGCCTCCATCAAACGTTCCTGCTGCGGTCGCGGTGCCGAAAAGGGAAAGGTCAACCGGCGCCGGCGACGCGATTGCCAGCGGCGCGCCTGCTCCCGCTGCTGCCGGATCAATTCCTCCAGCTGCCTGGTCAGTCTGGTTTCGCACGCTGTCAAATCCGGTTGTACCTCACGGATCCGCTCTCCCGCAACGGACCTCTGGTCCGCAGACTGCTGCTCAACAGTGACCGGTAGCAGAATCAGACGGCCGCCGACCTGCGGGAGGGCCAGCTCACGCGCAGCCAGCCAGCAGTAAATCTCCAGCTGTTCGAACCAGTCGGGGTGACCGGCGGGTGTGATCGCCGGCAGCTGGTCGGGTGGGAGCAGGGTGGTCTTGATCTCTTCCACCACCGGTTGCGGTTCCGGTTGAAAGCCGTCGAGACGGCCCTGCAGGATAACCGCGATTCCCGCCACCTCCAGCTCGGTCCGCAGGAACAGTTCCGCGCGGTAACCGGGATCGGACTGCCGGCGCCGCTGTTGCCAGGCCAGGTGGGCCCGCGTGCCCAGTTGCCCCCGACCGGGTAGATAGACGCCGGGGCCGCTATCCTCGCCCGCCAGCAGGTCGCGCACCGCCAGGCGCAGCGTTTCCTTCTCCGCGTCGAATGTAATCACGTTACCGCTTCATCAGGTTTTCTGCTTCTGCTTGCGGGCCGCTGGAAACAGTACATTGTTCAGAATCAGCCTGAATCCGGGAGACTGGGGATGGAGATTGAGATCGGTGGGAGGGTCGCCAACCCGGTGCTGATAGTCTTCCGGATCGTGACCACCGTAGAAGGTGAACATGCCTTTGCCGTAGTTGCCGTGGAGGTATTTGACCTCATCGTGGCCGGGTGTCTCGCCCATGACGATGATGTGCGACTTGATCCGCTCCCGGTGGAAACCTGTGGTCTGGCCCATGAAACCCTTGATGATGCTGACATGGTTCTGGGTCAGCATCGTCGGCACCGGATCCCACTTGGCGGAGAATTCGAACAGCTTGAAATAGTCGCTCTCTCTCGACTTGGGGGGACCGCCGCGGGGAGGTGTCGTATCGATGTCGCTGAATTCGTAGATCAGGGGACTGGTGTACAGTCTGAATCCTGTGAAGGCGAGCGTCTGCTCGTAATCGAGACGCTGCTGGCAGTCCGCCGCCGGCGGATCGCCGTCGAAAACCGCGTCGCAGATGTCGGTATTCTGTGCCGCCAGCGCGATGTCGAAGGAATCGGTGGCGCTGCACATCGCGAAGAGGAAACCGCCGTTGGCGACGTACTCGCGGATCCGCAGGGCGACTATCAGCTTCTCGCGGCTGACCTTGCTGTAGCCCATTTCCCGCGCCATCGCCTCGAACTCCCGCTGCTGGTTGATGTACCAGGGAGTGTTGTGGTAGGAGGCGTAGAACTTGCCGTATTGGCCGGTAAAGTCCTCATGGTGCAGGTGGAGCCAGTCGTACTCGCCTAGTTCACCTTCCAGGACCTCGCGATCCCAGAGGGTGGTGTACTCGATCTCGGCATAACTGAGCGCCATCGAAACCGCGTCATCCCAGGGCTGCACGCCGGGAGGGACATACACCGCCACCCGGGGCGCTTTTTCCAGCAGGATGCGCTCCATGTTCTCCAGTTCGATCCGGTCGTAGATCTCGATGACCCCGTCGCTGTTCAGGTCGAGATAACTGACTCCCCGCAGCCGGCATTCCCGTTCCAGGGCCGCGAAGTCGTCGATCAGAAAAGCACCGCCGCGATAGTTGAGCAGCCACTCGACGTTGATGTCATGTCGGAGCACCCACCAGGCGATGCCGTAAGCCTTGAGGTGATTGGTCTGCTGCTGATCCATCGGGATGAGCAGTTTCGCCGTCGCCGCGACCGACAGCAGGCAGACGGCGGCAAGACAGGCACTCAGCCGTTTCAGGGACAGACTCGACATCATCAATCCTCCCGCGTTTGGTTGTCGGCTTCGTAGCGACGAATCTGCGCCCGTACCGCGTCGGCCCGGGGGGATCGGGGGTAGTCAACCAGAAACCGCTCCCAGCCGGGCAGGGCGGTGGCGGGGCGCTGGAACCGGTCCGCCAGCAGCTGGTCACGCATGAAGAGCAGCTCGTCCAGTTGGATCGCATCCGGTACCCGGGCGGCAGCGGTCTCGATCACCTGCGCCAGTGAATCCGCGTCTATCGCACCGGTCAGGTCGCTCAACTCCGACAGGGAATAGACCGCGCGCAGCAGCACCTCCCCCTCCGGGGAGACGGCCAGCAATTCCAGCCAGGCCGCCAGGGCGTCAGCTTCCGCCCCCTGTAACGCGGCCAGCTCAGCGGCCGCCAGCCGGGAGAGCTCCTCCGGGTCGCCGCTTTTAAGCAGTTGCGACAGGCGGATGAGGTTGTTGTAATGAGGCTGTTCGAAGTTGTCGGCGGCAAGCGTATCGAGCAAAGTGCTGCTGCGTTCAAAATCCCCCGCGAAATAATGCAGACCGGCTTCCTGAAACTGCAACTGCGCGCGCAGACGCTTATCATAGCCGAAGTGGAGGAGCGCCTCGTGGTTCAGCTCCCGGGCGGCCGTGATCTCGTTCAGTTGCAGCAGCGCCGTCGCCCGCCTCAGGTAAGCCGACGCCAGCCAGCTGCCTGGACCGTCCACCGCTTCGTACCAGGAGAGGGCTCCGCGTGGATCCCGCAGGTCCTGCGCGAGGATGTCGCCGATCACTATCCGCAGGTTGCTGCGCTGATTGCGGTCTTTGGTTGCGGGCAGTAACTCCTGCAGCAGATCGACCGCCGCCTGGAATTCTCCGGTCGCCTGCAGGCAGGTCGCAAGCAGCAGCGAACGTTCAAAGGCCTGACGGCTATGCGGGTGGTTCTGCTGATGCTCCCGCAGCAGGGTCAGGGCGAGTGGCCAGGCTTTCTCCTTGACCAGCACTCCGCCCAGGTGCATCAACTCCTTGCCGGTGCTTCCCGCGATCTGGTCCAGCTCGAGATAGTAGGGAACCGCTTCCGACAACAGCCCCTGGTGCACGAACCACTGCGACAGGGTCCGGACGATCGGTTCGGAATCGGGATTGGCGCGCCCCCAGTCCTGCGCCGCGGTCAACAGCTCTCCCGTCAACGGCAATTCGATGATGCGATTCCGCAGCGTGCGTTCCCGCGCCCGGGAGTCGGCATAACCGCGAATGTACTCCTGAAAGGCGGCGAGCCAGTCTCCCTGCCGCTGATAGCTGTCTCCCGCCTGCAGGTGCCAGAGCAGGTCGTCGCCGTGCCGCCGGCGTTCCCCGCCGATTATTTCCAGCAGCTGTTCTTCCTGCTTGAGCCGCCCCAGGCTGATGATGAGCGGCAACAGGAGCAGCGGTCGATCGTCAACCTGACGCAGGGCTTCCTGCCGGAAGAACTCAGCCTGGATTTCATCACCGGTATAGAAACTCACTTCGCTCATCAACGCGAAAAGTTCAACGCGATCACTGGCGTGTTTTTCACCCTGCGGTAAACGGGTGAGGAATTCACGGCACAGGCTGCCGGCCCGCTCGTAATCGCCCAGCTGCAGGAGCAGGCCGCTGTAGAGTCGCAGGTAGAGGAGATTGTCGGGCCGGGCGCTCACCAGCTGGTCGAAAAGCTTAGCGGCCGTTTCGAGGCGATGAGGTTGAGCGGCGTAGCGGGTTGCCCGGGTAAAAAGCTGCTTCTCTGCGGTCGGGGTGAGGGATTTGTCGGCAGCCAGCGCAGCTGTGATCTGGAGCAGGCAGAAACAGAACAACAGCCACATCTTCATCGCAGAGATTCCTTTACGTTCCCACACCGACAACGAAATTGAGGTCGCTACTCATGCAGTAATCCGGTGCTCAACCTGCACTAAAATCAAAACCAACCAGACCAAAATATCAGATTTATCTGGAAACTCAATCCATCTTTTACTAATAGTAACTTCATTGAGGAATCACTGATGATTTCACCGTATAGTATTACCCGAAAAGAAATGGAGTCACTTTTCGCAATAACTAAGAAATACTATTAACCGATTCGTGACTGCCTGTTTTCAGAAACGAATTCTTATCGGGAATCGGTATAAATGCCCTGAAGCGTTGCCTTTGCAACCAGCAAGAGCAGCATTTGACTGGCTGGTTCCCGGCAGCTGTTTCTTCCAGGCATCGCTGTTATCTTTGGTTGACACGGTTGTTAGAATTGTGAACACCCTCTTCTCAACTTTGACAGTTTAGAACTCGATGTAACACTCTAATAATAAGGATATTATGTATAACCTCCCCCGAGACCACTATTGGTACACCTTTTGCAGTTATAATCTTGGGAGTGTTAATACTGGTATATATATTCCGGATTCAAAAGTAGAAGCGTCTGGGGGAATAGTAACGAATCTGACTTATAGTTTCATCATACTGATTATATTTACTCGTTTGCCAAAAATAGAAACCTGGTATTTTTGGTAACGGACGGGCAAGAAACGGTGGGTGATCATGGCTGAAAGCAGGATGGCTATGCAAAGCGGAGATCTGATAAAATACCAGACTTATGCTAACGCGTTGGTCAAACTGAATAATGCCACCAACACCCTGTTGCATTGTGGTGCCAATGAAGAAGCGATCAAGTTTATTCTGCAGGGCACCAACATGCTTTTCGAAGAACTCACTACCCTGATGCAGGGGATCAACAACAGTACTTTCTTCTCCGACCTGATGGAAGACCTCGAACTGCCGCAGCAGGAAGCCCCCGAGGAGAAGAAACCCACCCCCACACCGCCCCGCGAAGAAGGCGACCGCGATCAGGCAACCTGATCACAATCAGATAACTGATCGGCTTCTTAACTCACCCGGACTGGAACCCATTCGGAACTGCTGAGTAACTCTATAGTCTTTCCCAGTTGAAATGTCTCGACAGTTCATGACATTTCGGGAAATACTATCAAGTAATGTCCGCAACTACTCATACATGGGAACATTTTGCGTGAGCATCACTCCAGCGGTGTTGGCGCTGTTTCCGTTATAGTGAAGATGAAGCGGAGTCGCTCACAAGCTGATCTGCTCGCCTCTTTGCGGTATCAACACTGTCAGATCGCGGAACTCCCGGCGCAGGCGATTGTACATGGTTTCCGCCGCCGCTTCGCTGCGGGCCTTGAAAAGGATGACCTTGCGGGGAGATATGCGTCTGGTCAGCTCCAGGAGATGGCGAGGGGAGGAGTGGGCGGAAAAGTGGAAGGTTTCCAGGCGACAGTTACGCACCGGTTGCCGGTCGTCCAGGTTGATTGTATCCCCCGCCGCGGAAAGCTGCAATTCCCGGGCCGGGGAACTCACACCGGTATGTCCGATGAAGAAGATCGCGTCGATGGTGTGCGGCAGCAGTTGCGTGGCCAGGCCGGCGGCGTCGCTGCCGGACCAGAGCAGGGCGGCCGGTAAGAGATAAATCGCGGACTCCGCGGGTATTTCATCCTCCCCGCTGAAGATATCCACCACTGCGTCGGTGAAACGGAAACCGTCCTGGAATTCGAGAAAGCGATCGTGAACGCAGGAGAACTCCTGAATCGAATTGCTGACATAAATCGGTACCGGCGGGATGGTGCGGTTGCGTTTAAGGTGGTCGAGGATGTAGAGCATCTCCTGGGCGCGGCCCAGCGCGGTGGTCGGCAGCAGGACGCGTCCGCCCAGCCGCAGCACCTCGGACAGAGCCGTGGCCAGCCGGTTGATTTCATCACGACGTGATACATCCTTCTCCTCGGCGGTGCCGGCGTTGCTGCACTCCAGCAGGAGGACATCCACACCGGCGGGGTAGCGCGCGCCCCGCATCACGCCCATTTCGCGCAACTGGGTATCACCGGTGTAGAAGAAGCTGCATTTGCCGGTTGTGAAGAGGACGCCGGCGGAGCCGAGCAGGTGCCCGGCGTTGAAAAACTCCGCGGTAACCTCCCCCGCGCCCCCTGGATGCATCCAGGTCTCCGGTTGGTTGTACTGTGCGGTCTGCAGTCGTTCCGGCAACTGATCAAGGGCGAAGCCGTTGTAGAAAGATGGTGCCGGCGATATCCCGGCCTGGTACTGTTGATCCATCACCTCGACCGCCCTTTCCATCATGCGCGGCAGCAGGGCCGCGGAATCGGGAGTCAGATGTACCGGCGCCTGCCAGAAGAGCTGCACCGCCAACGGCAGGGAGCCGGAGTGATCGGCATGCACATGACTCAGGAAAATGTGATCTACCGACCAGTGATAGAGCTGATCGAAGGCCGGCAGACTGTCCTCGCCCCAGCTCTCCGGCGCCAGTCCGGCATCCAGCAGGATGCCGACATCGTCCAGGTTGAGGTAGAACGAATTCGCCGCATGCGTGGTTGTATCACAGAGAGGAATCAATAACATGCTGTCACCGGCTGTTTTCAGGATCGCAGGGGAGAATATAGCCTTTCCGTCACTGCCGTGCCAGCAATCTGTCAAACCGGTGCCCTGGTCACCGGTCAGGTTTGTGTCATATGTGGAAGTAAGCTTTATATTGATAGACCTGACAGATACATCCCGAGACAGTGTGGAGTGCCGGTTTGATTCTGAAACAACTGCGGATTTACGATCCCGTCACGGCAACCCTGACCGAAGGCGATCTGGAACTCGAAGGAGGACGCATCCTCAAGATCGGTCAGCATCTCACCGGCGACCGGCGGGATGACCGCTGGCGGGGCGGTTTCCTGCTGCCCGCCTTTTTCGACGCCCACATCCATTTCCTGATGGGCGGGATGATGCTGGAGCAGCTGGACTGCTCGGGGATCACGGATGACGCACAGCTGCTGGCACGGCTGGAGCAGCATTGCCGTCGCCACCCGACCGGCGGCTGGGTGCAGGGATTCGGCCTCGATCACACCCGGCTTGCTCTCCCGCCGGACGCGGTTAACCGGATCACCCGGGAGCACCGGCTTTTTGTGCAGACACACGATCTGCACAGCGCGCTGGTGAACCGGGCGGCGCTGGACGCGGCGGGCATCACCGCCGCTACACCCGATCCCCCGGATGGTAGGATCGGACGCGATCCGGCGGGAAACCTCACCGGCATCGTTTCCGAGGGCCTGGTCTGGCGGTTCCGCAATCTGATCCCGCCTCCCACCCGTGCGCAACAGGTTGCGGCGATCGCACGCGCCACGGCGCTGGCTCACTCACTGGGCGTCACCGCGGTAAGCGAGAACGCCACCCTGGCGGAAGTGCAGCTTTACCGCGAGCTGGAGGCGGAGAGGGAGCTGCAGATGCAGGTGCAGCTCTGGTATCGCGGCGGGAATTTCGATCCCGCGCTGCTGGCCCATCCCCGCTTCCGCACCGAAGAACTGAACGCCGACGCGGTCAAGTGTTTCGTCGACGGCGCCTTCGGCTCTCGCTCCGCCGCCATGCATCAACCCTATCGCGACTCCAGTGACCGCGGTGTGTTGATGGCGGAGGTAGACCGTATCACGGAATTCGCCAAGCAGGCTATAGCCGGGGGTTGGCGCCTGGTACTGCACGCGATAGGTGACCGGGCGCTGACCGTGGCGCTGGATGCCCTGGCAGCGGCGATCGGCGCCCAGGGGCAGGGCAGGGGACGCCATCGCCTGGAACACCTGCAAGTCTGCCGGCCGGGGGATATCGACCGGCTGCAGCAGCTGGAGATCCTGCCCTCGCTGCAGCCGTTACACCTGCTGCATGATCAGAAGGGATTTCACGCATTCCTGACACCGGAGCAGCTGGAGCACACCTATCCCTGGCGTCCCTTCCTGGAGCGGGATCAGATCACACCTTTCGGCACCGACTGGCCGGTGGAACCGCTGGACCCGCTGCTGAACCTGGTTGCCGCCGTTACCCGCCGCCACCGCAGCAGTCCCGAGCCGTTTCGTCCGGAGGAGAGCTTTCCCCTCGCCGCGGCACTGCGCCGCCTGACCTACGACCCGGCGGTGGGCGCCTGCCTGGAGACCGAGCGCGGCAGCCTGCAACCGGGTCAACGCGCGGATCTGGTGTTGCTCTCCGCTGACCCCTTTGAAGTGTCGCCGGCTGAGCTGGAGGAGCTGCGGGTACTGGCGACCTGGCGCCGCGGAGAACTGGTTTACACGAATCAAGGGAGCTGATCCACATGGCGGGACTTCTCTTCAAAGGTCTGGCCTGGTTGCTGCAACGGTTGCCGGAAACGGTAGCCAACGCCATGGCCGTCCTCCTCGGCAACCTCTGGTACTTTGTCATACCGGTGCGGCGCCAGGTGATGATGATGAACCTGCGCATCGCTTTCCCGGACCGGGACTACCGGACGCTGCAGCGCATCTGCCGGCGGACGCTGATCTCCTTCATGCGAAACCTGGTCGAGTTCACCCGCATCACCAAGATCGACCAGGCCTTTGTCGACAACCGCGTCACCACCGACGGCATGGAGATACTGGAACAGGCCTATGCGCGCGGTCGCGGCATAGTGGTCGCTTCCGGGCACCTGGGCAACTGGGAGGTGATGGGAGCCGCCGCCGCCCGGCTGGGCTATCCCATAACCTACATCGTGAAGCGGGTCAAGGACCAGCGGCTGGATGACCTGATCAACGGTTGGCGCCGCGAGGTTGGACTGGATATTATCTATGCCCGTGAGGCGGGCAAGGAGATCGTACCCCACCTGCAGTCCGGGCGGATCCTCGCCTTCATGATCGACCAGGATGCCGGTAAGCGCGGGGTCTGGACCGATTTCTTCGATCAACCGGCCTCGACGCCCCGGGGTGCCGCCGCCTACGCGTTGCGCACTGGAGCGCCGCTGCTGTTCATGTACGACGTGCGGCATCCGGACGGCAACCATCATGTCCGCATGCGGGAGGTGGAGATCGACCGCGAAGGGGAGATCGATAGCGAACGTATCACGCAGGTGATGCAGACTCTGACCACCTGCCTGGAAGAGGCCGTGCGCCGTTACCCGGAGCAGTACATGTGGATGCATCATCGCTGGCGCAGCTGGTTGCGCCGGCAGGGGCGCCGGGCGTGAGACGGGGCACGCTGGTCATCCATACCGCTTTCATCGGTGATCTCATCCTGCTGACGCCGCTGCTCTCCCGTCTACGCGAGAAGTTCCCCGGCGAGCCGCTCTACCTGGTCACGACACCGGTCAGTGCGAAGCTGTTCGAAAAGGACCGGCGGCTGGATGGTCTGCTCGCCTATGATAAACGGGGTGCCGACGCCGGGCCGGCCGGATTCTGGCGGGTGCTGCGGCAGGTTCGCCGCTGGCGCCCCCGCCGTGTACTGTTGCCTCATCGTTATCTGCGCACTTCGCTCCTGGGACTGCTCAGCGGCGCGGACACAGTCAGCGGTTTTAATGTGGCGCCGTTCAGCCGCTGGTTCCAGCACCGACTCGCCTATCCGGAGGAGCTTCATGAAACCCGCCGGATGTGGAGCCTGCTGGAAACACCTCCCGACACCCCCGTTCTGCCGGAGCTGGACCTGGCCGGCATTGATGTATCACGTTTTCAACTACCGCCGCAATATCTGGTCCTGGCGCCCGGTTCGGTCTGGCGGAGCAAGCGCTGGCACGGTTTCCAGCAGCTGGCTGATCTGATCCACGGGCGCGATCCCGATTTAGCCTTGGTGCTGATCGGCGCCGCGGGCGACAGCCGCGACCTGGACGCACCGTCGCCGGCCGCCTGGCATGACCTGACCGGCGTCACTTCCCTGCTGGAATCGGCCGCGGTGATCGCCGACGGGACCGGCCTGGTCTGCAATGATTCAGCCGCGCTGCATCTGGGCCAGGCGGTGGGCACACCGGTGGTGGCGCTCTTTGGCTCCACCGTCCCCGCCTTCGGTTTCGGGCCGCAGCGTGACCGGGATCGGGTTGTATCACATTCACTCGACTGCAAACCCTGCGCCGGACATGGCGTCGACCGCTGTCCCCGGGAGGACTTCGCCTGCATCGATGCGATCAGCGCGGAAGAGGTCCTGGCCGCGTTGCGGGATGCCGCTATCCTGTCTGCTTGACTTCCCCCCGCCGGCTGCCTAACTTGAAAACCGGCTATAGCCTCCAGCAGACCTCGAACATGTATCACAAGCGAAATGGCCGGCAGCCGGCTGCTGCCACCGATGGAGTAGACGATGAGCAAGCGAATTCTGAGCGGGCTGCAACCTTCCGGTGACATCCACATCGGCAACTACCTGGGCGCGCTTCAGCAGTGGGTGGAACTCTCCCGGCAGTACGAATGCTATTATTGCGTCGTCGACTACCACGCCATCACGGCTGCGTACGACGTCGATAAGCTGCATGAGCGCAGTTTTGAAGCCGCCCTGCAGTTCATTGCCGCCGGGGTGGATCTCGAACGTTCGGAGATATTCTTTCAATCCAGCGTGCCGGAGCACACCGAGCTGGCCTGGGTTCTGAACACGGTTACCCCGATGGGGCAACTGGAGCGGATGACGCAGTACAAGGATAAATCACGCCGCAACGCCAAGAATATCAACGCCGGTTTGTTTACCTATCCGGTCCTGCAGGCCGCCGACATCCTCATCTACAAGGCAACGGATGTGCCGGTCGGAGAGGATCAGGCGCAGCATATCGAACTGGCGCGCGAGATCGCCCAGAAATTCAATCACCGCTTCGCGCCGGTCTTTCCGGAACCGCGCACGCTGATCACGCAGGCCCGCCGCATCATGGGGCTGGACGGCAAAAACAAGATGTCCAAGTCGCTGAACAACCACATCGCGCTCCTGGACACGGAAGAGGAGATCGCCCGGAAACTGCGCACGGCCGTGACCGATACGCGCCGGGTGCGCCTGACTGATCCGGGCGAACCGAACGACTGCAACATCTTTGCCCTGCACGGCCACTACACTTCGGAGCAGCAGCGTGAGGAAATCGCCACCGGTTGCCGCACCGCCGGCATCGGTTGCGGCGAGTGTAAGCGGATCCTGGGCGAGCATATGAACACCGCCCTGGCGCCGCTGCGAGAACGGATCCAGGATCTGCAGCAGCATCCGGATACGGTGCGGGATATCCTGGAGCGCGGCACGACGCGGGCAGGCGCGCTGGCACGTGAAACAATGACTGAAGTACGGTCAACTATCGGGATACGCTGAGTGTCGATTCAGGTTAAGGTACAGGACTTCGAAGGGCCCCTCGACCTGCTTCTCTTTCTGATCCGCCGCAGCGAAGTCGAGATTACCGACATCCCCATCGCGGACATTACCCGCCAGTATCTGGAGGCGCTGGACGCGATGCAGCAGCTCGATCTGGAGGTCGCCGGCGAATTCATCCTGATGGCGGCGACCCTCATCCAGATCAAGGCCCGCATGCTGCTGCCGCAGACTCCACTCGACGGCGAAGAGATCGAGGACCCGCGCCGCGAGCTGGTGGACCGGCTGCTGGAGTACCAGCAGTACAAGGAGGTAGCCTCCTCCCTGGAGCGGATAGAGCGGGATCAACGAAATCACTTCTACCGGCGCCTGGACGATTTCGCCGGTATCGATCCGGAAATCCAGGATCTGACGTTGCAGGAAGTCAACCTGGTCGACATCGCCAAAGCCTTCAATCGCGTGCTGAAGAAAGAGGAGATGCACGCCTGGCACCGGCTGGACCCGATCGAGTTCACGGTTGAAGAGCAGATGGAGCTGATCAGCAACCGCCTTGCCCATCAACCGGTGCTCTCCTGGGAGGAACTCCTGGCCGAACAATCGAGCCGGATCTACCTTGTGATCACTTTTCTGGCGATACTGGAGCTGATGAAGTCGAAGCGCATCATCGCCCGCCAGGGCGCGGACAGCGGACGCATCTGGGTGTTTCGCCCCGATCATTTCAACCACTGGTTCAGGATGTACTACCAAAGCGAGGTATCATGAGCGGGCCGGAAAGCAGCGACGGCGCTCTGTTCGAATGGCACCTGTTCGAGGATTACCGCGATGTGCTGGAAGCGGTGATCTTCGGTTCCGATGTGCCCATCAGCGCCGAACGCATTGCCGAAGTTCTGGCGGGCAGCCTGTCGGAGGAACGGATCGACGAGCTGGTGCAACAGCTCAACCGCCAGTACCAGGAAGCGGGGCATGCCTTCGAGATCGTCCAGGTGGCGGGCGGTTACCGGTTCCGCACCCGGTCGGCCTATTCTCCCTACCTGCGACGCCTCCTGAAGACGCGGATTCGTCAGAAGCTGTCCTACCCCGCGCTGGAAACCCTGGCGGTGATCGGCTACAAGCAGCCGGTAACCAAGGCGGAGATCGAATCGCTGCGCGGCGTCACGGTGGACGGCAGCCTGCGGACGCTGCTCAGCCGCAACCTGGTCAAGATCACCGGTCGCGCGAAGCTTCCCGGTCGCCCCCTGCTTTACGCCACCACCGATCATTTTCTCACCTACTTCGGCATTAACACCGTGGCGGATCTGCCACAGTTGAAGGAGATCGAAGGTTTGCTGCCGGACGAGGAGGAGGAACCAGAAACTGCGTCTGAATAGATTTCTCGCGCTGGCTGGAGTCGCTTCGCGCCGAGGCGCGGATGAACTGATCAAGGCTGGCCGGGTGAGTGTCAACGATAAAGCAGTGCTCGAACCGGGTCGCGTGATCGATCCCGAGCACGATCGGGTCAAGCTGGGACGCCGTCTGCTGCAGGCGACTCCGTACCTGTATGTGTTGCTGAACAAACCGTCGGAAACGATCACCACGCTCAGCGATGAGGAGGGTCGACTCCGGGTGCGGGATCTGATCGATCTGCCGGAGCGGATTTTCCCGGTAGGGCGCCTGGATTACAAGACCGCCGGCATCCTGCTGTTGACCAACGACGGTGAGCTGGCCCAGCGGTTGACGCATCCCCGCTACGGCATGCGTAAGGTCTATGAGGTCGCCGTTCATCGCGAGCTGACTCCGGCACAGGTGGCGCAGCTGGAACGGGGAGTGGAGTTGAAGGACGGCGTTACGCAACCCTGCCGCATCGAGTTTCTGCGCAGGCAGGGAGCCAAGGCTCTCTATCGCTTCACAGTCAAGGAGGGCCGCAACCGCCTGATCCGCCGACTGGTGGAGCACGTCGGCTGTCATGTCCGCCGCCTGGTCCGGGTCGAGTTCGGTGGACTGACGGCGGGAACGCTGCAACCGGGGCAGTGGCGTCTGTTGACACGGCGGGAAGTTGAGCAACTCAAGCGCAGAGTCAAACTTGAGCCTGGACCGCGAAAGAGCGCGGTTCGGCAAAAGCCTGCAAAATAGTGAGCTGATAATGGTTAAGCCAAAAAGCACTTTCCCGCTGTCGACGGCATTCCTGGACGACTTGGTCAAGGCACGGGAGATCGATCTGCGGAAGGTGAGTATTCGCGAATTGACCCGTCTGGTGAGTGAACTCTCCGAGCATTTCGGCGTGGAGTATCTCCGTTTCGAATTCGGGATACCCGGTCTGCCGACGACGCGGATCGGTCCGGATGCGGAAATCGAAATACTGCAGGAGGAGGGGATACCCTCCACCTATCCGCCTTTCGACGGCGTCCCGCGCCTGAAAGAGGCCACCGTCGCTTTCGTTAAACAGTTCATCCACATCGACGTCGCCCCCGCCAATTGCATTCCAACCGTGGGCGCCATGCACGGCGGTTTCATCTGCCAGTCGATCGCCGGCCGGCGCAAACCGGAGGCGAACCGGATTCTCTACCTCGATCCCGGTTTTCCGGTCAACAAACTGCAGACCCGGTTTCTGGGACTCGAGGCGGAATCGATCGACGTCTACGATTACCGGGGCATGACCCTGATGAACCGGCTCGAACAGTCCTTCGCCACCGGCAAGGTGGGCGGTCTGCTCTGGTCCAATCCCAACAATCCCTCCTGGGTCTGCCTTAAGGAACAGGAGCTGGAGGGGATCGGGCAGCTACTGACGGCTTACGATGTGATCGGCATCGAGGATTCCGCCTACTTCGGGATGGACTTCCGGCAGGACTACAGCATTCCCGGCGCGCCGCCGTTCGTCCCGACGGTCGCCAACTATACCGATAACTACTTCATAATTCTCTCCAGCTCGAAGATCTTCAGCTATGCCGGCCAGCGGGTAGCGGTTACCGTCATCTCACCGGAACTGATGGAACGCCGCTATCCTTATCTGCAGCACTTCCACGGTACGGAGGTGCTGGGCCACGCCTTCGTGCACGGCGGTATGTATCCCACGACGGCCGGAGTGCCGCAGACGCCCCAATACGCGCTGGCGGCGCTTTTCGAAGCCGCCGTCGACGGCAGCTATCCCTTCCTGCAACGGGTCAGGTATTACGGTGAGATCGCAGCGGCCATGAAGAAGCTGTTCCTCGCCCACGGTTTCCGCCTGGTTTACGCGGAGGATATGGGCGAACCGATCGCGGATGGCTTTTACTTCACGATCGGCCGACCGGGAATGACCGGCAGCGAGCTGCTTTTCCAGATGCTGCGTTTCGGTCTGGCCGGTATTCCGCTCAGTACCACCGGTACCGACCGGGAAGGGATTCGCATCTGCGTCTCGCTCATCAAACGGGAACAGCTGCCGGAACTGGATGCTCGACTGGCCGCGCTCGACGTTCACCTGCAGCAGTCCTGACTTCGCTGTGGCGGTGCCGAGGGAGCGGGTTATCACCTCGGTCGAACCCCAGCGGAAGGGAAACGAATGATTATCGCGATCGACGGTCCGGCCGCCTCGGGCAAGTCGACCACCGCCCGGCTGGTCGCCGCCCGGCTCGAATTCGGCTATCTCGACACCGGCGCCATGTATCGCGCCGTCGCCTGGTTCATGCGGGAGCGGGAGCTGGATCCGGAGCAAGCGGGTGATATCGACCAGCTGCTGACTGATTTCCACTACCGCTTCACCTCGGAACCGGGTCCCACCGGAGCCGAAGCTGATCAGCGTCATTTCGTCAACGATAGTAATGTCACCACCGCTATCCGTTCCCCCGCGGTCACCGACTGGCTGGGCCGGGTGACCGCCGTACCCCGCATCCGAGAGTTCCTGGTTGAGCAGCAGCGGGAGCTGGCCACCGGCCGGGATGTTGTACTGGACGGCAGGGATATCGGTACGGTGGTGTTTCCGGACGCGGACCTGAAGGTCTTCCTGGTGGCTTCACTCGAGGAACGGGCGCGCCGGCGGGCGTTGGAGCTGGCGGAGCGGGGCTGGCCGGCCGACCTGGACGAAATCCGCCGTACCCTCGCAGCCCGTGATGCCGCCGACAGCGGTCGGGTGGTGGGGCCGCTCCAGCGGGCGGACGATGCCGTGGATCTGGATACCACCGGCCTGACGATTCCGGATCAGGTGGATACTATCGTGAGATGGGTGAAGGCTTTGGAAGAGGGGAGCAGCTAAACGGTTGCCTTGGCCTGCAGGGCATCCCGCACCGCCTTGGCCAGCTGCGCGATGGTGAAAGGTTTGTCGATCAAACCGCGGATGTCGTACTGCTGCAGTTGTTCCCGCCTGATGTTGTGGTAGCCGCTGCAGATCATCACCGGCGGCCGGGAACCGTTCTGGTCCAGCACCTCCAGCAGCTCGATTCCGGTCATATCCGGCATCAACATATCGAGAATCAGCAGGCTGATCTGATCGTGATGCTCCAGGTAGAGATCATACCCCGCCTGGGCCGAATCCGCCGTCATCACCGTGTAGCCCAACCGCAACAGCATATTGCTCAGGACCTCCAGCACCACGACTTCATCGTCAATCAGCAGGATCGTCTCATCTCCCTGCGGCAGATCGCTTTCCTCCGCCGACTCGCTCGTCTCCACGGCGGCATCCGACCGCGGGGGCAGGGTAATGCTGAATTCGGTGCCGACGCCGAGCGCGCTGCTCACTTCGATATCACCACCCAGCCCCTTGAGGATACTGTGCACGGTGGAGAGACCCAGACCGGTCCCCTTGTCGCGCGGCTTGGTGGTGAAGAAGGGATCGAAGATCCGTTCGAGCACATGCGGATGAATGCCGTTGCCGTTGTCCTTGACGATGATCCGCACACACTCCTCACCGCAGGTGCTGGTGGCTACGGAGATATGCGGAGTCGGCCGGTCCTGAGTAGCGTCGACTGCATTGATCAACAGGTTCAGCATCACCTGTTCGATACGGCCGCTGTCCACGCGGAAGCTGTCCGGCAGGCTGTCGATGTCGACGTCGATATCGATCGCTTTCTTGGTGATATGCCTCACCAGCTGGATACTGGTGCGGATGGCGTCGCTGAGCGGACCGGCGCTGGAGTCGAGACTGGAACTGCGGGCGAAACCGAGCAGGGTACGGGCCAGCCGGGAAGCGCGCAGGGAAGCAGCTTCAATAGTGCGCGCGTATTGCTCCACCTTTTCCGGGGACGCGGCCTGCGATTTGAGCAACGAACCGTAACCCAGGATGGCGCTGAGAATGTTGTTGAAATCGTGAACGATGCCGCTGGTGAGGGTCCCCAGCCCCTCCATCTTCTGGGAGTGATACAGCTGCTGCCGCAGGGAGTGCTCAACGCTGACATTTTCCAGCGACAGAATCAGATGTGTCGTTTCCTGGCTCTGGTTCTGCACGGGGAAGCCCTGCAGGTAGAGGATGATCTCCTCCTGACCTGGCTGGACGGTCATCTCCCGGCGTGTCAGAACCTGTCCCGCCTGCAGTTGCTGCAGCAGTTCGGGCAGCTTCGGCATCAGGGTCTGCAGCCAGAGATGGAAATCCTCCAGGCTGCGGGTGCGTTCGGGACCGAACAGCTCGCCCACCGCGGGGTTGATCTGGATCAGCGTGTTGGCGTCACTGAAGACCAGCATCGGCAGCGGGTTCTGCGAGATCAGCCGCTCCAGGAAGAGGATCCGGTTGCGGTTCTCATCCTCCAGCTGCACCTCGCGGGTGATATCCTCCACCGAACCCTCGATGTAGGAGCTGGCCGGGAAGAAGCGGGCGGTATACTTCAGATGCAGCGAGTTGTCGAGCGCGTCGAAGCCGGTGCACTTGTAGTCGGTGACCTCTCCCTGCGCAGAGACCATGTGGATGAACTCGCTGCGGTTCGCAGCGTCGCCCCAGGGCGCCACCTCAGACCACTGGCGGAAGGAATCCAGGTCTTCATGACCCATGATGTAGAGGAACGCCGGATTGGCCTGCAGGAAATGTCCCTTCAGATCCAGCCGGAAGATGCCGTGAACGGCGTTGTCGAACAGCCCGCGATAGAGCTGCTCCGACTTCATCAGCTGGTTGTAGAGATTGGCATGTACGACGATGCTGGCGGCCTGAGCGCCGAGAATCGCCAGCAGTTCCAGGTCTTCATGCTGGAAGGGGTCACGGCCGATACGGTCCAGCGACATGACGCCCATCACTTCGCCCTTGTGCTGCAGCGGGATCGAGATGAGCGAGGTGACTTCGTCCGCCGTACCTGGGACTTGTGCCACCAGGTCACTCTGGCTGGTATCCTCGACGATCATCGGTTCACCGGTCTGGGCTACATGGCCGGTGAGACCTTGACCCAGCTGCAGCGGGAAGGACATCACCGCTTCCGCATTGGTCGCGTCGTTGGTGAATATCGGCACCAGACTTTGCCGGTCATCGGTCAACAGGAAGACGGTACAACTGTCGGCCAGCACCAGTTGCTGTGCTCTGACCGCGAGCTGTGGAATTACCTCCTCCGGATTGAGTGAAGTTGCGATCTGTTGGGAGATATCGAGAATGGAGCGGAAACGGGTTTGTAGATCGCCGGTCCGGAAGGGGCTCTCGCCGGAATGCGAGAGGAAGATAAAAGCCTCGCCGAGTCGTTCGAGCAACAAAGCCCGTTGTATTGTCTGTTGGTCGCTGCTGATGTATTCCAGCTGGTGGATGCCGGGTCGGTCGCTGCTGGCGATCTCACCCAGCAGCAGGCGTTCGCACTCATCCCGCTCGAGCTGCAGGTATTCCAGCATGGAGTTGCTGATCAGGACATGATCCGGGAAGACCGCGGCTAACGGCTCCTGAAACTTTTCAAGATAATCCTCTGCTGAATACCGCTGCATGGTCAATTAACTCACTCTGACTCCGGGAGGTATCTCACCATCCACTGTCGCCAATACCAGTTTCTTACCTTTCTGGGCCGCCAGCAGCATTCCCTGTGACTCAATACCGCGTATTACGGTGGGTTTCAGGTTGGCTACGACCAGAATGGTCAGGCCCCGCAACTGCTCCGGATCATAATAACCGGCGATACCGGCTACCAGTTGCCGTCGGTTGTCGCCGCAGTCCACCTGCAGTTTCAACAACTGGTCCGCGTCGGGGACCGGTTCCGCACTCAGAATACGACCGGTGATCAGTTGCATACGCTGGAACTCGTCGATAGTGATCACACCTTCCTCTTTTGCCTCTGTTTCCGGTTCCGGCACTGGCGCCGGGGTCGGGCTCTCCGCAGCCGGAGCCGCGTCCAGCTCGAGACGGGGGAACAGCGGCTCGCCGTGCGTGATCGAGGTTCCCGCCGCCAGAACACCCCACCTGAAGAAATCGTCAAACCGGAAGCTGTCCTTTAACTGGAAACGGGATAAAATCGCGGCGGTCTTGCCGGGCATAATCGGGCTCAACATTCCGGCGGCCAGGCGTACGACCTCCAAACCGTGGTATAGAACCGTCCCGGCCGCGGTGTTATCGGTCTTGACCAGTTTCCAGGGTGCGGTCTCCTCGAGATAGCGGTTGGTCGCGCTGACCAGCGCCAGGGTGTCATCCACGATGCGATAGATATTGCCGCTGTCGAGGGCGGCGGGGAAGTCGGCCAGCAGTTTGTCGAGCAGGGGGGAGAACGGCGGTGTGACGGTTTGCGGCTGCGGCAGCTTGCCCTCGTAGAATTTGTTGACCAGATTGGTCAGCCGGGAGAGCAGGTTGCCCAGATCGTTCGCCAGATCGTTGTTCAGCGTCTGCAGCAGTTTTTCGCGGTTGAAATTAGCGTCTTTCCAGGGTACGATCCCCCGGATCAGAAAATAGCGGAACGGATCGATGCCCACCTGATCGACCATCTCAAGCGGGTCGACGACATTGCCTTCACTCTTGGCCATCTTGGCGTCATCGGTCAACCACCAGCCGTGCGCGATGATGTGCCGCGGCTGCTCGAGACCTCCCGCCTGCAACATGATCGGCCAGTAAACCGCATGGGTGGTGAGAATGTCCTTGCCGATCAGGTGGATGTCGGCCGGCCAGAATCTGGCGAACTGCTCCTCGTTCGAACTATAGTCAATTCCGGTCACATAATTGAGTAGAGCGTCGAACCAGACATAGGTGACGAAATCCTCATCAAAGGGCAGGGGAATCCCCCAGCTCATCCGGCTGCGGGCGCGGGAAATGCAGAGCGGTTCAAGCGGCTGGCGCAGGAATCCCAGCACCTCGTTGCGGCGGGTCGCCGGCAGGATGAAATCGGGATTGGCTTCGATGTAGTCGATCAACCATTGTTGATACTTGCCCAGATCGAAGAAATAGTTCGGCTCGCTCAGCCGGATCACCTCGCGGTGGCAGAGGGGGCAGTTCCCGTCGTCCAGGTCTTTCTCGGTGAAGAACCGTTCATCGGAGACGCAATACCACCCCTCGTAATCAGCCCTGAAGATGTTCCCCTCGTCGTAGAGCCGCTGCATGAACTTCTGAACGACGGCGCGGTGGGCCGGTTCCGTCGTGCGGATGAAGCGGCTGTGTTCGACATTGAGTTTCTCCCACAGCTCCTGGAAACGTGCCGCCATCTGGTCGCAATGCTGCTGCGGTTCGATTCCTTCCGCCTGCGCGGCGGTGAACACCTTCTGCCCATGCTCATCGACTCCGGTCAGGAAGAACACCTTCTCCTCCCGCAAACGGTGGTAACGCTGGATCACATCGGCCAGAATGGTGGTGTAGGCGTGTCCCAGGTGCAGGTTGGAATTGACATAGTAGATGGGTGTCGTGATATAGAAACTCATTGCCGGTTATCTCCAGATTGTTGTCCCTCCTCAGCGGCCGTTGGTGGCGGCTCGGGAGCCTCTGACTGCGATTGATCTTCTTCTGACGGCTCGGGAGCCTCTGATTGCGATTGATCTTTTTCCGCCGGCGCGGCATCATCGGTCGATTCCGTCTCAGGTTCCGTGGCGGCCGATTCCTCCTTCTTCTCGCCGGTGGCGGCGGGTGCGGCTCCGGAGGCCAGCTCCTTGAATTCGCTCAAGCTGACGGTTTCCTCGTCGCCGTCGCTGAAGCGCAGGCGCACGTTAGCCTGGAAGATATCGGCATCGGTTACCAGCGCCGCGCCGCGGCTGGTCTTGTAGCTCTTGCCGAGGCGGGGGAAATGCTGCATCTGCTCCGCGTAGAAATCCAGCTCGTACTGGAGACAGCAGCGCAACCGCCCGCAGTTGCCGGAAAGCTTCGCCGGGTTCAGCGGCAGGTTCTGCTGTTTGGCCATCTGGGTAGTGATGGGATCGAACTGGGACAAGAAGGTGTTGCAGCAGAGTTGCCGGCCGCAGACGCCGAAACCGGGCACCTTGCGGCTCTCATCCCGGGCGCCGATCTGACGCAGATCGATCCGCGTGCGCAGTTCCGCCGCCAGGTCCTTGACCAGTGCCCGGAAATCAACGCGTCCTTCTGCGGTGAAATAGAAGGTAACCTTGCGTCCGTCCAGCTGATACTCGGTCCGTACCAGTTTCATCGGCAGGTTGTGCTTGCGGATCTTGGTTATCGCCGTTTCGCTCGCTTTCTGTTCCCGCTCCAGCATCTTCTGGCGCCGGGCGTACTCCGGTTTGCCCGCTTTACGAAGGACCGAATAACGGATGCGTTTGGCTTCCTCCGCGTCGACCTCACCGAGTGCTACTACCCGGCCCAGGTCCTCCCCTTTTTCCGTCTCGACCACGGCATATTCATTCAGTTTGAAGGGAAGGCGATCCGGATTGAAATAGCGTTTCCGTCGGTTGCCTTGAAACTGTATCTCCAGGAAATTCATTGTCGGCTCCCATGCGCAACCGGTCCCGCTGACAGCTGTAGCGACCTAAGCCCGCTGCCGGCGCCGGATCCGTCTTCTCAGATCGAAGACCAGTGTGAAGAGTAAGTTGTTTAGATATAGGTTTTTCTCAAGACGGTCAATGTATTCCTCCAGCAGAGTGATCATCTCGCCGACCGGCTCCACCACGTAGGCTTCCGCGAAGCGGGACAGCGTTTCCCCGGCTTCGGCGTGCCGGATCCAGTTGCTGCCGGTCGGTGCCGCGGCCATGATCTGCAGATCGCGGAACCAGGTCAGCAACTGCCGGAACAGGCGCCGGCAACCGTCACGGTCCCGGTTGCGGGTCAGCTCGCTCAATCGCGCGGCCAGAGCGGCACTGTCGTTACCCAGCACCAGTCGCAGGAAGTCGATCGCCTCCTGGAGGGTTTCCTTCTCCGCCTGCAGCATGCGGATGGCACGCCCCGGACTACCGTCCGCCAGGCGGGCGATGACGGCCGCTTCCGTCTCCGGTGTTCCCGCTGCGGTCAGGGCCGCCGTGATCGTCGCCGCCGGCTGCGGCGGTACCAGCAGGGATTGGCAGCGTGAAACGATCGTCGGCAACAACGTACTGGGCTGATCAGTGACCAACAGCAGGTAGAGGTTGGCGGGCGGCTCCTCCGCCAGCTTGAGCAGGGCGTTCTGGGCGTTGCGATTCATCAGGTGCGCGTCGAAAAGCAGGATGACCCGGTTGCCGCCCTCGTAGGATTTCATGCCGGCGAAACGGCGGACGCTGCGAATCTGGTCCAGCAGGATGGCCCGGCCGTTCTCCACCTCCATCCGGTGATAGAGATTGGCCGCTTTGCCGGTGGTTTCCCGCCGGATCTGCTCGCTGTACTGTTCCCGGGCCTTGTCACTGCCATTGCCGCTATCCCCGCCCGAGGGCAGAGGAAACACCACCATCAGGTCGGGATGGGAGAGTGACCTGGTTTTGAGACAGTTGGGGCAGTGCTCGCAGGGTGCGACACCGGTTTCATTGCAGAGCAGCTGCCGCATCAGATGAATGGCCAGCGCCTCGCTGCCGTTCTCCCGCTCGCCGTGAAACAGGAGCGTATGCGCCAGCCGGTCGCGTTCAAGCGCCGCGGCCAGCATCTCCTTCTGCGGCTCCATACCGAGCGGCTGGTTCCAGAGGATGGTGTCTTCAGGACTGTTTGATGTCATCGGCAATGTTCTAAGGTTAGACTCATGAAACCACGAATGGACACGAATTGTTGAATTCGGAATTCGGCCTCGGAAATCGGTCTCGATTCCGATCCCGAATACCGATACCGAGCATTATTCGCGTTCATTCGCGGTTAGTTGAATTCCTTCTCAAGGCGACGGTGTTAGATACCGCGCCGGGTCCTGACGTTCCTGGCCCCGCCAGATTTCAAAATGCAGCTGGTCGGTGGCACTGCCCAACTCGGCCCGGGCGGGGATACTCTGACCGGGAGTGACCGAGATGGCGGTAAGGCCGGCGTAGACGGTAAAAAAGGCGTCGTCGTGCTCCAGCAGCAGGGTCTGGCCGAATCCGGGCAGCCAGGTCGCCTCCAGGACCTTCCCCGCCGCCACCGCCCGCACCAGGCCGTTGTTGCAGCTGATGTCGATACCGGGGTTATCCAGGGTCGCTCCAGTAGCCGGATCCCGGTGGATACCGAACCGCTGTGTGATACGTCCCTGGATCGGCCACGGCGTCTGGCCTGCACGCAACCGCTCCGGATGCGCATCTGCCGTATTGGAAACCACTTCTGTTCGATTCTGTTCCCCCAGGCGCGAACGGGCATACTGTCGTTCCTCCTGCCGCTCCTGCAGTGCCGTTTCCCGGTTGGCCTGAGCACGGCGAAAGACTTCCAGGCGCTGTTCGATAGTGGTCAGCGCCTCCCGCCGTTGCTGTTGGTAGGCTTCCCAGAGTTGTTTGTCGGCGCGCAGCCGCGCGAGCGTTCGCTGGTATTCGTCACGGTCGGTGTCCAGTTCCGCCAACCGCTGTGTCTGTTCCTCGCGCAGGCGTTGCTGATAGGCGAGGTTGCTGTGCTGGGTCTGACGCAGCGCGGACAGCTCACGACTGACCTGGCTGACTGAATCCTGCAGCGCTGCGGTCAACTCGATCTCTGAACGCAGTTGTGCCTTACGGTCCTGTACCGCCTGGCTGATATTCTGCATGAACGCGTGACGGCGGATCAGGCTTTCGCTGTCCCCGGCGGTGAGGAGATAGGTGCCCCAGGGCAGCGGTAAAGCCATGTAGAGGTCGCGCACGATTGTGCGAAAACACTGCTGCAATGTATCACGTCGTGCGACTGCCGTTCGCTCCTGGGTGATCAGCGCTGTTTCACGCGCCTGCAATCGCTCCAGCTCCTGTGTGATACGTTGGAGGTCCCGCTGGAGGAAGTCCGTCTGCGAGGTGGCTTCCGTCAACAGCTTGCGGCTGAGATCGATGCGTCGCCGTACTCCATCCAGCTGCTGCAGCTGGTCCTGTTCGCTGCGGTCCAGCCGGTCGAGCGAATCCGCCAGCTGTTCGAGACAGCTCTGCAGGGAGTCGAGCCGGACCTGCTCCTGCTGCAGGCGGGGAACAGCGGCGGCATCGCTTCCCCGGCCCAGCAACAACAAAGTCAAAAGGATTACAGAGCGAGTTTTCATTTCTGGTCGGCAATAGATCGAACGTTTACAGCGGTACTGGCGGGGGCGCCGGCTGCGGAACTATCTGTGATGGCGCAGCCGCATCCGCCGGGATGACTCACTCAATTTGCATACGGAATGCTAAGAAGACAACTCCGGCCGGGTCCTGTTAGTATTGCCTAGAAATAATGACCGAATTCTCTACATGTCCCGGTAGCAATACTTAAAACCGATGCATATGGCAACGTTTTCAAACGGACATTATTCCTGAAGCGTTGCCATAGGCAACGAAGATGAGCATCGGTCTGCCTGCGGACTACGCATGCTTCCGGGACGCGTACAAAAAAGCCCCGCCCGCACAACGCCGTGGTTGTCGCTGCCGGGGCGGGGCATTGGTGATCAGCTTCTACTAGTAATCGCGGCCGAATTTATAACGGTTATCCACGATATCAGCCTGCTCCTTAAGCAGGTTGATATAGCGTTGATAGGTTGTCCGCTTGAAGGTTTCGGTGAAGGCGGATCGCTCGGTTTCGAGTGCTTCGTCGAACCGGGTCCGCAGCTTCTCCGCCGGATCGCGGGCGACCGGCTGCAGAATGTAGCTGCCGTACTTGCCCTGCAGCGGACCCACGATCTCGCGCATGGGCGCTTGGATCGCCGCCGCGTTGAAGAGATAGTCCTTACCCAGGTCGGGAACGTAATCGGCCATTTTGAAGGCGGTCTCGGTCTCATGTACCGCGAGGGTGGTGTCATGCAGTACGAATTTATCGAGTTCTTCAACCCCTTTGTTGGCGGCCATGATCGCTTCCGCCATTGCCTGTGCGAGTGCCAGCTGCTTGTCCTTTTTCACCTGGTACCAGACACGGCTCTCAACCTCGCTGAAGGGGCTGGTACCCGCTTTTACGAAACTGTCGATGTGATACACATACCAGATTTCCTGGTTGTAGATGGGATACAGAACCTCACCCGCCTGGGAATGGAAGACCTGATCCAGCGCGCGTTGATGTCGACCCAGGCCGGGCAGGAAACCGTCGAGCGCCACCGGATTGGTGGTTTCGATTTCCAGGCCCTCCGCCGCGACAGCCGCCGCGAAACCGGTTTCCTCCGTCGTCAGCATGAAGTCCTCCGCCAGGGCGGCCCAATAGGTGTGGGTGGCCTGGGAGGGTTCCAGCTTCAGCAGGATGTGCGCGGCGTGAACCTCTTCCTCGCCGGTGTCGTTTGTGCGCCGGTCGATCAGCTTGATGATGTGGTAACCGAAGTCGGTCGCAACCGGCTCGCTGATCTCGCCGGGCTGCATGGCGAAAGCCTTCTCCTCGAAGGGCGGTACCATCCGGCCGCGGCCGAACCAGCTGAGATCGCCGCCCAGTTCCGAATTGGACTCGTCGCCGGAATAGGTGGAGGCCAGTTCAGCCCAGTCATCACCCGCCACGGCGCGGTCGTAGACATATCTGGCGTCGTCCAGCACGTCGGCGGAATCCTCGGTGGAGGTGACCACCGGAATCTTGACGTAGGACAGGATCGCCTGCCGGTCCTGCTGGTAATCCTCCGGGTGCGCCTGGAACCAGTCCCGCAGTTCGCTGTCGATGATATCGGTGGAGTCGACCGTCATCGACTGGTACGGTACCTTGATAAACTTCACCCGGACGGTCTGGTTTTTGAGGAGGTAATCATCCCAGACCTCGAGATCGGTGTGCAGGTGGGAGGCAAAGACCAGTGAACGGTACTTGGTGATGCCCAGCGACTGGCGGGTGTTCAGTTCCATTTGTATCACGTAATTCTCGAATTGCGGATTGGTCAGTGTTTCGACCCACTTGCTGGAATCGAAGACGCCGTCAATCTGGAACTCGGGATTCATGGTCAGGTCCTGCGGAGGATTGTAGCGGATGTAGGAGACGATCTCTTCGTCGTGGGGCTTCATGTGCCGGGAGGTAGCCCACTGCCGTTCGAGGGTCAGGTTGAGGTGATCACTCCAGGCGCGTGTACGCATCTGTTTGACCCGCTCGGTAGTCATCGGTGTCTCACTGTCCTGAGTCTCCTGGTTGATGCGTTGAATCACCTGTTGCTCGAAGACGCGGTAGTCCACCTTTTCACCATTGATCGTTGCCATGGCACCCTGGTCGCGGGGACCCTTCGTGTTGTCGAATCCGCCCATACCCCAGGCGAAGATGATAGTGGCCACGAATGCGAAGACGAGAATCCACAGAATAACAGCGCTTCTTTCGCGCAATTTGGTCATCATGAGACAGGCACTCCTGAGTTCATCCTTCTTTTGGAATCAATTAATATAGATTGATGATCAGGCGTATGCAACCTTAAGCCGTCGGATGAGGATATCTCCCCAGCCGGCGGATCACCCGCCCGTGAGTTGAAATTGCGGTAAAAGCTACTTTACGCTGTGCTTTTACGGAAAATTCGATAAACTAGACCTAGGCGGCCTGAGGATACTGTGCCACCGGAAAGCTGTGACCTCCGGGTCGTGGTCAGACGATAGCGCAACCCACACCGATCCGGAGAGAATCCCGTGCCGGCGTTCGCGGTTGCGCGGTGTTGAGTCCAGCCCTGATCCTGAAGGCCTAACGGAACGGCAATGCAAACATCAATCGGATATCGTCCCACCCGACTGTCAACTGCCTGGCTGCTGTTGCTCGCGCTGGCCGCCGGTAATCCGCTCCAGGCTTCGACGCCGGGAGCAATGTCCTACGCGACCAACGGGGCCGGCGCATTACATCAAGCTATCGGCGGCAACGGGGTCGCCTGTGTCGCCGCGGAGTTCACCGCGCTCTGGAATCCGGCGCTTCTGGGGCTGCACGACCGGCGTCAGTTGACCCTGGAACACGGCGAGTGGTTCGCCGGTGAACTGAAGAAGGACATCGTCGAACTCACATTGCCGACCGGTTCCAGCCGCGCCTACGCCGTCAATGTGCTGCGTACTTCGGTGCGGGATATCCCCTTGACCAGCCGTCTGGAGCAGACGGGTGACCTGAGCGCGGACAACCGTCCCCTGGTGGACAGCCGCATCAACAGCGGGCAATGGCAGGCCGTTTTCGCCGCCGGCACCCGGTTGCGGACGGGATTGCGTCTGGGCGGATCCATCAAACTGATCTACGAGGACATCGCGGATCTACAGGCGTGGGGCCTGGGAGTCGACGTCGGGCTCTGGTACCAATGGCGGCGGCTGGCATTGGGTTGCCGGTTGCGCGACGCATTGACCACCCGGCTCTTCTGGAACACCGGGCTGCGGGAGACGGTTCTGCCGGACCTGGCGCTGGGCGCCGGTTGGACCCAGCCGCTCTGGCTGACGGAACTGTCGCTGTTCACCACCATCTCGCGTGATCTTAACGGCGCCAACTACAACGATGCCGGTGATGAAATCGCCCTCGAATGGCGGTCCGGGTTGCTCTGTCGACTCGGACACTGGGCGCATCTCGCCGCCGGTTGGGACGGCAGCCGGCTCAGCGGCGGTGCCGGCGCCCGGTACAAGGCTTTCGGCGTTAACTACGCACTCTTCAGGCAGCAGGTGCTGGGCGTGACACATCTGGTGACCCTGACCGCCGATCTCAGACAATTACTGCCGTAAATCCGATAAATGTATCACATCGGGCACCGGACTAAGCTGTCGCAGCCAGCCGGTGCCGGGCCGCGCGTATCAGAATCCTAGCGATCGGGAAACGCCATGCGGGACACGCCTTCAGACAACGCGACCTCCGACCGGGCCAACCTGAGTTACGAGCGGAAAGCGCGGGAAGCGGGCTTCGAGGTCCTGGCCGGAATCGATGAAGCAGGTCGCGGCGCCTGGGCGGGTCCGGTGGTCGCCGCCGCCGTCATCATGCCCCCGGAGGCGTACCACCCTCTGGTAACCGACTCCAAACGTCTCACACTGGCCCGCCGTGAGGAACTCTTCGAGTGGGTATCGCACCATGCCGTCGCCGTCGGCATCGGTTCCGTGCCAGCGCCGACCATCGACCGGCTCAACATCCTGCGCGCGACCTTCGTAGCCATGCAGGAAGCGGTGACGGACCTCTCGGTACAACCGGATTTCCTTCTGGTCGACGGCAGGGACTATCCCTTCACCAACCGTCACGGGACCGCGTTGATCAAGGGGGACCTGTATTCCTTCACCATCGCCTGCGCTTCCATCATCGCCAAGGTCACCCGTGACCGCATGCTGATAGAGTATGACCGCCGTTGGCCGCAGTACGGGTTCGCCCGGCATAAAGGGTACGGCACCGTCCGCCACCGCGAGGCACTCGCACGCGAAGGACCGCTGCCGCAGCACCGTCTCAGCTTCGTGCCCTGCGGCGGCGCCGACACCGGGCAGCAATCACTCTGGGAGGAAGCATGAACCGCCGCCTCTGGTCTCTGCTCTGTCTCAGCGGGTGTCTCTGTATCACAAATCTGCTTCAGGCGGATATCATCACCGAGTGGGGTTCGTTGCGTGAATTTCTGCTCGGTGAGGAACCGGGATGCGCCTACGATAATTTCGTGACCCATATCGTCGAGGGAATCGTTTCCCCCGGCTATAATGTATACAATCCCCACGACCCGCAGACCACCGGCTTCGGTCATTTTGAGCTGGTGCCGGAGGGAGGGCCGGGCGACCAGCAACTCGATGACTGGGAGCAGCTTTTCCTCTATATGATGAGACAGGAGTACCAGCTGGCGGAGGATCACCGGCAGGCCGAACTCGGCACATATCCCTATTGCATCGTCCATCTGATCGACACGGTGGCGGTGCGCGAGTGGTACCTCGTACGGGAGGTACTCAATCCTTTCTTCAACGATGAGAACAATCCCCTCACTCCCGATGACGACGAGCACGGTTCCTTCGACCTGGGCTGGGGATTATATGTGTTTGCGGTCGGAGCCGCGCACCCCCGTGTACTGCTGGAACTGGTCCATCCCAACGATGACTATATCTCGCCCTACACCGGTTACGATATGCTGGTGGAGCTGGATGCAGGGGCGTTTTTCATCAACGGCGCCGGCCGCGAAGTGGCCTGGACCCAGGAGGGGGATTACTCCAACGGCAAGTCGCTCAGCGATCCTTCCCGCAACGAGCGGCATGTATTCCACCGGGCGCACATCGCCTTTGTCGACTACTGGATTTACGAGGAGCCCAGCCCCAATCTACCGCTGCCGATTCAGGTCCACAGCTACGACACCGCCGGCCACCCCGACCTCTACTCGGTCATCGTCACACCGGGCCGGCACGATACTCACTACAACCCGCCCCTTTTCGACTGGTCCGGCCAGCTGGGCGGCATGATCGACCGCACCGATTGCATGGTGCACCCACCCGGCTTCATCGGTAACACCGATCAGGTTCACATCACGCAGTACTACGGCGCCAACTCCGATCCCCCGCTGGAGGTATGCGCCACCACGATCGGTAACCCGCACGATCTGCTGGGATTCGGCGGCAACAAGCAGCTGGGTTACCTCGACGATCTGCGGGACTACTGCACCGATCCGGAGTGGGTGTTGCACATCGAAATGGACGAACTGCCGGACTGCATCGAGGATTCGAGCGAGTATGAATTCTACTCTCAACCCGGTTACCCGTTGACCTGGCAGAATTTCGCCGGAGCCGCGGCCTATTACCATCCGGTGGGTGTCAACCTGCGCGAAGCCCTGGACGCGATGACCGCCTACAACGATACCGATCCCCCGGTGGCGCCGGATACCCTCTATCTGGTCCAAAGCCACAGCGACCGGGTCGACCTGGGCTGGAGCAGGGCGGCGGATCCCTGGTTCTATTCCTATCACCTGTACTACAGTCCCACACCGGGTGTCGATGAGACCCATCCTTTCTACTCCCGGGAGAATTTCGGTCTCTTCTGCGCACCGACGACGCAGGCCGTTACCGTCACCGGTCTGGAATACGACGTCAACTGGTACTATCGTCTGGCCGCCATAGATAGTTCCGGACAGCTTTCCGCTCTTTCCCCTGAACTCGAGATTCTGACCTACGATACCGATCCGCCCGTACTGGATGTGGATCGGCCGTTTAATTTCCGCTACACCTGGTGGAACGGAAACTCCGGCATCGTACGGGTCGAGATTACCGATGATATTCACGTTATCGATGGAGCGAGTATACAGTACCGCCGCGACTATCATCAGGACGGCGGCTATAATGACGTTATGGATTCCTGGATGATCGCCCCCACACTGCCCGACAGCAATCCACTAACCGCCGTGATCTCCTTCCAATTCGAAACACCACCTGAGACCGCGCGCTTCGAGATGCGCGCCCGTGATACGCTGGCGCAGATCTGGGGATACACCGGCCTGCAGGATGCTCCCGGTTTCGAGGATGACTTCTGGATCGTCCAGGACACCGAGGCGCCCGATTCACCTGCTCAACTGACCGTCGACAGTCTATCGGTGGAGGGTTGGATAGACCTCAGCTGGCAACCGATTCAGGGAGATATCACTTTTGACACCTACCGGTTGTACTACGACCAATCCGGTCCGCCGGATATCACGAGCAGCTACTTCGACCGTTTCGATGTGGAGGAATTCGGCAATATCCTCTCCAGTGAAGCGCGGGTCAGCTGTTTGAACGAACCGGGAGACTGGTGGCTCGCGCTGGGAAGCGCGGACTGGGCACAGAACCTCAGCGGGTTAACCAACGCCGTGTATATTCTCCATGCCGGAAACAGCGGCGTTGTAGTCAGTAACCTGGTCATCAATTACAGCAGCGGCGATATCAACCTCGTCTGGGAGACAATCCAGGCCCCGGATTTCACCGGTACCATCACCGGCTACGACCTGCACCGTTCCACCGAACACCAGTTCCTGCCCACCCCGGAAACTTATCTGACGACGGTCTCCCACCCGTTTTTCAGTGAGCCGCTGCCGCCGGGACCGGCTTTTTATCGCGTAATCGTGGTCTTTGAGTGAACAGGGCCCGCGGGATGACCGGGTTGATTGCGCATTACGCTGACCGTTACCGGCCAACCCCGCCCTTGAAAAGCGTCCCCGTGCTCGGAACCGCGACGGGGAAGGGGTGATGATTTTCCGAAATTGTTGTAAAAACACCGTTTCCTGTTGACGATATAATCTCACAGCAGGAACCACACCAGGAGACGAGTTTTACTTGACAATTTTGCAGCACTCACCCTTTTTGATGGGGCGAAGAGAGCAATTTTGGAGTTTTATCGTTTCATTTGCTAAGCTGTTGGTTTCTGATTTGACACAGACTACTCGAACCAGCCGAAAGCTTGGCAAATGAATCAGCCGGAGGTTCAAGTAGTGAATTTCCGGCTTTTTTTGTGATGGACGACAACTAGGAGATAATAAAATGCGAAAACTCACCGTACTGCTGACCAGCCTGCTGCTGACAGGTGCTTTTACGGTCTCGGCTTCAGCCGTCACCGTGAGTCAGGCGAGTGTTCTCTTTCTGCTGATTTCACCCGGTGGCCGTCCCGGTGGTATGGGTGAATCCTTCGTCGCCGTGGCTGATGACGCTACCGCTACCTGGTGGAACAACGCTGGTCTCGGTTTTCAACGCGGTCACAAAATTTCTTTCATGCATGCCAAATGGCTGCCGCAGTTCGGATTCAGTGATCTGTATTACGATTTCGTCGGTACCACCCATTTCATTCCCTCCCTGGGTGGCACGATCGGCGGCAACGTTATATATCTCAATATGGGCTCGCAGCCCTGGACGGGCGAGAACGGCGAGGACCTGGGTACGATCCAGTCCTATGATCTCGCCTTCTCCCTCTGTTACGGCACCCAGCTTTCCCCCGATCTGGCGGTCGGCATCGGCGGAAAATTCATTTACAGTAATCTGGCCACCGGCGTCACCGTCGGCTCTCAGGAAGCTCAGGCCGGCAAGGCGGGTGCACTCGATCTCGGTATCCTGTACCGCAAGCAGCTGGGCCGTTATCTGCGCAGCCATTTTGGCGCCAGTCTCACCAACATGGGTAACAAAATCTTCTACGCCGACCAGGCCCAGGCCGATCCCCTGCCGACCAACTTCAAATTTGGTTATTCGGTACGCTTTGAATTCGATGCGCACAACCAGTTGAGCTTCAACAACGATTTCAACAAGCCGATGTACCATCCGGACGGCAACGCTCTGCAGGGTATGGCCCGTTCCTGGTTCCCCACCGGCATTAAGGACGAGTTCAATTCCTGGGTGTACAACCTGGGCGGTGAATACTGGTACGGCACCGATCTCAACCGGCTGGGGCAGGCCGCTTTCGGTCTGCGGGCCGGCTACTGGCGCGATATCGCCGGTCGCATCACCTCGATAACCTACGGTGCTACGATCCAGGTCTCGATTTTCATTTTCGATTTCTCATACGAAACAGCGGGTAAAAACCATCCCATCACCGACACGATGCGCTTCTCGATAGCGTTCGAGTGGTAATCCAACATGCCCAAAACCGCAGTCGCTGCAGCGCTCTGGTCAGCTTCCGTCAGCCTGCTGTTGAGTGCTGGTTCGCTACAGGCTGAGACCATCAACCTGCTGGCTATCCGTGTTGACTTTCAACCGGACAGCCTGGTAACCACCTTTGGCGACGGCAGTTTCGACTCCGGGTTCGACCAGTACAGCCATCCCTACGACCGACCACCGCACAACGCGGCTTACTTTGCGGACCATCTCCGATTTCTGCACTATTACTATAACCGTATTTCAGGCGGTGAGGTAGTCGTCAACGCTACGGTCTATCCGCCCGACCACGATCCGGAGCAACCGGACGGTCCGGACGGCAGCCCCTGCCATCTCGCCCACCCGATGTGGCACTACAACTATAACGATCCCGATCTGCTCTCGCTGCAGCTGGTGCGCCTGTTTCGGGACGCCTGGCTGAGTTGTGTCGACGACACCTCCATCGCTTTCAGCCAGTACGACGCCTTTTTCATCTTCCATGCCGGCACCGGCCAGGATTTCGGCGAGGATTTCACTCCCTTCGATATTCCCTCCGCCTACATCCTGCCTGGCGACCTGGAGCTGCTGGCGGAGGAGAATCCCGATCTGGTCGACGGTATCCCCGCCTGGGACGGCACGCTGATCCGGGAGGGCGCCATTCTGCCGGAAGCGGAACATCAGGAGCATATCGCTCACGGTCTGGCCGGCACCATCGTACTGCAGTTCGGCCACGCCATCGATCTGCCCAACCTGTACAACAGTGAAACCGGAATGCCGGCCATCGGCAAATGGGGATTGATGGACCAGGGATCGGCCAATTTCCGCGGACTGATTCCGGCCCAGCCCTCCGCCTGGACACGGCTTTATAAAGGTTGGGGTGACGCCCAGCTGCTGGAGTCGGATGGCGATTCCCTGCGGGTGAAATCGGTGGGCACCACCACGGCCGATCCGGAAATCTACCGCATTCCGCTGACCGACCAGGAATACTACCTGGTGGAGAACCGGATCCGCGATCGTGACGGTGACGGATTGACCTGGGGTGTGGACGCGGCTGATGACACCATCTATTTCCACGAAGACTACACCTTTTCCTACAGCGGCGATACCACCGGTGTCATCGTGGCGGTGGAGGACCTTGATTACGACATTCCCGGTTCCGGGCTGCTGATCTGGCATATCGACGAAAGCCGGATTACACCGCAGACCATAGCGGAAAACTCGATCAACGACGATCCCGAGAGGCGCGGCGTCGACCTCGAAGAGGGGGACGGCGTACAGGACATCGGCCACAGCTACGGCGCTTTTCATCCCCGCAGCGGGGCGGTAGCCGGGAACTTTTACGACGCCTGGTGCGACAGCAACGCCGCTTTTCTCTATGTCAATCCGCAGCTGCCGGCGGTGGAATTCTCCGCCCGTTCGATTCCGGATACCCGAACCAACGACGGATGGGAGACGGCGGTGCGGCTGTTCGACTTCAGCCGGTCCGACACGGTGATGACCTTCTCCTTCACCGCCTCCGGCCGGCTGCCCGGTTACCCGGTGGAAACGGGAACCGCACTCCTGCCCCTGACCGCCACCTTGCTCGACGCGGGTGAGGAAGACCTGCTGCTTTGCCTGACGGAAGACGCCTGGCTGGCCGGTTTCAATTCCGGGCAGACTGAGCTGTATCCTGATCCCGGCGGAGGAGCGCAGGGCGCATTGCCGCCCGGGGAGAATCACAGCGTCATCGCTTTCGGAACGGCGGATTCGTCCCGCCTGGCCACCCTCACCGGTACCGGCGGTGTTGCCGCGATGCAGGAATGGGAAATTGAGAGCCTGGTTGAAGACTACGGCCTGACGGCGGGCGCCACCTGCTATGTGAATCCGGGTCACGGCAGTCTGCTGGCCACAGCGGATGGCTGGCTCCTCTGGGGCGGTGCCACGGCGGAGTTGATTGAGGGCGCCACGCAGACCGTCTGGTCCTTTGACGGCGCGATACTTCAGGCCGGTTTGCTGGCGGACAATTCCTGGCTACTGGTGGAAAACGAGGGTCTCTACACCTTGATCCAGGGAGACTGGGAACTGCTCCACGCCTGCGCCGCGCTGGCCGACGCGCCAGCTCCCGTTTCCGGCGTCTGTAACCCGCTGGTCGACACTTCGTCCTGGCTGGTTTTGCGTGACGCCGACTGGCTGGTTTGTATCACCGCCGCCGGCAGCGAACGGTGGCGCCGCTATCTGCCCGGGATTCAGGAACTGGCACTGAGCGATCTCGATGCGGATGGCGTTCTGGAGCTGGTCGTCGCCACCGCTGCAGAAATCCTGCTGCTGAGCCCGGCAGGCGTCGAGCTGGGAGCGCGTGACTTTACCGCCGGCCAGCTGCGCGTATTTCCGGGACCGGCGGAGCAGCAGGGTCTCTACGCCACGGACGCGCACACCGTTACCGCCTGGAGCTACCAGGGCAGCTGGGCGCCGCTGAGCGGCTTCCCCCGTACGCTGCCGCATCCGGACAGCGAGCTGCTCTACTCGCCCGCCGGCCGTTACTACCTGATCGATTCCGCCGCCTTGAACGGCTACAGCGCTCAGACCGGCACCGGTCCGCTCTGGGCTCAGCGGGGAGGCGATCACCGCCACAGCTACCAGCTGCCTGAACCATCACCCTACCTGCCGCAGCCCACGGCCGCCTGGGTGGAAGGGCGCGTCTGGAGCTGGCCCAATCCCTCCCGACAGGGTGAAACCATCCATCTCAATTATACCGTTGCCACCACCGCCGACGTCGAGATCAACATCTACGACCGCACCGGCCGCCGGGTGACCGGCTTCAGCGATCAGGTCAATCCCTGGTCGACCGGTGAATCGCTCTGGGATGTCAGCGGCGTCGCCTCCGGCATCTACTACGCCCATCTGGAAGCCCGCTGTACAGGTGGCGGTGAACTGACCGAAATCCTTAAACTGGCCGTTATCAAATGAGCAAGTGCATGATCGGCACCCGTCGGTATACTCATATCTGGCTTGGCCTGGTCCTCTGGGCCGCCACCGCCCTCCAGGCAGCGGCACAGCCGATCGCCTACAATCATCCCCAGCTGGAATGGGAGCGGATCGAAACCGAGCACTTCGTCATCCATTTCCACCAGGGGGAGCAGTGGCTGGCGCGGACCGCGGCCGACATCGCGGAAGATGTCTATCCGCCCATCACGCGGTTCTACGGCTACGAACCTGACGGCAAGCTGCACATTATCCTTTACGACACCGACGACTATTCCAACGGCGGCGCCTGGTACTACAACAACAAAATCTACATCTGGGCCACCAGTCTGGATATACCACTGCGCGGCACGCACAACTGGCTGCGCAATGTCATCACCCACGAGTTCACGCACATGATCCAGCTGGGAGCCGCCCGTAAGGCGCCCCGCTGGCTGCAGGCGCTTTACCTGCAGGTCATCGACTACGAACGGGAAAAGCGGGACGACGTGCTCTACGGCTTCCCCAACCAGATCGGCGCCTATCCCTTGCCCTTCACGATCGTGCCGGTCTGGTTCGCCGAGGGAACGGCGCAGTTCCAGTATCCCGGTCTCGGCTACGACAGCTGGGACACGGAGCGGGACATGCTGTTGCGGATGAAAGTGCTGGGGGACGACCTGCTGAGCTTCTGGGACATGGAGTCGTTCGGCCACAGCGGCATCAACAACGAGGCGGTTTATAACCAGGGTTATGACTTCGTCCTCTACCTGGTGGACCGTTTCGGTCTGGATGTGCTCGCCCGCCTGAGCGACGATCTCAAGCGTCCCTTCACCGTCTCGATGAACCGCTCCCTCAAACGGGTGACCGGCGTCGAGGGTCTGCAGCTCTGGCGGGACTGGCAGACGCACCTGCGGGAGCGCTACGAGCGCGACCTGGCGCAGATAACCGCGCATGAACAGGCGGGCGAACTGCTGACCACCGCCGGCGACGGCAACCGCTGTCCGGTGGCGGCGCCGGGCGACAGCCTCGTCTACTTCCTCTCCAACAAGGGCAGCGATTACCTCGGTTTGACCAGCCTCTACCACCTGGCTCCTCCCGATACGATTCTGCAGAAAGATGTGGGAGGCGCCCGCGGTCAATTCGCTGTGCTGCCGGACGGCAGCGGCTGGGTCTACGCCAAGACTTCACCCGTGACCAAATGGGGACACCACTTCCGCGATCTCTACCTGCAATACAAGGACGGCAAACCGCTGCAGCTGACGCAGCATCAACGTCTGACCCGGCCAGCGATCTCGCCGGACGGCAGCCGTGTCGCCTGTGTGGTGAATGAACTGGGTTCCAACCGGCTGGCCTGGCTGGAGCTGCCGGCCATCGATGCCGATTCCCTGGCGGAGCTGTCAAGACGACAGCGGCGCGCGCGGGAACCGGCACCACTGCATTTCCTGACGCCGGTGGAGGAGGGACGGCAGTACTACAGTCCCGCCTGGCTCAACGACAGTACGCTGATCGTCGCCACCGGCTATCTGCAGGGACGTGATATCGTGACGGTCGACCTGGGCGGCGGTGAATTCACCCCCTTGCTGCAGGAGTGGTACGACGAGCGGGATCCCTGCCCGGCGCCGGACGGCACCGGTTTCTACTACGCGAGCGACCGGACCGGTATCTACAACATCTACTACCACGACCTGGCGAGCGGGATCGATACGCCGTTGACGAACGTGCTGGGCGCGGCGCTGCAGCCGAGCGTCGACAGCCAGGGCACCCTTTACTTCACCCGCTACACCAGCGACGGCTTCCAGATCGCCCGTCTGGTGGATCCCCCGCCGGTCGATCCGGCGCACATGACCTATCGGCAGCGGGATGGCAACTGGTACCCGCCCTCCACCTTCGACGACCGGAAGCCGACGCAATACGAGGTGCAGCCGGATCAACTTACTTTCGAGAGCAACTTCTTCGTGCCGCGGATTGCCTGGGACGGCGGTGTCTTCAAACCGGGCGGATTTCTCTTTACGAACGACATCATGGGCAATATCGACATCCTCTTGGCCTTTGGTATCCACAACCGTGAGGACTACGACCTCTACGGCACCGCCAGTTTCAACCTCGGCCGCTACAGCTGGTTCCTGGAGAGCTTCTTCATCGGCCGCTACCTCGATCAGGAGTTCGACGACCCCTTCCGCATCGTGGGCGAGACGGATGAGGGCGCGCCGATCTACGACCATTTCAAGATCCACTACCGTTTCAACCTGACGGAGGTGACCGGGGGTATCAAGCGTCGTTTCAACGATCGCCTGGAGGGAGAATTCAGCGGCAGCCTCAGCCGCTACGCCAACCTGATGGACTTCGGCGGGGGCGCCGTCTTCCGCTACACCTACCTGAAGGGCTACCAGCTGCGGACCTCGCTGGACTGGCAGCGCACGCGGCGCGATATTTCAATCGACGGCGATATCAGTCCCCGCTACGGCGAGAACCTGTTCGTGCGGTTGCAGGCCGGTCACAACCTCTTCATCGATGACTTTGAAGTGGCCGCCAATGGCCTGCTGGATCAGATCTACACCAGCTATGATTTCCTCGATCTGCATTATTCCTATCACCGGTACTTCGCCTTACCCTGGACGAAGTATTCCGGATGGGGGCTGCACAGCCGCGGCGACCTATTGAGCCGCAACGATGTGGATGACTTCTTCCATGTCTATCTCGGCGGTCTGGAAGGGATGCGGGGCTATTCCTATTACAGCCTTGGCGGCACCTATGCCGCGATGGTCAAGCTGGATGTGACCCTGCCGCTCTGGCGGCACATTCATCACAAGGTGTGGCACCTCTACCCGAAACAGCTGTATCTGGAACTCTACGGCGCCGCCGGCAGCGCCTGGACCGACGCCTTCCGTCCGGAAGAGATCCGCAAGGAAGCGGGCGGCGAACTGCGGCTGGCGCTGACCAGCTGGGGCATCATGCCGACCGCCGTCACCTGGGGCGCCTCCTGGGGCTTCGACCGGTTCAGGAACGAGACCACACTGGGCAAAGTCGACTACGGACGGGAATGGCGCTACTATCTGAAGATTCTGTTCAACTTTGAGGAAATACAACGTGCGAACGATCAGCATCGTCCTCGCTACCTGCCTTGTGGCGGGTAGCCTGGCTGCAACTCCGCTGCAGGACCGGCTGCTGACACAGCAGACGACGGTTACCGAAGGCTTTCCAGCCGCGACTGCCTTACCGGGAGCCTGGACCGACGCCACGAAATCCGGCGCCGGCAAGAGCCGGTTTCTAAAGTCGCTGCTGATCCCCGGCTGGGGACAGGCGGAAGAAGGCCGCTGGCTCAAGGCCGGCATCTACTGGGCTGTGGAAGCGACCCTGATCACCGGCGCCGTCATGGCGCATCGCCAGGGACAGGAACGGGACCGGGAATTCAAGGCATATGCCGATGAGTACTGGGACTTCTATAACTACCGGACCCTGCGCAACCACAGCCATGAGTGGGGTACCAACGAGACGGTACCCGATACCAGCTACAGCGGCATCATTGTCATCGGCGATCAGAACGGATCGCATGAACTGCCGGGCAGCTGGGAGGAAGGGTGGAACAGCGAGAACGATCCCTATCTGGAGCACTACGTAGTTGACCGGACGCAGCAGTACTACGAGATGATCGGCAAATACGCGCAGTTCGGTCGCGGCTGGGCCGATTACGGTATCAATGTCCCCGGCTTCGAACAAGATCCATCCTGGCAGGGAATAACCTATTTCTCCCCCAACAACCTGCATTATATGCATCTGCGGGATCTCAGCAACGCATCGTTTCGTCTCTCCACCAATCTTATCATGGGCACGCTGCTGAATCACTTTGTCAGCGCCCTCGACCAGATCCTGTTCGGCGACAACGACAGCGTGAGGCTTTCTTCACGGTTTGTCAGCCACCGTCCGCTGGTAACGCTGCAATTCAATTTCCAACTGCCGGGAGTCTGAGATGGGTTCAGTAAGAAGGTCGTTGAAGCGCCCGTCCGGCGGCACACAGCGAATCCGGTTGATTCGGATCGCGCTGGCCGGATCGCTCCTGCTGGCCGGGTGGACGCTTCCCGCCGCGGCTCAGGAGTCCGACCGCAGCCCGGGCGCCGCTTTCCTGCGTTCACTGGTTTTCCCCGGCTGGGGTGAGAACTACATGCAGCGACCCACTTCCGGCCGCTGGTTTCGCGGTATTGAATACACCCTCTGGGCTGGCATCACCGGCTACACCGTCTACGGTTTCTGGCGGGAGGAGGAATACCGCGCCTTTGCCGCCGAGCATGCCGGGGTCGCCAACGACGGCTACTCACACGCTTATTACGTAAACCTCGGTATCTACGACAACATCGAGGATTACAACCGCGCCATGCGCCGCGACAACAACTACGACGCCTGTCTCTACGACCTCACCGACGCCTGGAGCTGGGATTCGCGGGCGAACCGTCACCGGTTCCGGCGTATCCGCCTGGCCGCCGATGACGCCAAAGCCAAGGCGATGATCCTGGGCGGCGGTGTCTTTCTCAACCATATCTTCAGCGCCATTCACGCTTTCAAACTGGGCGGCAACGACTGGGTCGCCGTCAACCTCAATCCCGCCGATTCGCAACGCCTCGTCTCGCTCACCCTGACCCTGCCGTGAGTGCGGGGGCGCTTCTGATCACAGGTGTTTCCGGCTTCCTGGGCGGCAAGCTGGCGGCGTTGCGCCCGAATGACTTCGAACTGCACGGTGTCTGCCATCGCCATCCGGTGGCAATCGACGGTTGCCGGATCCACAACCTGGACCTCACCGGCCCCGGCCTGGAACCGCTGCTTACCCGCTTACGACCGGAAGTCATTATCCACACCGCCGCGGTCAGCCGACCGGCGGCTGTACAGGCGCAACCCGCGGAATCGCAACCACTTAACCTTGAAGTCACCCGGCGCCTGGCGCAGTGGTGCGCCGCCGGGAGAGGCCGCCTGATCTTCACCTCTTCCGATCAGGTCTACGCTGGAGACAAAAGCGACTGGACGGAAGCGAACGCCACGCAGCCGGTGAACGCCTACGGCGAACAGAAACTCGCCGCGGAGGGGCTGGTACGGGATCTGCTGCCGGAGCGCGGACTGGTTCTGCGTATCTCCCTCCTGCTGGGTCCCCCCGCTTACGGCGGCACCTCCTTCTCGGAGTGGATCCGGACGCGATTGCTGGCCGGCCAGCCGGTGCCGCTCTATTACAACCAGATTCGCAGCGCCCTGGGGGGGGACACCACCGCTCGCGGTATCCTGGCCGCCGCCCGTCTCGGGCTCTCCGGTCTCTTCAACGCCGGCGGCGCGCATGCCGTCAGCCGCTGGGAAATCGGGCAAACTCTTGCTGCTGTCACCGGTTTGTCGTATTCTTACCTGCAACGCAAGTGCTTTTCCCCGACTGAGGCGGAGGGCGGACCGGCACCGCTCGATATCTCAATGAACTCCGATCGCTTTTGGCAGACCGTGGATGTCAGGCGCGGAACCCTGACGGAAGAGCTGAGCAGGGAGTACCGTGATGAATAAGCTGTACGTGGCGATGGCCGGCAATATCGGCGCCGGCAAAACCACGCTGACCCGCTTGATCGCAGAGCACTATCACTGGGAACCGTACTACGAACCGGTGGTGAACAATCCCTATCTGGACGATTTCTACGCCGACATGAAACGCTGGTCGTTTCACCTCCAGATCTATTTCCTGGCCAAGCGTTTTCAGAGCATGATCGAGATCCAGAAAAACGAGGTCTCCGTCGTCCAGGACCGCACCATCTACGAGGATGTTGAGATATTCGCCCGCAATCTCTACCGGCGGGAAGAGATGTCGGAACGGGATTTCAAAACCTATTCCGAGTTGTTTTACGACATGGTAGCCTTCATCAATAAACCTGATCTGGTAATATATTTACGCGCAAGACCTGAAGTACTGGTTGAACGAATCATGCAGCGAGGACGCCAGAGTGAAAAGAACATCCCGATCGGGTATCTGAAGCAACTCAACGAAGCCTATGAAAAATGGATCGCGCGCTATTCGGCGCAGAACCGGGTGCTGATCGTGGACAGCGAAACCTTTGATCCGAACCGGGACGCGACCATACTCGAAATAATCGACGATGAGATCCAGACCCTGATCGCTGAGCTCGCAGGGTAGGGTGGAAAGCTTCCGACCTGCCGCCGGCGGTTGGGAAGCGGAGTGTTATGGACTGGTTTAAACGCAAAGATAAAACGCTGGAGAAGCAGGCCCGGACCAATGTGCCGGACGGTCTCTGGCTCAAATGCCCCGGTTGCGGTGAGATCATCTACCGGGCGGAGATGGAACGCAATTTCCATGTCTGCAACAACTGCGAACATCACTTCCGCATCGGCGCCGACAACTACATCGGCATCATCTGCGACGACGGCAGCTTCCAGGAGCACTTCGAGAAGGTTTTGCCGGCGGATCCCCTCAATTTCAAGGATCGACAGAAATACAGCGAACGGCTGAAGAACGCCCGCAAGAAAACCGGCCTCAGCGAAGGCGTCAAGGTGGGATTGGCCCGCCTCGACGGTCGCGAGCTGGCCTTCGGTGTGATGGATTTCAGTTTTCTGGGCGGTTCGGTCGGTTCCGCCCTGGGAGAACGGATCGGGCGGCTGATCGCGCTGGCGCATGAACGGAAACTGCCCCTCGTCATCGTCAGTTCTTCCGGCGGTATGCGGATGCAGGAGGGCGCCCTGTCCCTCATGCAGATGGCGAAAGCCAGCGCACTGCTCCGGCACTATGCGGAGGCGCGTCTCCCCTTCATCTCGGTCCTGACCGATCCCACCACCGGTGGTACCACCGCCAGCTTCTCGATGCTGGGCGATATCATCCTGGCGGAGCCGGGAGCGCTGATCGGCTTCGCCGGTCCCAACGTCATCCGCAATACGATCCAGCAGGAACTGCCCGAGGGTTTCCAGCGGTCGGAGTTCCTCCTGGAACACGGCTTCCTGGACGCCATCGTTTCCCGCCATGAATTGAAGAGCACCATTTCCGTGCTGCTCACCCACCTGATGGAGACTGATGAGAATCCTGCTGACCAACGATGACGGCGTTCACGCCCCCGGTCTCTACGGGCTGTGGCGGGAACTGAGTCGGGAACATGATGTGACGGTGGTGGCGCCCGACCGGGAGCGAAGTGCGGTCAGCCACGGCATTACCCTGGATGAACCATTACGTATCTTTGACCATCCGGTGGACGGCGCCAGTTTCTTCGCCGTCACCGGCCTGCCGGCCGACTGCGTCAAAATCGCCCTGAAAGAGGTGGTGCCGCAGCAGCCGGACCTGGTGATCTCCGGTATCAACCGCGGATCCAACACCGGCATCAATGTCATCTATTCCGGCACGGTGGCGGGAGCAGTGGAGGGTATGGTCGCCGGCATCCCCTCGCTGGCGGTGTCCCTCTGTTCTTTTTCGGCGCTGGATTTCAAACCCGCGGCCGCCTTCACCGCTCAACTGGTGCAACGGCTGGCCAACCGGGCCTTTCCCCGCTGGAGTATGCTCAACGTCAACATTCCCGCTCTGCCGGCTGAACAGATTCGCGGCATCAAGTTGACCGCCATGGGAGAGGCCCGCTTCGAGGAATATTTCATCCGGCGGCAGGATACGCGTCAGCGCGATTACTTCTGGATGGACGGCGAGGAACTGGAGCTGGCCGAGGGGATTGAACTGGATGACGCCGCCGTCAAGGCCGGCTGGATCTCGATAACGCCGCTTAAATTCGATTTCACCGACCAGCGTTTCCTGGCGGAACTGGAGAGCTGGCAGCTGGATGGAGCAGATAGCTGAAGATGGAACACCCCCGCAGTATCATCATTCTCGATTTCGGTTCGCAATATTCACATCTCATTGCCCGCCGCATCCGCGAGTTCAACGTGTTCGCGGAGATTCTGCCCTACGATACTCCCGCGCGTGAACTGGAACGGCGCCGGCCCTGGGGCGTGATCTTCTCCGGTGGGCCGCACTCCGTCCACGACGACGGCGCGCCGCTGCCGGACCGCGAGCTGCTGCAGCTGGAGCTGCCGCTGCTGGGCATCTGTTACGGTCTGCAGCTGCTGGCGCACCTGGGCGGAGGTAGTGTCGATACCGCCGCCCGCCACGAATACGGCCCGGCCCAGCTGGTGCGCCTGGAGCCGTCGCCGCTGCTGGAGGGGTGGCCCGATGCCGCGCCGGTCTGGATGTCGCACGGCGATCATCTCACGCAGGAGCCCACCGGCTTCCACCCGATCGCAGCCAGCGCCAACTCGCCGATCGCCGTCGTCGCCGATGAACAGCGGCGACGCTACGGCGTCCAGTTTCACCCGGAGGTGATTCACACGCCGCACGGCAACCGGCTGCTGCGAAACTTTGTCCTGGACATATGCGGTGCCGTTTCCGACTGGACTCCGGAAGCTTTCGTGGAAAGCCAGGTCCGGGCAATCCGCGAGCAGTGCAGCGAAGGCAACGTGATCCTCGGTTTATCCGGCGGTGTCGACAGCAGCGTGGCGGCGGTGTTGCTGCACCGCGCACTGGGGGAGCGTCTCCACTGCATTTTCGTCGATAACGGGCTGCTGCGGTTGAACGAAGCCGCCGAGGTGGAACGGGTCTTCACCGAAAATATCCGGCTGCCGCTGCATGTGGCACACGCCGCCGACCGCTTCCTGGCGGAGCTGGCGGGGATCGGCGATCCGGAGCAGAAGCGCAAGATCATCGGACGTGTCTTCATCGAGGTCTTCGAGGAGGAAGCCCACCACATCCCCGACATCCGCTGGCTGGCGCAGGGGACCCTCTATCCCGACGTGATCGAGTCGGTCGCGCAGAAGGGACCGGCGCATACGATCAAGTCGCATCACAATGTCGGCGGTTTGCCGGAGGAACTGGGACTGCAGCTGCTGGAACCGCTGCGCGATCTGTTCAAGGATGAGGTGCGCGCCGTCGGCAGGGAACTGGGGCTGCCCGCGGGAATTCTCAACCGCCATCCTTTCCCCGGACCGGGGTTGGGCGTGCGGATTCCGGGACCGATCACGGCGGAAAGAGTCAAGACGCTGCAACTGGCCGACGACATCTATATAAGTGAATTGAAGGAGCAGGACTGGTACGACCGGATCTGGCAGGCGGTCACCGTGCTGCTTCCGGTGCGCTCGGTCGGCGTCATGGGTGACCGTCGCACTTACGAGGAGACCGTCTCGCTGCGGGCCGTCCACAGCGAAGACGCCATGACGGCGAACATCACCCACCTGCCATGGGAGTTGCTGGAACGGGTTTCCAGCCGCATCATAAATGAGGTACCCGGGGTGAATCGCGTGCTCTACGATGTTTCATCCAAACCGCCGGCGACGATAGAATGGGAATAACGGGAGTCTGATCATGTGTGGTATTGTCGGATACATCGGCACCAGGAAGGTACTGCCGATTTTAATTGACGGTCTGAAGCGGCTCGAATACCGCGGTTACGACTCGGCCGGCGTCGCCTGGCTGGGAGACGACGCCATCGAGATGGTCAAGAGTGCCGGGAAGGTCAACGACCTGGGAGGCAAGCTGGATTACGGCACCACCGCCACCATCGGTATCGGACACACCCGCTGGGCGACTCACGGCGAACCGAACGAGACGAACGCCCACCCGCATGTCTCCGACGACGGCCGGGTGGTGCTCATCCACAACGGCATCATCGAGAACTACGCCGCGATCAAGCAGGAACTCACCAAGCGGGGACGCCGCTTTACGACCGATACCGATACGGAGGTACTGGCCAACCTGATCGCGGATAACTTCGAAGACGACCTGGAACAGGCGGTACGTGTCGCCTGCAACCTGGTGGAGGGCGCCTACGGCATCGTCGTCCTGTCAGCCGACCAGCCTGACCGGCTGGTAGCGGCCAAGATGGGCAGTCCGCTGGTGATCGGAGCCGGTCAACAGGAAAACTACATCGCCAGCGACGCGTTGGCGATCGCGAAGCACACCCAGAGCGTCATCATTCTCGAGGACGGGGAGATGGCGGTGGTCTCCCGCGACAGTATCGTCACCAAAACGATCGGCAACCGCGTAATCGACAAGGTGATCGAGCAGACCGCCATCGAGGTGGACCGGATCGAGAAAGGCGATTTTCCGCACTACATGCTCAAGGAGATTTTCGAACAGACCCGCACCGTACAGGATGCTTATGCCGGCCGCCTGCTGACTGAAGAAGGCACCGCCAAGCTGGGTGGCATCAGCGATGTTCTTCCCCGCATCCTGGCGGCGGAACGGATCATCATCACCGCCTGTGGTACTTCGTATCACGCCGGCCTGATCGGTGAGTACTACCTGGAGGAGCTGACGCGCAAACCGGTCGAGGTGGAATACGCTTCCGAGTTCCGCTACCGCAATCCGGTACTGGACGACAAGACGGTGGTGATAGCCATGTCGCAGTCGGGCGAGACCGCCGACACCCTCTCCGCGCTGAAGGAAGCGCGGCGTAAAGGCGCGCTGCTGCTGGGTATCTGCAATGTAGTCGGCTCCAGCATCGCACGGGAAACCGACGGGGGTATCTACATCCACGCCGGGCCGGAAATCGGCGTGGCCTCCACCAAGGCGTTCACCTCGCAGGTGGTGGCGCTGCTGGCGATGGCGCTCAACCTGGGACGCATGCAGGATGTCGGCATCGCCGCCGGCAAAGCAATCGTCGAGAGCCTGCGCCAGGTGCCGGAGGCGATCCAGTCGATTCTCGACCAGGCGGACATGATCCACGAGATCGCCCTGCACCTCAAGAACCATCAGAACGCGCTTTACCTGGGCCGCGGGCTCAACTACCCGGTGGCGCTGGAGGGCGCGCTGAAGTTGAAGGAGATCTCCTACATTCACGCGGAAGGCTATCCCGCCGCCGAGATGAAGCATGGTCCCATCGCCCTGATCGACGACAATATGCCGGTGTTCTTCATCGCGCCGCAGGATGAAATCCACGACAAGGTCATCAGCAATATTCAGGAAGTGAACGCCCGGAAAGGGTACGTGATCTCCATCGGCAATCCCGGCGACCACAAGATCCGGGAACTCTCGCAGCATATGATTACGGTACCGGATACGCACCCCTTCCTGGCGCCGATTCTCACCGTGATACCGCTGCAGCTGCTGGCCTACTATATCGCGGTGGAGCGGGACTGTAACGTTGATCAGCCGCGCAACCTGGCCAAGAGCGTCACGGTGGAGTGATCCGATAACGGCAAGACAGGCAAGACCGACAGACTCCTAGGAGAGCAACCCCTTTGAAACCACGCCTGAGATCAGCGCTCCCGCTGTTACTGCTGACCGCGGTCTGTACCGGATTCCAACCCTTCCCACTGCGGGCGGAGCCGCTGCCGGTGCAACTGGCGGACAGCGATCCCGATTCACTGATGCGGGTCTGGGCCGGGCAGGACCGGCCGGAATACCTGCTGTTGCGGGGGCACCGCTCGGAGCAGGCCGGTCAGGGACAGACGGCAAGGACCGACTGGTTGAACTTTCTGGACCGCTATCCGTTTCATCCCTACACCGATTACATTCACTATCGCCTCGGCCGTTCCTACGCCGGCGAGGATAGCTGGCGGGCGGCACTCGACCACCTGCTGCCGCTGCACCGCGCTGAGTCGCACACCGGAGAACTCGAGCACCGGATTGCGACTACCCTGGTGGACCTCTACCAGCAACTCAATCCCGCGGACGGTGAGGAAATGCTTGCTCGCCTGAATCGACCACTGGCGCGCCGTTGTCTGGCGGCAGTCGCCGCGGCGCGGGGGAAGCTGGCGGTGCTGCCTCTCAGCGGGTCCGACAGCGAGTGGGGCAGGGACCTGGCCCGTTCGCTGCGCATCGGTCGCGAACTGTTTGCCCCCTCCGGACCGGAACTGCCGCTGCTGGACGACCGCTCCGATCCTCTGTATCACGCCCAGCTGCTGGCCGCGCTGACTGACGATCGCGACTGGCTGCTGCTGCAGAGTGCCCGCGCCGAATTCCTGGCACCTGTGCAGCTGTTGCCGCGCCTGCATGTCGTCTGTCCGGATCGCACCTTCCCGGCTACCGAAGCCCTGCCAACGCTGAGCCTGCACCTGGATCCGCTGCTGCAGGCCCGTCTGCTCGCTGACTGGGCTCTGGATACGCTGGGGCTGCGCCGTTTCGCCGTGCTGGCCCCCGCCGATACCATCGGCCGCCAGATGGCGCGCGAATTCAGTCTGGCGGTGGAACAGCGCTGTGACAGCGTGCTGTTCACCAGCTACTTCTTCCCCGGCAGCGACGATATCGGTAAGCAGCTGGGTGAATTGCGCGAGTTCGGACTGGAACTGGATTTCCGCGACTCGCTGCGCTGGAGCCTGGCGGACACGCTGCCGCTAACCGCGGAACAGGCGTTAACCTACGATTGGAGCCGGGCGGATACGATCTGGCTGCCGGCTATCGAACCGGAGCCTTCCGCAGGCTGGTATCACAGCGGCGAAGTGCTGGCACCGCCCGACACCAGCGGCTTCCAGGCCTCCCGCCGCCTCTTCTGCCGCCATGACTCCCTTTTTCAGGTCGTGCCGCCCGACAGCCTGCCGTTGCCGCCGGAGATCCTGCCGGACCTGTTCGAGATCTATCAGCGGGATCATCCCAGCAAGAGCTGTCCGGTGCGGAGTATCGAAGCGATTTTCTTCCCGCTGTACAGCGAGGATGTCAACCATATGGCCACGCAGCTGGCGTTCTATCATTTCGAAGCGCAGCTGCTGGGCAGTGAATTCTGGATCGACTGGGCGGTGCGCGGCGAAGCCGGAACCCTGCTGCGCGGTATGATCGCACCGCTGCCGTTCGCACCCTCACCGGCGGTGGAGCGCTTCATCAGCGAGTTCTACAATGTTACCTATCGCTATCCCGATCTGGAACAGCTGTTGACGGCGGCCACCCCTGCTCTGATGGAGTCGCTGCCGGATCGCGCCGCCCTGCGCGCCGCCTGCGATTCGACCGGATTCAGGCTGGACTCCACTTTCGTCTGGCAGCCGGGTCTGCGCCTGGTCAACGGTTTCAACCACAGCCCGCAGCTGGGGTACTTTGACGGCGACCGCTGGCTGCCGCTGCGGCCGGCGCCGGGGAAGGCGGCGCCATGACCGGTCTCAGCGCCTTTCTACTCGGACTGATTCAGGGTATGACGGAATTCCTGCCGATCTCGTCTTCCGGTCATCTGGTCATCATACAATCCTTCTTTCCCGGTTTCCACGGCAACGAACTGGCTTTCGATCTGGTGCTGCACCTGGGTACGCTACTGGCGGTGATCCTCTTCTTTCGCCGCGATCTGGCAGCCCTGACCGCCGCTCGCAGGCGCGGTGCGAAGGGGCGTGGCGAACGCCGGCTGCTGTTGTGGATCATGCTGGCATCGGTGCCGACCGGTCTGATCGGCTACCTGGGCCGGGATGCATTTCGCACGCTGTTCAGCCAGCCACGCGTGGCGGGCCTGATGCTGCTGGTCACGGCGCTGCTGCTCTGGACGGCGGAGCGCATCCGGGCGGGCCAGCGCAGCCAGCGCGATTGCGGCTGGTGGCGCGCGCTCAGTGTCGGTGTCGCCCAGGGTCTGGCGATACTGCCCGGTATCAGCCGTTCCGGTGCCACGATCGCGACCGGCATGTTCGTCGGCCTGCAACGGGAAGAGGCGGCACGCTTCTCCTTCATTATCTCGATCCCGGCGATCATCGGCGCCACGCTGTTGGATCTGGAGGCTATCAAAACGCTTTCAACGCTGGCCGCCTGGCCGCTGGTGATCGGCTTTCTCACGGCTCTGGTGACCGGTTACGCGGCGCTTGGCTGGTTGATGTATATCGTCAGGCGGGGACGATTGACCTACTTCGCCCTGTATTGTGTCCTGGTCGGCAGCGGAGTTCTGATATGGCTGTAGAGAGACCGCTGCTCGGCTTGACGCTCTCGAACGAGCTGTATAAGATCAACCGGCTGCGAGGCAGTCAACACCGTCTCCTCATCAACGATGAGTACCTGAAATTTGTCATTCATAATGGTTTCACGCCGGTGCTGCTGCCCTACAGCGAAGATCCGGAACCGCTCGACGACCTGATGCTGCAGCTGGACGGCCTGCTGCTCAGTGGAGGCGGCGATCTCGACCCCTCCGTCTGGCGCGACGCCGTAACGCCCGACTTCGAGGAGGCCGGACGGCGCACCCGCGCCGAGGACCGGCAGCTGTCGCGGGCGCTCGAATTGGGGCTGCCGGTGTTCGGCATCTGCCGTGGATTTCAACAGATCAACTGCTGCCTGGGCGGTACGCTGATCGAGGATATCCCGACCGATTGTCCCGACGCGTTGCCTCACAAGCAGAGTCTACCCGGCGATATCCCTGTCCACAACCTGGAATGGCGGCCGGACAGCTGGCTGGGACGTACGGTCGGCGCCGCCGCCTCCCCGGTCAATAGCTTCCATCACCAGGCGATTGCGCAACCGGCGGCGGATCTCGAAGTTTGCGGCCGGGCGCCGGACGGCATCATCGAAGCGGTGGAATACAAGGGAGAGGGCTTCATGGTCGCGGTGCAGTTCCACCCGGAACGCATGCCGCTGGCACCGGCGGTTCAATCCATCATCAGGGGGTTTCACGATGTGTGCGCGGAATACCGGCGCAACCGCCGCTGACGGCAACGGCGCCACCGGTAACGGCGAAGACTGGGCGCGACTCGTCGCCGCCATTCAGTCCGGCAGGCCGGCGCCGCTCTACCTGCTGACCGGCGAGGAGTATACCCGTCGCCAGGCGATCGATACCCTCCTGGAAATGCTGCTGCCCTCGTCGGCGCGCGACTTCAACCTCGACCTGCTCGACGGCGCCCGCCTGGAAGGACATCACCTGGCGGTACTCTGCCGCGAGTATCCCCTCATGCATGACCATCGCGTTATCCTCGTACGCGACGCCGAGAGGCTGAGCGCCACCGCCTGGGAGGAACTGGAGAACTACTTCGCGACTCCCAGTGAAACCACCGTCCTGATCTTTTCCGCCGCCAAACTGGATAAACGGCGTGTCTTCTACAAGCGGATCAAGGCGGCGGGCGAGGTGATCGAATTCAAACCCCCGGCGCCGGAACAGATGCCGGGCTGGATCCAGACCTGGCTGGAACAGCACGGCCGCAAGATCAGCTGGGAACAGGCCCAGACCCTGGCGGATCAGATCGAGCCGCGCCTCAACCTGGTCGTGCGGGAAATCGAGAAACTCCTGACCATCAGTCTCGACGCGGCGGAAATCAGCGATGCTCACATCGAGCAGTGTATCGGTGTCTCCCGCGAGTTTTCGGTGTTCGAGCTCACCAATGCCTTCTTCCGGCGCGACCTGGAACGGACGGTCACCATTTACAACCACACCGCCCGGACCATCGCGCCGCAGCAGCTGCTGGCCGCCCTCTCCAACAGCCTGACCCGCCTTTGGTCGGTAGCGCGACTGCGGGGCAACGGACGCAATCACCGCGATATCGCGGCCGCGCTGGGTCTCAATCCCTGGGCGGTTAAGTACGACCTGGAACGGTTGGCGCATTTCACGCAAGCCGAGATCGAAGAGGCGGTCAGCTGGCTGACCGAGGCGGATGAACAGCTGAAAACCACGGCCACCGATCCCCGCAACGTGTTCATCCGTTTCCTGACCAGGATTGCCGGCCAACGTTCATGAATCGTGTCGCGGCGCATAACGCTTCTTCGCCTACCTGAAAACGGGAACAAAACCGATATGACGGCGTCTAACTCAACAAAAGCTGAAGATCGGAAGCTGGTGCTTCGCGCGCAGGCCGGAGACGGTCTGGCTTTCGACGAGCTGGTCAGACGCCATCAGGATTTGATCTTCAATCTCCTGCGGCGGCTGGGTGTCAGGCAGCAGGACGCGGAAGACATGCTGCAGGACATCTTCATCAAGGCTTATCGCTCCTTGCAGAGATTCAACCTCAAGTCGGCCTTCAGCACCTGGCTCTATTCCATCGCGCTGAACGAATGGCGCTCCTGGCAGCGCAGTCGCAAACGCCGGCGGTTGTTACCGTTCCTGACCGGATCCGGGCCGGGCGACGCCGAGGATGGTCCGGAACTGGAGCCGCCCGATCCGGGACCGGGTCCGGAGGAGGTTGTCCATCGCCGCCTGCAACTGGAGCGGGTGGAGAAACTGCTGGAGCGAATGCACCCCGCGTTGCGCGAAGCGCTGGTGCTGCGAGACATTCAGGAACTGGAGTACCAGGAGATATCACAGCTACTCGGTGTGCCGATCGGCACGGTCAAGAGCCGTATCAATCGCGCCCGCGGTTTCCTGGCCAAGAAGATGGAGAATAGGGGATGACTCAGGACGCTTATCAACCCAGAATCCAGGCCTGGCTGGACGGCGAAATGACCGCCGGTGAGCGGGCCGATTTTGAAGAGGAGCTCTCGCGGAATCCGGAACTCGCGGCGAATCTGCGGCAGACCGCTTTCGCGCGCGACCTGCTGCGCGAGCTTCCCCGCGTCACGGCTCCCCCTGAGGTGCTGACGCGTGTACGGGCCGTCCGGGCGGAGTTGACCATGAAACCGATCCGGACTTTTACTTTCCCCTGGCGCGTCGTTCTCACCGCCGCCTGTGCGACCTTTATCATCGGAGTGCTCTACCAGACCGTCGGAGTGCGCACCACCCAGGTCCCTCTGGCGGAAGCAGACCGGCCTGTCGCGACGGATTATGCCGTACAGGTTGCCGACAGCACCGCCGCCCTGCCGACCGATTCCAACCGCACGCTGCCGGAGTTCGATTTCACACCGGTAGCGGGTCAGTAGGAGCAGTTGCAGATATCGCCGCTCGTGCATGTCGTGCTTAGCGCCTTACTAAGTGTGGCAACGATTTCAGTCTCGCCATCCCATTACTATATGTTTTCAGCCTCGCCCTATCGGGCATGATACCGGCGTCTTTGATTTTCCAATTATTCGTGTTCATTCTTGCACCCGATGGGCGCAAGGCGAAAATACTTGCGGGTGTATCCAGAAGTTTTTAGTTCGACTAGTGTTCATGCTTGCGCACTGTGTGCGCAAGGCGATTCGACCGATAGGTTTGTTTAGAAATCGTCGATTCGAATTAGTGGTTCGTATAATCGCCAACTTCTCGGGACTCCATGACACTTACCACGCTCGACTGGATCATCATCCTGGCCTACATCACCTTCTCGCTGGGAGTCGGTGTTTTCTTCAGCCGCCGTGCCGGTCGTAACCTCGAGTCCTATTTCATCTCCGGTCGCAGTCTGCCCTGGTGGCTGGTAGGTACCTCGATGGTCGCCACCACCTTTGCCGCCGATACCCCGCTGGCCATCACCGAGATGGTGCGCAGCCAGGGTATCTGGCGCAACTGGTTCTGGTGGAACCTGGCGCTGGGCGGCATTCTGAGCGTCTTTCTCTTCGCGCGCCTCTGGCAGCGCACCGGCGTCCTCACCGACAACGAGATGATCGAACTGCGCTACAGCGGGCGTTCCGCCGCCTTCCTCCGCGCCTTCAAGGCGACCTATTTCGCCACCCTCTACAATTTCATCGTCATGGGGTGGGTGATCAACGGCATGGCGACGGTCATCGGCCAGCTCACCGGTCTGCCGCCGCACATAGCAATTCTCAGCTGTATCGTCATCGCGCTTATCTACTCGGTCCTCTCCGGCTACTGGGGCGTCGTGGTCACCGACCTGGTCCAGTTCATCCTGGCAATGCTCGGTTCAATCATCCTGGCGGCCGTGGCGGTGAGTCACGTTGGCGGTATGGAGGCGCTGTTGACGCAGCTGCCCGCCACCGCCGATTACCGCGGCAGCACCCTCAGCTTTATCCCCAGCCCGGCTGACGGCGTAGCTTTCATCCAGTTCATCCTCTTTATCACGGTCATGTGGTGGTCCTCGCACAATTCCGACGGCGGCGGTTACCTGATTCAGCGCATGCTGTCCGCCCGTGATGAAAAGCACGCCACCCTGGCCACCCTCTGGTTCAACGTCGCCAACTACGCCCTGCGGGTCTGGCCCTGGATTCTGGTGGCGCTGGTTTCAATGGTGCTGTTGCCCGATATCGCCGTCAAGAAGGAGGCGTACCCGGCGGTGATCCGGCTGGTGCTGGGTCCCGGTCTGCGTGGCCTGCTGGTCACTACCTTCCTGGCGGCGTTCATGTCGACCATCGATACCCACATGAACTGGGGATCATCCTACCTGGTCAACGATATCTACAAGCGCTTTTTCCGGCCACGGGCGGATGAAAAACACTACGTGCTGGTTTCCCGCCTGGTGGGAGTGCTGGTAATCGCCCTGGCGGCGGTTATCGCCTTTTACCTGCAATCGATAGAGAAAGCCTGGATTTTCGTCTGGGCGATGGGAGCCGGCATCGGCTCGGTGTTGATCCTGCGCTGGTTCTGGTGGCGGATCAGCGCCTGGTCCGAGATCGCCGCCCTGGGCGCCTCCATCTTCATCACGCTGGGGCTGGAGCTGATCGCCTTTGCGCAGAATATAGGGCAGGGCACCTACAGCCTCTTCGCCACTGCGCCGGTCATCTTCGGAACCGAGATTCAACTCCAGCACAAGATCCTGATCATCGTACCGTTCTCGATTATTTGCTGGTTGACGGTTACTATGTTAACACCGCCGGTTGAGGGTGAGCGACTCCGAAGCTTTCACAACCTGGTGCAGCCGGGCGGATTCTGGCCCTGGCCGACTCCCCGCCACCGCTCGGTACTGCGCGACTTTCTGCCACTGTATCTGAGCGCGGTGGCGCTGGTGTACGGCGTTACCTTCGCCATCGGTAATTTCCTGTTCGGTCGCCATCTGGCCGGCAGCATCTTGACACTGACCGCGCTGGCCGGCAGTTGGCTGATCGCCCGTCTGCTCAACCGCCAGAACTGGGGCAGGGCGCCGGACGCGGGTGAAACAGAGTAAAGGAGGATCTGATGGATATAATCGCGATGGCCGCCCGTAACCGGGAACGGCTGCTGACGCAGATGGAGGACGGTCTCCTGCTGCTCCGGGCGCCGGCGGAGGTCAAGCGGAACGCCGATATCAATTATCGCTTCCGCCAGCACGGCAACTTCTACTTTCTCAGTGGTCTGTCGGAGCCGAATGTACTCCTGGCGCTGGAGAAGCGGGGCAAGCGCTTCCGCTACACCCTGTTCGTCCACCCGCACGATCGTAAACTGGAAGTGTGGATCGGTCCCCGCCTGCACCGGGATGACGCCAGAAAGATCTACGGCGCCCGGGTCGCCCACCTGTTGAAGGATTTCAAGACGAAGCTGCCGCAGCTGTTGAGAGACCAGCCGCGCCTCTACCTGGATCTGCAGGAGGGGAGCGAGTTCAGCGCCGAGATCCTCAAGACGCTGGGGCGGCTGCATGAGATCAACCGCGAAGGTGTCCGTTATCCGCAGACCATCATCAACGCCGCTTCCCTGCTGACGGAACTGCGTCTGCGCAAGGAACCGGAGGAAGTCGTCCTGCTCAAACAGGCGGCCAAGATCACGGCGACCGCGTTCAACCGCGCCCTGCGCGCCCTGCGGTCGGGGATGCCGGAGTACGAACTGCAGGCGCTGCTGGAAGGCGAGTTTCACCGCGCCGGCGGGACCTGGGCTTACGAGAGCATCGTGGCGGGCGGGCTGAACGGCCTGGTCCTGCACTACATCCAGAACCGGGACACGCTGCGGGAAGGCGAGCTGGTATTGATCGACGCCGGCGCCGAGTACCGGAACTACGCGGCGGATGTCACCCGGACCTGGCCGGTAAGCGGGCGCTTTTCCCCGGCCCAGAAGCAGATCTACCAGGCGGTGCTGCGCGCCCAGAAAGCGGCGATCGCCGTTATCAAACCGGGGGCCACCTACCAGGATGTGGACAAGACCGCCACCGGTGTCCTGGTAGAGGAGCTGTTGCGGCTCAAGATATTGAAAGGCGATCCCGGCGAAATCATCCGCCGCCGCCGCCACGCACCGTTCTATCCGCACGGCGTCGGGCACTGGCTGGGCCTGGATACGCATGACGCCGGTTTGATCAAACCGGGGGGTGAGGACCGCAAATTGGAGCCGGGGATGGTATTGACGGTGGAGCCGGGTCTCTATTTCCAGCCGGACCGGCGGCAGACACCGGCGCGCTGGCGCGGTATCGCGGTACGTATCGAAGATGATGTGCTGGTGACGCCGCGGGGCCACCAGGTACTCACGGCGGCGATTCCGAAGGAGATAGAGGAGATCGAAACCATCCTCGCCCGGCGCCGGAAGCATCAGGAAGCGCGCCAGACCGGAAGCCGTCGGCAAGCCGGGAATCGCCGACGATGAGCGGGTGGCGGGAACAACCGTTACTGGTGCGATTGAGTCTGATCGTCGCCTTGCTGGGTTTACTGGGAACCGCGCTTTTCGTCTACGAGCTGCCCGCGCTGCTCTCCGTCAAGCATCTGGAACTGCAATGCGATTCGCTGGAGCGGGTCGCCACCGGTCTCCGAAACCTGGAACTGGAGCTGGCCCAGTTGCGGGAGCGGGAGCAGCGTTTGCGCGCGCTGATGGCCGATCAGATGCATCTGACGGTGGATACGCTTGCCGAAGCGGGTGAAGTCGGCCGCCTGCTCATCCGCGACGCGCTGCCGCCGGATATGGCGGGCCAGGTTCCGATAGTCAACCCGGTACGCGGCGTCGTCAGCCGTGAATTCGTGGACGATCTGCCTCCGCTGCACCCCGGTGTCGACATTGCCGGAGAGGAGGGCGATCCGGTCGTCGCAACCGCCAACGGCACCGTAGTATACGCCAGCTGGTCACCCGCATACGGTAACCTGATCATCCTGGTTCACCGCAACGGATTCGTTACCCGCTACGGCCATCTTAAAACCCTGCTGGTGAAGGAAGGGGAAACGGTCTTCCAGAACCAGGCGATCGGCGAGCTGGGCACCACCGGTTTTTCATCGGCACCGCATCTCCACTACGAGATCTGGCAGGGACGGCGCCGTCTGGATCCCTGGCAGTTCCTGGATTTCTAGGAGCCTGTCGGACTTGTGGGTTTTTGGCGAAAATTTCAGGAAGCGAGCAAGTTTCGCCTAACAAATAAGGAGCATAGTAGAAACTATGTAACGCATTTTTTAGGCGGAAATGGCCGTTTCTCTGGAATTTGCAGCAAAACATCATAAGTCCGACAGGCTCCTGGTGCAGGGCACCGACCTCCCGCCTCCTCCTGGAAATGCTTTCATATTCTCAAACGGCTCTCTATTATTTTAGTCGCTTTAACTTAACCAGCTGCGGGCAGGAGTACCCTCCCCGGAGAGGTTGACCGGTACCCGACAGCTACAGCCCGTAATGAAAGGATGGTAACGCATGGTTCATTTCCTCGCTGAGGCCGCGCCCCAGGGCGGCAATTCCCTGATGATGTTCCTGCCGTATATATTGATCTTTGCGGTCATCTGGTTTCTGATGATCAGGCCGCAGGCCAGAAAGCAGAAAGATCACCAGAGGATGGTAGCCGCACTCCAGAAAGGTGACCGCGTCGTCACCTCCGGCGGAGTGCATGGCACCGTCACCGATACGCGCGAAGAGAGCGGAACACTCTGGATCAAAATCGCCGATAACGTTCGCGTCGAAATCGAGCGAAACTCCATCCAGCGTGTCCTGCGCAGCAAAGCCGAGGAGCAGTAATCCCACAACGGCCGTAATCATGGAAAGAGAAATCCTGATAGTCGGCAATCCCCTTCTGCGCCGCAAAGCCAAGCCGGTGACCGAGTTCAACGCTGAACTCAAGCAACTGGCTGATACCATGCTGGCGGCGATGTTCTCCGCCCAGGGGATCGGGCTGGCGGCACCGCAGGTGGGTGAGCCGTTACGGCTGATCATCGTCGGGAACTTCGACGAGCAGGACCAGCTGCACACCGAGTTCATGGTGAATCCTGAGATCCTGGAAACCGCCGGAAACTGTGAAATGGAAGAAGGCTGCCTTTCCGTTCCCGGTATCCGCGAGCAGGTAAGCCGGCCGGAACGGATCACGGTAGAATACCAGGATCTCGATGGTCAGCCGCACCGCCGGGAACTGACCGGTCTGGAAGCCAGGGTTTGCCTGCATGAAAACGATCACCTGGAGGGCGTGCTTTTTATCGACCGCATCTCACCCGTGCGCCGGGGGCTTCTGCAGAACCGCCTCAAGCAATTGGCCCGGGACGGAGCCCAGGCATGAACATCATCTTCATGGGTTCGCCCGATTTCGCCGTCGTTTCGCTGAAACGTCTCCGCGCCGCCAAGCTGCCCGTAGTGGCTGTCGTAACGCAACCGGATCGTCCCCGGGGTCGGGGCCGCCGCACGCAACCGACGCCGGTGGCCCTTTACGCGGAGGAAGCCGGGCTGCCACTGTTGAAACCGCAGCGACTGCGCAACCGCGAAATCCGTCAGCAGCTGCTCGCTTTCGAGCCGGACCTTTTCGTCGTGGTCGCTTACCGGATACTACCGCCCGGCATTCTGTCTCTGCCGCGACGCGGTTCGATCAACCTGCACGGCTCGCTGCTGCCGGAGTATCGCGGCGCCGCACCGATTCAACACGCCCTGATCAACGGCGAGCGGATGACCGGCTTGACCACTTTTCAGCTGGATGAACAGGTGGATACCGGCGGCATCCTGCTCCAGCGCGAGCTGCCCATCCAGCCGGAGGATGACTTCGGCACCCTGCACGACCGCATGGCGGACCTGGGGGCCGAACTGCTGATCGAAACCATCGACGGTTACTTGACCAGGGAGCTGGAACCCAGGTCGCAACCACCGGGTGAATACCGGGGCGCTCCGCGTATAACGGCACTGGACCGGCTGCTGAGATGGGAACAGGATGCCAAGGCGTTGCATAACCGCATCCGCGGTCTGTCGCCGCTGCCGGGCGCCTGCTGCCGCCTCGACGGCAAACAGGTCCGCGTTTTCGCCACCAGCGTCATCGCGGCGGACACCCCGCAACCGCCCGGCACCGTACTGCAGGCAGGGCGGCAGGGTATCCTGGTCGCCTGTGGCGCCGACGCGCTCCTGATCACCGATCTGCAACTGGAGGGGAAGAAACGCCTCCCGGCCGCGGATTTTCTCAATGGTCACCCGCTGCACGCTGGTGATTATTTTGCCAACGGAATCATCAGTACGGAACAACAATAAAGCACTTCCCATTCACGGAGGAGGAGATGATGAAGAAGCTTCTTTTGTACGCGTGCGCAATGCTGCTGCTCGGCCTGCAGACCTCAACGGTCCTGGCCGGCTCCATCGAGGATGAGATCTTCCAGCTGCCGGAAGGACAGCTCACTGACAAGGCGACGCCGGTGGTCAACGCCTTTCATGGTCTCATCAACCAGGGATTGTATCACAACGCCTCATCGCACGGCCTGCCCGGATTCGACATCGGCGTCAAGGCGCTCTTCCTGCAGATTCCCACGGATCAACAGACCGGCGTGCTGGACAGCGTCGACGTGAAAGCGTTGACGCTGCCGGTTGCGCAAGCTTCACTCGGCCTGATGAAGGGTTTCCAGGTCTCCGGCCGTTTCTTCACCGCCGACCTGGTCGAAGTGGGCAAACTGACCCTGCTGGGCGGCGGCGTCCGTTTCGAGCTTAACGAAATCGTGGACATTCCGCTGCTGGCCCCCCGGTTTGCGCTCCAGTACTTCTATAACTCACTTCGACTGGGCGACGTCTTCAGCACCAACTCCAGTAGCTACGACTTGATGGTCAGCAAGAAGCTGTTCATCATCGAGCCTTACGCCGGATTCGGTTACTCGAGTACCTCGATAGCGTTCGATTATGTCAATTCCCTGACGCAGGTCGCTGTCTCCAAAACGCTGGATACCTCGGGTTCCCGGCTGGTGGTCGGTTTCAACTGGATTCCGTTTCCGCTGCTGCGGATCAACGCTGAATACACCTTTCTCTCCGATTACCCGTTGTTGACCGGAGGCCTGATCATTTCCTTTTTATAGAGAACGGAACCGCTCTTGCAGCAACTGACTATCGTCGGCTCGACCGGCTCTATCGGCACCAGTACCCTGGATATCGTCCGCCAGCACCCGGAGCGATTCAGTGTCGCCGCACTGGCGGCGGGGAACAATGTCGAACTGCTGATCGAGCAGGCTCTGGAATTCAAACCGTCACTGGTCCACATCGCCGCGACGGAACACTATACCTACCTGCGTGATACACTCGCTTCGGCCGGGATCGAAGTACTCACGGGGGATGCGGAGCTGGACCAGTTTCCCACCCGTGCCCGGGGCGACACCCTCGTCAACGCCATCGTCGGCAACCGCGGCCTGGCGGTGGTGGCCAACGCCATCGAGGCCGGCCGCCGTGTCTGCCTGGCCAATAAGGAGCCGCTGGTCTCAGCCGGCAAGCTGGTCCGCGAGCTGCTGGAGCGGCACCAGGCGGAGCTGCTGCCGATCGATTCCGAGCACTCCGCCATCCTGCAGTGCCTGCAGGGCGAGAACCCGGACCAGATCCGGCGCATTCTGCTGACCGCGTCCGGCGGCCCTTTTCACGGACGCGACTCACTGGCGGGTATCACGCCGGCCGAGGCTCTGCGCCATCCCAACTGGAAGATGGGGGAGAAGATCACCATCGATTCCGCCACCCTGATGAACAAGGGCTTGGAGCTGATTGAAGCCTACTGGCTCTATCCGGTCTCCGCGGAGCAGATCGAAATCGTGATACATCCACAATCGATCGTACACAGCCTAGTGGAATTCGTGGACGGTTCCCAGAAGGCGCAACTGGGCTATCCCGACATGCGCATTCCGATCCAATACGCGCTCACCTATCCGGACCACATCCCCTTACAGATGGAACCGCTGGATCTGGCCAGGTGCGGAACCCTCACCTTTCTGCCGCCGGATGAGGAGCTTTTTCCCACCCTCCGGTTCGCCCGGGAAGCCCTGGAGCAGGGCGGCACCTATCCGGCCGTCCTGAATGCGGCCAACGAGGCCGCCGTGGAGCTTTTCCTGGCGGGCAGGATCGAGTTCACCGGAATCTTCACCATGATCGAGAATGCGCTTGCGAAGCATGTTTCCACGCCCGACTATACCCTCGCCGACATCTACGAGATTGATACCCGGATCCACAGTCAATTACTGGTGAACTGACCTGATGACATTGCTTTACTTCGCCGTCGTACTCAGCATCATCGTCTTCGTGCATGAACTGGGACACTTCCTCGCCGCCCGCCTGACCGGTGTGCGGGTGGAGGTGTTCTCGATCGGTTTCGGCCGACGCCTGGTCGGTTTCAAACGGGGCGACACCGACTACCGGATCAGCCTGTTCCCCCTGGGCGGCTACGTGCGGATGGCGGGAGTCATCGACGAATCGGACGCTTTACCGAATGGACAGGGACGGCCGCTGACCGGTGCCGGCTGGGAGTTCATGTCCAAGAACTGGCTGCAGAAAACATTGATCCTGGCGGCGGGTGGTCTGATGAACTTCCTGCTCGCCTGGATGATCTTCCTGGCGTTGATCCGCGTGGAGGGAGTCGGTGAGCCGGATTCCGAGCCGGTCATCGGCAGTCTCTACCAGGGACGACCCGCCGCTGCCTCCGGGCTGGCGGTCGGCGACCGCATTCTGCGCCTGAACGACACGCCTTTGCACAACTGGGAAAACCTGCGTGACGGCATTCATGCCAACCCGGGACGGGAAATCATGCTCACGATCGAGCGGAACGAAGCCGTCTTTGTCGACACCCTGATACCGGAACCGGACCGCATCCTGATCGATGGGGAACTGACGGAAGTCGGTCTGATCGGTATCGCGCCCCGGGTGCATCAGCGCGACGCCGACTGGCTGGATGCGATCGCCATCTCGACGCGACAATCCTACAGTCTCTTGCGCCTTTCCATTTCCCATGTGATCATTCTCATCAAGGGAGAAGCCTCGCTCGGCGACCTGGGCGGGCCGATCTTCATCGCGCAGCTCTCGGGTGAAGCGGCGCGCAGCGGGCTGCTGTCCTTTCTCTCCTTCATCGCGGTGATCTCCCTGCATATCGGATTTCTCAACCTGCTGCCGTTGCCGGTTCTCGACGGCGGTCATATCGTCATCAATTCCATCGAAGCGCTGATCAGACGGCCGATCTCATTGACGCTCAAAATCCGTATTCAACAGGTCGGTCTGGTGTTGTTGCTCTTCCTGATGCTGATTGCGCTGCGCAACGATCTGCTTCGCATCGGCCTGTTCGGAATCGGGGGAGATTGATGCACCGCTTTGTCATCCCCCTCTTCGCCTTCCTGCTGTTCTGGCTGTCCGGATGTTCACCCCTCCTGCAACGGCCGCCGGCTCCGGCGGAACCGGTCCAGTTGCAGAAAGAAGCGCTGAAGCATGTAGTCCGGGGCGCCTGGCAGGAAAGCCTGCGGGATCCCCGCCGCGCCGTCTACGAGTACAACCTGGCGTTGCTGCATGATTCCACCTCGGTGGAGATCCGCCGCGCCCTGGCGGAGAACTACCTGCGGCTGGGCGAATACGAGAGTTTTATCAAGCACACCCGGTTCGTGCTGCACCGGGAACCGCTGAACCACCAACTGCGCTCCCGGCTGGCCATCGTCTACCACCACCTGGGCGACCTGCCGGCCACCATCGGTCAGATCGAGTTCCTGCTGAACGCGATGACGGAGGAGGAACGGAACGATCCCGACTACGGTGAAGAGGAGTTGCTCTCCCTCCTGTTGGAACTCTACGCCGTCAAGGCTGACGGGGACGCCTTTCTGGAAGTCTTCCACCGCTTTCTGGCGCGGGGTTACCTGCCCGAGGTGGAAATACTCACCGTCTATCATCGGTTGGTCGAGGAACGGGAAAGCGTCGATCGGGAGTTGGCCTTCCTCCGCCGGCTTGGCGGGGAGCAACCCGCCGCGTTCCACCTGCAGCTCCTGCAGACCGACCTGCTGTTGAGGGCGGAGCGCCTGCCCGCGGCCGCAAAGCTGCTGCTGCGGGCCTGTGCCGCCAATCAGGACCGGGTGGAAGCCTGGTATTCGCTGGCCTACTTCCAGCGCAATTCGCTCGACGACGACAGCGCCGCCTATCTCACCCTGGTGGAGGGGCTGGAGCGCTTTCCGCTGCAACCGGAGTTGATGCTGGAGCTGGCCACGCTGGAGGAAGCGCGCGACAGTCTGGCAGCGGCGGAAGAGCTGCTGCTCGAGCTGCGCGAGTTAACCGACGAGTTGACCGCCGATTTCTATCTGAGCGAATTCTATCAGCGCCATGCCGGCTACAGAGCCAAAGCCCTGGCGCACTTCCGCTACCTGCTGATCGATATGGAGCTGGAAGACGCCACCCTGATGAACAACTATGCCTACCTGCTGGTGGATGACTCGACCGCCGTTTCCGAAACGGAACTCGACGAGGCGCTGCATTATTCGCGCCTTTCGCTGGAAATCGAGCCGGAGAATCCCTCGTTTCTGGACACCATCGGCTGGATCCACTACCGGCGGGGAGAACCGGAAAAGGCGCTGGCCTACCTCCAGCAGGCACTACGCCTGTCGCCGGAACAGCTGGAGATCCTGGATCACATCGTCATCGTTCTGGAGGAGCTGGACCCGGAGGAAGCTGAAATAATGCGCCGGCGGGCCGCGGCCTATCGCCGGCAACTGGAAAACAACGAACGCGAATAAACCGGAGCTGCATATGAAAAGCCGAGACGAGGTGCAGGAACTGCTGGAGCAGGTTATCGACCTGGCCGCCGGTCAACAGGTAGAGCTGGTCTACTCCAGCGAAAACGAGGGATTGTCCCGTTTCGCCAACAACGAAATCCGACAGAACATCTCGCAGGGCGAGAGCAGTCTCACCATCCGCGTGCTGCTGGACGGCAGGAACGGCGTCGTCAACACCGGACGCTTCGACCGCGAATCGCTCGCGCGTGCTATCGCCGCGGCCGCCGCCTCCGCCAAGGTGCAGAAGGCTGACCCGGAGTGCCTGCCGCTGCAGGAACAGATCGAAATCGCGGAACAACCTCAGGTGGATGAGGCGACCGTGACCCTTACCCCGACCGCCAAGGCGGAGGCAATCGCCGCCGCACTGCAGGGGCTGCCGGAGCAGGGCCTGGAGGGAGCCGGCATCTACAGCACCTCCCATTCCCAGTACGCCATCGGCAACTCCGCCGGGATGTTCCACTATCACGCCGCCACAGAAGCGGAGTTCTCCATCACGGTGGCCAGGGGGGAGGTCTCAGGCTGGGCGGAAGATAACGCCAAGTGCACCGGGGACCTCAAGCCGGAGGAGCTGGCCCGCCAGGCAACCGATATCTGCCTGCGCGCGGATAAACCGCAACCGGTGGAACCGGGGGAATACACGGTGGTGATGCCGCCCGCCGCGGTCACCGACTTCCTGCTGTTCCTCACCTGGCTCGGTTTCGGCGGGCTGGATTACCTGGAGGGCACCGGACCCCTGTCCGGCAAACTGGGGGAGAAGATCGCCGGCGAGAACATCACCATCATGGATGATCCCTTCCATCCCCGCATGAATTCGGCACCGTTCGACGGAGAAGGACTACCCAAGCGGACGCTGCCGTTTATCGAGCAGGGGATCCTGCGTCATGTCGCACATGATCGCCGGACAGCGAAGCGAGCCGACACCGAATCCACCGGGCACGGCTTTCCCGCGCCCAATCCGGGCGGCGGCTATCCCGGCAACCTCTGTCTGCAGCCGGGGGATTCCACGCTGGAGGAGATGATCGCCTCCACCTCCCGGGGTCTGCTGGTGACGCATTTCCACTACACCAACGTCGTCAACCCGCGCGAGTTGTCCATCACCGGCATGACACGGGACGGCGTCTTCGCTATCGAGGACGGCAGGATTTCCCATCCGGTTCACAATCTTCGCTTCACCGATTCGGTGTTGCGCGTGTTGAATTCAGTCGAACTGATTGGGCGCGACACGATTCTCGCCAGTGCGTTTTTCGGGGGCGGTTTCATCGTCCCCGCGCTGAAGGTCAACGGTTTCAAGTTCTCTTCCACCACCAACTTCTAGGAGCTGTCCTATGAGAGACCATGCCAAGTTAGCCCTGGACAGTGCACTGGCACAGGGAGCGGACTGGGTCGACGTACGCGTCATCGATATCCGCAACGAAGGTATCCTCACCCGCAACGGTCAGGTCGGCGGCCATGTCGTCAACGAGAGCCTCGGTTACGGCATCCGCGTCCTGGTCGGGGGCGCCTGGGGTTTCGCTTCCAACAACCTGTTCGGCACGGGCGATATCGAGCAGACCACGGCGTCGGCGGTAGCAACTGCCAGGGCGGCGTCCGCCTTCAATCGCGAGCGGGTACAGCTGGCTCCGGAACCGCCGCATCACGATTTCTGGCAGACTCCCTACCAGGAGGATCCCTTCACCGTTCCCCTCGAGGAGAAGCTGGAGTTGCTGCTGGAGATCGACGCGATCCTGCGGGTCGACGACAGAATCAAGGTTGCGGAAGGGCGCATGTCCTTCCGACGCGAACATCAACATTATCTCAACAGTGAAGGGGCGGATATCGAACAGGTGTTGCTGCGCAGCGGCGTCGGTTATTCCGCCACCGCGGTCGGCAACGACGACATGCAGATCCGTTCCTGGCCCGGCACGCATGGCGGCAACTACATGGCTGCCGGCTACGAATTCGTGCGGTCACTGCCGCTGCTGGCCAACGCTGAACGCATTCGCGAAGAGGCGATCGCCCTGTTGACGGCGCCTGTCGTTCCTTCCGGTCGCCGCGATCTGATCCTGCACCCCAGCCAGCTGGTTCTGCAGATCCACGAATCGGTCGGTCACGCCACCGAGCTGGATCGCGTGCTGGGTTATGAAGCCAACTACGCCGGCACCTCCTTCGCCACGACTGAGAAGCTGAACAACTTCCGCTACGGCGCGGAAATCGTTAACCTGGTGGCGGACGCTACCCTCCCGGGCGGCCTGGCCACGGCCGGCTACGACGACGACGGCGTCAAGGCGCAACGCTGGCACATCGTGCAGGAGGGGACCCTCCGCGGCTACATGACCAACCGCGAACTGGCCGCACAGATCGGCCTGGAGCGTAGTCAGGGTTCCAACCGGGCGGAGGGCTGGTTCCATCTGCCGATCACCCGTATCTGTAATCTGAGCCTGATGCCGGGTGACTGGGAATGGGACGATATGCTCGCCGACTCCGATGGCGCCATTTACATGGAGACTAACAAGTCCTGGTCGATCGACCAGGAGCGGCTCAACTTCCAGTTCGGATGCGAGCTGGCACGCGAAGTCAAGGGTGGAAAGCTGGGACAGATTCTCAAGAACCCGAACTACCAGTCAATCACGCCTGAATTCTGGAACTCCTGCGACGCGATCTGCAACTACAAGTATTGGGAGCTGCACGGCGTAGACAACTGCGGCAAGGGACAGCCGGGCCAGACCGCCGAGATGACACACGCCTCCTCGCCGGCGCGGTTCCGCAATATCGAGGTGGGAATCAAGTAGCATGACAAGAAGATAGAATGTAGGAGACAGAAGACAGAATGTGATCACAGTTAGCGATTCAACGCTACTATGATCCAGGCAATAGCTTCACCTTCTGTCTCCTGTCTTCTATCTTCTTTCTCAATACACCCCCAACAGATACCGCAGTCGGTCGGTGAAAGCCAGGCCGGTTTCGTAGTAGAAGAAGAATCCCGCGAGTAGCAGCACCAACAGCACCAGCAGTACCGCGATCACCTTGCCGTGATGGGCGGGGTAGGCGAAATGCGAGATCCGGTAGAGGCGTACCAGGTGCCAGAGCGCGAAGATCGCCAGCAACAGCAGCAGGATGACCGTACCGCTTGAAATCGCCAGCAGGTGACCGGCGGCCACCGCGACCGGGAGCAGGAAGAGCAGGGGTGCGGCCGACCAGAAGAGGTACTGCAGGATCTGCCGCAGCGTCGTGGTGCTGCCGAAGATGAGCCCCAGCAGAAAGAGAAGCAGACCGGTGATCCACTGCAGCAGGAAGAGAACCAGGCCGCTGTAGAGCGCCATCAGGAGCGGTTGCCAGCTCAGGCGTATGAAAAGGGTCTTGAAACCGGCGTACGGCATGAGCAGGGTCAGGATCTCGTCGAAGAGCAGGTTCTTGCGGAAGAAGTAGAAGGTGACCGCCAGAAGCGAAGCCAGCATCAGGCTGTTGATCAGCGCAATGAAGATTCCCTGGCCCTGTTGCTGAATGCGGCGGGCCTGGATGTCGAGATAAAAACCCTCGACATGGACCAGGGAGCGTTTGAGATTGAGCGCCAGGATGTTGTTGTGCTTCATGGCGATCACCAGGAAGAGCAGCAGCAGGAGGGGAATGATCGCCGGCCAGATCGGAGTGGTAGCCTGGTAATCGCCGCGGGTCAGGGGTGGCAGCGCGGCGCTGGTGAGATGGGAATGCACCACCCGGGCGGCGATTTTCTCCTGACGGTCGATGGTGTAGAGCCCGTCCGTCCGCAGGCTGAGATCGCGCGGATCGGTGCCCCAGAGCAGCGGATGGGCGGTGTGCCAGTCGGAGAAACTGTGCAGCAGCAGGCCGGCGTAGCCCACGCTGGCGGCATATTCCTGTAACAGCAGATCGAGTGCGTGCGCCTGATGGATCTCCGAAAAGGGATCGGCGTAACCGGTGCGGTTGTCCGCCTCCGCCAGCAGGCCGATGCCGCCCGCCAACCACACCTGATCCGGTTGCAGTGCCAATTCCGCCATCGGTTGCCGTCCGTCCAGAAACAGCAAAGCGGGAAAGGGACCCGGCGCGTGGGTGACGGTGATGAAACGCCCGGCGGTCAAGGGCGCCCGATCCGGCAGGACCGCGGCCAGCTGTGCCAGGTAGGTTTCCGTGGCCTCAGTGCCCAGCTGACCACCGGTAAGCAGGTTCAGCGCCAGCAGGGAGGGATGGCTGCAATCCCGCTCCAGCAGCGACACCAGGTAGGCCGCCGCCGCCTGATTGAACGGCTCACTCTGCAGCTGCGCACGGGTGGGGTGCTCGACCGGCAGGTTGTCGATCACGAAAAGCCCGCTGCGATCGCAGACTCTCAGCAGTTCGCGCGGCGCGCAGGATCCCTGGAGCAGGATCGTGTTGAAACCCAGATTCTTGATCAGCTCCACATCATTGGTCAGCTGCTGTTCCGTCAGCAGCTGTCCCGCCTCGCCATCGAGATGGTAGACCAGCCCCTGCAACTCGAACGGTTCCCGGTTGAGTTGCAGCTCACCTTCGTTCACCTCCAGATCGCGAAAACCGTAAGCGAACGAGCGTTGATCCAGTCGGACGCCGTCCGGATCGTGTAGAATGAACCGCACCGGCACCAGTCGCGGCTCGCTGATACTCCAGGTCGGCACATCGCGCAGGGTCAACTCCAGACTGCTGACCGCGGTCGACTGCGGGTGCAGCGGCACAGTCAGGCGCGTGGATCTGCCCTCCACTTCCAGCGTGATCTGGTATTCAACGGCCGGCGCCAGACCGACGGCAGTTGCTCCATTGCGCAGGGTCACCCGCGCTTCCAGCCGGCGGCGGTCCCGGGACAGCGGCTCCTGGAACAGCTCGATGGCACTGATGTATACCTCCGACATCGACAGCAGTTCGACAGTGCGTATGAGACCGGTTTCATTGCGGGGTTGCTGGTTGCCGCTCAGGGAAGGGACTGTACGCTTGTAGTCTAGGTAGTTGTCGATGTTCAGTCGCAGTTCATTGGACTCTCCCAGACGCAGCATTTCACCCGGGATTTCCAGTTGGAATGGGGCGTTGCCCAGGGCGTGACTGTGGAGAAAGCGATCGTTGATAGTGATGCGGCAGGCGTGATTGATGCCGTCGAATCGTAGCAGGTAGATACGGTTGCTGTCCGGCGGAAGCGAGAACTCGCAACTGAGATTGAACTGTTGCGCCAATCCGTCTAAAAGGATAAAGGGAAGTGAAACAGATTTGCCTTCATCACCCGCAGCTTTACTATCGGCAACGAACTGCCAGTCAGCGACCGGCAGGAGGTTGACGGCGTAGATGCTGTCGGTCTGAGCACCCTCGGTTTGCGAGAAAGCAGGTGGACAGAACGGCAGCAGTCCCAACAGAATGATAATTATAGAGATAGCAAAGGTTGTGACACGATTTACAGCTGAAAGGAATGAAGGGAAGGAAAGCTGGTAGAACTTATCGGCGAGGCAAAGGGCAGGGTGTTCCGTCAAGCTGGATTCCATCTGTTTTGCAGGGTCGCGTCGCATTCAAGCGCGAATGAAATCACCACGATGATGATCAAGTGCGAATCTGCAGCCTGTTGCGATCAGGTTTGAGCCATTCCGGGCGCTTACCGGGGGATTTCAGTATCGGACCGGTATTTAACCCAATTTCGGAAAAAAGGATTCGCATGTCAACTTTTTACGAAAATTGGGCCGGGGGACAGGTATTGGTTCCGGCGAGCTGCTCGGAGTGGGATCTATCCCAGGCGCCGCCTCGTCACGCTTTCAGAGACCGGATAACCGGAAAATCGGGGGAATCGTCAAAAAAATGAAAAAACCGAGTTATCAAACCGGTTTTCCACACGACAGGGAAGAGCGCAGGAGGCGCTATGGCAGCCGGTTTAAAATATCAGTATGTTCGCATAAGATATATTATGTAAACAAATGGGAGCGATCTCAAGACAGGGAGATTGGATGACGCGCGATCTCGTTGGCCAGCAACGATATTTGGGATATCGGTGAAGGATTGCTTTATGTGAGATGGGTTAATGTGAAGCTGGGATATCCTGGAACCACGAATGGTCGCGAATTGCTATTGCTCCGGCCTCGACCTCGGGCATTCGATTGAGATTACCTATTGAACCGAGAATGAACGCGACTGTTTACGCACCTGCTGTTTTCGGGCTCAACACCAGACATTATCTCTCATTAATGACGTTTCTAGGACCGATACCGATCCCGATTCCGAATCCCGGCACCATACTAACCCAAATTAGCGTCTATTCCAGTGCCTTCGGCACAAGGCAGACTATCGTGCGGGTTTATTCAACCGTTACAGGTTCGAAAGCGCGTTCATTCGCGGTTAATTGACTGCTGTTGAAAACCGAATTCCGATACCGATTCCGAATCCCGAAAAGATACCAATCCTATTCGCGTTAATGTATGAGCCCAACAAACGCAAGGCGATGATGCCAACAAGTCAGTTCAGAAATTGCAGATTCGAATTCGTGGTTCTGTGAGCATTCTTTCTTGCTCCTCCAAAAAAGAACCAACCTGGTGCATATCACCAAATATCCTTGGTTCGTCTGTCGATAATAATCATATTGCAGCTGGATCCACCTGATAACCGAAAGTTCAGCCGATGAGCCGCAACACACTGGTTCTAAACTGTGCTACCGCCCCCTCTGCCCTGGCGATCTACCAGGAGGGGGAAATGGCACTCGAGCGAAGCTGGGGCAATCTGCGTCGCTCCGGCGAGGTTCTCGGCGACTATCTGGCGGCGATGCTGGCGGAACTGGAGCTGACGTTACCGGAGCTGAACCGCGTGATCCTCGCGCACGGTCCCGGCTCGTTTACCGGTCTGCGGGTCGGACTCGCTTTTCTGAAGGGTCTTTTCTACACGGAGGAGAACGAGACGCCGGTTGAATACACCGGCGTTTCTACTTTGGACACCCTGGCCCGCAACGTAACGGCCCCGGTGGCCGACATCTATCCCTGTGTTTATTACCGTCGCGATGCCGTATTCACCGCTGCCTACCGCAAGCGGGATTCGATCGTGCAGCGCACGGCGGAACCGTTTGTCCTGAAAGCGGATGATTTAGGACGGCTGCCCGACGCGGCCTACCTGGTCGGTGAGTTCGCGGGGGTACTGCCGGAGGTCGACGCCCGGCTGGACAGCTGCCGTTTCAACCTGCTGCCGGCGCCCCAACCGGGCTTGTCGCTGGCCTGGCTCCATCACCTGGGCTGCGAGGAGATAGCGCGTCACGGCAGCCGCGATCTGGCCGCCGCGGAACCGCTTTACCTGGCCGAATTCAAACCGACCCTCAGTCAGGGAGACAAGGCATGACACTGTTCCATGTCGGTTTCATCCCCTTCACCATCTGGGATCTGCTCGACGTACTGCTGGTCGGCGCGCTCTATTACCAGCTGTTGAGACTGGTGCGCGGTACACGGGCATCCGCCATGATCACGGGATTGGTGCTGCTGCTGGTGCTCTCCTTCCTGGTCCGCATCTTCAACCTCTCTGTCATGTCGGTGATCTTCCAGAATTTCGCCGCCATCTGGGTGATCGCGCTGATCATCATCTTCCACCCGGAACTGAGGCGCTTCCTGATTCAACTCGGACAGACGAACATCTTCCGGCGTTTCTTCAACATCTCGGAGGCTGATCCGATCGAGGAAGTGGCCGCCGCGGCAGAGGAACTCGCCCGGCGCCAGTATGGCGGCCTGATCGTGATCTGCCGCGAGGTCGGCCTTAAGATGATCACCGAAACCGGTATTCGAATCGATGCGGCGGTCAAAGCGCCGCTGCTGGTCTCGCTCTTCTTTCCCCGTACTCCCCTGCATGACGGAGCCGTCATCATCGAACGCAACCGGATCGTGGCGGCGAAGTGCACCCTGCCCATCTCCAGCAATCCGCAGTTCGAAACCATCTGCGGCACGCGTCATCGCGCCGGTCTCGGTGTTTCGGAGGAATCCGACGCGGTGACGGTCATCGTCTCGGAGGAAACCGGTCACATCACCCTGGCGCTGGCCGGCGACTTCGTACCGGTCAGCGACGGCGAGCAGCTGCGCACCTACCTCACGGCCCTGTTGCTGGAGGCCGGCGACATCACCCCGACCCTGAGAGTGCAGCAGGCATGAAGCGCACCTACGCCTGGGTCCTCTATGACTTCGCTAACTCGGCCTATGCCGTCATCATCCTGGCGGTGATCTTTAACAAGTTCTTCGCGCAGACTGTCGCCGGTGGCGTCGCCGGCGTGGAATGGCAGCTGTTCGGCTGGGAACTGCATCTTCCCGGCGCGGCGCTCTTCAACTTCATCGTCGCAATCTCCATGACGGTGGTGGCGATCGGATCGCCACTGCTAGGTGCTCTGGCCGACTATTCCGGGCGCCGCCGCCGCTACCTGATCATCTGCGCCCTGCTTGGTATCGGCGCCACCATCATGCTGTACTTCAGCCAGGCGGGCGGCGTCAAGTGGGCGGCGGGCTGGTTCATTCTGAGCAACATCGGTTTCGCCGGCGCCAACGTCTTCTACAACTCATTCCTTATCGACATCAGCAGCCTGAAGGAAGCGGGTTGGATTTCCGGCCTCGGTTACGCGGCCGGCTACCTGGGGGGCGGTCTGCTGCTGGTGTTGAACTTCCTGGCCTTCAAGTTTCTGCCCGGCTACACCGAACAGATGACCTTCCTGACCGTCAGCGTCTGGTGGTTCCTGTTCAGCCTGCCCCTGTTCCGCCACATCCGGGACCGGCGGCCGCTGATCGCCGCCGGCGAAATGGGCGGTTACTTTAAAATCGGCTGGCGGCGGTTGCGCACCACTTTCCAGCGCATCCACCAGCTGCCACAGCTGCTCAGGTTCCTGCTGGCCTTCCTGCTCTACAACGACGGCGTGGAAACCGTGATCATCATGGCCTCAATTTTCGGTGCGCAGGTACTGGGCATGCAGGTTGGCGAGTTGATCCTGTTCTTCCTGATGGTGCAGGGTACGGCGCTGCTGGGCGCCCTGCTCTTCGGACGCCTTGCCGACCGGACCGGTCACCGTCCGATGCTGCTGTTGCAGATGGTGATCTGGTCGCTGCTGTTGATCTGGGCGTACAAGCTGGGCATCTGGCTGGAACCCAAACAGGAATACTGGATACTGGGATCCCTGGCCGGGCTGGTGATGGGCGGCTCGCAATCTGTATCACGTTCCATGCAGCGGCTCTTTACGCCGGAGCACATGAGCGCCGAGTTCTTCGGGTTCTTCGCTGTCTCCGGCAAATTCGCGACCATCCTGGGCCCTCTGCTCTACGGTTTGATCATCCTCTGGACCGGCGATCTGCGCAGCGGTATGCTGGCGTTGCTGGTGTTTTTCGCGCTAGGTGCGGTCATCCTGCTCTTCATCGACGAGAAGAGCGGTATCAGTCAGGCCGTCCGTTTCGACCAACTGACCGCGCCCGCCGGCTACGCCGCTTCCAATTCCGACGGGGAGGAGTGAGCGATGCCACGTCAATTGCGCACCGGCAAACGTCGCCGCCGCCAGCAACGCCAGGAATGGGATAAGCGCGATGCCCGCCGGGAGGCTGCGCGCACCCGGGCGCTGCAGTCGACCGACCGCCGGGGCGAAGACCTGGAAGAGATCGCCGACGACATCGCCGAAGAGATGCAGCGCACGGTATCGGACCAGTCGTCGCAGCCGGAACTGACCGGCCAGGCTCAGATGGGCCGGGTCGTGGAATACATGGGACGGACGGTGCGGGTGAACAGCGATGGAAAGGATCACATCTGCCGGTTGCGCTCCACCACGCGGATCAACTCCAACGATTCAACACCGCTCGCTGTCGGCGACCGGGTGGATATCCAGCTGGCGCCGTCGGGCGAAGGCGTCATCACCGAAATCCACCCGCGCGGGTTGCGTCTGAGCCGTGCCTCCCGCCTGCATCCCGACATCGAGCAGGTGCTAGTGGCCAACGTCGACCAGCTGTTGCTGGTGACCAGTTGCGCTGATCCCCGTCCCAAGCCGGAGTTCCTCGACCGGGTGCTGATCGCCGCCGCTGTTCAGAGCCTGCCGGCGGTCCTCTGCATCAACAAGATCGACCTGGACGCCGGTACCGGGGAACCGTTGCAGGAAGTCTATCAAGCCGCCGGGTTCCGGGTATTACTGACCAGCGCCGAGACCGGTCAGGGACTGGCGGAGCTGGACCAGCTCCTGCGGGAGAAACTGACCGTGCTGGCCGGTCAGAGCGGCGTCGGTAAATCATCGCTGGCCAACCGGCTGGATCCTTCGCTCGACCTCAAGGTGGGAGCCATCATCAGCTCCTCCCGCAAGGGGCGACACACGACCACCCGGGCCATCCTGCTGCCCTACCGCGATCAGGGCTATCTGGTGGACACGCCAGGGCTGAATCTGTTCGAGCTGTGGAACATAGATCCCCGGGAATTGCGCGACTACTTCCCGGAGTTCGTCGCCCGGGCGGGAGACTGCCGCTTCAGCAGTTGCCAGCATCTGGCGGAGCCGGATTGCGCTGTCAAAGCAGCGGTCGAAGCGGGGACGCTGACCGCGCAGCGCTATCGCAGCTATCTGCATATTCGTGATACATTGTGATACACTGTGATACAATCGTCGCCGGCTGAGAAGAGGCGGCGCCAAGCCAAGCGGGTATTAGTATGAGTCACATTTTCGTCGTGGATGATGGCCAGGATATCCGGCGGATGCTGGATCTATTCCTGACCGATCAGGGGCACCGGGTCGACCTCTTCAAGGATGCGGAGGAAGCTCTCAACGCCTTTAACGAACAATCGCCCGAACTGATTCTACTCGATATACAGTTGCCCGGCATCTCCGGCCTGGATCTCCTCGGCAAGATCCGGGAGACCGACGCCGACCTGCCGGTGATCATGATCACCGGCTACACCGACACCGAAATGGTGGTCAAATCGATGAAGCTGGGCGCCTACGATTTCATTACCAAACCGCTCCAGCTGGAACGCCTGCGCCTGATTATCGAACACGCCGTCACCCAGCGCAAGCTGGAACGCGATCGCGACATCCTGGCCAGCCGGCAACGCAAGCTGGAACCGCCCAGCATGCTGGGTGATTCACCCGCTTTCAGGAAGGTGCTCGACATGGTGCCGCGCGTGGCGGCCAGTCCCAGCGCCACCGTGCTGATCAAAGGGGAAACCGGGACCGGCAAAGAGCTGCTGGCGCACGCCATCCACAAACACTCCACGCGTTCGAAAGAACCGTTTCTCGAGATTAACTGTTCCGCCATGCCCACCACCCTGCTGGAATCGGAATTGTTCGGATATGAGAAGGGTGCTTTCACAGACGCCCGTCAGCGAAAAATCGGTCTGATTGAAAAGGCCTCCGGCGGCACCTTCTTCCTGGATGAAATCGGCGACATGGAACTGGAGCTGCAGGCCAAGCTGCTGCGGGTGCTGGAGCAGAAGGCGATCCGCCGTCTCGGCGGCACCGCCAACATGGAAGTGGATATCCGCTTCATCGCGGCGACTCACCGCGACCTCGAAAAGATGATCAAGGAGGGACGCTTCCGGGAAGACCTCTATTACCGCCTCAATGTGTTGACGCTGGAGCTGCCGCCGCTACGGGAGCGGAAAGAGGATGCCATTCTGCTGGCGGAGCACTTCATCAGTGAATTCAACCTGGAATACCGCAAGCAGATTCAGGGGCTGACCGATGGTGCGCGGGAGGCGATGCGGAATTATCACTGGCCCGGCAATATCCGGGAGCTGCGCAACGCGCTGGAACGGGCGGTGCTGGTGGAGAGTCAGGACTGGATCGATCCCGATCACTTGTATCTGCACCGGGAAGGCAACACTGTGGAAACGGCCCGATCGAACAACCACAACGGTTTAATGATTCCGCAGGAGGGTTTCTCCCTGGTGGAGCACGAAAAGCAGATCATCAAGGAGGTACTGGAGCAATCCCGCTACAACGTCAGCCAGGCCGCCAGGCGGCTCGGTCTCTCCCGGGAAACACTGCGCTACCGCATTCGCAAGTTCAAACTCGAGTAGCGGCGGGCTGGGAGACAGGCGGGCCTGCGAATTAACTCCTCCACTTCGCGAAGCGGGCTGAATATTCAGGCCGGCCTGTGAATTAATTCCTCCGCTTCGGTCAGGCGGGTGCTCAACGCCTCGGTCAGCTCTGGAATACGGTCTGACGCGACACCGGCCTGCTCGAAAAGCACAACATCCAGGGCGTAGCAGGCGCTCTCACGGAAAGCCTTCATCCCCAGCGATTCCACCAGCATATCGGAGAGTTGAATCAGGTCGGAGAGCTCGCGGCTGATGTCGTTGGCTTCCGGCTGGTGGTGGTACTTGACGGCGGCGCTGATCCGGTCCGGCAGTTTCCAATGGCTGAGCATGGCGCCTCCCGCCTCGGCATGGTCGACTCCAAGCAGTTGCCGTTCCGCCACGCAGAAATCGGTCTTCTCTTCCAGCACCAACCGGCCCAGATCCTCCGCGAGGGGTTCAAGGTAGGGATCGAGAATCAGCTTCCCCACTTCCTGCAGCAGCGCGGCGGTATAGAGACACTGGCGGTCCGGGAACCGGAGTTCCTCGGCCAGGAGACCGGAAGCGATGGCACAGGCCAGGGAGAAGTGCCACAGTACTCCCTGCGGCAGCGAGTAACCCCGCTGCGCCTCCGCCAGGTAGTTGCCGGCGATGGCGGTCAGGGTCAACTCGAAGAGAATATCGGTACCCAGGAGGACGGCGGCGTGATGAATCGAATCGATCCGCCGGGGCAGACCGAAGCAAGCCGAATTACAGAGTTTGAGGATGTCCGCCGTCAGACCCTGGTCGAGGTTGATCAGATCGGAAACCTCATTGACGCTGACCTCCGGATCCTCCAGGAGGCGCAGCAGTTTGGTCACCACCTCGTTCAGCATCGGCAGCGATTGCACATCCTGAACGATCTGCTCAATGGTCAGCATAGACTTTCCTTCTCAATCGGCGTCGGGGCGCCGGCCTGCAGAGCCCGGATCCCACTAGTCGCCGAATTTGATTCCCTGAGCGAGGGGCAGCTCATCGGACCAGTTGATGGTGTTGGTCTGCCGGCGCATGTAGATCTTCCAGGCATCGGAACCGGATTCGCGCCCACCGCCGGTTTCTTTCTCCCCTCCGAAAGCACCGCCGATTTCAGCACCGGAGGTACCGATGTTGACGTTGGCGATACCGCAGTCGGAACCGACATGCGAGAGGAAGTACTCCGCTTCCTTCAAGTTCTCCGTGAAGATAGCTGAAGAAAGTCCTTGCGGGACACCGTTGTGCAACCGGAGTGCCTCTTCCAGGGTGTCGTATTCCATGATGTAGAGGATCGGTGCGAAGGTCTCCTCCTGGACGATAGTGAAATCGTTGCGGGCGGACATGATGCAGGGATGGACGTAATTGCCGGTACCGTCGATCGGCTCGCCGCCGTAGATAACCTCGCCCCCTTCCGCTTTGGCCTTGCCGATGGCGTCCTGCATCACCTGCAGGGCGGTATCGTCAATCAACGGACCCATCAGATTGGCGGTATCGAGGGGATCGCCGATCGTGATCTGGGCGTAGGCTTTAACCAGGCGCTCCACCAGCTGCTCCCTGACGCTACTGTGGACGATGATGCGGCGTGTGGACGTGCAGCGCTGGCCGGCAGTGCCGACGGCACCGAAGAGGATCGCCGGGATTGTCAGTTTGAGATCGGCCTGCGGCGTCACGATGATGGCGTTATTGCCGCCCAGCTCCAGCAGGGAACGGCCGAACCGGTCGGCGACGATGTTGCCGATGCGGCGGCCCATGCGGGTGGAGCCGGTTGCGGAGATCAACGGCAGGCGCTCATCCGCGATCAGCAACTCACCGATGCTGCTGCCGCGACCCACCACCATGTTGAACAAACCGTCGAAGCCGTGCTTGGCGAGGACCGGGTTGACGATGTTCTGAGTGGCGATGGCCGTCAGCGGTGTCTTGGAGGAGGGCTTCCAGACGCAGGCATCGCCGCAGACTCCGGCGATGGCGCTGTTCCAGGCCCAGACCGCGACCGGGAAGTTGAAAGCGGTGACCAGGCCGATGGGACCCAGCGGGTGCCACTGTTCGTACATGCGATGGTTGGCCCGTTCCGAATGCATGGTCAATCCGTAAAGCTGGCGGGAGAGTCCGACGGCAAAGTCGCAGATGTCGATCATCTCCTGCACTTCGCCCCACCCTTCCTGCAGGCTCTTACCGCATTCCAGCGTAACCAGGCGTCCCAGCGAATCCTTGCTGGCGCGCAGCGCGTCGCCCATCTGACGGATGACCTCGCCCCGCTTCGGAGCCGGCAGCCGCCGCCACTTTTCATAGTGCGCCTGCGCCACTTCGACCACCCGGTTGTACTCTTCCGGATCGGCCTGACGCACCGTAGCGATGACTTCGTTGTTGTGGGGATTCAGGCTCTGAAGTTCCCCACCCTTACCTTCCAGCCATTCGCCGGCGTATACACCGGAGTTTACAGGTTCGATACCCAGTTGCTTCAGGAAATCCATCATCTGGTACATGCTCCTTTCAATCCAGCCGCAGCAGGACTGGCTGTTTAATCGAGATAGGTCACCCAGCCATGGTCGTCCGCCGCGCGGCCGTACTGTACGCCGGTGATATAGTCATAGAAACGCTGGGCCAGGGGCCCGATTTCATCCGTGATCTGGATCTCCTCACCCTCGTGGTGAATCAACCCGACCGGGGAGATGACGGCGGCGGTGCCGGTGCCGAAGACTTCCTTCAACTCACCGCTGCGACTGGCCTCGAACACCTCCTTGATGCTGAGGGGGCGTTCTTCGATATTGAGGCCCCACTCTTTCGCTAAAGCGATGACCGACATCCGGGTCACACCACCCAGGATGGTTCCCGCCAGGGGGGAAGTGATCAGAGTATCGCCGATCAGGAAGAAGATATTCATCGTTCCCACCTCTTCGACGTACTCATGTTGGTGCGCATCAAGCCAGAGCACCTGAGTGAAGCCTGACGCCATCGCCTCGCTGGCCGGCAGCAGGCTGGCGGCATAGTTGGCGGGTGTCTTCGCCTCGCCGACTCCGCCCTGGACGGCGCGTACGAACCGGGGTGAGGCCATCAGCTTGACCGGCTTGATACCTTCGGCATAGTAGGCGCCGACGGGCGAGAGGATGATCAGGAAGCGGTAGCGCTTGGCCGGCTTGACGCCGAGAAAACTCTCATCACCGAAGACAAAGGGGCGAATATACATCGCCTGACCGTCCTGCTGGGGGAGCCAGTTCCGGTCAAGTTGCAGCAGCTCCGGCAGCGCGTCCGTGAAGTAGTGCTCCGGGATTTCGGGAATACAGAGGCGTTGACAGGAACGATTGAAACGTTCGTAATGCTTGTCGGGGCGGAAGATGTTGATATGACCGTTGTCGGTGGGAAAAGCCTTCAGTCCTTCGAAAACCGCTTGTCCGTAATGCAACATGCAGGTGCCGGGATCGAGCCGCATGGGACCGTAGGGTATGATCTCCGGTTCGCCCCAACTACCGTTCTCATGGAAGGCTTGCACCATGTGATCCGTGAAGATCAATCCGAAACCGGGATCGGAAAGATCGGTGGTCGGTAGTCGGCTGGCGGTGGCTTTCGTGATCGGTATATTCATACTGACTCCTTTAGCTCCAGATCGCAACGACGGGATCGTGGAGTTTGATGCGATTTATGGCAAATATCTGGAAATGGGAGCGTCGCCTCTTAAGGACGAGCGCGGAACCACGCCTGGGACTGGCTGTTGAACAGGAGCCGGTAACACTTTCCCGGAGGGGGCGCAAGCAGTCGATTGCGAACACTCCTGGTTCAGAGATGCGAGATAATACCGGTCCACAAGCGCGGATTTGCTACTTAAAAACTAGAACTGCACGATAACTTTTCCAAGTAAAATCCGGCCGGCGGATTACAGCGGAAACTCGCCCAAGCACCTGCTGAAGCCGCTTCACGACCTTGCCTGTCCGGATACGCCCGTATGAAGATCAGCAACCACCTCCTCCGGTGGAAGGTGGTTGCAACGCGGGTGCGCATGAAGTTCAATGAGGTTGTATGCGGGCCTGAGAGTGAGGACCGGAGGGGCGACAGGGGGGGCACCCAACTGTATTGGTGCGTACACAAAGAACATGCCAATCGGAATTGTCGGTTAACTCTTTGTATATCAAGAATCAACAACGGCAGGGAACCCGCCGATCGCCTGAGATGTCACCGCTGGTTGACACCGGCGGGAGCGGTTGTCAGAGCGGCCTGCGGTGATCGATATTCTCCAGCCCGCTCCCAGCAAACGACAATCGTGTCCAGTTCCGGACGAAAGCTGTCCAGAACGGCTGACGCTTCGGCTTGCGCTTCGGCTGACGTGTTGGCTGACGCTGCGATTGAAGCTTCACATCTGACGGGATGCATTTCCACGTGACCTGCACCAGTGCAGATCCGCGGTTGAATCACTTGATTCGTAAATCGCGGCGCGACTCATTGGTAGACAGTCATGATAGGTACGCGGCTTCCGGAATGGAACTTTCGCGACAGGGCTATAGACCGCAGTAAAGGAGTGCTTTCGAGCATGCAATCCAGTCTTAGAAGAATCGGAAGCTTGTTACGCTGGTACGGACTGCTGGTGTGCTTTCCACTCCTGTGGACGTCAATAGTACTGGCTGTCCAGCCAGCCGTCCTGGCGGAGCAATTCGGCGTCCCGCTTCTGCAGCTGGAGGTGGTGGAGAGCCTGCCTCATGCAACCGATGCCTTCACCCAGGGTCTGGTGCTGGCACCGGACGGCTATCTCTACGAGAGTACCGGCCTGGCCGGATTCTCGACGCTGCGCCGGCTGTCACCGGACAACGGTGAAATACTCCTGCGGCGGGAGTTGCCATCCGATTATTTCGGCGAGGGACTGGCCTGGCTGGAAGGATGCTTCTACCAGCTGACCTGGCAGAACGGGATCGTGCTGCGCTGGGATGCCCAACTTGAGCCCCTGCCGGAACTGTGCAACTACAGCGCCGGCTGGGGATTGACTGTTTATGAAGGATTGCTGGTACAGAGCGACGGCAGTCACCGGCTCTTCTTCCGCGACCCCAACGATTTCAGCCTGATCTACCAGGTGGAAGTCAAGCTGGGCAATCTGCCGCTGCCGGGATTGAATGAACTGGAACTGGTGGAAGGACAGATCCTGGCCAATATCTACGGCGAGGACTTCATTCTGCGGATTTCACCGGAGGACGGTCAGGTTACCGGTATCATCGATGCCGGTCCTCTGGTCGAATTGATCCCGACGCGTGGTAAAGAGCAGATTCTTAACGGGATTGCCTGGGATGCACAGCGCAAGCTACTCTGGCTGACCGGTAAGAACTGGCCTCATCTGTTCTTAGTCCGGTTGCGCGCCGAATAGTACGGTTCCGTCCGGAAGTATCACCCGTCGCACCGGTATGATACCACGCAGGGCGTTGCAGAGAACAATGCGGTCGCAGTCGCTCAGAGCCGCGACGGGGAACGGGCGTTCTGCAACGGCGATGCCGGAGCGGCGCAGGTGGAGCAGGATCACCTCCCGGGCGATGCCGGGCAGGATGCGACCGTCGGCGGGCGGCGTGTGCCAGCCGTGCCGGTCGTGGAGAAAGACATTCGTGTAAGTGCCCTCCAGCAGCTCTCCCTCCTGGAACAGCAAAGCCTCCTCGCCTTCCGCCGCGCTGGCGCGTTGCCGCAGCGAATCGTGACGGCGCCGGTCGAGGGTTTTAAAAGCGCCAAGCGGTTGTTTCACCTCCAGCAGACAGACCTGCAACGGCGTCAGCAGCGGTTGCTCCGGCTGGAAGATAAGGGTGATTTCACCCCGAGGATCTGCAAGGCAACGCAGCCTGCCGTCCCGGCCGCGCCAGGCGGCCCGCAGCCGCTGGTGAATCCGGAACGGCGTTAAAGCCCTGCCATAGCAGGTGTGCAGTGCTTCCCGCAATCGCAGGCAATGCCGGTGCAACCAGAGCGGCCGCCCCTGACGGATGGCGATCGTTTCCAGGAGCCCTTCCCGGAGCTGCGCCAGTTCGCCCGGCAGTTCGTTGCCGCTGCCCACTTCGCCTCCCCGCTGCCAGGTTAACGGTATTGGTGTCGATGCAACCATGCCCTTCTGCGTCATCACGACGACTCCGCCAGTCTGATTCCCGAGAAAGAATAGAGTTTCTGCAGCGACTCCTGCAGCTCGGCCTGCGGAGAAGAGTCGTGTACGATGCCGCCGCCGGTGGAGAGGTGCCACTGTTCTCCAAAGCGCTGCAGGGTCCGGATCGCGATGTTGAACTGCAGAGTACCGTTCAGCCCGATCCAGCCGATCGCACCCGTGTAAACACCGCGGCGGCACGCTTCCAGCTCGCTGATGATCTGCATGGCGCGGATTTTCGGCGCGCCGGTGATCGAACCGCCTGGAAAGAGCGCAGGCAGAACGGCGGCAGCGGGTGCGTCCAGAATGCCCCTGATCTCGCTGAACAGATGGTAGAGCGCGGGCAGCTCCAGCAGTTGGGCGTGCGCCGCGACCTCCACGGTTCCCGCCCGGCAGATCCGGCCCAGATCGTTCCGCACCAGGTCGACGATCATGCTGAGTTCCGCGTGGTCCTTGACGCTGGCGAGCAGGTGCCGGCGCTGCGCCCGCTCCGCGACTGCATCGCTGTCCCGGGGCGCGGTGCCCTTGATCGGGCGGCTGACCAGGCTGCGCTCCGTGCACTCCAGGAATGACTCCGGTGAGAGCGAAACCACCTCGCGTTCGCCGTCGCGCAGCAGCGCCCCCCAACCGGCGTTGCCGGCGGGCAGCAGGCGAGACAGGATATCGCCTCCGGTGGCGCCCGCCGCCAACTCGGCCGCCACCGGATAGGTGAAGTTGACCTGGTAGACATCGCCGGCGCGGATGTATTCCTGGATGCGCTCTACCCGCTCCAGGTATTGCGCGAACGGCAGCAGCGGTCGGGGTTGAGTGAAAAGCTCACCGCTGAAAGGTGGTGAAGGCGCGGCGGCAGCCGCTTCCCGGCAGAAAGGCAGCCATTCCCGGCGCCGCTCCGCCACCGGTGTGGAGCTGTAGTTTGTTTCCAGCAGCAGCAACTCCGCCTCGCCGGTGGACGGGTCGCGGGTCAACAGGGTGTCGGCGAAGTGAAAATCAAGATCGGGCGCGTGAAACGGATCGAGCGGGCAACGAGCGATCCGCTCCAGTTCATGCAGCGCTTCGTAGGCTATGGCGCCGATCCAGAGGCCGCAGGTCGTGTCCGCCTCCGGGGAGGTCGTATGCAGGAACTCAAGGGCGGCTGCGAGATCCTCGAGCTTGTGACTCCCGCCCGGTGTCTCCAGCCGGGCAACTACTCCGGAAACCTGCAGCCGCAGTTGCGGCGTCAGGGCCACCAGCTCCCGCCGCCAGCCGCCACCGATCAGAGCGGCGGTTCCAACTGCCTGCCGCTCCGCGAGTTTGTCGATCAAGCCGACCAGTTGCCCGGTCGACAGTTGGCCCAGCGGATGCCGCTCGGCGGCGAAAATCTGTGGAGGTGACGGTGTTGTCTTCATCGTTCCGCCTCGATCTTCGCGTCGAGAAAATTGCGGAAGAACTGTTCACCGCTCGGTGTCAGGAAAGATTCCGGGTGGTATTGCACGCCCTCCAGCGCAGCGAGACGGCGGTGGCGCATTCCCATGATTAAACCTTCGTCATTGAGGGCGGTGATCTCGAATTCCGCTCCCGTTTCAAGCACCGCCAGCGAGTGATAACGCGCCGCGGGGAAACGCTCCGGCAGTTCGCGATGCCAGCCCCGACCGAAATGGCGGACCGTGTCGCATTTGCCGTGTACCGGTGTCACCCGCCCTACCCGGCCATTCCAGAGCGTCGCCAGGAGCTGATGTCCGAGACAGACGCCCAGCAGCGGCAGCCTGCCCGCCCAGCGCCGCACCAGCTCACCGGCGAGACCGGTATCCTCCGGCCGGCAGGGCCCGGGTGAAATCACCAGATGGGTAAAGCCGCGGCCGGTGAGTTCCAATGGCACCGCATCGTGGCGATACACCACCACCGCGGCTCCAAGCCGCAGCAGCGCCTGCACGATATTGAAGGTGAAGGAATCGTAGTTGTCCAGCAGCAACACCCGCTTGCCGTCGGAACTGACCGGGGGCAGGTACTCAATCAAGATTGCCGCTCCGGGCACGGATTATACGCAGCCTGTCGCCTCCGATGACGACCAACAGCAGGAGAGTGCCCAGGAGTATGATCGCCGGCCCGGATGGTAGATCCAGATAGTAGGAGAGGAGCAATCCCCCGCTGGTCATTACCATACCGGTCAGGATGGAGTAGATGAGGATGAGGCTGAAACGGTGACTCAGACGTAACGCGATCAAGGGCGGTATCGTGAACAGCGCGATGACCAGGATGACCCCGACGACCTGGATCAGGGTCACCACCGCCAGGGCGGTCAGAACCAGCAGTAGAGCCTGGAGACTGCCGGCGGGCACTCCCTGCACCCGGGCAAACTCTTCGTCCAGCGCCAGGGCGAGCAGCTCCTTGTAGAAGAGCAGCAGGAAGAGTAGAACGGCACCGGTTATTACAGCGGTCAGTCCGAGATCGCCGGTGGTGACCGTGAGAATGCTGCCGAAGAGATAACCCAGCAGGTTGGGTGCGTAACCCGGTGTGAGCGCCACGCAGAGGATGCCGAGCGCCATGCCCCCCGCCCAGAGTACGCCAATGAAGGCGTCGGTGGAGTAGCGCCGGGAAGCGGGGATGCCGGCCAGCAGCAGTGCCGACGCTACAGCTGCGATCACTCCGCCCAGCAGCGGATTGTATCCCAGGAAGTAGAACAGGCCCAGCCCGCCGAAAGCGGAGTGGCTGATCCCGCCGCTGATGAAGACCAGGCGTCTTACCACCAGAAAGGTTCCGAGGAGTCCGCAGAGCACGCTGGCGAGTAAACCGCTGAGCAGCGCGTTGCGCATGAACTCGAATCCGAACAGTTCACTCATCCCGATCCTCCCCCGGATGCTCGTGGTCTCCCAGCACCCGGTGCGGCACACCGTGAGCGAGCAGATCGACGGGACAGCCGTAGACGCGGCTGATCGTCTCACTGCTGAGTTCGCCCGCCCGGTGGTAATAGAGCCGGCGGTTGACGCAGGCGATGCTGCGCACGTCGGCGGCGACTGCCGTCATGTCGTGCGTGATCATGACGATCGGAATGCGGCGGTTGAGTTCCGACAGCAGCTCCCGCAGTTGCGTCCGCGATTCCGCGTCGATGGAGGCGGTGGGTTCGTCCAGAATCAGCAGCGCCGGTTCCGCGATCAGGGCGCGCGCGATCAGGACCCGTTGCAGTTGCCCGCCGGAGAGCGAGCCTACCGGCAGCGCGGCCAGGTCGGTGATCTGGAGCGATTCCAGCATGCGATCCGTCAGTCTGTTGTCCTCCCGACGGAACGGCCGCAGGATGCCCCGTTGCGCCAACCGTCCCATCCGCACCACTTCCCGCACCCGCAGTGGAAACCACTGTTCGAATGCGCTGTGCTGGGGAACATAACCGATGCGGTGACGCAACTCCGGCTGCAGGTACACGATCGTGCCGCGATCCGGTGTGAGCAGGCCAAGGATCAGACGGGCCAGCGTCGTTTTGCCGCCGCCGTTCGGTCCCAGGATCACCAGGTGATCCCGCTGGCGGATAGTGAGGTTGACCTCGCTCAACACCGGTGTGTCGCCGTAGGCGAAGGAGACATCGCGAACTTCCAGCACCGGTGCGGCATCAGTCATGTCAAGGTCTCCCCTGCTCGACAGGTAAAGGCATCAGGGCGGTCCGCAGCCGCTCGGCGAGGTGATACATGTTCGTCAGCCAGTCCGCCGCCAGCGGATCGAGTTCGATGACGGCGGCGCCTGTCTCCTGCGCCAGAGTCAGCGCCGCGCGCTGTGAAAACCCGCGTTGAACGAACACCGCCCGCGGCCGGATTTCCCGGGCCAGCTCGATCAGCTCGACCAGGTGTGCCGGCGAATGATCCTTGCCCTCGTGTTCCAGCGCGATCTGCCGCAGACCGTATTCGCTCGCGAACCAGCCCCAGGCGGGATGCTGCACCATGAATGTGCGCTGTTCCAGCGGGGCGAGCTTTGTGCGCAGTTCCAGATCGAGCGAGTCCACCGCCTGTTCCAGACGGCGCTGATTACTCTGCAGCAGCTCTACCTGCTCTGGCAGCAGCGCGGCCAGACCGGCGGTCAACGGAACCAGTGAAGCGCGCATGAGCGCCGGGCTCATCCAGACATGTGGATCGAGTTCCGCCCCCGGGTCGCTGCGGTGAGCGGCGGCGACCGCCGGTTGGAAAAGATCGACGACGCGTATTTCCGGATGTACTGCCAGATGGGGATCGATCTGGCGGGATTCCAGCAGAAAAGCGGGATGGCCGATCCGGAAGTAGAGGGTGGCCCGGTCCAGATCGCGGCGCTGACTCGGAATCAGATCCCAGGTGGCGGGAGAGTTCCCCGACGGGACCATGGTCGCAACCCGCACCAGGTCGCCGGCGAGCTGCTCAACCAGCCAGGCTTGCGGCGGCACGCTGACAACCACTACAACCGGTGCCGCGGCTTGTGCCCGGCAGGCGAGGAACAACAGCAGGAGCAGGCGGATGGTCAGCATGACTACTCCGTTCAGATGCGCTCCGGGGTGGGAATACCGAGCAGACCCAGTCCCCGCTGCAGGACGCGCCGGCATGCAGCCGTCAAGGCCAGACGCTGATCGCGTACCGTTGCGCTTTCAGCCTGCAGGATGGGATGATCGTGCCAGAAGCGATTGAAGCCGCGGGAAAGTTCGTAAAGGTATTGCGCCAGACGGGAGGGATTGCGTGATTCCGCCGCCTGCCTGACGCTGTCGCTGTATTCCAGCAGCTTCAGCAGCAGCTCCCGTTCCACGTCACTTTCGAGAGTAAACTCCAGCGTCTCACTGCAGGTATAGGCGGATTTGCGCAGGAGCGAAGCCATGCGGGCGTGCGCGTACTGCAGATACGGTCCGGTGGTGCCGTTCAGATCCACCGACTGCTCCGGATCGTAGAGGAGATCCTGGACGGCGGACACCCGCAGCAGGTAATACTTGATGGCGCCCAGTGCCAGCTGTTCCGACACCTCGTCCATTTCCTGTTCGCTGAAATCCTGGCGGCGTTCAGACTCGGTCATAACCCGCCGGGCAGCCGCTTTGACCGTGTTCAGAAGGTCGTCGGCATCGACGGCGGTGCCCTCCCTGCTCTTCAGTTTGCCCTGCGGCAGGTTGACCATACCATAGGCGACATGTTCCAGGTTGTCCGCCCAGGTGTGTCCCAGCTGCTTGAGAATGGCGAAGAGTACGCGGAAATGGTAACGCTGTTCGTTGCCGACGATGTAGAGCTGGCGGTCGAAACTGTAATCGTCGTAACGCTGCAGGGCGGTGCCCACATCCTGGGTAATGTAAACGGAAGTGCCGTTACTGCGCAGCAGCAGCTTGTCCTCCAGCTCCGCCTCCGGCAGGGAGATCCAGACGGAACCATCCTGCCGCCGCTCCACCAGGCCATCCGCCAGCGCCTGCTCGATCACGCTGCGCCCCAGCAGGTAAGTATCGCTCTCATAGTAGAGGCGATCGAACTCGATTCCGTAGCGGGCATAGGTCTCCTCGAAACCGGCATAGACCCAGTCGTTCATGGTCTGCCACAGTTCGCGGACGTCGCTGTCGCCCTGCTCCCAGCGCTGCAGCATCTGCACGGCTGCCTGTTGCCAGGTGGACTGGGCGAGGAATTCCTTTTCCACCGTGGCCGTTTCCTCCTCGCTCAGCTCAGCCGGTACCAGGTTCTTTGCCTCCAGGTAGGCTTGCCGCTCGCGTTCGAGCTCACGGCTGAAAGCGACGTAATAACGTCCGACCAGGTGATCGCCCTTCTCATCGCTGCCGGCGGGGGTTTCACCGTCGCCCAGCTTCTGCCAGGCCAGCATCGAACGGCAGATGTGAATTCCGCGATCGTTGATCAGATTCACCCGCTTGACCTCGTGGCCGCAGGCTGCCAGCAGCGCCGCGAGGGACTCACCCAGGACATTGTTGCGGACATGCCCCAGGTGCTGCGGCTTGTTGGTGTTGGGCGAGGAGTATTCGATGACGATTCTCTGCGGCGCCGTCGTAGCGCGCTCCGGTTGCTCCTCGGTCAACAGGTGCCGCACCGCGGCGGCGAACCAGTGACTTGTCTGCAGAGTGAGGTTGAGATAGCCGCCGGCAGCGGCGGCGGCGGCGATACCTGGTAATGTACCACATTGTGGTGCCAGCTCCGCCGCAATCTGCTGGGGAGCCTTGCGGGCCAGTTTGGCCAGAGGGAAGCAGGCAAAAGCCAGATCGCCCTCGACCGTCTCGGGCGGGCGGTCGAACTTGATAGCGGAGACACTGATCTCCACCGCCAGTGTATTCTGTATGACCTGCGCCAGAGCTTCACGCAGTTGTTGTTTGAGTGGAATGTCCATAGAGCCTTTCTCGCTGACGGTTCCGGAACGGCAGTGAATTCTACCACCTCACCGTGAATATGTCAACCGCTGGTATAAGACTGTCAGGGAGCGCTTGTTTCCGGGGCGGTGTGCGCTACCGGTATGGCCAGCGCGATCCGGCCGTTAAACGCTATTAACCGCACGCGCACGATGCGATTCGGCTGGACGAGATGCTGCGGCAGTGCCACCTGTATATAATGAGAGGTGCGCCCGGAATAGTGCCCGTCGCTCAGCTTACTCTCCACCAGCACCTCCGTTTCGGTATGGAGATGCCGTTCGAGGAACGCCCGCCGTAGCTCGGCGTCCAAGCGCAGCAGGCTGTCGGTACGCTCCCGCTTGCATTCGGCAGGTAGCTGTTCCGGCAGTCGCGCCGCCGGCGTCCCTTCCCGGACTGAAAACGGGAAGACATGCAGATAGGCGAACGCCTGCTGCTGGACGAACTGCCGGGTCTCAGTGTGTTCCGCCGCTGACTCGCCCGGAAAACCGGTCAACAGATCGGTGCCGATAGCAGTGCCCGGCAGCAGCTCCTCCACCATCGTCAGCGTCTCGCGCATGGTCGCGGCACTGGTACGGCGCTTCATCCGGTGCAGCACGGTGTCACTCCCGGACTGAACCGCGGTATGCAGATGCGGCATGACGAAAGGCAGCTCCGCCATGCTGCGCACCAGCGCTTCACTGATATCCCACGGTTCGATGCTCGATATCCGCAGGCGCGGCAGGGAGGTGCTCTCCGCCAGCAGCCTCAGCAGCCGGGCCAGATCGATCTCCTCCGTCAGGTCGCGGCCGTAGTCGCCGATATGGACCCCGGTCAGTACCAGTTCGCGGTAGCCGGCTTCGACCAGGCGCCGCGCACCATCCACGACATCGCGCGGCGGCAGCGAACGGGAACGTCCCCGCACATGGGGTACGATGCAGAAGGAGCAGAATGTATCACAGCCGTCCTGGATCTTGAGGAAGCCGCGGGTCTGCCGGTTGAACTGCGGAGGCGCTACCGGTTGCAGACGATCCCCCTTCGGCAGCGGTGCCACCGCTTTACGCGGAGTTGACGAGATCGAGCGGGATTGTGATACAAATCGATCCCAATCGAGGTGCCGGAGCGGATCGAGCTTCTCCCGGTTGCCGAGAATCAGCTGTACGCCGGGGATGGCGGCTATCATCTCCGCATCCCGCTGGGCGAGGCAACCACAGACCAGCAGGTAAGCGCCGGGGCAGCGGCGGCGCAGCTGACGGATCTTCTGGCGCGCCTTGAAATCCGCCCGTGCGGTGACGGTACAGGTGTCGATGATCACCAGATCCGGGATCTCCGACAGGCTCACCTCGCGCCAACCGGCCTCTACCAGCCGGCTGAGGGCGACGCCGGTCTCGTAGTGGTTAAGCTTGCAACCGAAAGTATAGGCAGCGACGGTCGGCATGGTGATTATCCTTGCGCAGGGGTGGTACGTACAGAAAAAAAAGGCCTGCACGCTGGTGGCGGGCAGGCCGGTTTGATTACAAACAGAGTTTACTTCTCTTCCGGCTCCTCCGGTTCCGTCCCAGTTTCAGGAGCGTCGGTTTCCGGTGCCGGTTCCGATGCGGCGGGTTCTTCCGCTGCGGCCGGCACCTCCTCAGCTGCTGCCGCAGGTTCGTCTTCCGCCGGCGCTGTTTCTTCAGTTACAGCCTCAGCAACCTCTTCTGATTCAACTTCAGCAACCGGCTCATCTTCCACCGGTGCCGCTTCTTCAACATCAGCCGCTGTTTCAGCTTCCGCTGGTTCCTCAGCAACTTCAACCGATTCATCGGCAGCTTCCGCCGATTCCTCGGCAACCTCAGCCGGTTCCTCGGCAACTTCCGCTGGTTCCTCGGCAACTTCAGCCGATTCCTCGGCAGCTTCAGCCGATTCCTCCGCAGCTTCCGCCGGTTCCTCGGTTGTCTCCGCCGGTGCTTCAGCTTCAGTTGCGGGAGCTTCCGGAGTCTCTTCAACTACCGGAACCTCAGCGGGCGCGTCGGCTTCAGCTTTCTCTTCCGGCACAGCTTCAGTTTCCGGCGCCGGTTTGTCGGCCGTGACCCGCGATTTCAGGAGCGCCTCACCGATCGCATCGCCGATCGTGCCGCCGGCAGCAGAGCCGCGCGACTTCTTCTTGTACTCAGCCACATCACGCTCATCCTGCGACATCCGCGCTTCCTGCGAGGAGAGGATCAGCTTTTTGCTGCGGGGGTCGAATTCCAGCACCTTGGCTATGATGGTTTCACCCTCCTGCGCCGAACGGCGTTTTCCCTCCTCGTCGACCAGGGCGAGCTTGGAGTTGGGGATGAAACCTTCCAGGTCTTCGTAGATTTTCACCAGGACGCCCTTCTCGATTACCTTGACGATCTCGGTTGAAATCGAGTCGCCGATATTGAATTCGGAGACGAACTTGTCCCAGGGGTTCTCGAACAGCTGTTTGTGACCGAGCGAGATGCGGCGCTCATCCTTGTCGAAGTTGAGGACCATCACCTCTATCTTGTCGCCCTTTTTCACCAGTTCGCCGGGGTGGCGCACGTTACGCGTCCAGGAGAGATCGCTGATGTGAATCAAGCCGTCTACGTTGTCTTCCAGCTCGACAAAGACGCCGAACGGAACCAGGTCGCGCACGATACCGGTGTGGCGGGAATTCTTAACATATTTGGTTTCGTATTCGATCCAGGGATTGGGGTCCACCTGCTTCAGACCGAGGGAGATCTTGTGATCCTCTTTCTGGACCGCCAGAACGACGCACTCGATTTCCTCACCGATGTTGACCAGCTGCGATGGATGCTTGATGTGCTGAGTCCATGACATTTCCGAAATGTGGATCAAACCCTCGATACCCGGCTCCAGTTCCACAAAGACACCGTAGCGGGTGATGGAAACCACCTTGCCCTTGACGCGGCTGTCGACCGGATAGCGGTCCTCGATACCATCCCAGGGATGCGGCTGCAGCTCTTTGTAGCTGACGGAAATCCGTTGCCGTTCCCGATCGAAGTCGAGCACCTTGACCGCCAGCTTCTGATCCAGCTTGACGATCTCGGAAGGATGGTTGATGCGGCCCCAGGAGAGGTCGGTGATGTGCAGCAGCGCATCTACGCCGCCCAGATCGATGAAGACGCCGAAATTGGTGATGTTCTTCACCACGCCTTCGCGCACCTGGCCCACCTCCAGCTCCTTCAGCACCCGCTCGCGCACTTCGCGCATATCCTCTTCGATGATCACCTTACGGGAGACCACGATGTTCTTGCGCGCTTCGTTGATCTTGACGATGCGGCAGTCCATCACCTTGCCGATGAGGGCGTCGAAATCGCGTACCGGGTGGATATCGATCTGGGAACCGGGCATAAAGGCTTCCACGCCGTTGATATCGACGATGATGCCTCCCTTGATCCGGCGGATGCAACGCGCTTCCAGTGTCTCACCGCTCTTGTCCTTGCTGAGAATATCACTCCAGGTCCGTTCGAAGTCGGCTTTCTTCTTGGAGAGTAACAGCTGGCCGTCGGAGTTCTCCATCTTGTCGATGTAGACTTCCAGCTCGTCACCGATCTTGTAGTTGGAGATGTCGTCGATTTCTTCGCGGGGGATGACACCGTCTGACTTGAAACCGATGTCGACGGAGATCTCACGGTCGGTGATGCCGACGATTTTGCCGGAGATGATGCTCTCGGCGTGGATCTCCTGCAGGGTGTCGTCGTACATGCGGGCGAGTTCCTCCCGCTCCTGGTCGGTGTAGATCACATCTTCCGAAGCGATCATCTCCTCGATGCTGGTCGGGATGGTTACAACCTCAGCTACGGAATCAGTCGCAGCTGGCGTTGCGGGGTCAGTCGCAGCTGGCGCAGCGGGGTCAGTCGCAGCTGGCGCTGCAGGCTCAGTCGCAACTGGTGCAGCGGGCTCAGTCGCAACTGGTGTTGCGGGCTCAGTCGCAACTGGCGTAGCGGGCTCAGTCGCAACTGGTGTTGCAGGCTCAGTCGCAGCTGGTGTTGCGGGATCAGTCGCAACTGGTGCAGCGGGCACAATCGCAGCTGGTGCAGCGGGCTCAGTCGCAACTGGTGTTGCGGGCTCAGTCGCAACTTCCGTTGCGGGATCAGTCGCAACTTCCGTTGCCGGATCAGTCGATTCAGCCTGCTCTGTCTGCTCAGCCGGTTCGGTCTGCTCGGCTTGATCAGGAACACTTTCAGTTGCAGCCGGTTGCTCCTCGGCCGGCGGGGATGCGTCGTCCGCCGTTTCCGGCTGGACGGGAGTGGCCTCAGTTTCGGTCTCCGGTGTACTCTCAGGTTTTTCTTCAGGGGTTTGGTTGTTTTGGTTTTTGGTTTCTTCCAGCATTTCGGTTTGTTCCTCCGGTTGATTTGCATACACCCCGGGACTGTTCCCGCGAGTGTCTTACGGTTTATGATGCCGATCTCAATACGCTTAAAATCGACCGAATCAGATCGGACGATTCAGATCGGACAGTTCAGATCGATAGTTGTCACTTTCACTCTAACGAGCGGCGCGACGGTGCCCTGGTACAACGGGCGGATCAATCCGATCCGGCTCTTTCGACCTGATCGGATAGCGCCGCCTGACTCTGGCGCCGCAATTCGCGAATGCCGGACATCACTTCGTCACGCAACCGGCGCATCACCTCACGGCGTGGTTCCGGGGCAGCGAGATAAGAGGAAATCGGAATGATCGGACCGAAGCTCAGATAGAGACGGCGGCGCTGCCAGAGTTTCGGCCAGGCGTGGCGCGTGCCGTCAATGTAGACCGGTTGTATGTCGGCCTGCGTCTGCAGGGCCAGCAAACCGATACCTTCGCGCCCCGGTCCTATCTCGCCGGTCCGGGAACGGGTACCCTCCGGAAAAATAACCAGCGCGTCTCCCTGATCGAGGATCGCTTCCAGGCGCCGCAGTGTCTGCGGACTGAGGCCGCGTCGATCAAGGGGAATGCTGTTGAGTGACCGCAGCAGCAGGCGTACCGGCAACCTCGCAAAGAGTTGCTTCTTGGCGACAAAGAACAGCTGGCGGCGCACGGAAACCCCCAGCAGTGGCGGGTCCCAGTAGGACTGGTGATTGGCGGCCAGAATCAAACGCCCCGCCTGTGGCGGTCTGGCCGCGCTGTTTACCTCCAGCTTGAAGAAAAACCGGAAAAACAGCGTCATCAGAAAAATTGAAATATGGAGAATAAGAGTTTTAATCTTCAAGCTTATTCTTTGCCCCAGGAATTATCATGTGACGAAGCTTGTCACATCCCGATGTGTCGGGATACAACAAGCGTGACCGCGATACGAGCTGCTGCAGCGATTCCTCATGCGAACGAGAAAATCAAAGTAAGTACTCATTCGTCACTTATCACTTGTACATCTTGAATTAGCATGTGCCACGGTCCCCATGCAAGGCGTTCCTGAAAACGGTGATTTACGTGCGCATTTTGTTGCTGGACGCTTTATTAATACTCAAGTTCGCAGCAGCTGAACTGTGTCTCACTTCACAGGTATAGCCGGGGAGTTCCTATGACCACCGTTGTCAGTACATTCAGAGTAAAACCGCATCTGCCGCCGGAACTGGCGCCACTGCTGGAGCTGGCCAACAATCTCGCCTGGGCCTGGAACAGCGAGAGTCGCGACCTGTTCGGTCGTATCGATCGCGACCGCTGGGAGAGTTCGAATCACAATCCGATCCAGCTGCTGGGTGAAAGCCAGGATGAGCGCCTGCAGGAGCTGGCGCAGGATGATTCTTTCCTCGCCCATATGCAGCAGTGCGTGGAGAACCTGCGCAGTTATCTGAGCGATACCACCTGGTTCACGAAAAAGTTTTCCCAACATGCCGGGGATCTGGTGGCGTACTTCTCGATGGAATTCGGGATCGTCGAAAGCCTGACCGTCTACTCCGGCGGTCTGGGTATTCTCGCCGGCGACTTCCTAAAATCCGCTTCCGACCTGGGTGTACCGCTGATCGGGATCGGACTCCTTTACCAGGAAGGGTACCTTTCGCAATACCTGAATGTGGACGGCTGGCAGCAGGAGCGCTATCCCCGGACCGATTTTTATAATCTGCCGATGGAGCCGGTGCGGGGTAAAGACGGGCGCTGGCTGCAGATCGAGGTGCCTTACCCCGGCCGCACCGTGAAAGCGCGCATTCTGGAGGTGCGCGTCGGTCGCGCCCGGCTCTTTCTGCTGGACAGCAACCTGGAGGAGAATACGCCGGAGGACCGTCGCATCACCCGGCGTCTCTACGGCGGCGACAAGGAGAACCGGATCCGCCAGGAGATCATGCTGGGGGTCGGCGGCGTAAGGGCGCTGACCGCGATGAACCTGCAGCCGACGCTGTATCACATGAACGAAGGACACTCCGCTTTTCTGGCCGTGGAGCGGGCGGCCGACCTGATGCAGGGGGAGGGGCTCTCCTTCCTGGAGGCCAACACCCTGATCCGCAACAGCACCCTCTTCACCACCCATACGCCGGTACCCGCCGGCATCGACGAATTCCCGGTGGAGCTGCTCACCCGTTATTCGGAGCAGCTGCGTGAGCCGCTCGGTTTGAGCGCGAAGGAGTTTCAGGCGCTGGGTCATCATGAGGACTCCGCGGCGGACGATCCCTTCAACATGGCCTACCTGGCGATGAATTTCGCATCCAGCATTAACGGCGTCAGTCGCCTGCACGGGGAGGTGGCGCGTCGCATGTGGTCCCACCGCTGGCCCGCCGTGCCCCGGCAGGAGATACCGATCGATTCGATCACCAACGGTATCCACCTGCTGACCTGGATCAGCCGCGAGATGATCTGGCTCTTCAACCGCTACCTGGGACCGCACTGGCAGAAGCGTACCACCAAGTCGGAGATCTGGCAGAAAATCGATACCATCCCGCAGGCGGAGCTGTGGCGCGTACACCAGAACCTCCGCAGCAACCTGGTTTCCTTCGCGCGCAACCGCTTGGCGCGACAGCTGGAGGCGAAAGGCGCTTCCAGGCAGCAGGTGGCGACCGCCGCCGAGGTGCTCGATCCGGGTGCGTTGACCATCGGCTTCGCACGTCGTTTCGCTACCTATAAACGGGCGACCCTGCTGCTGCGGCATCCGGAGCGTCTGCTACGCCTGCTCTCCCACCAGTCCCGGCCACTCCAGTTTGTCTTTGCCGGCAAGGCGCATCCCCGCGACGACAGCGGCAAGGAGTTGATCCGGGAGTTGATCCAGTTCATCAAGCTGCACGGTCTGCAGGAGAAGATGGTCTTTCTGGAAGATTACGATATGAACCTCGCCCGCACTCTGGTACAGGGAGTGGATGTCTGGTTGAACACGCCGCGCCGCCCGCTGGAAGCCTCCGGCACCAGCGGGATGAAGGTGCTGCCGAACGGCGGCCTGAATCTCAGTGTCCTGGACGGCTGGTGGGTGGAGGGCTACAGTCCCGAGACCGGTTGGGCCATTGGACGCGATGAGGATTACACCGAGCCGGAACTGCAGGACGAACTGGACGCCAACAACATCTACGACCTGCTCGAGCATGAAATCGTCCCGCTCTTCTACCAGCGGGACAGTCATGATGTGCCGCGCCTCTGGGTCGACCGGATGAAGGCCTCGTTGCGCGACCTCTGCCCTGTCTTCAACACCGACCGGATGCTGAAGGAATACAGTGAGCTTTACTACCTGCCGGGCTGGGAACGCGCCAGGCGTTTCACCGACAACGGCTGGGAACTCACCCGCGACTTCGCCGCCTGGCGCCAGCGTTTGCAGCAGCACTGGTCGAAGGTGAAAATCTCCAGGATCAAAACGGCGGGACTGGATGAACTGGTCTCCGGCGACCGGGTCGAAATCACCTGCCGGGTGGCTCTCGGCGGTCTCAAACCGGAAGAGGTCTCCGTTCAGCTCTACTTCGGACGCGTAGACGGTTCCGGAAACCTGCCCAAAGGTCAGACCACGGAGATGGAGTTGGTCAAAGCCGGTTCCCCCACCACCTGGCGCGGTGAACTGCCCTGCAGCGCCAGCGGACGGTTCGGCTTCAACGTACGCGTGCTGCCGCACCATCCGGAGCTGGCGAATCCGCTTTGTCCGGGATTGATCGTCTGGGCACAGGAGTAGACTTAGTGTATCACACTCAACCATAAAGCCAGGTGACAGCGATGGAAGAGAAACGCAAACTGCTCCAGGAAAAACGGGAAGCGGCCCGTCTGGGCGGCGGTCAGAAGCGGATCGACAGCCAGCATGAAAAAGGCAAACTGACCGCTCGCGAACGGATCGACCTGCTCTTCGACGCCGGCACCTTCCGGGAGCTGGATATGTTCGTCACCCACCGGGCGACTGATTTCGGGCTGGACCGGCAGCGCTACGCCGGCGACGGAGTCGTCACCGGTTACGGCTATGTGCGGGACCGGTTGGTCTATGTCTTCGCGCAGGACTTCACCGTCTTCGGCGGTTCCCTGTCGGAGGCGCACGGCCAGAAGATCACCAAGATGATGGACATGGCGATGAAGAACGGCGCGCCGATCATCGGGCTGAACGACTCCGGCGGCGCGCGGGTGCAGGAGGGAGTGGTGTCGCTGGGCGCCTACGCCGATATCTTCCTGCGCAACACCCTGGCCTCCGGCGTCGTGCCGCAGATCTCCGTCATCATGGGACCCTCGGCCGGGGGCGCCGTCTATTCGCCGGCGATTACCGATTTCGTGATGATGGTACGCAAGAGCAGCTACATGTTCGTGACCGGTCCCAAGGTGGTGAAAACCGTGACACACGAGACGGTCACCTCGGAGGAACTGGGTGGTGCCGACACGCACGCCACCCGCAGCGGTGTATCACATTTCACCGTAGACTCGGAAGTAGAGGCGCTGCAGCAGCTGCGCCGTCTGCTCTCCTTCATTCCACAGAACAACCTCGAAACCACACCGCCCCAGGCCTGCAGCGATCCTGTCAACCGTCGCGACGAGAGCCTCAAGAGTATCATACCGGACAATCCCAACCAGCCCTACGAGATGCGGGAGGTGGTCACCGCCGTGGTGGATAACGGTGATTTCATGGAGGTGCACGCCGATTTTGCCGTCAACATCATCATCGGTTTCGCCCGGCTGAACGGAGAGTCGGTCGGGGTGATCGCCAATCAGCCGGCGGCGCTGGCGGGCGTGCTGGACTGCGATTCCAGCCGCAAAGCGGCGCGCTTTATCCGCTTCTGCGACGCCTTCAACATACCGCTGCTGACCTTCGTCGATGTACCGGGATTCCTGCCGGGCACCGACCAGGAATGGGGCGGCATCATCGCGCACGGCGCCAAGCTGCTCTACGCCTACTGCGAAGCGACCGTGTCCAAGGTAACCGTCATTACCCGCAAGGCGTACGGCGGTGCGTACGACGTCATGAGTTCAAAGCATATCCGCGGCGACATCAACCTGGCCTGGCCCACCGCCGAAATCGCCGTGATGGGGCCCAAGGGCGCGGTTGAGATCATCTTCAAGAAGGAAATCGCCGCCGCCGCCGATCCCAAGGCCGCGGAAGAGGGCTACGTCAAGCAGTACACCGAGCATTTCGCCAATCCCTATCGCGCGGCGGAGCGCGGTTACATCGACGATGTCATCGAACCGGAAAACACGCGTGAAAACGTGATACACTCCTTCCGGATGCTCCGGAACAAGGCTGACGCAAATCCCGGCAAGAAACATGGCAACATTCCCCTGTAGGCGACATGATACTTAAAACGCATTCGATTTCCCGCCCGCGCCTACTGGCGCTGCCCGCGATGCTGCTGGTGCTGATCGGAATCGGCGCCAGCGGCTACATGCTGCTGGAGGGGTAGAGTCCGCTCGATGCGTTCTACATGTCGGTTATCGCTCTGACCACCGTCGGTTTCGGCGAAGTTCACGAACTCAGCGTCGCGGGTCAGTATTTCACGATTTTCTATGTTCTGGCCGGTGTCGGTCTGGCGGGGTTCATCCTTTCCACCCTGACCGCCGCCATCACCTCCGGTGTTATTCAGGATTTCTTGCGAGGCAGAAAAATGGACACTCTGATCAGCAAACTGCGGGAACACTATATCATCTGCGGATACGGCCATGTCGGCGCCGAACTGGCTCGCTCCTTCACCAGTGCCAACCTCGATATCGTCATCATCGAGAAGAACGCGGCACGGTGCGAGGAGGCTCGCGCCGGCGATCTGCTGGTGATCGAAGCGGACGTCACCCATGAGGAGACCCTGTGGCGCAGCGGCATAGAACACGCGCAGGGATTGCTGACGACTCTCGACAGCGATGCGGCCAACCTCTACGTAGTGCTGACCGCGCGTGAAATGAATCCCACTCTCAATATCATCACCAAGGGAATCGAACCGCATGCCGACAAGAAGCTGCAGCAGGCCGGCGCCGACAAGGTGATCTCGCCATCGCTGATCGGCGGGCGCCGCATGGCGGCCATGATGCTGCAGCCGGCCGTCGCCGACTTCCTGGACACCTTCGTCACCCGCGGCGAGACCGACTACCGCATGGTGCAAGTTGAAATACCGCCCGACGCCCCCTGCGTCGACAAGCAGCTGCATGACACCGACATCCGCAAGCGTACCGACGGGATCCTCATCATGTCGGTCGCAAGCAGGCGGCGGACCAGCTGGAGGTGGCTAACGCGAGGACGCTGCTCGAAACGGGCGATCAGATGGTAGTACTGGGCACCGACGTCCAGATAGAAAGCCTGCGGAAGTACCTCGGGATTACCTGATCCCGAGGTTGAATCAGGATCCGACACATACGAACGCGGTAGTCTCACTCAGCGCTGAGACTGGCGATTACGGGTAACCTGCGATTACGGGTAACCTGCGATTACGGGTAACCTGCGATTACGGGTAACCTGCGGTTACCTTGAAGAAGCCACCGGGCTGACTCATCGCTCCAGCGACTGTATAAAAGCAGTCAGCGGTCTCCCCCAGCAGGTGCTCACCATCACAAGTGAAATACGGCTCCTGGCCGCGATACACGCGGTAATGGTTGACCGTCATCGGATTACCCCAGACATCGGCGGTGACCGGGCTCCACATCAGCTCCAGGTCCGCGCCGGTTACAAACGCGGCGAGGTTTTGCGGAGCGGTCGGAGGTGAGTCCTCCAACAGTTCATAGATCCGCGCGATCACCATCTGCGGGTTGTGACCGAAAAACGGCAGATCGACATTACCCTGCTGGTCGATGATGAAACCGCGCCCGAAAGGCAGGCCGGTGGCGGGTTGCTCGTACAACGAGTCAACGCTGCCGTCGTTGTCGTAGAGAAAACTCCCCCGTAAATAGTTATTGTCCCAGAAGTGCTGCGTCCAGGCCAGGGTCTCGCTATGGCTGTCACCTGGATTCAAAAGTGCCAGCCGCACCTGCGGGTTGCCTGTGAATTCCTTGACAATGCTGTTCTGCATATCCGCGACCGCGGGTGTGCAGGCAGGTCACCAGCTCCCGTAGGCCTGGAACCAGATCACTTTTCCCAGCTGCTCTGAAAGGGTGAACGGCTCCCAGCTGTAGGTCCCGGTCCCGTGATCACGGGTATAGAGCGGCAGTGTGAAGTCGAGTGCCTGGTCCCCTGGATTCAGGTATCCTGTCTCGCCGAAGATCTGGATCGGAAACGGACTTTCGTCCGGATCGTCGGACATGATCCGTACCAGACCGCTGTCCTGCTGGGCGGAACCGTTATAACTGATCTGAAATCCCAGACTCTCACCCGGCTGCAATGTGACCGGCGTGAAATCGCTGCTGAAGGAAGGTGGATTGACATTGACGGCGGTGATGTGAAGATCCCCGGCGCCATTGTTCCAGACGGTGGCCGTGACTGATTCGCCATCAGGATGAAAACGAATCCGCTGCCGGTCGCAACTGATGTCGGGTTGACTGCCGGTGTTGAACTCCATCAGTTCATAGACGTCCATGCAGTTCCAGTCGGCGCAGAGCACCAGGCTGTCACCCGCAGTGCCGATGGCGCCGCACAGACGCAGACGGGCATTATGACCACGCCGTCCGGTGATCTCACTCGCCACCAGCTGATACTCACCACCGACCTCGCCCAGAATGGCGATACCGTGAATGGTGGAGACCGCCAGGTGATCTCCCACCCAGCTGAAAGAGCGCGCCGCACCGCCGACTTCGATCAGCCTCCGGCTGGCCAGATCGGCGCCGTCGAAAACCGCCACACCGGACGCCCCCGCCGCCAGGAAGACCTTCCCGTTCCGACAGGTGACATCCTCCGCTGTTCCGACAGCTGTAGCCAGTGTTTCGCCGCCAACCAAAAGCGGCGATAGCGGATTCGAGATATCGACTACTTTCAAGCCGCCGCCGCCGTCAGCGACATAGGCGGTATCACCCGCGACCGCGACCGCATAGGCGTTCACAAAACCGGTCGGGATCGAAGCGCGAAAGTAGGGTGCTTCGGGATTGGAGATACTATAGACATGGAAACCACCGCTGTGCGCGGCCACGTACAAGTAGTTACCCGCGATTGCCATCTTCTCGAAAAACACCGCGGTGGAGCTGACGATGGTCACCGGAGTCAGGTTGTCCCCATCGATCCTGACCACAGCGAAACCGGCTTCGGGATTCACACCGGTGCCGTTGAGATTGACGAATAGATAGTTCTGCTGGTAGAGGTAGACCTCGCGGGCGTTCAGACCCAGGAGCCGGGAGAGGGCGATGTCGGTTCCGGCCGGGGTCAGCAGGGAGTGATCCACCAAAGCTAAACCCTGATTCCCGCTGATCACCAGCCGGTTGCCGCTGACCGCGATCACGCCGAGCAGATGGTCAGGGACGTGGTTCTGGCAGTTGAAACGGTAACGGTATTCAAGAACCATCTCTCCCTCACGGTGGGCGTCAAATGCCGTCGACAGTTCCGGCAGGAACAACATCGACGCCAGTAGCAGCGAGTAAAGCGTGGTAAGGATCCGTGTGAAGCGAATGGGCAGCAACTGAACACTTCCGATCCTGGAGTAGCCCTATCTGATAAAAGTGAAGTGCTTAAAGTGAAAAGAATTTGTCATATAATAATATAATGATGAATCAGGTCTCGTTGAATTGAGGTTTTTGCAATATTCATACTAATCCGTCCACTGTATCCGCGGTAATTGCACCCGGCGTAAGAAAAGGGCGATCCCGCAAGGGGGACCGCCCTTTATCGTTAATGTCGCAGTCTGAAACTAGTTCAACGCTACAACATGGAAGAAGTACATACCTGTTGACGGGTAGGTGTAGGTGGTCAGACCGCCGGTGAGAGTGCCGGCATCCCAGCCGCCGTACGGCTCGGTGCTGACATGTACCCGGTAGTCGGTGGCCCCGTCGACCGGATCCCAGGTGAGGATGGCACTGCCGCCGGAATAGGTGATGGTGACCACCGGAGCATCCAGCGTGGCACAGTTGACGATATCACCCGCCTCGCGCGGTTCGATCTTGTAAGCACCGAAACCGTAAGTGAGAGCACCCTGTACCAGGTCGAAGCACTCATCCAGTACTGGCACATAGGCGTACATCAGGTCGTTGACAACACCCAGGTTGGTACCGTCGGTGATTTCCCATTCGCCGTATCCCAGATCAATGTTTGAGCAGGTAACATTCTGGACACCGACGAACACACCTTCGTAGTCCTCGACATAGATAGCCGGAATCGTTCCCAGCGCTACAGGATAGAGCGGATTGCCGCTCGTCAGGATGGTGTAAGCGGTGGAATCACTGATGGTCAGCTCGGTGAAGTTGTAGTACTCGACAACCTGGCCGGTTACCGTGACCTCATCACCAACCACAATCTGGTTGTTGGCGCCGAAGACCTGGATGCCGGACCAGGTGGCGTCGTCATCCTGGATGAAGAAACCGGCGCCTGAGACGGCGTAGACGATGCCGCTGGTGGTAACCATCTGCCCGGCCAGCGGTGAATCGCCGGAGGGATCTGTGGTGTACTGGATGTCGTAGATCGTCACGACCGGAGGCTCGCCGCCGCCGCCGACGTCATCGAGCATACGCGGAGAGATGTTGTAGCCTTCAGTCCAAGGCAGTGTCGTGTCGTACTGGCCGATGACTCCGGTTACATTGAAGGTGCCGGTAGGCGCAATTGAACCGTCGATATTGGTGTCGCGGTCAATGTACATGTCATAAGTATCGACGCCCTGTTGCAGGATCACGGTGGCGTAATCCCCTTCAGCCGGCCAGTTCTCCGGATCGACCAGGGTAACACCTTCTACCGTTACCAGCTGCGCTTCCCAGGCTTCACCGCCGGCACCGAGTGTGGCCAGGGTGACGACAGTGGGAGTGGGCGGACCGACATGGCCGATGAAGTTGACTACCGGCGGATCCTGGATCTGGGTCAGGCCGTTATAAGCGCCGACGATACCGATAACCTCGACTTCGTCGCCAATAATTAAACTGGTATCATCACCGAAAACGCCGCCGTGGAAAGCTACGGAACCGGTTTCATGAACCAGATAGCCGGGGCCGCTGGAGCCGAATTCATGGGCGACGGTCAGCACACCGCAGACCATCACCGCTTGACCTTCCATCACCGGCACGCCGTCCACGTCAACGACACGGATGTTGGAGATGTCTTCGCAGGTGTAGACATCGATGACATCATAGAATCCGATGTCGCTGGTAGTTGTATCCCCATCGGGCGTGTCGGTGGCGACGAGGTAATAGTCCACATGCGAACCGTCAACCTGTGCCGGTATGTCACCGCTGTAGAGGTCGTCAATGCCGGGGGTCATGGCTACTGGTACGTAACCGCCGCCGCCCACACTGTAGTTCAGCACCACACTGGCGACGCCGACATCATCGGTAACCGTCGCGCTGACGGTCACGATATCGACGCTGGTCGGGAGTAACGGTACATGCGCGACGTCGGTGATGGTGGGTGGCAGATTGCCGCCGCCGCAGATGGTGATCTCGCTCAGGTCGCGTGGGCAGATCTTGTAGTTATAGTAGAAGTAAACCAGACCCTGAATGTCGTAGCACTGTTCCAGAGTCGGGGTGAAGCTGACGAACCAGTCATCGACAAGACCAGTGTCCACGCCATCGCTGATTTCCCACTCGCCGTAGCCATCGGGCAGACTGACACAGGTGGTATTCTCAACCCGGACCAGTACCGATTCGTAAGGCTCAGTGTAAGCGGTGCCGACCGGAACCAGCAGCGGTTCCACCGGAGTGTGGCCACTGGAGTGGATGGTGAATACATCCGAACCGTAGATGTGCAGCTCGGTCTGGGTGTAATACTCCTCGACTATACCTGTGACGGTCACCGAGTCGTCGATAGCGACGCCGTCGTTGTTGCCGTAAATCTGGATACCGCACCAGGGGGCTTCGTCATCCTGCAGGAAGAAGCTGCCGTCGCCGGAGAGGCCGATGGCGGTCACGATACCGGTGACCTGTACCATTTGCCCTTCATAGGGGGATGGGTAATCGGGATCGGTTGAGTACTGGATATCGTAGATGCTGTAAAGCGGAACATCCACCACGGTGTAGACAACCGGTCCGAAGAAGGAGGTGTTATCCTCATCATCGGTGGCTTCGATGCGCCAGGTGACGACGGAGCCGGCAATCTGAGCCGGAATGGTGCCGCTGTAGATATCGCCAGCGGGAGTCATGTCGACGATGACAGCGGGCGCTCCATCTACATCATAGATGAGATCGACGTTGGCTACCGTTCGGGTGGCCGGATCGGTGACGGTCGCGGTGATGTCGACATCATCGCTGCTGCCCGGAGCACCGGGAACCTGCGAAACATCGGTGATGAGCGGGAAACCTTCCTGCTGGTTGGCGGCGCCGGGAGTACCGTAGTCGCCGTCACCATAGGTAAAGGTCGATTCCTCGTACCAGTTGGCACCGACGTTGTTGTCCAGGTCAACGCTGAGCAAAGCCATGCTGGCGCCGTTGGGATCGGGGAAGGTGGCGCCGTTGTCGTACCAGACTTCATCGATGACAGTGGTATCGATACCGACGATCTCCAGGATGATAACTTCGTCAGAGCTGTTACCCAGATAATAACCACCGGGATACACATAGTCGACGGTAGGCAGACCACCATTTACCAGCGGATCGGCATTCCGAGCCAGCAATGCATAGCCACCGGCGTCGATAAGAACATCACTTCCGACTGTGAAGATATTGCCGAAGGCATCTTCTGTGAAAACCAATCCATTCAGATTGACGGTTAGTTCGGTTGCGTTGTAAACCTCAAACCACTCGCCATCCGAATCAGCGACGGCGGCGGGATTCTGCATGATCTCGTTGACGACCAGGTCGCCCGGGTTAAGCGCCATAGCCCAAGAGGCGGTCAGCAGAATCATGAATCCGGTGATGAGTTTACGCATGCTTCCTCCATTTTGTTAATGTGAAGTGGTTATGTAGTTCTATTTTTGATTGAAATTGTCAGCCACCAGGAATTCAACACTCATTTAAAATTAAGCAGCAAGAATCAAGCCGGAACTAGTCCGTTGTAAAGTGATTACATAACAGGCACTTAAAGCGAAGCTGGTTCTATTCCTAAATAACTTTGGTTAATATTCTACAACAGCGTCTCTAAGTGTATGATAATACATGATATGCGTTTGTGCAATAATCAGGCGCATCAGACAACTTTCACTGGATTCAGATAGTACCAAATGAATTCACACAGCGGCTGGCATCCCAACGCCTGGTAGTAAGTCAACAGTTGCGGCGAGATCTGCATTTCGAGCCGCTGGAAGCGGGATTGCTGCAGCAGGTGCAGGAGGAAACGGCGTCCCAGCTTGTTGCCTCGCCATGGCGGTCGAATAAACAAGCCACCGGCCCAGACCTGGTCGTCAACCGGGTAGAGGAGATCCAGTTTGCCGGCCAGCTCCCGCTCGTGATACAAACCCCAGGCTTCGCCATGCTCGTTGACCGACGCCAGTTGTTGCCGGGGTTCCAAACCGCTCGCGGGCAGCTGCAGCTCCCGTTCGAACAACGTATACAGTTCCCCGATCGTGTTGTCATACTCCCGCAGTGGGGCGCAATGGAAGCCGGGGGGCAGCAGCACCGGTTCTGGCGGAGAAGTCCGCAGGGCCAGCAACTGCTGTTCGCCCGCCGCGAGAGTGAGTCGCGAACCCGCCAGCCAGGCGGCGAGGGCCGGCTGCCACTCCGGCGGCGCCAGCAGCCAGAACGGCCCCGGCGACGCGCCCTGCTCCAGCCAGCTGACCAATGGGGGCGGCGGCAGCTCACCCCAACCGAATAGCTGATTGGCGTAATGATAGAGGATGCTGTTCTGTCTTTGATACAGGATGCGGCCGGGCGGCACCTGGCGGGAGAAGTAGCGCAACGGCAACTGCAGGGGAGTTCCCGCCAGCCAGGCGGGTGGGAAACCGTAGCCGGACATCAGCCGGTATGCGGATCGCGCTTGGCTTCCTCCCACAGCGCGTCCATCTCCGACAGGGAGGCGTCGGCGGGGGTCTGGTTCCGCTCCGCCAGTTTACTTTCGATATATTGAAAGCGGGTGATGAACTTGTTGACCGTCGTGCGCAGCGCGTCCTCCGGTGTCAACCCGAGGTAGCGTGATACATTAACCAGCGAGAAGAGGAAATCCCCCATCTCCTCCTGCATGCCGCTGCGGTCAGCCTCTTCCAGGCGTTCGCGGAACTCGTGGTATTCCTCGTCCAGCTTGTCGACGGCACCCTCGACATCATCCCACTCGAAGCCGACGCTGGCGGCTTTTTCCTGCACGCGATACGCCCGCACCAGCGCGGAAAGGCTGCGCGGCACGCCGCCCAGCACCGAACGCTTTCCCTCGCGCAGTTTGAGCGACTCCCACTGGTTTTCAACCTGGGCGGGAGTATCCAGTTTGCGACCCTCGCTGAAGACATGCGGGTGGCGGCGGGTGATCTTCTCCGATATGTTTTGTATCACGTCCCGCATGGTGAAGTGTCCCAGCTCCTTGGCCAGGCGGGTCTGAAAGACGATGTGGAAGAGCAGATCGCCCAGCTCCTCCTTCAGGACCGGCCAGTTCTCGTCGTCCATGGCGTCTACTAGCTCGTAGACCTCCTCCAGCAGATAAACCCGTAAAGTGTGAATGTTCTGCTCCTGGTCCCAGGGACAACCGCCGGGATCGCGCAGACGATCCATGATCTCCAGCAACCCGGCTAAGAGGCGCTCTTCATTCATCCGCGGATCCTCCGGCTTGACGGGCGTATTCATAAAGCGCGATCGCCGCCGCGGCGGAAACATTCAACGACTCGAAGCCGCCCGGCATCGGAATGGTGAGAAGTGTATCACAGAGGTTCTTCAGCTGCGTGGAGAGGCCGCTGCTTTCGCTGCCCAGCAGCAGTACACAACGGGAAGGAAATGACGCCTGTGGCAACTGAACGGAGCCGCGGCTGTCCAGACCGTAGAGCCGGTAACCGGCGTCACGCAACTCCGCCAGCCGGGTTAGCGGCGAACGCAGGCGTATCACAGGCAGCTGGAGGGCGGCCCCCTGACTGACCTTGACGACAGTGGCGGTCAGACCGACCGCCTTGCGAAACGGCAGCATAACGGCGCGCACGCCGTAGGCACAGGCGGAGCGCAGGATGGCGCCCAGATTCTGCGGGTCCTGAATCCGGTCCAGGTAGAGCAGCAGTCCCGGCTGCTCGCACAGCTCGGAGAGCTGCTCGGAGGGATAATACGGCGCGGCGGCGATCTGGAGGGCGACGCCCTGGTGAGAGTTTACCTGTGTGATACGTTTCAGCGCGGCCGCCGGCAGGTATTCGACCGGTAGCTGCGACTCCCGCGCCAGGCTGAGAATCACCTTTACCGGTGCGGATTGAGCGCCCTTCTGCACCAGCAGCCGCTCACACGGTGTGCCGGTCTGCAGAGCCTCCCGCACGGCGTTGCGGCCGCAGATTATGTCGGTAATCGATTGCCTGGTCAATTGACGAACATTATCGATACCGATCCTGATGCCGATACCGACTCCTGTCTCCTGCTTCTATTTAACCAGCTCTGCCATGAAGTCAGCGACCGTCAGCGTATCACAGTCGAAGATTGTCTCCTTCAGGCGCCGCAGGCGTTCAGGATCGAAGTGCTCGTCCGCCAGGGCGTTGAACTTCTGCTCCAGGTCTTCCAGGGTCATCGGTTCGCGCGGGTCCCCCTTGGGATACTCGAGATACTGTTCATGCTCCGCGCCGTCCATAGTCCGGATCACCACCCGCGAGGGCTGCTTGGCGGGGAACATCTGCTCGAACTCGACCGAAGCCTCACCCTTGATGCGGTCGATGACCTGCCAGATCCGCTCATCCTTCAGCTTGGCATCGGAGAAGGATGCGGTAGTGATCTGGCGATCGACGATAGCCGCCGCCAGGCAGTACGGCAGCGAATGATCGGCGGTCTCCCGCGACTCTGGACGGTACTTCTGGGGATCGAATAGAATGTCCACCGCCCGGGCGATGGTCGTTACCCGCACTTCCTCGATATCCTCCGGCGCGATGTCGTGATCGCAGATCACTTTGAGGGTGGCGGTCAGGTGAGTGTGCGTCAGCGCCTCGGTCGGGAAGGCCTTCATGCTGCATTGCAGAATGCGGTAATCGTCCCCCAATCCCTCGGTGAGCAGGCTGGTGTCCCAGTCGGGTCCGAAGACATCCATGAATCCCTCTTTGCCCTCGAAGACCTGTTCCGTACCGCTGTAGCCCTGCTGGGCCATCAGGGCGGCGAAAACCCCGCTCTGCACCGCCATCGGATCGACGGTGTTCTTCATCATGGTCAGCTTGCCCGCTGTGGGACAGCCGATGGTGTGGTTGTGCGATCCGTTGATGCCGATCGCATTCACCAGCTGGTCGACTGTCAGCCCCAGCATTTTGCCGGCCACCAGCGGCGAGACGAACTGCGTCAGGGTGGCGTGATGCCATTTGCGCTCCCGGACGCCCGGCTTGGCGAATTCACAGAGGCGCTGCTCGAACTCATAGGCCAGCACGATCGCAGTGATGACCGCCTGCATGTCGGCGCCCACCTTCTCCCCGGTGCAGAGCGCTGCCGGAATGATATCGGAGGGATGGGAGGGATCTTCCTTCCAGTAGATGTCGTTGTAGTCGAGGGCGCGGATCATCAGCGAGTTCAGCAACGTCGCATTCACCACCGGCAATTTATCGCCGAAACCGATAATGGTCGCCTCCGGCGCGCCACCCATCTCCCCCAGAATCCGGTGCATGATACCGACATCACTGGTGCCCATCGAACCGTAGGCGCAACCAATGGAATCGTAGAGATAACGCTTGACCTCTGCAACCACCGCGGACGGCAGATCTTCATACTTCAACGCCACCGCGAACTCAGCCATCTTCCTAGAAATCGACTTTTCCATTCTATAGTCCTCTGCGTTAATTCGATGTAATCGTCAATCCAGTTTTTCTTTCACCCAGTTTTCCAGTCCGCCCAGGAGGATCAACTCCTGCGCCGCCACGCCTACCGCCGCGAAGGGGTATACGTCCTCCTCAACTTCGATCAGGGCGCGCTGGAAGTCGACCCGCGCGCTCAGACCGGTGCGCAGCGTCAGCTGCTCTTCGCCGCAGCGTTCCTTCAGGTCGGCCACCAGCCGCGGCGCTTCGATAACGAGCAGTCCGTTATTGAGCGCGTTACGTTTGTAGGTCTCGCTGAAGGAGCCGGCGATTACAAGACGGATGCCGCGATGCTTGAGGGCCGTGGCGGCCTGTTCACGCGAACTGCCGGTACCGAAGTTGAAACCGCCGACCAGGATGTCGCCGGTCTTCACCGTCTGCCCGAAGGCGGGATCGTAGTTCTCCATCACCACCTCCGCCTGTTGCTCCGGGGTGATGTCGTCCTGGTAGGTATACTTGCCGGGGTAGATCCCGTCGGTGTTGAGGTTGTCCTGCGGACAGAAAAGCAGCTCGGCATCGATTCTGACCGGGAAGTTCGGCAGCAGCTCCGTCGCGTCGGCAGCGGCTGTGGGCGGTTCGAACCTGCGGATCTCACCCTGTGGTTCGCCGCTCTCTGCGTCCGGACAGTCGATGTAACCGGCGGCGGCGGAAGCCGCCACTACAGCCGGCGAGGCCAGGTAAGCCAGCGCGGAAGCATCGCCCATGCGGCCCTTGAAGTTGCGGTTGGTAGCGGAAATACCGACTTCGTCCGGACCCAGCAGGCCCCGGCCCAGACCAATACAGGGGCCGCACCCCGGCGGCAGGGCGATGGCGCCGGCGTCCAGCAGGGCCTGCCAGTCACCGCTCAGTTCAGCCGCCGCCTGAATTTCGTCGGAGGCGGCTGCAATGTAGAATTCGACACCGGGCGCAACCTGTTTGCCGCGTATCTTGTCAGCGGCGGCGACGATATCCTCTCCCCGACTGTTGACGCAGGAGACGAGATAGGCTTTGTTGATCTTCACCCGCTCCGCGCTGAAAGCCGCGACCGGTGTTACGGTTTTCACATGGTGCGGTCCCGCCACCAGCGGCCGGACCGAAGCCAGATCCAGCTCCAGCTCCTGCGTGTAGACCGCGTCCGGATCCGCCTCCAGACGATCCGCCGCCAGCTCTTCCAGGTGCCGGCGGTTCAGCCGGGGATGCGCGTCGGGATTATCCGCGTCGGAAGGAACGCCCGCCGGACCACGCATCGCCACGGCTTCAATCCGTTCCCGTAACCAGTTGAGCGTCACCGCGTCGACCGGGAAGATCCCCGCCAGGGTGCCCCACTCCGTCGTCATGTTGGCGATGGTCAGCCGTTGTTCGAGCGAGAGATCCGCCAGCCCTTCACCGGTGAACTCCAGCGCCTGGTTCAGCACCTGGTCCTCGTTGAACAGGCCACAGAGCGCCAGAATCACATCCTTACCGCTGGCACAGCCGGTGAGACGACCGCGCAACTTGACGCGCGCCACCGGTGGGATCTGCCACCAGGTGCGTCCGGTCGCCCAGATCGCCGCGGCGTCGGTACGCACGATAGGCGTGCCGAGGCAGCCCAGACCGCCGTACATGTTGGAATGGCTGTCGGAGGCGACCACCATCGTGCCGGGCCAGGCGTAGCCCTCTTCGCACATGATCTGGTGGCCGATACCGCGGCCGGCCGGATAAAAATCGACGCCCATTTCGGAGGCAAAAGCGGCGATGCGTTCGTATTTGGCCAGGTTGGCTTCACCGTCGTCCTGCACATTGTGGTCGAGGGCGAAAACCGGCTGGCGGGGATTCGCCATGCGGGCGGCACCGATGGAGCGGAACTTCGGGATGACCGCGCCGGTATTGTCATGAGTCAGCACATGCGCCGGACGCAGGGAAAGGTAGTCGCCGCTGTGTACCAGTTGACCATCCGCCAGACCCACGGCGAAACGCTGAACTATTTTCTCTATCAGATTCTGAGGCATTGCCAGCTCCTTGATTTTGATTCGGGGAGCAGAAATATAAAAGGAGTAGACGAAGAGGCAATGAAGAAGAAATCCTCTCGCAAAGATCGCTAAGAACGCAGAATTCGATTTATGGTACTTACGGGATAACAGCTTGACTGAAAATACGCCAACATCGCTGTTAACAATAAACTCTTCTCTGCGTGCTTTACGAGAGATCCTCTTTCTTCACCCTTCTGGCGGTAGTGAGCAGGCTTATCACCGGTACCGAAACGAGCGAGACCATCATCCCGATCGTACCCGCCTCCGGCGAGGAGAGCCCGCGGAAGTAGAGCAGCAGGCAGACCGCCAGCGACAGCAGCGCGCCGCTCAGGGCGCCGGTCCGATTGCTGAAGCGGGTGAACAGACCCCAGAGAAATGGTCCGAGAAATGCCGACCCGATAGCGCCCCAGGAGATGCCCAGAATGGTGACGATCGTATCGGGACGGTAGTAGGCCAGCAGGACGGAAAGCAGAATGAAACCGGCGCTGGCCAGCCGCATCAGCAGGGTCAACCGGCTGTCGCTGACGGCGGGATTGATGAACCCGGCATAGAAGTCCCGTGTCAGGGCGGAGCTGGAGATCAACACCAGCGCCGCGAGGGTCGACATGGAAGCGGAGAGAATCAACAGGAGGATAAGGATGCTGAGATAGGGAGGTATCACCGTGGCGATCAGCTCCGGCATCAGGGCGTCGAACAACGGCCGGCCGGCTTCAAAAGCAGCCGGATTGCCTTCCGGTGTGAGAAAGACGCGGATGGTAGCGCCGGTGAAGTAACCGATACCGCCGATCAGCAGGGCGAACAGCGTGGAAGCGATCATACCGGTGCGGATGGCCCGGCGGTCGCGGACGGCGTAGAATTTCTGCACCAGTTGCGGCATGGCGAACGGCGCCACGCTGGTCAGGAAGACCAGACTGAACAGTGGCCAGAAACCGGGAGGTCCGGTCCAACCGGTGAGTCGCGGATCGACAGCGCGCAGGTCGGTCAGCAGCTGATTGTAACCGCCCCCCGCCTGCAGGACGCTGCCCAGCAGCAGGAGTACGCCGGCGCACATGATCATACCGAAGATGACGTCGATCATCGCCATCGACTTGTAGCCCCCCATCACCAGATAGACGGCGGTGAAGCCGCCCATGAAGAGCAGCGCGGCGCTGTAGCCGATCCCGAAGTTGGCGGTGAAGAGATAGGAGAGCCCCATGAAGACCGCCGCGGAATAGGGAACGAAGAATACGAAGATGATGATCGCCGCCAGCAGTTTGAAAAAGCGGCTCCCATAGCGTCGTTCGAAAAATTCAGACATCGTGGTGACTTCGTATTCCGTGGCCATCCGCTTGACGCGGGGGCCGATCAACCACCAGACGCCCAGTACGCCGACCAGGGTGTTACCGACGGCAATCCAGAGACCGGCCAGACCGAATCCCCAACCCACCTTGCCGGCGAAACCGATGAACAGTACGGCGGAGAAATAAGCGGTTCCATAGGTGAACGCCGTCATCCAGGGACCGATGTTGCCACCGCCCAGAAAGAAGTCGTTGAAGGTGCGGGTGCGCCGCAAACCGAGATAACCAACCACGATTATCATCAGGGCATATGCGGATACAACGATGATCTTGGCTGTCACTGCGGCTCCTTTTTACAGTCACAATACCCATCCGGCTTTGCGTTTCCAAATGTAACCGCCTTACCTCAGTACGCATCCATCTATTGTATTTCCCAGCTCAAATGTCTGAACAGGCTACCTGTTTCGGGAAATACTAACCTGAAGCGACCGCAGACCTCAGTAGGTAGTTTTTGCATCACCACCAGCTCTTCGGTCGTACAAGTGATGCTTCCTATTGGTGTTTCAAACGGACATTTCAGGTGAGCATCACTATATTCCCAGACTATTTCTTATATAATCTCTCCGATTGTCTAAATTCCGGCACTCAAGTTGTCGATACTTCTGTCGGAAATTGAACACAACGGCAAGTTGTCGTTGTCAACTCTCGCACGCCGGTGTATATTTTCTGCACACTTGAGGGAGCAGGTTGATGCCGCATCTGAAGAATGTGCTGGTTATCGATGACGAAGCCGATGCCCGTCACGTCCTCTCCGAATTCCTGACCAGCGAAGGCTATCATGTCGAAACCGCCAGCGACGGGATGAAGGCGGTCCAGATGTTGAAGGACAACCTGCCGATCGATCTGGTCATTACCGATCTCAACATGCCGGGCATTTCCGGTATCGATGTTATCGACATCCTCCAGAAGCAATACCCCATCATCCAGATCATCGTCGCCACCGGGTACGGCACCATGGAATCGGTGCTGCAGGCCCTGCGCTGCGGCGCGGTCGATTTCCTGCAGAAACCGTTCCTGCTGGAGGTGCTCAAGACCTCGCTGCAGAAAGCGGAAGCCCGTTTTCAACTGGTGACCAATGTCCGCAACCAGGGTGAAGTGGAGAAGACGGCGACCGGCGTGATGCTCAACCACTGGGGGCTGGCGGCGGTCTTCAATGAGGCGGGTGACATCTGGGAGTGCTCACCCGCGTTGCGGCAAATGCTGCCGGAAGAAGCCGACAATCTCTTCACCAGCTTGCCGCCCCTGCAGGATGACTGGTCCGAGCTGGTTGCGACGCAGAACGGCGGCACTATTCTGGTTGTGCCGCCCCCGGGGAGCGGCGACGGAGAATGGATCTGCAATTTCAGCTTCCACCCGGAGGAAGAGCTTTTTTCCGCCTGGTTCACGCCCGCCACCACCCTGTCGACCCTCCCCACCTCCCTGCCGCTGGAGGGGGAGGTCGCGGCCCGGCATTCTCACCGTAAACTCGTGCTCCATGTCGACGCCGACTACCGGATCCGCTTCGTGTCGCCACAGACGGCACAGCTGGTGGACCTCCAACCGGCGGAGCTGATCGGTCAACCATTGACCCATCTGCTGGGCGATGAAACCCGGCACCTGACCGCCGTCGCCGTCGAGGAACAGCTGGAGGATGCACTCCACGCGCGCATCCTGTTGCCCGATCACGACTCCTTCTGGGCCGATATCCAGTTCAAGCGTACCGAAGATGGGAAGATCTTCGCAATGGAGATCGACGACGTCAGCTACCGCAAGGATCTGGAAACGGAGATCGAACGGCAGCGCAGCGAGCTGGCCTTCACGCGCCAGAAGCTCTCGATGATCGTCGATACCACCAGCCTGATGCAGGAGGAAGATACCTCCCACGACAAACTGCGCGTGATCGCCGCCAAAATCGTCCAGTCCCATTCCTTTCAGCGGGCCGTCATCCTGCTGCGCGACGAGGACGGCATCCGCGAGCGTTATGCCGCCGGTCTCGGCGAGGAAGAACTGGACCTGCTGCTCAAGAACATCAACCTTCCGCAACTGTTGCAGATCGCTGAGAGCAGCGGCCGGCAAAAGGACGCCTTCGTGATACACGAACGGGAGGGCCTGGTGCCGCTGGCTGACTTCATCTGGACCGATCAGCACCACCTGGTGCTGCCGCTGCGGCAGCCGCGGAAGACGGCCGGTTTCCTGCTGCTGGACCACCCCCGCGGGCGCCTGATGCCGGATTCGGCTCTGATCGATCTGCTCAGTCTCTTCGCCGGTCAGATCGCCGCCTACCTTGAAGAGGTGGAGCTGCGCCGCGAGATCCTGCAGACGGAACAGAACTACCGGAACCTGTTCGATAACTCCCGCCACGCCATCATCCTCACCGACGTGAAGGAAGGCCGCATCGTCGATGTCAACCAGCACACGCTGGAGCTGTTCGGCTATTCACGGGAGCAGATGCTGGCGATGTGTATCTGGGACCTGCGTCCGGATGACTACCGGGATGCGGCGATACGCAATTTCAAGGAGGCGGTGAAGAGCGGTGCCGGCAAGTACGACAACATTCCGATTCTGCATGCCGAGGGTCGCAAGATCCTGGTGGAGTATGATGCCCTGGTCACCCAGTTCCAGGGGCGGCAGGTACTGCAGAGTTTCTACCGCGACATCAGCGAGCGGCAGCGGATGGAGTTTTCCGTCATCCAGAGCCAGAAGCTGGCGGGGCTGGGACAGCTGTCCGCGGGCGTAGCGCATGAGCTGCGCAACCCGCTTGGGATCATCAACTCCTCGCTTTACTACATCAACAGCTGTGTGGAACGGGACGAACTCAACTTCAACGACAGCATCCGCAAGCATCTGGGCATCATCAAGTCGGAGGTGGAGCGTTCCCGCCGCATCATCGAGAACCTGCTCAGCTTCTCCCGCATCTCCAAAGCGGAGGTGGAACCGGTCGACATCAACCAGCTGCTGCAGAATACGCTCGACCTGGTGCAGAAAGAGCTGCTGGTCAATGACATTTCCCTCGAAACCGATTTCGCCCGGCTCAAGCCGCTGATGTTGAACCTGGACCAGCTGAAACAGGCGTTTCTCAACATCATCCTCAATTCCACCCAGGCGATGCCGAGCGGCGGCACGCTCTCCATCTCGACCAGCGTCGTCGACAGCATGGTCAATATCAAGTTCGGCGACACCGGCGTCGGCATCTCGCCGGAAGAGATCAGCAGCGTTTTCAATCCGTTTTTTACCACGAAATCACCCGGCGAGGGGACCGGCCTCGGCCTTTCCCTCACCCATACAATCATTCAACGTACCGGCGGCAGCCTCCATATCGACAGCGAGCTGGATAAGGGAACCGTCGTCACCGTCAAGATTCCGTTCAAATAGCCAGGAGTAATGCATGTCATCTGAGAGCAAACTTCAGATCTTAATGGTCGATGATGAGATCAACATGCTCGAGTCGATGGGAGATGTTCTGCGGGATGAGGGCTACCAGGTTGCCACCGCCTCCACCGGACAGGAAGCGCTGGATCGTCTGGAACGGGAAAACGGCAATTACGACCTGATGATCACCGACCTCAAGATGCCGGGCATCGGTGGCATGGAACTGCTCAGCATGGTCCATGACCTCTACCCTTCCATCAAGGTGATCGTCCTGACCGGCTTCGGCAGCGTCGACGGCGCCGTGGAGGCGATGCGCAAAGGAGCGTGGGATTACATCCTCAAGCCTTTCAACCCGGACGAAGCGCTGAGCAGCATCCGGCGCATCGAGAGCGAGAAAGAGGTCTTTCTCGACCGCAACTTCTTCCTGCCCGACCTCAGCCGCAAGTACGGCTTCGACAGCATCATCGGCAACTCCACCGCCATCCAGGACGTCTTTCGCAACGTGGCGACCGCCGCCAAAAGCAACTCCTCCATTCTGCTGACCGGCGAAAGCGGCACCGGCAAGGAGCTGCTCGCGCATGTGATACATTACTTCAGCTTCCGGTCGTCGCAGCCCTTCATCAAGACCTCCTGCGCCTCCTTTTCCGAGGGGGTCCTGGAGTCGGAGCTGTTCGGCCACGAGAAAGGCGCTTTCACATCCGCCGTCTCCCAGCGCAAGGGCCGCTTCGAGCTGGCCAGTGACGGCACCCTCTTCCTGGATGAGATCGGCGACATCCCGCTGCATACACAGATCAAGCTGGTGCGGGTGCTGCAGACACAGGAATTCGAACGGGTGGGCGGCACTGAGTCCATCAAGGTCGACGTGCGGCTGATTTCGGCGACGCACCAGGACCTACCGCAACTGATCCGGGACAAAACCTTCCGGGAGGACCTCTACTATCGCCTCAACGTGATACCGATAGATGTGCCGCCGCTGCGTCAGCGCCGCGAGGATATTCCGCTGCTGGTCGATTTTTTCCTCTCCCAGTTCGCCGAGGAGACGAAGAAGCGGATCGACGCCGTCGGCAAATCGGCGATGAACGCGCTGGTGAACTACGATTGGCCGGGCAACATCCGCGAGTTGCGCAATGTCCTGGAACGGGCGGTGGTGCTGACGGAAGGCCGCAAGATCTCCCTCAGCGATCTCTCCGGCGAGGTGGTGCATAAGCGCGACCACAACGAACTGACGCTGCAGTTGAAATCGCGCACGCTGCAGGAAGCGGAGCGGGCTCTGATCGAGCACTGTCTGAATGAGACGAACTGGAACCTCTCCAAGACCTCCAAAATTCTGGAGATCAGCCGGGGTACCCTCTATTCGAAGATGATGAAACTGGGATTCCGGGATAAAGAGAAAGGTGATGAAGAAGTGTAATGGAAACGACGACAGCAGGCAAAAGCAGGGGGATCCACAAACAGGGTTGATCGAACGGGACCGTCTTGAAGAGCGGTTTCAACTCCACGATCGACTTACCCATCTTCTGTTGAATCTCTGTCTGGAAACGCTGGGCGCGCAGACCGGTTCCCTCCTCAGGTTTGACCGGGAGGAACAGATCCTCCACCTCTGTACCGCCACCGGCCTGCCGGCAGAAATCACACGCTTTGCCCGCTGCCCGCTGGATACAAGCGCCGCCGGCCAGGTTGTGCGCGAGGGGAATATTCTACGTCTGACCGCCGGCAGGCTGCCGGAAGGCATCGCCCTGGTTCGCCCTGAACTGACCGATGCCATCCTGCTGCCGCTGGGAGACGGCGAGGTCAGGGGGGTGTTGTGCGCGGGTTGCCGGCAGGGCCGTCTGCGTCTGCCCGCCGCCGAGCGTCTGCAATCACTCCTGCGGGAACTGACCGCGCTGCTGACGGACGAACTCTGGTGCGAACAGCCAGGCGCCGCCGGTTTCTCGCAACCGGAAGCCGTGACCACTCTCCGGGTATTCAACTCTACCCGGGATTTCAACAAACTGGTCGACCTCACGCTCAGCCTGGGGCTCAAGCTGCTGCAGACCGATCTCGGCTTGTTGACAGTCTTCCAGGACTTCAACCGCGGTTACGATACTTTCGCCGCCCGCGGTCTGGTTGAGGAGGTGCTCGACCAGCTGGTGGTTAACCTGAAACGCAGCAGCGGCGACTCATTCTTCCACCGCGAGCGGGGCACGCTGGTCGAGAACATCGGGGAGCTCGGCTCCGATCATCCCTACCACTTCCTGGCCCGGATCCCGCAGTTCAAATCGGTGATCGTGATTCCACTGCTCTACGGTTATCGCATCATCGGCCGGTTGCATCTCTTCAATCCCGGCGAACCGGCGCTGACCGAAGCCAACATGCGCCGCATCATGCAGATGACGACGGAAGCGGCCATCGCGCTGGCGCAGGCGCTGGAGATCCGCCAGAACACGCGTCGCGCCCACTACGACGATCTCACCGGCCTGATGTCGCGCAACACCTGGCTGCAACGGGTGGAGCTGGAGATCACTCGTTCGCAGCGTCTGAACAGCTGCCTGGCAGTGATCATGCTCGATCTCGATTTCTTCAAGGTCTACAATGACACCTACGGCCACCAGACCGGCGACCAGGTGTTGCAGATGCTCCCCGCCCTGCTGCAGGAATCCTTACGTGATATCGACAGCGCCGGCCGGTACGGCGGCGACGAGTTCGTACTGCTCCTGCCCGATACCGACCTGAACGGAGCGATACTGGTGGCCAACCGCATCCGGCAGGGGGTGAAACAGCTGGAATTGGGCGGCAGCCACGCCCCGCTTTCCCTGTCGCTGGGGATGGTCGTGCAATGTCCCGGCGAGTATAAAGCGCGGGACCTGGTGCGGATGGCCGACCAGGCACTGCTGCAGGCCAAACGCCGCGGTCCCGGCCAGATAGTCGCGCAGACGCCGCCCGGCGAGTTCATCGATTGTACCGGCGTGGAGGCGAGCCCGGCGGAGAGCAGCGACCTGGAGAGCCGCCAGGTGGAGGAGCTGAATCCAGCGACAACGGAACGCGGCTTCTGCATTTTTATCATCGACAGCCAGAGCAACCAGCGCGACGTGCTGGAAGATGTCTTCAGAAACTGGGGTTACGAGGTGACCGCTTACGGCAGCGGCGAAGAGGCGTTACAGGCGCTGCAGAAGCGCAACTGCGATCTGGCCCTCACCAACCTGCATCTGCCCGGTATCAAGGGACTCGATTTCGTGCGACGCATCAAGGCGGTCGATCTCACCATTCCGGTGATCGTACTGACCAACTATGGCTCCATCCAGACGGCGGTGGAAGCGATCCGCCTGGGTGCGGATGACTACATCGTCCATCCCTTCGCGATGACCGATATCCGGCAGAGCGTCGATAAGGCGCTCAACCGGCGCCTGCGTTTCTTCGAAGACGAAATGGCCGATCACTACATCGAACCGCAACAGCGGGCCAGCCTGCGGGACATCCTGCATCGCACCGGCGCCGAACTCACCTGGGACGCCCAGCAGCTGCAGATCCTGGAAGAATTCAACCGCCGTTCGCTGCAGCAGGTGTCGAGTGCACTGCTGCTGCTCGATGAATCGGGCCGGGTGCTGCACGTGAACGGGCGGGCCCGGGAGCTGCTCGGCGCGCCGCCCGATTTGATGCACGGGCCGGGATTGTTCGAGGGATTCCCGCAGTTGCGTGATACGCCGCTGCACCAGGGCTTCCAGATCTGCGTACGCACTGGACAACCGTTTGAGCTGAACGACCTCTGGCTGGAACCGGGAGGGAATGCGCCCCGCACTTTAGTCAGCCTGCAGATCAGCCCCTTTCCGGCCGAGCGGCCTGATGCCTGCCGTTTTCTGGTGCAGCTGGAGGATGTGTTCGACCGTCAGATACTGGCCGAATCGCGCGATCGCGCGCTGCGCCGGATGGGCCTGAACCTGGAGCAGCGCCTGCAACCGATACTGAGCGAAATCAACACCGCGCTCCAGGCGGAGGCGTCGCCCGACCTCTCCGATCTGGTCAGCAGCCGTCTGCAGGAGATAAGAGCGATCCTGCGCCAGTTGTACAGCGGCGGCACCGGCAGTCCATCCTCCGTTTCAAGCTCGCCGGCGACGAACGAAACGCGAGCCGAAGAGCAGTCGCGCGATAACTAGTACCAGCCGGGGCTGAGGCGGCCCTACTCCGGGCAGCTGCCACTCCTGACGCCTGTCCGGCGGTTTTCTTCCCTTGCTATCCTGCGTTCGGTTGTATTTCTTAGATACGCTCACTTCAGTAGCGTAATGCTCAGCAGCGTAATGCCGGTTTCGCTCCACAATCCGCGCCCGGCCTTTTCACAGACCAAAACCTTCACACAGACGGTCCTGCATGCTCGAGAGTATCTGGTTCTGGATAATTTTCAACGCCTTCATCGTGCTGATGCTGGGGATAGACCTGATTGTCTTCAACCGCAATCCGCATCAGATCTCGATCAAGGAGGCACTGGGTTGGAGTTGCTTCTGGATCGCCATTTCGCTGCTGTTCAATCTGGGCATCTATCTGCATCCCGATTTCACCAACGAACAGGCTCTGCAGTTCTTCACCGGCTACCTGCTGGAGAAGTCACTCAGCGTCGACAACCTGTTCGTCTTCATCATGATCTTCAGTTATTTCCGGGTGGAGGCGCGCTACCAGCATGGGGTGCTGGTCTGGGGCATCATCGGCGCCATCATCATGCGCAGCATCATGATCTTCGCGGGGGGAGCGCTGATCCATCAGTATCACTGGGTGCTCTATATCTTCGGCGCCTTCCTGGTCTTTACCGGCTACCGCATGCTGCACGCGCATGAGAACGAGCATCCCGAGGACAACTTCGTGGTGCGCTGGACGCGGCGCATCCTGCCGATCAGCGGTGCCTACGACGGGCGGAAATTCTTCACGCGCCAGAAAGGACGCCTGGTGGCGACACCCCTGCTACTGGTGCTGGTGACGATTGAGGTCTCGGATGTAGTATTCGCCTTCGACTCGATCCCGGCGATCTTCGCGATAACCGAGGATGTCTTCATCGTCTACACATCGAACATCTTCGCTATTCTCGGTCTGCGGGCACTCTATTTCGTGCTGGCGGACATCCTCGAGGTGTTCTACTACCTCAAATACGGGTTGGCTTTCATTCTCACCTTTATCGGTGTCAAGCTGCTGATCAGCGGCTTTTACGAGATTCCGATTATGGCGTCACTGCTGACTATCTTCGTGGTACTGCTGATCTCGATTATCGCCTCACTCGTCTGGAAGAAACAGCACCCGACTATTTCCAACTGAAGCCGCCCTGCCACTTCCCTCACTCCAGGTTCCAGATCAGGCGGGTCTGCAGCAGCTCCCGCAACAGATCGACCTCTTCCTGCTTCAGCGCTGTCTCCACTTCCGACCAGGCGTCCGGCCAGACCAGCGAGCGGAAATCGAGATCGGTGATCAACTCCAGAAACCCCTTCTGTGCGGGATAGTGCACGACGGCAGTGACGGACGGATCCAGGCCGGCGCGCCTGGCCGCCAGATTGATCGCATCCGGCAGCTCGCCGAGACTGTCCACCAGCGCCAGCTCCACCGCCTGCCGGCCGGACCAGACCTGCCCCTGCGCTACCTGCTCCACCTCCACCAGCGTCAGGTTGCGGCCGGCGGCCACCCGCTCCTTGAACTCCAGGTAGGTGTCGCCCAGCAGTGCTTCAATCTGACGTCGCTGCCGGCGTGCCAGCCCGAAAGCGGGATGGCCGAGACTGTGATACGGAGAAGTGCTCAGTTGTTCGTAGTTCACATCCACCCAGTCCAGGAGGGTGGTGGCGTCGAGCAGCATGCCCACCACGCCGATCGAGCCGGTGATGGTGTTGGGCTGCGCGATGATGTAATCCCCCGCGCAGGCGATGTAGTAGCCGCCGGAGGCGGCGACGTTTCCGAGTGTAACCACCAGCGGTTTAGCGCCGGCCACGGCGCGCGCCCCCCGCCAGATATCTTCTGAAATCGCGGCGGAACCGCCGGGTGAATTGATACGCAGCACCACGGCGGCCACCTGCTCCCATTCCCGCAGCTTTTCCAGCAGCGGTAGAAAAGTATCACTGTCGATATTGCTCTCACCCTGGGAGATCAGATCCGATCCCGTGGTGATCACTCCTTCCAGGTGCACTACCGCCACCTGTTCCCGGAGACGCCGCCACTGATCTACATCGATCGTACTCAGGTATTCCTGGAAGTCGAGGCGCGGAGAGTCGCCTGAGAGTTCCCGCAACCGCTCCGCCAGCGCCACCCGGTCCAGGCGCCCGTCCACCAGCCCCAGTTGCTCCGCTTCCTCGCCGTGGATAAACAGCGACTCCCGTTCGCGCAGCAATTCTCGCAGCTGTTCCGGTTCGATGCCCCGGTCACGAGCGATCTCGGTGATGTAAACCTCCGAGACATCTTTCAGCAGACGGGTCAGGTTTTCCCGCACCGGACCGGACATGCTCTCGCGCGCGAAATTCTCGAAGGCGCCCTTGTAGTCGCCGGCGTGGAGTACTTCGAAGCGCAGACCCAGTTTAGAGAAAAGCTGCTTGAGATAAGCACGCTCCCAGCCAATGCCGCGCAGAAAAATGCCGCCGCTGGCGGAATGGGTCAGCCAGAGACTGTCGGCAACCGAAGCCAGGTAGTAACCCTGGTCGACCGTCATCTGCAGGTAGGCATAGACCGGTTTGCCGGTGGCACGGAAGCGCGCCAGCGCGTTGCGGACGGCCCGCAACCCGGCCCAACCGCCGCCGACCCGGTCGGTTTCGAGGAGAATGGCGCTGACATGATCATCCGCGGCGGCCGCATCGATAACGGTCACGAGACTGGTGATCGTCGGTTGCGGATAACCGAACCAGGTCCGCAGAGAACCGGCGTCATAATCCGGCATCGCGCTATCCAGCTCAAGCGTCAGCAGGCTGTTCGGTTCCACCTGAATGCCGCTGCCGAGATTGCGCAACGCCAGCACACCCATCAGCATGATGACGAGAAACACCCCCGCCCCGACCAAACCAATCCACAACAGCACTTTCTTCATCACTCTCCTCCCTTCACGTCCGTTCCCGTCAACGGCGGGGACTGTTCACCCTCCGCCGCGGCGGCCACTTCCCGTTCCGCGGCCGCCAGGCGGTCGACCGCTTCGCTCCAGGCCGTTTCGGCCAACTGCTTCTCGCTCCGCAGCCGGTTGTGTTTCAGATGGTATTTCTTCAACAGCTCCTGATCCTCGTAAACCTGCGGGTCCAGCAGCTTCTCCTCGACCCGGCCCAGCTCCAGGTTCAGCCGTTCGATTTCCTGCTCCTGCGCGGCGACGGCATCGCTGAAACCGCGCAGATAGCGGCGGCGTTCGATCTTCTCCTGCGTGCGCAGCTTGCGCTCCTCCTTGCGAGATAAGGCGGCAACGGATTGTTCTGAGGTCACCACCATGTCTGCCGCCGCCGTCGCTTCCGCCTGCAGTTGCTCTTCCCGCCAGCACAGGAACTCCGTGTAGTTGCCGGGATAGTCCAGCAGCATCCCCTGTTCTATCATCAGCACCCGCTCGACCACCCGGTCCAGAAACCAGCGGTCGTGCGAGACGATCAACAACGCGCCCTGAAACGCGCGCAACGCCTCCATCAGCACTCCCCGCGCTTTGGCGTCGAGGTGGTTGGTCGGTTCGTCCAGAACCAGGAAGTTCGACCGCTCGAACAGCAGCTTGCAGACGGCCAGGCGGCTCTTCTCCCCGCCGGAGAGTACCGCCACCTTCTTGTCGACGCTGTCGCCACTGAATAGAAAGCTGCCCAGCAGGGTGCGCACTTCGGTCTGGGTGCGGCGACCGGCCACCTGGGTGACCTCCTGCAGAACGGTAAGGTCGGGATTCATCTGCTCTTCGCTGTCCTGCGAATACCACTTCTGCAGGACGTTGTGCCCGAGGACCAGCTCACCGCCGGCCTGTTGCTCAATGCCACAGATCAGCCGACTGAGCGTGGACTTCCCTTCCCCGTTGGCGCCAACCAGGGCGACCTTTTCACCGCGGGCCAGATTGAAGCTCAAGTCCCGGAAGACTTCCAGATCGCCGTACCGCATACCGAGCTGCTCAACGCGCAGGACCCAGTCGCCGGTACGCGGCGCCGCCGGGAAGTGAAAGTGAATGCCGGCGGTCTCCCGTTCCACCTCGACCAGTTCGATCTTCTCCAGCATCTTGACCCGGGATTGCACCTGCGCCGCTTTGGAAGCCTTGTAGCGAAAGCGTTCGATGAAGCGCTTCAATTCGGTGATCTTCTCCTCCTGCTGAGCACGCAGAGCCAGGCGCCGCTGCCGCTCCTCCTCTTTCTGTCGCAGAAAGTTGCTGTAATTCCCCGGCCACTGACGCAGATCGGTATGGGCGAGTTCCAGGATCAGGTTCACCGTACGGTCGAGAAAGAAACGGTCATGGGAAATGGCGAGCAGAGCGCCGTCAAAGCTGCGCAGGTAGCGTTCCAGCCACTCCAGCGCCGGCAGATCGAGATGGTTGGTCGGCTCATCCAGCAGTAGCAGATCGGGATCCTCCAGCAGCAGCCGGCCCAGCGCCGCCCGCATGCGCCAGCCCCCGGAGAATTCCTGCAGCGGGCGCTGGAAATCCCGTTCACGGAAGCCCAGCCCCCGCAGGATTACCTTGGCGTTGTGCTCCAGAAAGTAGCCGTTGCGTCTCTCAAACTGCTCCTGGAGCAGTCCCAGTTCCTTGAGGTAGGCTGTCTGCAGCGACTCTTCCGGTGCGGCGGCGAGCAACTGGTGCAGCTCCGCGATCCGCTTTTCGGTGCGCTTGAGATCACCCACCCGGCTGGTGGTCCAGCTGAGCAGGTTCCCCTCGCTGTCACCCTGCCAGGACTGCGGCAGGTAGCCGATCCGCAAACCGGCACGTAGCCATACCTGTCCCGTGTCGGGAGACATCTCATCCAGAATCAGGCGCAGGAGGGTGGTCTTGCCGGTCCCATTGTCACCGACCAGCCCGCAACGGGCCCTCGGCAGCAGATGGAGATTGATACCGCGGTAGAGCACCTTGTCGGGGAAAGCGAGCCGGATATCGGTCAGTCGTATCATGAGTGCACGGTGGATGTATCACGTAACTTGTGGAATCGTCCTGAAAAATAGGCTGCGGCATCTCCAATTCAAAAGAGAAACCAGTGGTTGCGACGCTTACCGTATGCAGAGTTGGCAATTTACCCGTAAAGAAGGTTACTTGATCCGACCCGAGTGCCAAGATCAGACTCGATGTCATTTGTAACACAAAATGCGAGGTTTCTCATGAAACAGTGGTTTGTGTTGCTCTTGCTGCTCGGCTTCTACATAGAATCCCAGGCGGTGGATTTCACCGGCTGGGTGATGGATGAAGCTACCGGGCAGCCTTTGGGCAACTGTCATGTCTGGCTACAGGATAGCCGGACCGGAACCGTAACCGATGCGGAGGGTGCATTCAGCCTGAGCGGACTTGAACCGAACCGCTACACCGTCAGCATCAGCCATCTGGGTTACCAGCTGCAGATGGTGCAGATCTGGATACCGGAGAGCAACGGACGCATCTGGCGTCTGTCGCCGCGTATCCTGCCGAATCAGGAGGTGGTGATCACCACCAACCGGCTGCGACGAGGGGCCAGCCCCGCCGGCTTCACCAACATCCCCCGGGCGCAACTGGAGGCGACCAATTACGCCCAGGACCTCACCGGGCTGCTGGAGGGAGCGCCCGCTCTGACCGTGCTCTCCTATTCCGGAGGCGATTTCGGCTACCGCGATATCAAGATGCGCGGCTTCGATCAGCGTCGGATCGGTGTGATGATCAACGGCATCCCGCTCAACGATCCGGAAGATCATTATGTCTACTGGGTCGACATGCCGGACCTGGGCAGCAGTCTCGATGACATCCAGATCGTGCGCGGCGTCGGCAGCTCCTTTCTGGGCAGTAATGAGTTCGCCGGTACGGTCAACATGCGCACCGCCACCGGCGAGGAGAGCAGCGGCGGCTGGTTGAGTGTGGGCGCCGGTTCCTTCAACTACCGGAGCTACGCCTGGGGCTACAACAGCGGTCTGCAAAGGGATCGCGCCTTCAGCGTCCGTTTCTCTACCCTGGGCACGGACGAGTTCCGGCATCGCGCTGGCGTGGAAATGTACAGTTACTTCCTGAGCGGCACCCGCTACCTGACCGACGGTAGAATCACCTTCAACACCTACGGCGGCCTTGAAGAATCACAGCAGGCTTTCAACGCGATTCCCGCTTCCCTCTACGCCGAGGACCGCCGCCAGAACGACTACGCCGACTACGAGAATTCCATCGATCACTTCAGCCAGCCGCACTTCGAGTTGATTCTACTGAGGGATCTGGGCAGCGGTTTCCAACTCGACAGCCGCCTTTACTACATCAAGGGGGACGGCTACTACGAGAATCTGAAGGAGGGGAAAGACCTGGAGGACTTCGGCTTCACCCCCTTTACCGACGGTACGGGCAACCTGGTGGAAGAGGCGGACTTCATCCGCCGCAAAGTAGTAGCCAAGCAGCAGGCGGGCATGATCTCGCAAATCATCAAGGGTACCAAGTGGGGACGGGTGATTTTCGGATTGGACGCTTACGGTTTTCGGAGCCGGCACCACGGGCGCGTGCTCTGGGCCAGCTGCGGCGCTCCGGAGGGTGAGGCAGTGGCGCGTGATTACTACCGTTACAACGGCCGCAAGATCAACTCGCGTCTCTTCATCACCGACGAATTCCAGGCCGGGGAGCATCTGCGACTGTCCGGGCACCTGCAGCTGGTTTACAAGCGGTATGACTTTGATCAACTGGCGGTGGCCAACTTCAACGACGACCTGTTGAATGATTTCACCGTCGAGGAGCTGTTGATGCAGCCGAAGTTCGGAGCACTCTGGCGGTTCACCGATGCCTTCAACCTCTGGGCCGGCGTGGGCAGGTCCTACCGCGAGCCTTCCGACAGCGACTTCTGGGACAGCTGGCAGGGTCCGGACGATCTCGGCGCCCGGCCGCTCTTCGGCAGCTACACCACCACGAGTGACGGCGGACGCCGGTGGAACGATCCCAACCTGCTGCCGGAGGAGATCTGGAATTACGAGCTGGGGCTGCAGTGGCAGAGTCCGCGCTGGCTCCTGCTGGCCAATGCCTACTACACCAGTTACTTCAACGAGATCGTCAGCGCCGGCGATCTGGATGACGACGGTAACGCGCCCCTGAAGGGCAATGTCGCTGAATCTCTCCACGCCGGAGTGGAGCTGGAAGCGGGTTTCAAAATGAGCGAAGCGTTCTCCGGCCGGGGCAACTTCTGCTGGAGTCTCAACGAAGCGGTGGTTTTCACAACCTGGGAATATGACTGGGCCAGCGATACCAGTACGGCTGTCGATCTGGCCGGAAAGATCCTACCCCTGTTTCCCGCGGTGACCGGCAACCTGCAGCTGTCCTGGCAACCGCTGGCGGGTCTGACCCTGACCCCCGCCTGGCAGTATGTCGGCAGCCAGTACCTCGATTTCACCCAGTCGGAGGAACGCCGCGCCGACGCCTACGCGCTGCTCAACCTGGACGTGCACTACAGCCTGCCGCAGAAGCTTTTCCAGCAGGTGCAGCTGGCGGTCCACTTCAAGAACCTGCTGAATGTCGAATATGAGACCGGTGGGTACTACGATGCGTGGGCGGGTGAGAACTGCTACTATCCCGGCGCGCCGCTGCGGGGGTACGCTACGCTTCGAGTAGAACTTTAACAAAGGGTTGGGAACATCATTCCCACTCAGCGATACCGAAAGCGAAAGGGGAGCTGATGCTCCCCTTTTCTCTCCCGGTCAGTCGTGGTAGAAACCGATGCGGTCGAAGGGATTGACGACGGTGGTGGCGATAGTGATGCAGTGGGCGTTGATCCGCTTGAGGAAACGCAGGTAGGCGGCGGTGGCGGCCGCTTCGCTGGGCGTGAGTTCACACTCCCGGCATGAGATCAGTTCGCGCACCAGTTCGTCGCAGGTCTGCCCGATACCGGTGAATTTGTTCAGCAGTTCTTCAGCCAGGTCAGCGTTGGAATCGCGAAAAACGGTGTGAACCTGCCCCAGGAAATCGCCGACCCCCTGCTCCAGCTTCTCCAGCTCCGGTTCCATAGAGCCGCCGGAAAGACGAGCCGGATACCAGGTCGCCAACTCCACGATATTCTTGGCGTAATCGCCGATCCGTTCAATGTCGATGACGATATTCAGCAGTACCAGCGGTGTGTATCGATCAGGGTCGTCCGTCATCACCAGGTGGATATAAACATCGCGACGTACCTGCCGTTCGTAGCGGTTGATGACCTTGTCCCGCTTCTGGATTTCCACCGGATTGCAGGGAGCGTCGTTCTGCCGGAGGGCGGGTACCGCCATGTCGTACATCTCCTTGACATCGACCAGCATCTTCAGGGAATGTTCCAGCGCGATGTCCAGCAGCGATCTCTTCTCAAACAGTTTCTTGAATTCCTTGAACATGTTTACCTCATCAAATAGATGCTCAAACCGGGCAGGAGGAAGAAGACCAGCGCCAGGTAGAACAGCGGAATCAGTTTGGAGCGTTGCGACCAGCCGGCCAGTTTCTGTGCCAGCCAGATCGGCGCAATTCTCAGCGGCCAGATCATGATTGTTCCCAGTATGTTGAACATCAGGTGCGCAAAGGCGGTGGTGATAGCGGCAACCTGCCCGGTGGCCAACGCCGCCAGGATGGCGGTAACGGTAGTGCCGATATTAGCGCCCAGGGTGTAGGGAAGTATCTGGTACAGGTTGAGGATGCCGGAAGCGGCTATCGGTACTATAAGCGAAGTAGTTATCGAGGAACTTTGCACCAGGACGGTTACAATGAGACCCAGCAGCCAGGCGTAGAGGGGATTGCGGAAAAGCCGCCGCTGGAACCAGATTTCGGTGCGTCCGATAATCAGTTTCTTAAGTACGACGGTCAGATATTTCAGGGAGAAAAAGAGCAGCGGCAATGATATCAGCAGCAGCAGCAGGCCACTATCGTGTACCAGATTGGATACAAGATTGATAACCGGTTTGGTTATCAGCTTCAAGGGGTTCATCAGGTGAGCGCCGCCGAAAGTTTCGAACACTGCTCCCATCCAGAGAGAGATTCGCTCCAGCAGGCCAAAGGCCATCTCCACCGGGAAGAGCAGCAGCACTACACAAATATTAAAGAAGTCGTGCACCACCGAAGCTTCAAAGCCGCGCTTGAATTCGACCGAACGGTTGATGAAGCCGATGGAGACGATGGTGTTGGTGATCGACGTGCCGATATTGGCGCCCATGATCATCGGGATAGCCAGATTGAGATTGAGTGCACCCGCTCCGACCATACCGACGATCATCGAAGTCGTGGTGGAGGAGCTTTGTACAATGGCGGTGGCCATCATTCCGATCAGCAGGCCATTGAAGGGGTTGGAGACCAGATCGAACAGCACACGGGTAAAACCCTTGCCGAACAGCTTGAAGGCGCTGCCCATCATCCCAATGCTGGTGAAGAAGAAATAGAGTATCGTCAGCAGTGCCGCCAGCAGCAGAACGGTTCTGAGCGGGGAATTGCCCCGCGCCGCTAACTCACCCTTCAGATCGAAGCCATCAGTCATATAGTCTCCAGGATAATATATGCCTCAGCTCCTCTAAAAAAGGGGGCTACGCAGCCCCCTTATTCCTGACGGATTACAAAGCGCCCTGGAGCGCCGGTACAACCTCAAAGAGGTCACCGACGATACCGTAGTCGGCTACCTTGAAGATCGGCGCATCCGGATCCTTATTGATCGCGACGATGAAGCGGGAAGAGGACATGCCAGCCAGATGCTGAATGGCGCCGGAGATGCCGCAGGCGATATAGAGCGTCGGCGCGACCGTTTTACCGGTCTGGCCGACCTGGTCGCTGTGGGGGCGCCACCCGGCGTCGACCGCGGCGCGGGAGGCGCCGACGACGCCGCCCAGCAGTTCCGCCAGCTGCTCCAGGATGTCATAACGCTCGGGACCGCCCATGCCACGGCCGCCGGAGACGATAACGTCCGCCTCGGTCAGATCCATCTTGGCACCGGCGGCCACCGCCACCTCCGCCACGATGGCGCGAGCATCAGCCGCGGCCGCAGCCCGGGATTCCATCTCGCTGGCGACCGGATCCACCGGTACGGGTGTAAAGGCCTTAGGCCGCAGGGTGAATATCGCCAGGTTGCCGATTGGTTTGACGAGGACCTGCGCTTTGTTGGCGAACACCGGCCGCAGACCGACGGCGACGCCGTTCTGGTTTTCCAGTTGTATCACATCGGCAACAACGGTAACACCGGCCAGCGCGCCCAGGCGGGGGGCCAGGTCGCGACCCTGGCTGCTGGCCAGCATCAGCACGGTGTCCGCGTCGACTTCATCGACCAGCTGTTTGAGCGCGGCACCCCAGCGGTCGCCGGAGTAGTGATCGAGGTCAGCGCCGGTCAGGTTGATGCCCTTGGGAACGCCCCAGCCGCCCAGCTCGGACAGATCAGCCTCACCGACGGCGACGGCGTAGAGTTCCTTACCCTGAGCGGCGGCCAGTTCCCGTCCGGCGGTGGCGACTTCCGCCGCGTTCGCCTTCAGCTTGCCGTCCTGTGTTTCAAGGTATATCAAAATCGATGACATTGATTCCTCCAGTAGAGTGTTGTGACCATGAAAGCCCGGTCAGAGGACCTTGGCTTCCTCTTTGAGCAGGCGCACCAGCTCCGGTACCGCTTCCGCGCCTTCGCCGACTATCTTGCCCTCCGCGCGCGAAGGGGGATAGCTCCAGCCCAGCTGCTCGGTGGTGGCGTCCAGCGTTTCGCCGGCGACGGTGTCCACCGGCTTACGTTTGGCCTGCATGATGCCCTTCAGGGAGGGATAGCGCGGTTCGTTGAGGCCCTTCTCCGCGGTAAAGACGGCGGGGAGGTTCACCTTGTAGATTTCGCGCCCGCCTTCTACCTCGCGCTCCACCACCGCTTCCGTTCCGTTCAGCTGCAGTTCGGCAATGGCGGTGACGGTCGGCAGTTCCAGCAGCTGCCCGACCATGGCGCCAACCTGCGCGTTGTCGTCATCGGTGGATTGCTTACCAAAGAAGATCACATCGTATTCCATTTCCCGCAGCTGCGCCGCCAGGAGACGGGCAGTGGTAAAGGCGTCGCCCGTGTAAGCGGGCACTTCGATCAGCACCGAACGGTCGGCGCCCATCGCCATCCCCTTCTGGAGAGTGGTTTTAATACTGGCATCGCCGACGGAAATCAGGACCACCTCACCCTCGCCGGCCGCCTCCTTCAGCTGTAGCGCGGCTTCGATGGCGTATTCATCATAGGGACCGATGATGTAGCTGAAATCGCCGCGTTCCACACCGGTTTTATCGGGATTCAAAGTGATCTTGGACTCAGTGTCCGGACATTGTTTCATACAGACTATGGCTTTCATAATCCTCCCATCGCTATAAAGGATACTCGAAATCTGCTTTCAAATGATCAGGAGTGGCCCACTGGCCACGAAATGACGTCTTGTCAATGAAGCTCTAATATATCCGCACACCCGGCACGATTCAAGATCAAATCGTACCCGGGGTAGTCATCGATTTCTTAAGGAACGAGAAACAGCCAGTGCCTGAAAGTGTTCCACCGCAGGCGCGCAGGTTTCGCAACGATGCTCAGAATTCCAGCATGCGCTCGATCGGCCGCCGGGCGGCTGCGAGCAATTCGCCCGGCAGGGTGATCTCGGGTTTGCCGTCGCGCAGAGTGTGATACACTTTTTCCAGTGTGATCAGGCGCATGTGAGAACAGTAATTGTGCGGGAGTTCCTCGCCGTCCTTGCGACCGGGCACTTCAATGAACCGCTTGCCGGGAGCGAGCTTGTGCATCTGATGGATGATACCTGGCTCCGTCATGACAATGAACTGGGTGGCATCGGATTCCACGGTCCGACGGAGCAGCTTGGCGGTGGAGCCGACGAAATCCGCTTCCGCCAGTAACTCCGCCGTGCACTCCGGATGGGCCAGCACCGGGGCGTCGGGGTGCTGCGCTTTCAACTTGCGCAGTTTCGTCAGGTCGAAGATCTCGTGCACTTCGCAGGCGCCGTCCCAGAGCAGCAGCTCCCGGTTCAGTTTGCGGCTGAGCCAGGCACCGAGGTTGCGGTCAGGTGCGAAGATGAGCGGTTGGTCCGTCGGCAGTGAGCGCACTATCTTCTCGGCGTTGGAGCTGGTGACGATAATGTCGCTGAGCGCTTTGATCTCCGCTGTGCAGTTGACATAAGTGAGTACCTGGTGGTCCGGGTGCAGCTTCTTGAAAGCCGCGAACTCCGCGGTCGGGCAGGACTCCGCCAGCGAACAGCCCGCCTCCAGGTCGGGCAGCAGCACGGTGCGGTCCGGGTTGAGAATCTTGGCAGTCTCAGCCATGAAGTGAACGCCGGCGAAAAGTATTACGTCGGCATCTGTATCACGCGCGGCGACCGCCAGCTGCAGGGAGTCGCCGGTCGCGTCGGCGATGTCCTGCACGGCGTCTTCCTGGTAGTAGTGCGCCAGGATTACCGCGTTGCGTTCACGCCGCAGTTCGTTGATCGCGGCGCTCAGTTCTGTGTGATTCATAGCTGTTTTCCTCCCCGGCGCTGAAAAAGTGAACCACCGCCGTCGCATCCGCAAGTCTTTTCAGGAGCGAGATTCAGAAGGCAGATTGCGCTGTGATACGTGCATTACTTGATGCGCTTGCTGAGCCGGGCCACGGCCAGCGAAGTCGTCACGGCGGCGATGACGGCCATGCCGGCCACCTCGTTCAGCAGCGCGGCGGCTCCACTGCCCTTCTGATAGATCCCCCTCACGACAGTCATAAAGTAGCGCAGCGGGTTGCCGTAGGTGAGGTATTGTATCACGTCCGGCATGTTCTCAATCGGAATGAAGAATCCCGACAGCAGGATAGTGAAAATCGAAAAGAACCAGGCGATGAACATCGCCTGCTGCTGGGTGCGGGCGAGCGTGGAGATCAGAATCCCCAGGCCCAGCGAACTCAGCATGAAAAGCAGCGACATCGTATAGAGTAACAGCAGGCTGCCCTCCAGGGGAATCCGGAAGATCAGCCAGATGGCGACTATCCCGACATTGAGCAACAGAAAGGCCAGCAGCACGAATGGTAACACCTTGCCCAGAATCAGCTCCCAGCCGCGTACCGGCGTCACCAGTAGCTGCTCCATGGTGCCGATTTCCCGCTCCCGCACGATGTTCATCGCGGTCAGGAAGAGCGTGATCATCGTCAGCAACACCGCAAGGATGCCCGGCACGATATGGTTGACGCTGATGAGAGTGGCGTTATACCACATACGGGGCTCCAGGGTCACCAGGTGTAGATTCACCGCCTGCCGGGCCAGGCCGGGCGCCTGCGGCAGCCACTCCCGCATAAGGCCGGCGAAAAGGCCCTGCAGGTACCCCAGCGCCACCCCGGCGGAATTACCGTCGACTCCGTCCAGCAGCAGCTGGACCGCCGGTTGTCTGCCCTGGATGAGATCCCGTTCGCAGTGCGGCGGCAGGATGATCGCCAAGGTGGCGGTTCCCCGCTCCAGCAACTCCCGCGCTTCCTGCTCCGAGGCCACCGTTCCCAGCGGGCGGAAGGTGTCTCCGCTGGTCAAGGCGTCCGCCACCCGGCGGCTGAAGGTGGAGTGGTCGTGATCGACCACCACGGCACCGACATTGCGTACATCGGTGGTGATGGCGTGTCCCAGTATCACCAGCTGGATAAAGGGCATCAGGAAGATGATGGCGATGTAGGCCTTCTCCCGGCGGATCTGACGAAATTCCTTCTGAATCAGATAGAATACTCGCCGCATGACTACTCCATCACCGTTTTAAACTTGCGTACGCTGACGACCAGCAGCAGCAGGGTCAACGCCACCAGGTAGAGGGTTTCCCGCCAGAGCAGATCCAGCCCTACCCCTTTCAGCATGATGCCCCGGATGATCTCCAGGAAGTGCGTCGCCGGTACGATTTGTGATACATATTGAAAGATGAGCGGCATGCTCTCCACCGGGAAGATGAACCCGCTGAGCATAATCGTCGGCAGGATGGTGGCGATCAGCGCCAGCATCATGGCCACCTGTTGCGAACGCGCAACGGTTGAGATCAATAACCCGAAACTGAGACCGGTGCTGATGTAGAGCAGCATCGCCAGCAGCACCTGCCACAGCTCTCCGTGCAACGGTAC